>DATAGP010000038.1:0-137755 GCA_036263655.1 Caldimonas sp. | reverse complement strand
TCGACCGACTCGGAGCCCGAGTTGGTGAAGAAGACCTTGTCGAGGCCCTTCGGCGTCAGCGCGACGAGCTTTTCCGCGAGCTCGAAGGCCTTCGGGTGGGCCATGTTGAAGGGCGGCGCGAAGTCCATCTCCGCCGCCTGGTCGGCGATCGCCTGGACGATCTTGGGCCGCGAGTGTCCGGCGTTGACGCACCACAGTCCGGCCACCGCATCGAGCACCTGCCGGCCTTCCGGCGTCCAGTAGTGCATGTCCTTGGCCTTGGCCAGCAGACGCGGAGCACTCTTGAACTGACGGCTGGCCGTGAACGGCATCCAGAAGGCGTCGAGCTTCTCGGGGGCAGCGGCGCCGGGAACGCCGGAGGCGGGAGCAGCGGCGGGGTTCGGATCCTTGTGCATGTGGTTGTCTCCTGTAGGCGCTGCCGGCGAGAGCGGCGGACCGGGAAGTCTAGAAGATGTGTGCTGTTTCGCTCTGGTTCCGTATCAGAAAAGCTGAGTTTCGTATGACGAAAAGAGATCATGCTGCTGTGCGGCAAAATTTCTCATCGTGAAGAACAAACCGGCACTATCTGAAATGAACGGCTAAGCCGTTGATGGGTCTCGGGTTTTTCATTTCATGATCGCCGTCATGGGAGCAGACGTGTCTCCCGAGTCCCGGTACGCTGAAGCCAGTCATTTCACCCCGCAGGAGCGCACATGCCTACCCCGAACCGCGAAGAACAAGCCGCCGCACTCAGCAAGGACTGGTCCACCAACCCGCGCTGGAAAGGAATCACCCGCAGCTATGCCGCCGAGGACGTCGTGCGCCTGCGCGGCTCCGTGGCCGTCGAGCACACGCTCGCACGCCGCGGCGCCGAGAAGCTCTGGACCCTCGTCAACACGGAGCCGTTCGTGAACACGCTCGGCGCGCTGACCGGCAACCAGGCGCTGCAGCAGGTGAAGGCCGGACTGAAGGCGATCTATCTGTCGGGCTGGCAGGTCGCAGGGGACGCCAACGTCGCCGGCGAGATGTACCCGGACCAGTCGCTCTATCCGGCGAACTCGGTGCCGATGTGCGTCAAGCGCATCAACAACACCTTCACCCGAGCCGATCAGATCCAGTGGTCGGAGGGCAAGGACGACATCGACTTCTTCGCACCCATCGTGGCCGACGCCGAAGCCGGCTTCGGCGGCGTGCTGAACGCCTTCGAGCTCATGAAGTCGATGATCGAGGCCGGTGCGGCCGGTGTGCATTTCGAGGACCAGCTGGCGTCGGTCAAGAAGTGCGGCCACATGGGAGGCAAGGTTCTGGTGCCCACGCGGGAGGCCGTCGCCAAGCTGACCGCCGCCCGCCTCGCAGCAGACGTGATGGGCACGCCGACCTTGGTCATCGCCCGCACCGACGCCGAGGCCGCCGACCTGGTCACGAGCGACGTCGACGACAACGACAAGCCCTTCCTCACCGGCGATCGGACGGTGGAGGGCTTCTACCGGACGCGTCCCGGGCTCGAGCAGGCCGTCTCGCGCGGCTTGGCGTACAGCGAGGTCGCCGACATGGTCTGGTGCGAGACCGGCAAGCCCGACCTGGCCTACGCCAAGGCATTCGCCGAGGCGATCCACCGGAAGTTTCCGGGCAAGCTGCTGGCGTACAACTGCTCGCCGAGCTTCAACTGGAAGAAGAACCTGGACGACGCAACGATCGCCAAGTTCCAGCGCGAGCTGGGGGCCATGGGCTACAAGTTCCAGTTCATCACCCTGGCGGGCTTCCACAGCCTCAACTACTCGATGTTCCATCTGGCGCACGGCTATGCGCGCAACAGCATGAGCGCCTTCGTCGAGCTCCAGGAGGCGGAGTTCGCGGCGGCCGAGAAGGGCTTCACCGCGGTCAAGCACCAGCGCGAGGTGGGCACCGGCTACTTCGACGCGGTGACCACGACGATCGAACGCGACGCCTCGACCGGTGCCCTCAAGGGCTCGACCGAGGACGAGCAGTTCTTCGACCGCAAGCACGCCTGAGCGGCGTCCTCGGGCGGCGCTCGAGCCGCCGCCCGAAGCCGGCTGGCATCGTGTCCGGCCGGGGCCTCCCCGCCGCAGGCGATAGCCCCAGGGGTGAAGCGGCGGGAGCGTTGCGGCAAAATGCCGCCGCCGCAGCGTGCTGGATCGGGCCCATCGGCCGGACGAAGACAGCCGCCGGAAGCCCGTTTCTTGCTTAGTGCGTCGTCCTGACGCCCCCGTCCCTCCATGCGTGCCTCTTTGTTCCTTGCTTTGCGGCAGGTTGTCCCGGCATTGGTGCTTTTTGCCGTCGCACCGTTCGCCCTCGCGATCGAGTTCGACGAGGTCGGCAATCGCGCCCGCGCCCTGGCGGCGCAGCCCTACAAGGCGTTGAACGCCAGGCTGCCCGCGGAACTTCGCGATCTCGACTACGACGCCTACCGGGACATCCGCTTTCGCCCCGAGAAGGCGCTGTGGCGCGACGAGAAGCTGCCTTTCGAGGTCATGTTCTTCCACCAGGGGCGGACGGGGACCGAGCCGGTCCGCATCAACGTCGTCGAGCCCTCCGGCGAGCGCGCGATCGGCTTCGACCCGTCGCAGTTCGACTATGGGCGCAACAAGCTCGATCCGCAGAAGCTGCAGGGCCTGGGCTTCAACGGCTTCCGGGTCCACTATCCGGTGAACAAGCCCGGCTACAAGGACGAGGTGCTGGTCTTTCAGGGGGCGAGCTACTTCCGCGCCGTCGGCAAGAACCAGATCTACGGCTTGTCGGCGCGCGGTCTCGCCGTCGACACGGCGGCGCCGCAGGGAGAGGAGTTCCCGCGATTCGTCGAGTTCTGGCTCGAGAAGCCGCGCCCGAACGCGACCTCGCTGACCCTGTACGGCTTGCTGGACTCGCCGCGCGTCACCGGCGCCTACCGCTTCGTCGTCACCCCGGGCACGGAGAACGTCATGCAGATCACGGCTCGGGTCTACGTCCGCGAGCCGATCGCCAAGCTGGGGCTCGCGCCGCTGACGAGCATGTTCGCCTTCGGCGAGAACCAGCCGGGTCGCGACGACTATCGCCCCGAGGTCCACGACTCCGACGGCCTGTCGATCCAGACCGCCGACGGCGAGTGGCTGTGGCGTCCGCTGGTGAACCCGCGCCGCCTCCTGGTCACCTCGTTCTCGATGAACAGCCCGCGCGGCTTCGGCCTGATGCAGCGGGACCGCTCGCCGGCGAGCTACGAGGACCCCGAGGCGCTCTACGAGCGGCGGCCCAGCGCCTGGATCGAGCCGGTCGGCAACTGGGGCAGCGGCCGCGTCGAGCTGGTGCAGATTCCGACGCCCGACGAGACCAACGACAACATCGTGGCGTACTGGGTGCCGCAGGCGCAGGCGCTGCCGGGCAAACCGCTGGACTTCGCCTACCGCCTGCGCTGGCAGCTCGCGGGCACGGCGCCTGCCAAGCACGGCTGGGTCGTCCAGACGAGGCGAGGGCGCGGCTTCGTGCGCAAGCCCGATGGCGACATCAACTACGTGGTCGACTTCGATGGGCCGCAGTTGCGCGCGATGGCGCCGGGGACGGACATCGAGCCGGTGATCTGGGCCGATGCGAACGCCGAGATTCGCGAGCGCAATCTTTTCAAGAATCCGGTCAGCGGCATGTGGCGCATGACCGTTCGGTTCAAGCGGAACGACCCGGCAAAGCCGGTGGAGCTCCGCGCCTTCCTGAAGCAGCAGCAGTCGACCTTGACCGAGACATGGAGCTACATCCTTCCTGCGGAACCGGAGAGGCCATGACGGGCGCGCTCCCTCAGCCGGCGCTTTCGCGGCAGGCGATGGTTCCCGAGCCCTGGGCCGGTCACCCGCTGGGTCGACTCTTCCAGCGCCTCCTCGGCCGCAGCGCGCGCCGCCCGGCCCGCCGCGCGAGCGACCGGCGGCCGCCGATGCTGCGCCGGCTCGTCCTGCTCGTACTGGTGCTGATCGGTGCCTACGTGGGCACCCAGGCCATGACCGAGGTGCTGCCGGAGCACGGCACCGCTTTCGCCGAGAAGTGCCTGCTGGTGCTGTTCGGCATCCTCTTCGCCTGGATCTCGGCGGGCTTCTGGACGGCCATGATGGGCGCCTGGGTGCTCGTCTTCGGACGCGGCGCCAGCCCGCTCATGCGGGCCCTGGCCGACGAGCCGGTGCGGCCGCTCGACCCTGCAGCGCGGACGGCGATCGTGATGCCGATCTGCAACGAGCACGTGCCGACCGTCTTCGGCGGCCTGGCGGCCACGATCGACTCGCTGGTCGCGACCGGGGAATCCGATCGCTTCGACGTGTACGTGCTCAGCGACACCAGCGATCCGGACATCCGTGCCGCGGAACACGCGGCCTACACCGACCTCGCCCGGCGCCTCTCGGCGGAGGCGGGCGGCGATGGCGACGCGCTTCGCCTCCACTATCGCTGGCGGCAGCGGCGGACGCGGCGCAAGACCGGCAACGTCGCCGACTTCTGCCGCCGCTGGGGCGGCGCCTACCGCTACTTCGTGGTCCTCGACGCCGACAGCATCATGACCGGCGAGTGCCTGACGACGCTCGTCCGCCTCATGGAGGTGCACACCGACGCCGGGATCATCCAGACGGCGCCGAAGGCCGTCGGCCACGAGACCTTCCACGCCCGCGTCCAGCAGTTCTGCGCCCATGCCTACGGCCCGCTCTTCACCGCCGGCATGCGCTTCTGGCAGATGGGCGAGTCGCACTACTGGGGCCACAACGCCATCATCCGCATGGCGCCTTTCGTCGCCCACTGCGGCCTGGCGCCGCTGCCCGGCGAAGGCACGCTCTCCGGCGAGATCATGTCGCACGACTTCGTCGAGGCGGCCCTGATGCGTCGCGCCGGCTGGAAGGTCTGGGTCGCCGACGAGATCGAGGGCAGCTACGAGCAGGTCCCGCCGAACCTCGTCGCCGAGCTGCAGCGCGATCGCCGCTGGTGCCACGGCAACCTGCAGAACTCGCGGCTGATGTTCGAGCCGCGCCTGCATGCGGTGCACCGCACGGCGTTCCTGACCGGCGTCCTCGCGTACCTCTCTTCGCCGCTGTGGCTGGCCTTCCTGGTGCTGTCGACGCTGCTCTTCGCGCAGCACACCGGCAACGACCCGGCGTACTTCATCGAGCCCTATCAGCTGTTCCCGATCTGGCCGACGGCCAACCTGAAGCTGATGCTGACGCTCTTCGGCCTGACCGGCATGCTGCTTCTCGCGCCCAAGGTGCTGTCGCTGATCGCCATCGTCATGCGCGGAGAGGCGAAACGATTCGGCGGCCCGCGCGCGCTCTTCACCAGCGCCTTTATCGAGTTCCTGCACTCGATGCTGCTGGCGCCGGTGCGGATGGTGTTCCACACCCAGTTCGTCCTGGCGGCGCTGACCGGCTGGCGCCTGGCCTGGAAGTCGCCTCCGCGCGACGACCGCGCCACGTCCTGGAGCGAAGCCTGGGCTCGGCACGGCGCCCACACCATCCTGGCGATCGCCTGGATCGGCGCCATCGTCCTGACCAGCTCGGCGTTCCCCTGGTGGCTGTCGCCGATCCTGCTCGGCCTGCTTGGCGCGACCTTCCTCTCGGTCTGGGGCAGCCGCCGCGAAGTGGGCCTGGCGCTGAAGAAGCGCAGCCTCCTCCTGACGCCTGACGAAACCCGGGTGCCGCCGGTGCTCGACGATGCGGCGGGCGAGGCGGCGCGCGCGGACGCCGAGCTGGCGACCTTCCGCCGTGCGGTGGGCGACGCGCGCACGCTGGAGCGCGTCCTCGGCGCGCTGCCGGCACGCCCGGTCGCCATCGGCGCCAAGGGCGTCGCCGAGGCGGCTCGCGTGGAGCGTGCCCTGCGCGAAGGACCGGCGGCGCTGAGCGACGACGACCGGCTGCGGCTGCTCTCGAGCGCGCCGGCGCTCCGGCACCTGCACGACCAGGTCCGCGTTCACCACGCGCATCCGGAATGGTGGAACGCGGCAGACGTGCCCGGCAGCGAGGCACCGAGCGCCGAGCCGCTGCGGTCGCACCCGGAGCACGTGCCCGCCTTGTGACCTCTGGCTCGGCCGCGGCGCCGGGCAGAGCCGGCCGCGGAGGGCCGAGCGCGCTTTGACCGGCGCGCGGGCTTTCGGGTAAGGTCGGCGAGCCGCAGGCGCCCGAGGCGCCCGCTGCCCGCCATGCCGGACGACATCGCCACGCTTCGCCGCATCCTTCGCGCCGCCCGGACCATCGCCGTGGTCGGCCTGTCGGCCGAGTGGCACCGGCCCAGCTTCTTCGCAGCGAAGTACATGCAGGCGCACGGCTACCGGATCGTCCCGGTGAACCCGCGCTATCCCGAGATCCTCGGCGAGCGCTGCCACGCCAGCCTCGACAGCATCGAGGTCCCCGTGGACATCGTCGACGTGTTCCGGCGCACCGAGGACGTGATGCCCATCGCGGAGCAGGCGATCGCGATGGGCGCCCGCTGCCTGTGGCAGCAGATCGGCGTCAGGAACGAGGCCGCGGCGTCGCTCGCCGCCGCGGCCGGGCTCGACGTGGTGATGGACCGCTGCGTGAAGATCGAGCACGCCCGGCTGTTCGGCGGCCTGAACTGGGCCGGCGTCAACACCGGCGTGATCTCGGCGCGGCGTGCCGTCTGATCCGACCGCAATCGTCGACATCCGCGCCATGGCCGATCGCATCTTCCAGCCGGAGACCCTCGCCATCCACGCCGGCCAGATTCCCGATGCGGCCACCGGCGCGAGGGCGCTGCCGATCTACCAGACGACGAGCTTCGTGTTCGACAGCGCCGACCACGCGGCGAGCCTCTTCAACCTGCAGACCTTCGGCAACGTCTACTCGCGGCTGTCGAACCCGACCGTCGCGGCGCTCGAGGAACGCGTCGCCGCGCTCGAAGGCGGCCGGGCCGGGCTGGCGTCGTCGAGCGGCATGGCGGCCGAGGCGATCGCCCTGCTCACCCTGCTGCAGCAGGGCGATCACGTCGTCGCCGCCGGCGCCCTGTACGGCGGCAGCGTCAGCATGCTCGCCGTCAACCTCGAGAAGCTCGGCATCCGCACCACCTTCGTCGACGGCGCCTCGCCCGACGCCTTTGCCGCAGCGATCCGGCCGGAGACCCGTGCGGTCTTCGCCGAGAGCCTGGGCAATCCGAGCCTCGCCGTGCTCGACATCGCCGCCGTCGCCGAGGTGGCGCACGCGCACGGCGTTCCGCTCGTCATCGACAACACGGTGCCCTCGCCCTGTCTGTGCAACCCGATCCGCTTCGGCGCCGACATCGTCGTCCACTCGGCGACGAAGTACCTCGCCGGGCACGGCACGACGCTCGGCGGCGTGATGGTCGAGAGCGGCCGCTTCCCCTGGGACAACGGCAAGTTCCCGGGCATGACCGAGCCCTCCCGCGGCTACCACGGCGTCAAGTTCTTCGAGACCTTCGGCGACTTCGCCTTCTCCATGCGGGCACGCATGGAGACCCTGCGGGTCTACGGCTCGGCGCTGTCGCCGATGAGCGCCTGGCAGATCCTGCAAGGCGTCGAGACGCTGCCGCTGCGCATGGAGCGGCATTGCAGCAATGCGCTCGCCGTCGCCCGCTTCCTGACCGCGCACCCGCGCGTGAGCTGGGTCAACTACCCGGGCCTGCCCGAGCATCCTCAGCACGGGCTGGTCGCGCGCCAGATGCGGACGGTGGGCGGCGTGCCGGGTGCGTCGGGGCTGCTCGCCTTCGGCGTCAAGGCGAGCTCGACGGCGCCGGCGGCCGGCCTTGCCGCCGGCGTGAAGTTCATCGAAGCGGCGCAGCTGATGAGTCACCTGGCCAACATCGGCGACACCCGCACGCTGGTGATCCACCCGGCATCGACGACGCACCGCCAGCTCGACGAGGCACAGCAGGTCGCCGCCGGCGTGCTGCCCGACATGATCCGGCTGTCGGTGGGGCTGGAGCACGTCGACGACATCCTGTGGGACATCGACCAGGCGCTCGCCGCCACGTAGCCATGGTCGGCGCGGCCGAGCGCGGGCCGGAGCAGGCGCCGGCGGAGGACCGGAGGCTGAAGGCACTCGGGCTGGCCCTCGTCGTGGCCGGCGCCGCGGCGATCGTCCTCCTGTCCGGGCGCGCGGCTGCGCAGTGGCCGCTCTCGATCGAGCGCTTCGCTCCCTTCGCCGGCGCCTTCCTGGTCGCCGACAACGTGGTCGCGATCGGCGTGCTGGTGCTGGCGGCCGGCTGCGGCGGCGGCGGCTGGATGCAGGGCTCGCGCCGGCAGGCCCTCGCCCTCCAGCTGCTGCTCGCCAACGTCGCGGCACCGCTCCTGCTCTACGGCATCCTCGCAGACCACACCTCGCTCGACGAGGATCTCGAGGACAGCGCGTGGAGCATGGTCGTCGCCCTTGGCGGCTACGCGCTCTTCGTCGTGTCGGCGCGGATCTGGCGGCGCAGCCGCCAGCTCGAGGCGATCGACGCCGACGAGGCGATGCGGCGCGACCCGCGTCCGCCGGTGCTCTACCTGCGCTCCTTCCGCGACGACGACGAAGCCGTCCTCGACGACGGGTCGCGCCTCAAGCGCTGGTCGATGCAGCTGCTGCGGGTGTCGTCGCCGGAGCAGGAGCTCGCCGACATCCTCGGTCGCATCGGACCGGTGGTGGCGATCGGCAAGCCCGGCGAGCCGCTGCCGCAGCTGGGTGCGGCCCGTCTGTACGTGTCTCACGATCGCTGGCAGGCCCGCGTGTTGGAGCTGATGGCGCGGGCCCGTCTCGTCGTCGTGCGCGTCGGCAGCTCTCCGGGCGTGCTGTGGGAGATCGAGCAGGCGCTCGCGACCTTGCCGCGGCAGCGGCTGGTGCTCGCCGTCCTGGGCGGAGAAGCCGTCGCGCCGGCGCTCGTCGCGAATCTCGGCCCCGTGCTCGGCCCCACCTTCGAAGCCGCGCTGCCGCAGCCGCTCGCCAGGAACTGGAAGGCGCTCCTGTACCGCGACCCGCGTCGGCGCATCGGCGGCCTGATCGCCTTCGCTCCGGACGGCACGGCGTTCGCCGAGCCGGTGCGCGCGTGGCCGATCGCCCTCGCCGACGTCTTCTTCTACATGATCGTCCGCCTGTCGGCGCCGCCCCTGCGTGCCGCCTGGCGCCGGGTGTTCGCGCGGCTCGGCATTCCGTGGCTCGACGCCGCCAGCCGACGTTCGCGGGCGGTGGCGGTCGGCCTCGCCATGCTCTTCGGCTGGTTCGGAGCGCACTGGTTCTATCTCGGCAACAAGCGCCGGGGCCGGGTCTACTTGGTGTTCTTCCCGTTCATGGTGCCGATGATCCTGGGCATGATCGACGCTCTCCGCTTCATCTGGGTGCAGCGGCCGGAATTCGAGTCGCGCTTCGTGCGACTTCGCGCTTCCGAGCCGCCCGCCCGCCTCGTCGCCCAGCGAGCCCCGACGCCATGAACATCTACGAGCAGGATCTCGGCCGCAACGAGGCGAACTTCGTGGCGCTCTCGCCGGTGAGCTTCGTCGAGCGCAGCGGCGAGGTGTTCGGCGACCTCGAAGCCGTGGTGCACGGCGCCCGCCGGCAGTCGTGGCGCCAGACCCGCGACCGCGCGGCGCGTCTGGCGGCAGCGCTGCGCTCGTTCGGCGTCGGCCTGGGCAGCACGGTGAGCGTGATGCTGCACAACACCCCCGAGATGGTCGAGGTGCACTACGCCGTCCCGGCCCTGAATGCCGTGCTCAACACGCTGAACACGCGGCTCGACCCGGCGCTTCTCGCCTGGCAGATGAACCATTGCGAGTGCACGGTGCTCGTCACCGATCGCGAGCTCGCGCCGACCATGGCCCAGGCTCTGCGCATCCTTCGCGACGAGCACGGCCGCACCCCGGTGGTGATCGACGTGTGCGACAGCGAGTACGGCGGGCCGGGCGAGCGCATCGGCGCGCACGAGTACGAGGCGCTTCTCGCCGCGCACGAGCCGCTGCCCCGCCTCGACGGCCCGCGCGACGAGTGGGACGCGATCGCCGTCTCCTACACCTCGGGCACGACCGGCGACCCGAAGGGCGTCGTCACGCATCACCGCGGCGCGTACCTCAATGCCGTCTGCAACGCGGCGACGTGGAACATGCCGAACTTCCCGCGCTACCTCTGGACCCTGCCGATGTTCCACTGCAACGGCTGGTGCTTCCCGTGGACGGTCGCCATGCTCGGCGGCACCCACGTCTGCCTGCGCAAGGTGGAGCCGGGCGCGATCTTCGAGGCGATGCGGCGCGAGCGGGTCGACCACTACTGCGGCGCGCCCATCGTCCACAACCTGCTCATCAACGCGCCCGCCGAGCAGCGCGCCGGCATCACGCAGAAGGTGAGGGCGATGGTCGCCGGCGCCGCCCCGCCCGCGTCGATGATCGAGGGCATGGCGCGGATAGGCTTCGACATTACGCACGTGTACGGGCTGACCGAGGTGTACGGCCCGGCCGCGGTGACCGTGAAGCGGCCGGCGTGGGGCCAGGAGTCGTTGTCGGAACAGACGCGGCTCAACGGGAGGCAGGGTGTCCGCTATCCGCTGGAGGAGGGCATGACCGTGATGGACCCGGCGACCATGCGCGAGGTGCCGGCCGACGGCCAGACGATGGGCGAGATCATGATCCGCGGCAACATCGTCATGAGCGGCTACCTGAAGAACCCGAAGGCGACGCGCGAGGCCTTCGCCGGCGGCTGGTTCCACACCGGCGACCTCGCCGTGCTGGAGCCCGACCGCTACGTCAAGATCAGGGACCGCAGCAAGGACGTGATCATCTCGGGCGGCGAGAACATCAGCTCGCTGGAAGTCGAGGACGCGCTGTATCGACATGCCGACGTCGCTGCCTGCGCCGTCGTCGCCCGACCGGATGCGAAGTGGGGCGAGACGCCGGTCGCCTTCGTCGAACTGCGCGCCGGCGCCAGGCTCGAAGCCGGCGACCTCATCGCCCATTGCCGCGGCCTGCTCGCCGGCTACAAGGTCCCGCGCGAGATCCGCTTCGAGGCCATCCCCAAGACCTCGACGGGCAAGATCCAGAAGTTCCAGCTTCGCGAGCGCGTGCGCTCGGCGCAGCCGGACGGGGAAGGAACCTGACATGAACGCCGCAAGCTCCGCCGCGGCGGGCGAACCGCCCGTGCTGCATGCCCGCGACCAGCGTGGCGTCGTGACGCTGACCCTCAATCGGCCGAGCGCCTTCAACTCCCTCGGCAGCGACATGCTGGATGCGCTGCAAGGCGAGCTCGACGCGATCGCGTCCGACGAGTCGGTGCGAGTGATCGTGCTGGCCGCCACCGGGAAGGCGTTCTCCGCCGGTCACGACCTGAAGGAGATGCGCGCCGCGCCGTCGCAGCCGTACTACGAGGAGCTCTTCGCGCGCTGCGCGCGGATGATGCTCACGATCCAGCGCCTGCCCGTGCCGGTCATCGCCCGCGTCCAGGGCATCGCCACTGCCGCCGGTTGCCAGCTCGTGGCGAGCTGCGACCTGGCCGTCGCCGCGAGCACGGCTCGCTTCGCGGTCAGCGGCGTCAATCTCGGTCTCTTCTGTTCCACGCCCAGCGTCGCGCTGTCGCGCAATCTCGGGCGCAAGGCGGCGTTCGAGATGCTCGTCACCGGCGACTTCATCTCCGCCGACGAGGCGAAGGCGAAGGGCCTGGTGAACCGAGTCGTGACGGCGGAGGCGCTCGATGTCGAGGTCGAGGCGCTCGTCGCCTCCATCGTCGGCAAGCCGCGGGTCGCCGTCGCAATGGGCAAGGAGCTGTTCTACCGGCAGCTCGAGCTCGGCATCGAGCAGGCGTACCGCGAGGCGGGGTCGACCATGGCGTGCAACATGATGGACGACGCCGCGCTCGAAGGCGTGCAGGCCTTCATCGACAAGCGCAAACCCGGCTGGGCCCGCTAGGCGAGGGCGCCGGGCTCGTCTTCCACCCGACGAGCGGTGCGACGCGCCTGCACGGACAGGATTCGTTACCGCTGACAGCGTGAACGTTGCCACGGGCGGCCAACGGCCCGCTCCGGGCGGTCAGCGGCCGCCGCACCGTCCTCCTACGCTGAGACCGGTCACGAATGCGGCCACGACGCCGCCCGGAGGGTCTCGATGCGTACCTGGTTTCTCCTCGGAGCCTGTTTCCTCGCCTCAATGCACGGACCGGCCATGGCGACGGAAATCAGCTATGTCAGCGAGCCGATCCGCAGCGGCATGCAGAAGGTCTCTGCGGCCGCGAGCGCCAAGGAATACCGGATGGACGCGGCCAAGCACGTCTACGCCGCCTACGCGCCGCGCATCTACAAGGGCCGGCTGCCGCCCCTGATCCACGGCGTGGTGGTCGTCGAGACCGCCGTCGACGGCAGCGGACGCACGCGCGACGTGACCCTGATCCGCGGCCCGAAGCACGCGCCCGACGTGAGCGCCGCCGTCGTGGAGATGATCCGGCGTGCCAGCCCGCTCCCCGTGCCCTCGCGCATGACCGGCGGCACCCGCTTCATCGAGATCTGGCTCGTGCACAAGAACGGCAAGTTCCAGCTCGATGCCCTGACGGAGGGCCAGGACTGAGGTCGCTCCAAGCCTTCGCTACATCGCGGCCGTGAAGCCGCCGTCCACGTAGAGGATCTGCCCGGTCACGAAGGCCGCCGCCGCTGACGCCAGATAGACGGCGGCGCCGGCCAGCTCGCACGGATCGGCCCAGCGCCCTGCGGGCGTGCGCTTCTTCACCCAGGCGTCGAACTCGGGGTTGGTGGTGAGCGCCTCGTTCATCTCGGTGCGGAAGAAGCCGGGCGCGATGGCGTTGACCTGGATGCCATGCGGCGCGAGCTCGACGGCCAGGCCGCGCGTCAGCATCGCGATGCCGCCCTTGCTCACCTGGTACGGCACCGTCGTCGGCCGGGACAGGCGCGACATGATCGACGCGATGTTGATGATCTTGCCGCCGCGCCGCGCCTTCATGCCCGGGACGACCGCGCGCGCGAGGTAGAAGGGCGCGTCGAGGTTGGTGCCCATGACGCGCCGCCAGTCGGCATCGGAGAACTCGTCGATCGGCGCTCGATGCTGGATGCCGGCGTTGTTGACGAGGATGTCGACGCCGCCGAGGCGCGCCTCGATGTACGCGACGCCCGCGCGCACCGCCGCCGGGTCGGCGACGTCGAAGTCGGCCGCCTCGGCGCTGAGGCCGTCGGTACGCAGTCGCTCGACCGCCGCCGCCAGCTTCGACGGCGTGCGGCCATTGATCACCACTCGTGCTCCGGCCTCGGCAAGGCCGCGGGCGACCGCAAACCCGAGCCCCGAGCCGGCGCCGGTGACGAGGGCCAGCCGACCCGACAGATCGAACGAAGCGGCCGCCGTGCTCATGCGGCCTTCCGACCCATCTCGGGCACCGGCGACAGCAAGGGCTTGCCGGCGAAATGGGCCGCGAGGTTGGCGAAGGCCAGGTCGCCCATCGCATGGCGCGTCTGCCAGGTGGCGCTGCCCACGTGCGGCGTCAGGACGACGTTGTCGAGCGCGAACAGCTCCGCGGGGACGTTCGGCTCGTCCTCGAACACATCCAGCCCGGCGCCCGCGATGGCGCCGTTTTTCAATGCCTCGACGAGCGCCTGCTCGTCGACCACGGAGCCGCGGGCGACGTTGATCAGGTAGCCCTCCCGGCCGAGCGCCGCGAGCACCTTGGCATCGATGAGCTTGCGCGTGCCGGCACCGCCGGGCGTGATGACGACGAGGAAGTCGACCTCGGCCGCGAGTCGCTCGGCGCTCGGCAGGAACCGGTAGCCGGAGCCGGGCTTCTCGCTGCGTGCGGTGTAGGCGATGCTCATGCCGAAGGCCTCGGCGCGCCGCGCGATCGCCAGGCCGATCCGGCCCAGGCCGACGATGCCCATGCGGGCGCCGCTCACCTTGCGGGCGAGCGGCATCGGCCCGCTGGCCCAGCGGCCGGCTCGCACGTAGCGATCGGCCTCGACGATCCGGCGCGAGACGGCGAGCGCCAAGGCCATCGCCAGATCCGCCACCTCGTCGTTGAGCACGTTCGGCGTGTGCGTGACGGCGATGCCGCGCTCGAGCGCTGCCGCCACGTCGACACCGTCGTAGCCGACGCCGAACACCGAGATGATCTCGAGCGCCGGCATCTGCGCGATCAGCTCGCGAGGAACCTTCGACTCGCCGCTCGCGGCGATGGCACGGATCCGGGGCGCCACGGCAGCGAAGGCCGCCGGGTCGCTCTGGTGCACGCGGTCGTGCACCATGAAGGCACCGTGCAGCGCCTCCATCATCGGCGGCCACAGCTTGGCGGCGGTGAGCACCTCGGGGCGCGCGCCCTGGGCATCGGGCATCGGCGGGTTCGGTTGGTTGGCGGCCATCGTGGTCCTTGCGTGAGGGTGGTTCAGTGCAGGGCGAGCAGGCGCTGGCCGGGCAGTCGTCGTCGGGCGCGCGCCGGAGCGACGAAGCGCAGATCGATGCTCGTCCGCTCGCGCCGCATGGCCGGCGTCACGTGCGTCCGGTGCAGCAGGCCGCCGGGAAAGACGAGCGCATCGCCCGGCGCGAGGACGGGACGATGAAACTCGGCACTCGAGTGCATCGCGGCGATGCGGTCTTCGGACAGATCGGCGACGGCGAGAAGGGCTCGGCGCGGCGGGCCCGCGAGCTCGAGGCCGGGCGCCACGTCGCCGCAGGGGCTGAGCGCGATCCAGCAGGTCACCATCGGTAGCAGCGCATCGTCCGGGAAGGGATCCCCGGCGTGGGCGAGGAAATCGAAGCCGAGGGCGCCGTCCTGGTGCCAACAGTGCGCCGCATGACCGGGGGGATAGCTGGCGATCGGATACTGCCGCCGCACCCACGAGGCATCGACGGCACAGGCGACGCTCTCGCCCAGTTCGGCCTTGCAGAGCGACGCGAGCGTCCCGATGAACAAGGTCGAGAGGAGGCCGGGGACGTCGACGCTCTCGACGGCCGACACGCGGATGGACGAGCTCTGCACGTTGAAGTCCGCGCTGCCGCGCAGGCCGGGCGCCGCGTAGTGCCGCTCGACCGCCTCGGTCCAGCGGGCGACGAGCGACCGATCGAGCAGGCTCGGCAGCAGCGTCGCCGCGGGCTGGGCCATCACATGCCGACGTAGTTGGGTCCGCCGCCGCCTTCGGGCGTGACCCAGACGATGTTCTGCGTCGGATCCTTGATGTCGCAGGTCTTGCAGTGGACGCAGTTCTGGGCGTTGATCTGCAGCCGCTCGGTGCCGTTGTCCTGAACGAACTCGTACACCGCCGCCGGGCAGTAACGGCTCTCCGGGCCGGCGTACTTGGCGAGGTTGACCTGCACCGGCACGCGCGGATCCTTCAGCGTCAGGTGCGGCGGCTGGTGCTCGGCGTGGTTCGTGTTGCTGACGAAGACGCTCGACAGGCGATCGAAGGTGATCTTGCCATCCGGCTTCGGGTAGACGATCTGGGTGCACTCGGCCGCCGGCTTGAGATAAAGGTGATCGGCGTGGGGCCGGTGCAGCGTCCAGGGCGGTGCCTTGACGCCGAGGCGAGGCAGCAGCCACTGCTCGACGCCGGTCATCAGCGAGGCGACGTAGAAGCCCTTCTTGAACCACTGCTTGAAGTTGCGCGACTGCTCGAGCTCGGCGCGCAGCCAGCTCCGGTCGAAGGCGGCCGGGTAGGCGGTCAGCTCGTCGTGCTGCCGCCCGCCGACGACGGCGTCGAAGGCCGCTTCGGCGCAGAGCATCCCCGTCTTGATGGCCGCATGGCTGCCCTTGATCCGGCTGGCGTTCAGATAGCCCGCCTCGCAGCCGACGAAGGCGCCGCCCGGGAACACCGTCTTGGGCAAGCTCAGGATGCCGCCGGCCGTGATCGAGCGCGCGCCGTAGCCGAGGCGCTTGCCGCCTTCGAGCGTCTTCCTGATCTCGGGGTGCGTCTTCCAGCGCTGGAACTCCTCGAAGGGGCTCAGGTACGGATTCGCGTAGTCGAGCCCGACGACGAATCCCAGCTCGACCTGGTGGTTGTCGAGGTGGTAGAGGAAGGAGCCGCCGTAGGTGTCCGTGGCGAGCGGCCAGCCAGCGGTGTGGATGACGAGGCCGGGCTGCGCCTTCGCCGGCTCCACCTCCCAGAGCTCCTTCAGGCCGATGCCGTAGCTCTGCGGATCGCGGCCGGCGTCCAGCTTGAAGCGCGAGATCAGCTGCCGGCCGAGATGACCGCGCGAGCCTTCGGCGAAGACGGTGTACTTCGCGTGCAGCTCCATCCCGAGCTGGAAGTCGGGACCCGGCTCGCCGTCCTTGCCGACGCCGAGGTTGCCGGTCGCGACGCCGCGCACCGAGCCGTCGTCGGCGTACAGCACCTCGGCGGCGGGGAAGCCGGGAAAGATCTCGACGCCCAGCGCTTCGGCCTGCTGGGCCAGCCAGCGGACGACGTTGCCCAGGCTGATGACGTAGTTGCCGTGATTGCGGAAGCAGTCGGGCAGCAGGAACTGCGGCGTCGCCCTCACGCCGCCGCCTTCCTTGAGGAAGAGGAAGCGATCGGCCGTGACCGGCTGGTTGAGCGGGGCGCCCTTGTCCTTCCAGTCCGGGATCAGCTCGCCGAGCGCGCGCGGATCCATGATCGCCCCGGACAGGATGTGCGCGCCGGGCTCCGAGCCCTTCTCGAGCACGACGACCGAGATCTCCTGCGAGCGCTCGGCGGCCAGCTGCTTGAGGCGAATCGCGGTGGCGAGGCCGGCCGGGCCGGCGCCCACGATGGCGATGTCGTACTCCATCGCTTCCCGCGGGCCGTGCACGGCCAGGATTTCGTCGGGTGTCATGTTTTTCTCGCGACTAAACTCGTTCGATTCTACGGAGCGCCTTCATACCCCCATGAGCTACGAAATCGATCTGTCCGGGCGCGTCGCGCTCGTCACCGGCGCCTCGAGCGGCCTCGGCGCGCAGTTCGCGCGCGTGCTCGCGCGCGCCGGCGCCGGCGTCGCGCTGGCCGGTCGGCGCGTCGAGCGCCTGAAGACCTTGCGCGCCGAGATCGAGGCCGAGGGCGGCGACGCCCATGTCGTTCCGCTCGACGTGAACGATCACGACGGCATCAAGTCGGCCGTGGCCCACGCCGAGACCGAGGTGGGAACGATCGACATCCTCGTGAACAACTCCGGCGTGGCGACGACGCAGCCGCTGATCGAGGTGACACCCGAGGACTTCGACTACGTCTTCGACGTCAACGCGCGCGGTGCGTTCTTCGTCGCCCAGGAAGTGGGCAAGCGGATGATCGCGCGCTCCAAGGGCGCCGCGCCGGGCACGTTCACCGGGGGGCGCATCGTCAACATCTCGTCGATGGCCGGCCTGAAGGTCATGAGCCAGATCGGCGTCTATGCCATGAGCAAGGCCGCCGTGGTGCACATGACCCGTGCCATGGCGCTCGAGTGGGGACGCTACGGCATCAACGTGAACGCCATCTGCCCGGGCTACATCGACACCGACATGAACCACCACCAGTGGGAGACCGAGCAGGGCAAGAAGCTCGTCGCGATGCTGCCGCGGCGCCGGCTCGGCAGTCCCGAGGACCTCGATGCCGTGCTGATGATGCTGTGCGCCAACGAGAGCCACTTCATCAACGGCGCTGTCATCCAGGCCGACGACGGCTTCGCGCTCTGAGCAGGGAGTCGCGCGGGTGAGACCGCTCTCGCTGCTCGAGGCCAGGGTGCTCGGCGTGCTCGTCGAGAAGGCGCACACCGTGCCGGACAGCTATCCGCTGTCGCTGAATGCCCTGACCCTCGGCTGCAACCAGAAGACGGCACGCGATCCGGTGCTGAACGCGAGCGACGCCGACGTGCAGGCCGCCGTCGACGCGCTGCGTGCGCTCAGCCTGGCCTTCGAATCGAGCGGCTCGCGCGTGAGCCGCTACGAGCACAACGTCGGCCGCGCGCTCGGGGTGCCGTCGCAGTCCGTCGCCTTGCTCGCCACGCTGGTGTTGCGCGGTCCGCAGACCGTGTCGGAACTGCGCAGCAACAGCGAACGCCTGCATCGCTTCGCGGACCTCTCGGCCGTCGAGGGCTTCCTGGACGAGCTCGCCGCGCGCCCGCAGGAGAAGGGCGGCCCGCTGGTGGTGAAGCTGCCGCGCGCGCCCGGCTCGCGCGAGGCGAGGTGGGCGCATCTGCTCGGCGGCTCGATCGACACGAGTTCCATGCCCGCCGCTGCCGAAAGCGATGTCCTGCTCCCCGACACCGAGCTCGCTGCGCTGAAGTCGCGCCTGACAGCGACCGAGGCCGAAGTCGCCCGGCTCGCCGCGCTCGTCGCCCGTGTCTGCGCCGAGCTCGACATCCAGTCCTGACCGAGCGTCCGCGCACAGGCGTCCTCATGAGATTCGACGTTCCCGACGAGAAGAAGCTCAGCCTCGAGATGGTGATTCCCATCCGCTGGGGCGACATGGACGCGATGGGCCACGTCAACAACACCATCTACTTCCGCTACTTCGAGACGATCCGCATCGACTGGATGCACTCCGTCGTCGGCGCGCCCGACGCCGAGGGAGAGGGTGCGGTGATCGTGAATGCCTTCGTCAACTTCATCCGGCAGCTGAAGTACCCGGGCGAGGTCCTCGCCCGCCACTACATCGCGAACCCCGGACGCAGCAGCTTCGACACCTACGTGACCTTCGAGCGGACCGACCAGCCCGGCGTCATCTATGCCAATGGCGGGGCGACGATCGTCTGGATCGACTACCGGGAGGAGAGGAGCGTGCCGCTTCCGGAGGTGATCAGGGGGCTGTTCCGCTGAGACGCTGCGGGAGCCCATCCGAGGCAGCGCGCGCGGGAAGCCATCGATCGAGCACGACACGAAGATCGCCGAAGCTGTAGGGCTTGCCCACATAGTCGTCCATCCCTGCCGCCAAGCACTCTTGGCGGTCGCCGGAGAGCGTATTCGCCGTGATTGCGATGATCGGGGTCCGGCGCCTGCCACTGCTTCGCTCATGCTCGCGGATCTGGCGGGTCGCTGCGTAGCCGTCGAGCACCGGCATCTGGCAGTCCATGAGCACGACGTCGAAGCGATCGTGAACCCACCGATCGACGGCTATGGCTCCGTTGGCGGCGAGCACGACATCGAAGCCGGACGCCTGCAGCAAGCGGCAGGCCAACCACGCGTTGAGCTCGTTGTCGTCGACCAGCAGCAGACGACGGCCTTCATACGCTGCCGTCTGGTCGGACGGGTAGTCGCCTGCGGCACCAGCTTGCACCGGGTACACGGGTGGCGCCGCTTCATGTTGGAACCCTGCAATCGTCATCGGCAGGGCGATGGTGAACGTGCTGCCAAGGCCCTGTGTACTCTCGAGTTGAATCTCGCCATCGAGGCTAGCTACAAGTTCCTTGACGATCGACAGACCCAGACCGGTTCCTCCAGCACGAGTGTGCTCCCCGGCGCTGCCCTCGCCCTGAAAGAAGGGCATGAAAACTTTGGCGTGATCTCGTGGCGGGATTCCGGGACCCGAGTCTCGCACCTGGATGTTGAGCAAGGCCTTGGGGAGAGTTTCAGGCCTCAGCATGACGAGCTGAACCTGCAGCTCCACGAACCCGGAGCGCGTGAACTTCAATGCGTTCGAGAGCAGGTTGTTGACGATCTCGAAGAGCTTGACCTCGTCGCTCAAGATGTGGGATGCCCCATCAGCGGGCAGGTCCAGGCGCGAGCGCAGCTCCAGTCCTTTTGTAACGGCGGCAGCGCTGTGCAGCTCGATCGTCGTGCGACAGACCTCGGAGATGTCGACAGGCTTGGACTCGGGAGAGGTTCCACCGTGGGAGAGCTTCGTGTAGTCCAGGATCCCATTCAAGATTCGAAGCAAGGCTTGACCTGCATTGCGCGCCTTTGCAATCAGTGCCCGGTCTTCTGGACCGACATGCCCACCAACGACGTCAAGGGATCTGCAGTACGCTTGTCATGGGCGTTCGGATCTCGTGACTCATGTTGCCGAGAAAGCGCGACTTGGCATACGGTGGTCAGGAGCGGTGCGTAGTGGCGAATCGCCACGCCTGTCCGCATCCAGCAGACGTACGCCACGAGCAGGCAGGCGGCCGCGAGCGTCACGCGAAACGTCTGGGCCCCGCCGATGAGACCCTGTGTACCTCCGAGAAAGTCGATTACGTAGTAGGCAACGGCACTTGCACACCCGAAGAGGCATGCGACCGCGAGATACTTGGGTCCAGGTTTGCGGTAAACGTCCCGGAATTCACCTACGAGTGCCTCGTGAAGGCTCGCGTCTGATTGATGCACGCCGCTGTCCGGAAGTCCGGCCTTCACCACTGACTGTCGCTCATCCTGAGGCGCCCAATCGTGCGCATGCATCGCCAGAACGTTGCTAAGAAGCTTGAGCCGCTGTGTAGTCGAAGTCGAAGCGTTCGCAGCTCCGTCGTCTAGGGTGCGGGCTTGTGCCCAGGGTCGCGATGCCAAGGTCGCGTGACAAGCCAAGCATCGCATCCAAGATGCATGCGAAACGTCCATCGCTCCTCGCCCTTGTGACGAAGTTCGCCGCGAAGCGAACGGCCTCGACGGCTTGCTCGCTGATAGCGCTCAGCGGAGTCGTCTCGTCCACTCGATCGAGCACGACGCCTATGTTCCTGTCGCGAAGAAAATTGATATCCAATCGGAACAGGACTCCGACGTCAACGGCCAGGCAGGCTCTCGCATTGCCGAATTCAATGGAAGCTTTCGAAAGAGCGGCCGCGACCTCTGCAGGTGACAAAGAGCCCAAGGCCGCCAAGACGAAGGTAGGCTTTCCTGAGTGCAGTCGCTCGTGTCGTTCCCGCCCCGGAACCTCGAGTCCCCTAAGTTCTACACCGCACAGCGAGGGATCGACCGTGGACTCCCAACGAACAACTTGTTGGGCGAGGATCATGATATCGATGCCTCCGAACGCGGTCGGGCATGCTCACCTGTACTTGAGGACAGACAACACGTACGACCAGTCGATCTCGATATCGGGGTGCTCCGTCCGAGCCATGAACTCGTAGTACCAGTGGTTCGCTGATTGCAGGCGACCTTCGAACGCGCGAATCGGCAGAACGAAAATCCAGTGCGGGATGTTGTTGCCGAAAGAAATCGGAAACGGCCCGCCATCCAGCTCGTCGAACTGCAGGGATCTGAAGACCTGCGCCATGGAGCGACGGCCTCCCGTAACGTTGTATTCCACGCCGGCCGCATAGCAGATCTCGTAGGCAGTCTTGATGAGAGCGGCTGTGACCAGCTTGCTGGTTCCACCAGAGTCGACGCCGAGTCGAGTGCTTTCGACGAGCCGGCGACTTGAATAAACATCCAACATCGGCGCCTCACCCTGCAAGCGAAGTGGCCGCTCGACATTGGATTGCAGTCGAAGCGAACCAATGGGCCGCGCATCGAATTTTCGTTCGGCAAGCAGAACCAACACATCAGACTTCAGATCCTCGGCCTCCGGAACCAGCAGCGACTGTCCCAGTGTCGGCAAATGGCGTGCGTATGCCGACGCTCTGACTTCGACTGCTTTTGCCAGATCTTGAGCCGTCGTGACGACCCGGACCGTGAATGGCAGGTGCTCTTGGCGATCCGGGTGGATCGTGTAGGGCCTGCCTGGGGAGAAACTGACGTTCAACAGTTCAATTTGCCCGAAAAGTGCCGATACGTATGTGGGAGCCCCACGAGATTCCCCGCAACCTGCATGCAGCCCACACGATTCCTGTCGAGTTTCCGTCGTTTTGGCGTACGGCCATTTCGCGACCGTGAACTTGAGCACGAATTCCGCCAGGTTTTTCGCTCGGCCGGTGTTCGCTCTCTCGAAATCGCAACCGGCATCGGTGGGCTTGCCTTCCTTGGCTTCTTCATGATCTACGCCCTGGCCGGTGGTGACGGAGCGTTCGCGCAGCCGCAGCCTCTCCGCCTCACCTTGGTCGTGGCACTGCTCGGCGGGGCTGCTTTGATCCGGTGGCGCCGGCACTTCGTCGCGAAGCACTATGAAGTGATCTGCAGCTCGATATTCATCGTCTGCATCGTCTGCACGTCGATCATCGGCAGCTTGAATCGTGTAGACGAGTCGCCGTACTCTCGTTACTGGGCGATTTACTCGGCGGCTGTGTTCATCACGTGCATCATCTATGGATTCACGCGGCTGTCGCCGTCAATGACGCTTCTTCTGGCGGCGTTCAACGCCGGTCTGGCTGTCTGGTTTGCCCTTCGGCATGGCGGGGATGCAGCGGTCATGCAGCGCCTGATCGTTCACCTGACTGGCATCAACTTCGTGTGCTATGCGCTCTACCGACTGATCAGCATCAGGGAACGGAAGCTGTTCCTGCGAGCGAAGCGACAGCGCAGCATCATTCAGCTCAAGCGGGCACGAGATACCGCGGAAGAAGCGAGTCGCGCCAAGTCCGCCTTCCTCGCCAACATGAGCCACGAGATCCGCACGCCCATGAACGGCATCATCGGCTCGCTGGCGTTGCTCGATCGAACCGACTCCGAAGAGCGCCGCAGGACGCTCATCGACGTGGCCCGGCAGGCCGCCGACGGCCTGCTGCAGACGCTCAACGAGATCCTCGACTACGCCAAGCTCGACGCCAAGGGCAGCGCGCTCAACGTTGCGCCCCTCGACCTGCCGCGTGTCTGCCGGATCGCCGTCCAGACCTTCCAGGCCAACGCCACCGCGAAGGGGATCGCGCTGAACTTCGACCTGGCGGCCTATCCCTCGGACATGGCCCTGGTCTCCGGCGACGAGGAGAAGCTGCGCCGAATCGTCATGAACCTGGTCAGCAACGCCATCAAGTTCACTACCGTCGGCGGCGTCACGCTGCGCCTGCGCGGCATGCGGGTGGCCAGCGGGATCAAGGTGAAGATCCGCGTCGCGGACACCGGGATCGGCATCGCGCCCGACATGATCCCGTTGCTGTTCGATCCGTTCTTCCAGGTCGAGTCCGGAATGGCGCGCAGCTACGGGGGCACGGGGCTCGGACTGGCGATCTCGCGCCAGCTGGCGCACGCCATGGGCGGCCACGTCCGGGTCCGCAGCAAGGTGGGCCGCGGCAGCGTCTTCACGGTCAGCCTGCTGCTCCCGGAGTGCGAACAGCGCGCGATCGTCGCGCGGCCGGCGGCGACCTTGCCGCTCGAGGCGCTCGCCGGCGCGGCGGGCAAGACCGTGCTTCTGGTCGAGGACAACGCCGTCAACGCCTTCATTTCCGCGGCATCCCTGGAGAGCATGGGCGTCAAGTCCGTGCACGCCTCCGACGGAACCGAAGCCGTCGAGCTGTTTCGCTCCCGGCCGTTCGATGCCGTGCTGATGGACTGCGAGATGCCGGTGATGGACGGCTTCGCCGCGACGCGGCTGATCCGCGAGTACGAAGCACAGGCGGGCAGGTCGCGAACGCCGATCATCGCCCTCACCGCGAACGCATTGAGCGGCGATCGCGAGAACTGCCTGGCCCGGGGAATGGACGACTACCTGAGCAAGCCCCTCGAGCTGGGCCAACTGAGCGCGCTCGTCGCCAAGTGGATGGGCCGGGATGCGGCTGCGCGACCTGTCTCTCAGGCGAAGCCTGCCGGCCCCGCCAGCAAGTCGAGCGAGCCCGACAGCGGGTTCAAGCTCCCGTTCCGAACCACGACCGCCGGCGCCGCCTGAACCCGAGGGCGTGTCAGGTCCTCAGATCAGGGCATAGGTGGTGGTCGCGTGCGCCGCGAGCTTGCCGTCGGGGGTCGTGAACTCGACGTCGCCGTAAGAGAGGCTCTTCCCCGGGCGCAGCACGCGGGCGACGATGGTCACCGCGGCAACGTCCTTCGGCACCGGGCGCACGAAACTCGTCTGCAGCTGCACCGTGGTCATCGGCTTGAACGAGCCCAGCTGCGCGATCATCGCCAGGAGCATGGCCGTGTCCGCCGCCGACATGATCGCCTGGCCGCAGAGCACGCCCCCCGCGTGCACGAGCCCCGGCGCGACCGGTAGGCTGAGCGTCACCTTTCCGGGCTCGACCCTCTCGACGCGCAGGTGGAGCTGCTTGACGTAGTCGGCGGCGAGGCCGTCGAGAATGGCCTGCAAAGCCGGCGAGTCCATCGTGCGTTTCTCCTTCGCCGGGATTCTAGGCAGGCGAGGCACGGATAATCCGCCGCTGGACATCGAGACGGCTCCTGGAGACTGGTGCATGAACAAGATCTTTCCGAGCGCTGCCGCGGCGCTCGCCGGTGTGGTGCGCGACGGGCAGCTGATGGCCGTCGGCGGCTTCGGGCTGTGCGGAATCCCCGAGGCGCTGATCGAGGGCTTGCGCGATTCGCGGGTCAAGGACCTGCGCGTCATCTCCAACAACGCCGGCGTGGACGGCTTCGGGCTCGGCCTCCTGCTCGAGACGCGCCAGATCAAGCGGATGATCTCGAGCTACGTCGGCGAGAACAAGGAGTTCGAACGACAGTACCTGGCCGGTGAGCTCGAGCTCGAGTTCACGCCGCAGGGAACGCTCGCCGAGAAGCTGCGTGCCGGCGGAGCAGGCATTCCCGCCTTCTTCACGCGCACCGGGGTGGGAACGCTCGTGGCCGAGGGCAAGGAGACGCGCGAGTTCGACGGCCACGTCTACGTCATGGAGCGTGCCCTGGTGCCGGACGTCTCGCTGGTCAAGGCGCACAAGGCCGACAAGAGCGGGAACCTCGTCTTCCGCCGCACGGCCCGCAACTTCAACCCGGCGGTGGCGATGGCCGGAAAGGTCACCATCGTCGAGGTCGAGGAGATCGTCGAGACCGGCTCCATCGATCCCGATGCCGTGCACCTGCCCGGAATCTACGTCCATCGCCTGGTGCTCAACGCCTCGCCGGAAAAGCGCATCGAGAAGCGCACCTTGCGGGCGGCCGCGCCGATGGAGGCAGCCGCCGGGTCCGCCGCCGCGCAGGCGGCGCGCGAGACGGTCGAGGCGATCGCCAAGGCCGCCGACAGGCAGGGAGCCTGACCATGGCCTGGACACACGACCAGATGGCGGCGCGTGCCGCCGCCGAGCTGCAGGACGGCTTTTACGTCAATCTCGGCATCGGCCTGCCGACGCTGGTGGCCAACCACGTGCCTCCGGGCATCGAGGTCTGGCTGCAGAGCGAGAACGGCATGCTCGGCATCGGCCCCTTCCCGACCGAGGACGAGGTCGACGCCGACATCATCAATGCGGGCAAGCAGACCGTCACCACCCTTCCGGGCTCGTCGATCTTCGGTTCGCACGAGTCCTTCGGCATGATCCGCGGCGGCAAGATCAACCTGTCGATCCTCGGCGCCATGCAGGTGAGCGAGCGCGGCGACCTCGCCAACTGGATGATCCCCGGCAAGATGGTCAAGGGGATGGGCGGGGCGATGGACCTGGTCGCCGGCGTCGAGCGCGTGATCGTCCTCATGGAGCACGTCGCCCGCAAGAAGGACGGGACGATCGACCTGAAGATCCTGCCGGCCTGCACGCTGCCGCTGACCGGCGTCGGGGTCGTCAACCGCATCGTCACCGACCTGGCGGTCATCGACGTCACGCCCGAAGGCCTGCAGGTGGCGACGATCGCCGACGGCGTGACGCGCGAGGAGCTGCAGTCCAAGACCGGCGTGCCGCTGCGCTTCTGAGCGCGGGAGCCGCGGCGGCTCAGCCCTGCTTCTGGCGGCGGATCTCCTTCCGCTTCATGTCGAGATAGGCCGCCTGCTCCATCTCGCGCAGCTGCGGCGCGTAACGCTCGGTGCTCGCGTGCCACTCCCGCATGCGGCGCTCCACCTGCTCGGCGGGCGGCATGCCATAGGCTGCCAGGTAGGCATCGATGGCCAGGTAGTAGCGCATCGTGTTGCGCTCGAGCAGGCCGAGCACGCCGCCGATGTACACGGGCCTGCCGTCGGGCTTGTGGTTGGTGATGGTGAAGCCGACCTTCTCCCGGCCGAGCGTCGCCAGGTAGGTCTGCATCGCCATCCGCGCCGGGAAGCCGTAGCCGTACGCGTACGACATGTGGATCACGGTGCGTCGCGCGTCGACGGGCGTGGCCTCGACCAGGATGCGGTAGTTCTTGGTGCTGAGCGGGCCCTCCGGCGCCGTCAACTGGACCTGGAGATAGTCTGATTTCGTCGACGTGACCTGGTAGGCGAACTCCAGCTCGTAGGCATCCTCGATGGGCTGGTCGAACTTGCGTCCGACGCTGAGGGTGATCACCTTGCCGCCGTCCTCGGTCTTGCAGCGCTTCACGTTGAGGTGGAGGATCAGGATGTCGCACCAGTTCTCGGGCGAGTGAAGCGCCTGGTTCACGACCCCGAACGGGTGATCGACCACCGCGTAGACATCGCCTTTCAGGTCGCCCGCGGTCTGCATGGACTCGAGGGCGAGCGGCCGCCCGAACTGGTTGTTCGCCAGCCGGTCGTGCAACGCGGCATGGCGGGCCCGGAGGGCGTGCGCGTCCTGGGCCGGCGCGGGGCCGGCCAGCCCGAGCAGCAGCGCCAGCGCGACCCAGGCACCGCGCCAGCGGGGAGCTGCGAAGGTGATTCTCACAACCAATATTCCCAGATTCGGCCGAACATTTCCTTGAGCCGGACGCCGACCGGCCGGCGCAGCCAGTCGTCGAGGGTGATGGCGCGCGAGGCGGCCAGGTCGCGTTCGAACGCCGCCCGCATCTTCCCGCCGAAGTCCGTCCCCAGGATGACAGCGGTCAACTCCTGGTTGTGTAGGAAGCTGCGCCAGTCGAGATTGGTCGAGCCGACCGTGGACCAGACGCCGTCGATGAAGGCGGTCTTGGCGTGAAGCAGTGCGTCCTGCCGCTCGTAGATCTTGATCCCCGCGCGCAGCAGGGGCTCGTACTTGGAGCGGCCGGCGTGGAACACGAGAGAGGAATCGCTCGTGCTCGGCAGGATCATCCGCACGTCGACGCCTCGTCTGGCGGCGTTCATCAGCGCGTCCATGAACTGCGGATCGGGGACGAAGTAGGCGTTGGTGACGAAGATCTCGGACTCGGCGCTGTTGATGGCCGAGATGAGCGTCACGTAGATCTGGCTGAACGGCTCGTCGGGGGTGCTGCCGATGGCGCGGACCACCTCCTTGCCCCGGGGCGCAAGAGGCGGGTAGTACTGGCGCGGCGCGACCGGCGGGCCCTTCTGCTTCTCCCAGGTCTCGAAGAAGAGCTTCTGCAGCGTCGCGACGACCGGGCCCTCGAGCAGCAGGTCGGTGTCGCGCCACGGCAGTGCTTCCTTGCCGCCCCGCGAGCTGCCGCGGCTGGCGGACGCTCCGGAGTAGACGTTGCTGATGTTGATGCCGCCCATGATCGCCGTCCTGCCGTCGGTGATCAGCATCTTCCGGTGATCGCGCTGGTTGATGTCCCAGCCGGCCTTGGCGGTCAAAGGATTCACCGGATTGAACTCGAGGACCTGGATGCCGGCATCGGTCAGGCGCTTGAAGAACGCCTTCGGCGTGCCGAGCGTGCCGACGCTGTCGTGGATGAGGTTGACCTGCACGCCCTCGGCCTGCTTGCGCAGCAGCGCGTCTGCGAACCTGCGCCCGACCTCGTCGTCCTCGAGGATGTAGGTCTCCATGTTGACGTGGTCGCGCGCCGCGTCGAT
The DNA here is from genome assembly GCA_036263655.1 of Caldimonas sp. Taxonomy (GTDB): domain Bacteria; phylum Pseudomonadota; class Gammaproteobacteria; order Burkholderiales; family Burkholderiaceae_C; genus Schlegelella_A. The sequence goes on along the minus strand of DATAGP010000038.1, from coordinate 110,344 downwards.
GGCGGCGAACATGGCGGCGTAGGTGGCAGGCCCGTCCTCGAGGAGCACGGCCCGATTGCCGAGGGTGAGCGGCGCGCCGGCGACGGCTTCCTCGACCGCCAGGTGCCGCGTGAGGATGTCCGTTTGCGTGCCGCCGGCGGACAGCCGCTCGATGATCTCGCGGCTGCGTTGCGGGCTGAGGATTCTTCCGCTCGCGGCGCGGAGCTGCACCCCGTTCGGATCGACGCGCACGAGGTCCCTCGAGACCACCGGCAGCGAGTTGCAGCCTCCGAGGAGCGCGATCAGCGCCGCGAGGCACAGGTGATGGAAGACGTTCAGGGGAGATCGCATCATGGGGTGGCGAGCGCCCGTGCCACCTGGGTCACCAGGCTCGGGCCGGCATAGATGAAACCGGTGTAGATCTGGACCAGGTCGGCCCCGGCGGCGCGCTTGGCGCGGGCGCTCGCGGGGCTCGTCACGCCGCCGACGCCGATGATCGGATAGGCCGGCCCGAGCGCCGCGCGCAGCGCCGCGATGACCCGGTTCGACGCCGTGAGCAGCGGTGCGCCCGAGAGCCCGCCGCCCTCGGCCGCGTGCGGATGGCCGGCCACGGCATCGCGGCTCAGCGTCGTGTTCGTCGCGATGACGCCGTCGATGCCGTGGCGTTGCAGCGCGGCGCCGACCGTCGCGATCTGGGTCGAGTCGAGGTCGGGCGCGATCTTCACGAAGATGGGAACGACGCGGCGGTGCTGGTCGGCGAGCTCGCGGCGTCGCGCCTGCAGGGTGCCGAGCAGCGCATCGAGCGAGGCCTCGCCCTGCAGGTCGCGCAAGCCCTGCGTGTTGGGGCTCGAGATGTTGACGGTGACGTAGTCGGCGTGCGGGTAGACGCCGGCGAGGCAGGCCAGGTAGTCGTCGGCGGCGCGCTCGATCGGCGTCGCCGCGTTCTTGCCGATGTTCAGCCCGAGGATGCCGCCGCTGCGTCCAAAGCGCGCCTGGCGCACGTTGGCGACGAATGCCGCCAGGCCGTCGTTGTTGAAGCCGAGCCGGTTGATGAGCGCCTGCGCTTCCGGCAAGCGAAAGATGCGCGGCTTCGGATTGCCGGGCTGCGGCAGCGGCGTCACCGTGCCGACCTCGACGCTGCCGAAGCCCATCGCACCGAAGGCGTCGATGCAGCGCCCGTTCTTGTCGAGACCGGCCGCCAGCCCGACGCGGTTGGGGAAGGTGATTCCGGCCAGCGTCACCGGGTCGGCGATCCGTTCCTGGGCGACGGCGCAGACCAGCGGCGTCCTCTGCACGGCGGCCAGTGCGCCGAGGGTCAGGTCATGCGCTTGCTCCGGGTCGAGCCCGAAGAGAAACGGTCGGGCCAGCGGATAGGGGATGAGCGGCATGCGCCGGCGATTCTGGCATCGCCGTTGCATACTGGGTGCGAGGATCCCGCCATGACCGACCACCGCATCGAAAACGACACGTTCGGCGAGATCGGCGTCCCCGCCGAACGCCTGTGGGGTGCGCAGACGCAGCGTTCGCTCCACCACTTCGACATCTCGACCGAGAAGATGCCTCGGGAGCTGCTGCGCGCGCTGGCGCTCGTGAAGCGCAGCGCGGCCGTCGTCAACGGCGAGCTGGGCCTGCTCGATGGACGCAAGGCCGAGGCCATCGTCGCCGCCGCCGACGAAGTCCTCGAAGGGGCGCACGACGGCGAGTTCCCGTTGTCGGTCTGGCAGACCGGCTCCGGCACCCAGAGCAACATGAACATGAACGAGGTGCTCGCCAACCGCGCCTCGCAACGTCTCGGCGGCCCCCTGGGCAACGCCCGGCTGGTGCATCCGAACGACGAGGTGAACCGGAGCCAGTCGTCGAACGACGTGTTCCCGACGGCGATGAGCGTCGCCGCGGTGGAGGCCTTGCAGACGCGGCTCGTCCCGGCGGTCGCGGCCTTGCGCGACACGCTCGCAGCGAAGGCGCGCGACTACGCAGGCATCGTCAAGATCGGCCGCACGCACCTGCAGGACGCGACGCCGCTGACGCTCGGCCAGGAGATCTCGGGCTGGGTCGCCCAGCTCGAGCACGGCCTGCGCCACGTCGAGGCGAGCCTGCCGCACCTGTGCGAGCTGGCGCTCGGCGGCACCGCGGTGGGCACCGGCCTAAACGCCCCGCCGCAGTTCGGCGAGCGCGTCGCTGCGGAGCTCGCCAGGCGCACCGGGCTGCCGTTCGTGTCGGCGCCGAACAAGTTCGAGGCGCTGGCCGCGCATGACGCGATCGTCCACGCGCACGGCGCGTTGAAGACGCTGGCAGCGTCCTTCACCAAGATCGCCAACGACGTCCGCTGGCTCGCTTCCGGGCCGCGCTCGGGCCTCGGCGAGATCCGCATCCCCGAGAACGAGCCGGGCAGCTCGATCATGCCGGGCAAGGTGAACCCGACCCAGTGCGAGGCAGTGACGATGCTGGCCGCGCAGGTCTTCGGCAACGACGTCGCCATCAACATCGGCGGCGCATCCGGCAACTTCGAGCTGAACGTCTTCAAGCCGATGCTGATCCACAACTTCCTGCAGAGCGCACGCCTCCTCGCCGACGGAGCGCGCAGCTTCGACGAGCACTGCGCCCGCGGCATCGAGCCCGATCGGGAGCGCATCGACGAGCTGGTGCGCCGGTCGCTGATGCTGGTCACGGCCCTGAACCCGCACATCGGCTACGACAAGGCGGCCAAGATCGCCAAGGAAGCGCACCGCAGCGGCAGCACCTTGCGCGACGCCGCGGTGCGGTCGGGCTGGCTCACCGGCGAGCAGTTCGACGAGTGGGTCGTCGCCGAGCGGATGGTCGGCGCTGCCGCTCCGAACGCGGCGACGGCGCAGCCGCGATGACGCACGACGAGCTCAAGGTCCTCGTCGGCCGCGCCGCGCTCGAGCACGTGCCGCTCGGCGCGATCATCGGCGTCGGCTCCGGCTCGACGGTCAACTGCTTCATCGACGCGCTCGCGGAGGGCCGCGTTTCCATCGCCGGCGCCGTCTCGAGCAGCTCGGCGAGCACCGCTCGCCTGGCCCGCCACGGCATCCGCGTCTGCGAGGCCGCGGAGGTCGAGTCGCTGCCCGTCTACATCGACGGCGCCGACGAGATCGACGGCAACGGCTGCATGATCAAGGGCGGCGGTGCGGCGCTCACGCGCGAGAAGATCGTCGCCGACCTCAGCCCTCGCTTCGTCTGCATCGCCGACGAGTCCAAGCTCGTCGAGCGGCTGGGCCGCTTTCCGTTGCCCGTCGAGGTGATCCCCATGGCCGCGGCGCAGATCGCGCGCCGCTTTGCCGCCATGGGCGGCTCGGCCCGTCTGCGCGAGGGCGTGGTCACCGACAACGGCGGCGCGATCCTCGACGTCCACGGGCTTGCCATCGTCGACCCGCCGGGCCTCGAGCGCGAGGTCAACCAGTGGCCGGGCGTCGTCTGCGTCGGCATCTTCGCCCGCCACCGGGCCGCGGTCTGCCTGCTTGGGACCGCCCAGGGCGTCCGCAGTCTGGCTTTCTGAGCACCGCCGGCGGCACTCGGAAAACCGCGTAACCTCGGGAACGTGCACGTTCCGTGCAGCTCCCAGGAAGGACGGTCCGTGGCAAAACCCAACTATTCGTTCGAGAAGCGCCAGCGCGAGCTGGCCAAGAAGAAGAAGAAGGAAGAAAAGGAGAAGGAAAAGGCCGACCGCAAGGTCGCGGCGCCCGGCGCCGACTCCGCGGCCGAGGGGCAACCCGTCAATCAGGCGCCGGCCGACCCCGCCATGGGCCCCACCGGCGGCTGAGCGGCGTCCGCGGCCGGCTCCGCCGCAGCACCGCGCCGGAACGTCCGAACCTGAAAGCGTGCCGGATCGACGGCATCGAGCAGGTCCGTCTCCACCGGCGACGGCGCGCCCGTGATCGCGGCGGCCAGCATTCGGGCGCCGAGCACCGATGTGGCGATGCCGCGTGATCCGAGCGCCGTGAACACGAAAAGCCCCGGCTCCCGAGGCACCAGGCGCGGCTGATCGAGCCGACCGGCGTCGGGATCGTGCAGCGACGGGACGGCGCCGATCACGGGCAGTCGGTCCACGGCGACGCAGCGGAACGCGGCGCGGCCGGCCAGGCTTCCCACCTCCACCGAAGGCACCGGGCCGAGCAGCGCCCGGAGCCGTTCCAGGTTGTGCCGATGGTCGGCAGGCGTCGACGATCGATCGTCGACGCCGCCCTGAGAACTGGCACCGCACCAGAGCTTGCCGTCGATCGGCGGCAGGACGTAGCCGGCGCCCGCCACCGGAATCCGCGGCAGCAGAGCCGTCCACCCCGGATCGACGTCGACACCCGTGAGCTGGCCGCGGCTCGTCTCGAGGGGCCATGCCTGGCTGCCGAGGAGGCCGAGCGCTTCGCTGGCGTTCGCGAGGACGACGACGGCGGCTTCGGCGATCGCTCCACCCTGGGCGTCGAGCACCGTCCAGCGATCGCCGTTCCGGCGCAGCCCGGCGACGCGACAGCCGACGGCGAGGCGAGCCCGGTCACCCGCCCGGACGAGGAAGGAGCGCGCCAGGGCGCCCGGATCGACCCAGCCGCCTTGCGGGTAGTACCAGGCCGGCGCCGGGAGCGGCACGCCCGCCCGCTCTGCCGCGGCGGCGACGTCGAGCGCCTGAACGTAGTCGCCGGGCAGTCCCAGACGGTCCAGCACCGCCTGCATGCGCCGGATCCCGCCCGCGCCGTGCTCGAGGCGCAGGAGCCCGGCCAGGCTGCCGGCGACGCCTTGCTCCTCGATCGCTGCCTGGACGGCGGCCTGCGCAGCGAGCGTAGCGGCCCGGTAGAAGCGGGCGTGGCGGTTGTCGGCGGCATGGACGACGCCGTGCAGGATCCCGGCCGGGTTGCCCGAGCCTTCGCTCGCCGCCTGCGACCGGCGCTCGAGCACAAGGATGTGCCGACCTTGCTCGGCGAGCGCCGAGGCCAGGGCGCAGCCGGCCAGGCCGGCACCGACGACGACGATCGGGTGGGCAGGGGAGCCTCCGGCGGCGGGGCGGCCGGCGAGCTGTCGCGGCGACCTGCGAGGAGGAGACCGGGGCGCGAAGCGGGCGAGGGTGATGTCGCGCTTGTGGCCGACGCCGGCGCCGGGACGAACCTCGAACCCGGCGTTCCGCAAGCCGTCGCGCACCGGGCGTGCCGCGGTCCAGGTCGCGGCGGTTGCGCCGCGGCCTGCCAGGCGCGCCATGGCCTTGAAGAGCCGCGGGTCCCACATGCCCGGATTGACGGCCGGGGCGAAGCCGTCGAGGAAGAACGCGTCGACCTCCGCGGTCAGCTGGGGCAGCCAGGCGGCGACATCGCCGAAGGCCAGCGACAGCTGCACCGCACCTCGTTCGAAGTCGAGTCGGTGCAGGTTCCAGGTCAGCGGCGGCCACTGGCCGGCGAGCTCGGCGGCCAAGGGAGCGAGCCCCGTGTCGCGCGGCATGCCGGTCAGCACCTCGCCCGTCGGCGGCCTCGCCTCGATGGAGATGAACACCAGCGTCTTGCAGCGTTCGGGATCGGCCTTCCACGCCTCCCACGTCGCGAGGAAGCTGTTGCCGAGCCCGAAGCCGGTCTCGAGGACGACGAAGCGCTCGCGACCGGCCCATCGCGCCGGCAGGTCGTTGCCGGCCAGGAACACGTGGCGCGCCTGGGACCGTGCACCTTCGCGCGGGTGGTAGATGTCGCCGAAGTCGAGCGAGCGGGGCGTGCCGTCCGGATCGCAGGCGATGCGTGCAGGGCGGATCGGCGCGGTGTTCACGCCGGCCGCGCGTCCGCGCCGCGGCGCGCCAGCCAGTGCAGGAGGCGCTCACGGGCGACGCCGAGACCGCGGTAGGCGATCACGTTGGCCGACATGCTCGCGACGGCGGCGTGGACGCGCCGCGCGTCCTCGGGGGTGACGATCGCCTCGGCGAGCGGAAGGCTTTGGACGTGGATCGTGAACAGCGCGTGCGGGGTACCGACGATCGGGATGAAGGTCTGACGCTCCCATCGGAACGATGCCACCTCGGCAAGGCTGCGCGCTGCTTCGTCGAGCGGCGCGGCGCCGGCGGCCGGCCAGTCCGTTCCCGCCCGCTCCGGATGCTGGTGCAGGCGCGGCTCGGGGGTGATCGTCCAGACGAAACGCTCCCAGCGTTCCGGCCCGGCGACCAGGCGCGCCAGCGACGCCGCCGCGGCAACGAGAGTGGTGTTGTCGGCGACTGGCGCGTGCACCTCTGCGAAAGGTCGCCCGACCTTGGTTTCGGGTGCCCAGCGCGACGGCAGGCAGACGGCGAGCCAGGGGATGCTCGTGGTGGTCGTGTCGATCACGGCGAAGTCTTCCTCGTAGGCGAGCGCGAGCAGTGCGGCCGGACGCAGGGCCGGCGGGAGGCCGCGCAGCAGGTCGCCCAGCGCCGGATCGCCGTCGCCGCGCGCGGCCCCCCCTTGAATCGCCCAGCCCAGCAGGGGCGCGCGCAGCGCGAGCTCGTCGCCGCTCGCATCGAGCGCAAACGCAGGCGACGCGTCCCGCGCGGCCTCGGCGGCGACGGTGCGAAAGACGGGCCGCTCGTCGAACCCCGGCACCGTGAGCAGCGCCTGCGCGGCAAAGCTTCCGAGCACCGCGACCTTCTCGCGCAGATGCCGGCCGTTCGGCCGCGACGGCGTCAGCTGCGGCGTGCCCGGCGCCAGCCGGCGCAGCCCGGGCTGCATCCGGAACGGCGCCGTGACGAGCGAGAAGTCGAAGCCCATCGCACCATCATGCCCAAACGGGACGGGCCGGTAGCGCCTGCCCGTCGCACGCCGGCGAAGGGCGCCTACACCCGCTTGCGGTACTCGTGCGTGCGGGTGTCGATCTCGACCTTGTCGCCGGTCTGCACGAAGAGGGGCACCGAGATTTCCATGCCCGTGGCGAGCTTCGCCGTCTTCATGACCTTGCCCGAGGTGTCGCCCTTGACGGCCGGCTCGGTGTCGGTGATCTCGCGCACGAGCGACGTGGGCAGCTCGACCGAGATCGCCTTGCCGTCGTAGAACACCACTTCGACCGGCATGCCGTCCTCGAGGTACTGGATCGCGTCGCCCATGTTCTCCGATTCGACCTCGAACTGGTTGTACTCGGCGTCCATGAAGGCGTACATCGGGTCGGCGAAGTAGGAGTAGGTGCACTCCTTCTTGTCGAGGATGATCTGGTCCATCTTGTCGTCGGCCTTGAAGACGACTTCGGTGCCGGAGTTACTGAGCAGGCTCTTCAGCTTCATGCGCACCGTGGCCGAGTTGCGGCCGCCGCGGCTGTACTCCGTCTTCAGGACGACCATCGGATCCTTGCCCTGCATGATGACGTTGCCGGCGCGAATTTCCTGGGCGATTTTCATGACGTCTGATCCATCGAGAAGAGGATGAGGAGAAAGCGCGCCCGCGGGTCGCGCTGAGGCGCTGCAGGACTGGCGCAAAGCCTTCGATTCTAGCGTTTGGAGGCGACGAACTCCATCAGCCCGGCCGTGAGTTCTCTCTGCTCGCCGAGGCGGTCGCGAAAGGCGCGACAGTGGCCTGCCCACGTCGAAGTGGCTGCCGTGTCCGGGATTTCAAGCGGCGCAGCGCCCTCGTCCACACCGTTCCAGCGTCGGAACAGCGAACGAAGGGGACGGGCCAGCTCGTTGTCGGCGCCGGCCAGGAAGAGGTCGAGGAACGCCTCCAGCTTGGCCGCGTGCGCGCCGTCGGCCTGCGGATAGAGCTGCCAGACGAACGGCGCGCCGGCCCAGAGCGCGCGCACAAGCGAGTCCTCGCCGCGAACCCCGTTGATCGCGCAGGACCACAGCAGATGGTCGAACTCCGCCTGGCTCAGGAAAGGCAGGCGGATCGCGCGCAGTGCCGCGAGCGCGAGGCCACTGCCCAGATGATGTGCAGCCTGGTCGGCGGCCGGGCCGGGCGCGAGCAGCAGCAGGGTGGGCCGACGCGCCAGCGCCTGCAGCAGCTCGCCGACCGCGCCATTCGCGTAGCAGAACAGGCTCGCCAGCCGCTCGCCCGTGCGCACTTCGATGCCCCGCGATCTGGCCCAGGAGGCCGGGTCCAACGCCGCCCGGCGCGACAGCACATCGCGCTCGCGCAGGAGGCCGCCGGTGCGCGAAGTGAAGCCCGGGTAGTAGAACCAGGTCGTCAGCGCCGTGCCGGAGGGCAGCGTCACCGGCGATGGGAGGCCATGCGAGCGCTCGACGTACGGCTCGGCGCTGAGATGCTCCAGGTTCAGGAGAACCGGATTCGACGGCGACCCTGCCGCGGCCTCTCGCGCGCCCTGCGGAAGGCCACCGCCGAACAGCTCCACGATCACGTCGGCGGCCGGCGTCGGCGCGTCGGCCCACGCGCTCACCTCGATGCCCGGAGCGCCGCCGGGAGCCATCCAGGCGAGCGGCCGCGGATCGTCGATGGCCAGGCGGACCCGCTCGCCGCGCGCGGCGAGATCTGCCGCCAGCCGCCAGGCCACTCCCGCATCGCCGAAGTTGTCGACGACCCTGCAGTAGAGGTCCCATCGCATCGCGGCGATTATCGAAGCGCAGGGCTGCGCCGCGGGGGTCGCGGCACAATCGTTTGCGTGAACCAGGAGATTGCCGCAAGCCCCGGCGAGCCCAGCCGCGCCGAGGCGCCGGAGACGGCCCGCGAGCGCCTCATGGCCGAGGTGGCGAGCCTGCCCAACCTGCCTGGCGTCTATCGCTACTTCGACGCGGCCGGGAACGTCCTTTACGTCGGCAAGGCGCGCGACTTGCGCAAGCGCGTCGCCAGCTACTTCACCAAGCGGCACGCGGGCAGCGAAGGCGCGATCCGGATCGGCCACATGGTCTCGCGCATCGCCCGGATGGAGACGACGGTGGTGCGCTCGGAGGCCGAAGCGCTTCTGCTCGAGAACAACCTCATCAAGACGCTCGCGCCGCGCTTCAACATCCGCTTCATCGACGACAAGAGCTACCCGTACCTCAAGATCGAGTCGCACCGCTTTCCACGCGTCGCCTACTACCGCGGTGCCGTCGACCAGAAGCATCGCTACTTCGGGCCGTTTCCGAGCGCCTGGGCCGTCAAGGACTCGATCCAGCTGCTGCAGAAGGTGTTCCACCTGCGCAGCTGCGAGGACACCGTGTTCGCCAACCGGACGCGTCCGTGCCTGCTGTACCAGATCAAGCGCTGCTCGGCGCCGTGTGTCGGCTACATCGAGCCCGAGGACTACTCCCGTGACGTCGCGCATGCCGAGCGTTTCCTCCAGGGCGAGCAGCAGGAGCTGATGGATTCGCTGCAGGCGCAGATGATGGCTCGCGCCGAGGCGCTGCAGTTCGAGCAGGCGGCGGAGATCCGCAACCGGATCGGCTCGCTCGCGCGCGTCCTGCACCAGCAGGCGGTCGAGGACAACACCGGGGCGCGCCCGGTCGACACCGACATCCTCGCCGTCAAGGTCGAGGGCGGCCGTGCCTGCGTCAACCTGGCGATGGTGCGCGGCGGCCGGCACCTGGGCGACCGGCCTTACTTTCCGAAGCAGATTGAGGCGGCCATGGACATCGAGGCCGGCGCCGCGGCCGAAGACGATTCTTCGGCGGATGCCACCCCGGCGCCGACGGGCGAAGGCAACGACGGGGGGTACGCGGAAGCCGGCCGCATCGACACGCACGCAGCGGAGCCAGCGGCGGCGAGATCGCCCGAAGTGCGCGTCCTCGAGGCCTTCATCGCCCAGCACTACCTCGACGGCGGATTGCCCCCGCTGCTCGTCGTCAGCCATCCGGTCGACAAGGCGCTCGTCGATGCTCTGGCGGCGCATGGCGGCGTGCGGACGACGGTGCAGCACCAGCCGCGCGAGCCGCGCCGCGCCTGGCTCGACATGTGCGTCCGGGGTGCGGCTCTGCGCCTGGCCCAGCTGCTGGCCGAGGAGGGCTCGCAGCAGGCGCGGACGCGGGCCCTCGTCGACGCGCTCGATCTGGTGGTGGAGGACCTGCATGCCTTCCGCATCGAGTGCTTCGACGTCAGCCATACGGCGGGCGAGGCGACCCAAGCCTCGTGCGTGGTGTTCGAGGCGCACAAGATGCAGAGCTCGCAATACCGGCGCTACAACATCGCCGGCGTCACGCCGGGCGACGACTACGGCGCCATGCGCCAGGTGCTGATCCGCCGCTACGCCAAGCTCGCGGAGGCAGCGAATCAGGGCACTGCCCGCTTGCCCGACCTGGTGCTCGTCGATGGCGGGCGGGGTCAGGTCGGCGTGGCGCGGGAGGTGTTCGAGGAGCTCGGCATCGAGGTCTCGCACATCGTCGGCGTCGAGAAGGGGGAAGGGCGCAAGGTCGGGCTCGAGGAGCTGGTCTTCGCCGACGGCCGCCCCAAGGTCGCGCTCGGGCGCGAGTCGGCGGCGCTGATGCTGGTCGCCCAGATCCGGGACGAGGCGCACCGCTTCGCGATCACCGGCATGCGCGCGCGGCGGGCGAGCGTCCGCACCGGCGCGAGCAAGCTCGAGGAGATCGCCGGCATCGGGCCCAAGAAACGCGCGAAACTCCTGCAACGCTTCGGCGGCGCGCGCGGCGTCGGCCACGCCAGCGTCGAGGACCTCGCGTCGGTCGAGGGCGTGTCGAGGGAGCTCGCAGAGGAGATCTATCGTGCCTTGCACTGAATTCGTGGGCGTCCGTCGACTGGCGGTGGTCTGCTGCGCCCTGGTGGCAGCCTGCTCGTCGCCGTCTTCCGACCGGGCTCCGGGTGAGACGCTTCCGTCGGCGCCGCCGGTCGAGCAGTCGCGCGAGCAGTCCCGCGAGCCGGCTGCCGTTCCGCCGCCGGTGGTCGCCGCCGCTCGGCCGGACAGCGCTCGCCTGGCTGCTCCCGCGACCATGCGCAACTGGACCGAGGTTCGGCGCCAGGCGGCGCTTCGCCTCGTCGCCGCCAACCCCGGCATCACCTACATGGGCAAGGTGCCCGACCAGCTGCTGGCGATCCCGGTCCTCGAGGTCGAGCTGAACCGCGACGGCAGCGTCCGCCGCATCGTGACCTTGCGCGAGCCGCGCCAGGCCAAGGACACGCTGCGCATCGCCACCGACGCGATCCATCGCGCCGGCCCGTACGGCGACGTGTCCCACCTGCCGCGGCCGTGGAAGTTCGTCGAGACCTTCCTGTTCGACGACGATCGCAAGTTCAAGCCCCGCACGCTCGACAACTAGCCCCCGGGCGCCCTCGGCGCCGGACCGTGGGCACAATCTCCCGATGTTCTTCAACCTGCCGACGCTGCTGACCTGGGCCCGCATCGTCGCGATACCGCTCGTCGTCGGGGTGTACTACACGAACCTGCCGGTCGAGACGCAGAACATCGTCGGCACGACGCTCTTCATCCTCTTCGCCGCAACCGACTGGCTCGACGGCTATCTCGCCCGCAAGCTCAATCTCACGTCCTCGTTCGGCGCGTTCCTCGACCCGGTGGCCGACAAGTTCCTGGTGACCGCCGCGCTTCTGGTGCTCGTCCACCTGCACCGACTCGACGCGCTCATCGCCCTGGTGATCATCGGCCGCGAGATCGCGATCTCGGCCTTGCGCGAGTGGATGGCGCAGATCGGCGCCTCGCGCAGCGTCGCGGTGCACGTCCTCGGCAAGCTGAAGACGGTGGTGCAGATGATCGCCATTCCCTTCCTGCTGTACCACGGGCGGCTCTTCGGGCTCATCGACACGGCCTGGTGGGGCACGGTGCTGATCGTGGTGGCCGCCGTGCTGACGATCTGGTCGATGGTCTATTACCTGCAGAAGGCCTTGCCGGAAATCCGTGCCCGTGTCCGCTAGCGCCGGGTCGGCGAGCGCACGGCGCGATGCGTTCGTCAGCGCCATGCCTTGGCTGTTCGTCGTCATCTGGGCGACCGGATTCGTGGTGGCACGGCTGGCCATGCCGCACTCGCCGCCGTTCAGCTTCCTGCTGGTCCGCTTCGGCCTCTCTGCGATCTGCTTCGCCGTCTGGATCGCCGTCGTCCACGCCGCGTGGCCACAGGGCCGGGTGCAGTGGGGGCACCTCCTCGTGACCGGCGCGTTCATGCAGGCGGGCTACCTCGGCGGCGTGTGGGCCGCCATCCGCGACGGGCTCGGCGCCGGCACGGTGGCGCTGCTCGTCGGCTTGCAGCCGGTGCTCACGGCCCTCTGGATCTCGCGCGGCGCGGCCTCGGCCGACGCGCCCGGCCTGTCCAAGCGGAGATGGCTCGGGCTGGTGCTCGGCTTCGCGGGGCTGGCGCTGGTCGTCTGGGGCAAGCTCGGCATCGGCGAGGTCACCGCGCGCAACCTGGCGATGGCGACGGTGGCGCTCTTCAGCATCACCATCGGCACGCTCTACCAGAAGCGCTTCGTCGCGCCCTGCGACGTGCGCTCGGCAAGCGCCGTGCAGATGCTCGCGGGCATCGTCGTCTGCCTGCCGTTCGCCCTTCTCGAGCCCGGTGTCATGCGATGGCACCCCGATCTGGCGATCGCCATGGCCTGGTCGGTCGGGGCACTGACCCTCGGCGGCAGCTCGCTGCTGTACCTGCTCATCCAGCGCGGCGAGGCGACGGCCGTGACGAGCCTGCTCTACCTCGTTCCGCCCTGCACCGCACTGATGGCGTGGGCTTTGTTCGGCGAGTCGTTCACGCCTCTGATGATGCTCGGCATGGCCCTCACGGTGGCTGGCGTCGCCCTCGTCGTGCGAGCGCCCCGACCCCTCACAGCGAAGGAGACACCCCCTTGAGCAAGACGCATCGAATCGCCGTCATCCCCGGCGACGGCATCGGCACCGAGGTGATGCCCGAGGGCTTGCGTGTGCTCGAGGCCGCCGCCACGCGGTTCTCGATCCCGCTCGCGTTCGATCACTTCGACTTCGCGTCGTGGCCGTACTTCGAGCGGCACGGGACGATGATGCCGGCGGACTGGAAGGAACAGATCGGCGGGCACGACGCCATCCTCTTCGGCGCCGTGGGCTGGCCCGAGAAGATGCCGGACCACGTGTCGCTGTGGGGTTCGCTCCTGAAGTTCAGGCGCGACTTCGACCTCTTCGTCAACCTGCGGCCGGCGCGCCTGATGCCCGGTGTGCGCTCGCCGCTCGCCGGCCTGGCGCCGGGCGACATCGACATGATGATCGTGCGCGAGAACACCGAAGGCGAGTACTCCAGCATCGGCGGCCGCATGTTCGAGGGCACCGAGCGCGAGGTCGTCGTCCAGGAGACGGTGATGTCGCGCGTCGGCGTCGACCGCGTCCTGAAGTACGCGTTCGAGCTGGCGGCATCGCGGCCGAAGAAGCACCTGACCTCGGCGACCAAGTCGAACGGCATCGCGATCACCATGCCGTACTGGGACGAGCGCGTCGAGGCGATGGCGGCGCGCTTCCCGGCCGTGCGCGTGGACCGCTTCCACATCGACATCCTCACGGCGCATTTCGTGCAGCGTCCGCAGATGTTCGACACGGTCGTCGCGAGCAACCTGTTCGGCGACATCCTCAGCGATCTGGGACCTGCCTGCACGGGCACGATCGGCATCGCGCCCTCGGCCAACATCAACCCGACGCGCGAGCATCCGTCGCTCTTCGAGCCGGTGCACGGCTCGGCACCGGACATCGCCGGGCGCGGCATTGCCAACCCCATCGGGCAGATCTGGTCGGCTGCGCTGATGCTCGACTTCCTCGGCCACCGCGACGCGCACGACGCCGTGATCGAGGCCATCGAGGCTGTTCTCGATCCGCGCGGACAAGGGCCGAAGACGGCCGATCTCGGCGGCAAGGCGTCGACCGTGGACATGGGCCGTGCCATCGCCGAGGCGCTTCGAGGATGAGCGCGCCGCAGGCCCGAGCTTGGTCGGTCGTAGCGCGCACGCAAGGGTGTCAAGAGGGGATGTCTGGCAACGCGAGCCAATTCCCGATGCGCGGTGCAAATTGAGGCGGCAACCCTGCTTGACACTGAAGAATCGCAACGCTGTAATCGTTTCGCCTCGGCGCGCACACGTGATGCCGCACGGTCCCACGAACGAAGCCGGCAGAGTCATCGCTTTTCCTGAGGGGGAAACCTACGTGAACAAAACGGAACTGATCGAGCACATCGCCACGCAGGCAGACATCTCGAAGGCGGCGGCGTCGCGCGCCCTCGAGGCCGTGATCGGCGGCGTCAAGACCAGCCTGAAGAAGAACAACACGGTTTCGCTCGTCGGTTTCGGCACGTTCAGCGTCGGCAGGCGCGCCGCTCGCTCGGGGCGCAATCCGCGCACCGGAGCAGCCATCAAGATCAAGGCGGCCAAGATTCCGAAGTTCCGTCCGGGCAAGGCACTGAAAGACGCCCTCAACTGATCCTGCACCGCTGATTGCCGGCGGCTCGCGGGTGCTTAGCTCAGCTGGTAGAGCGGCGCCCTTACAAGGCGTAGGTCGGGGGTTCGAGCCCCTCAGCACCCACCAATACCCCTGCCGACGGAAGCGCTCGGCAGCGGCGCTCGGCTAGAATTCCGACCCCCGAACGAAGGCGAACCACGGTTCGCCTTTTCTCCATCCGAGCGTCCATGTTCGACTTCCTCCGCCGCCACACGCGTGCCCTGCAGTTCCTGCTGGTGCTGCTGATCTTCCCGTCGTTCGTGTTCTTCGGGATCCAGGGCTACAGCGGCTTCAACGCCGAGCAGCAGCAGGTGGTCGCCAAGGTCGCAGGCCAGTCGATCACGACGGCCGAGCTCGACAACTCCATCCGGGAGCGCATCGAGCGGGCACGCCGTCAGATGCCGAATCTCGATGCGAAGCTGTTCGACACCCCCGAGATGCGCGGCCTTGCGCTGGAGAACCTCATCCGCGAGCGGCTCATGCTGGCCGCCGCCGACAAGCTCCACCTCGTGACGAGCGACGAGCGGCTCGAGCGGCTGTTCAAGAGCGACCCCGAGTTCGCGCAGCTGCGCAACCCCGACGGCAGCGTCAATCGCGACGTGCTGGCGTCGGTCGGGATGTCGTCGGAAGCCTTCGCGGAGCGCCTGCGCCAGGACATCTCGCGGCGACAGGTGCAGCAGCCGCTCACGGACTCGGTGCTCGCCCCGGCCGCGGCGGCGTCGGCGGCGCTCGACGCCATGTTCCAGCAGCGCGAGGTCCAGGTGCAGCGGTTCGAGGTCAAGGACCAGCTCGCAAAGACCCAGCCCACGGATGCGGAGGTCGAGGCCTTCTACAAGGATCCGGCGAACGCCGCCCAGTTCAGGGCGCCCGAGCAGGCAACGGTCGAGTACGTCGTGCTCGATCTCGAGGCGCTGAAGAAGGGCGTCGCGATCACCGAGGACGAGCTGCGCAAGCACTATGCGCAGAACGAGAAGCGCTACACGTCCACCGAGGAGCGGCGGGCCAGCCACATCCTGATCGCGGCCGACAAGAATGCGCCCAAGGCCGAGCGCGACCAGGCGCGGTCGAAGGCGGAGGCGCTGCTCGCGGAGGTGCGCAAGAACCCAGCCGCCTTCGCGGACATCGCCCGCAAGCACTCGCAGGACGAAGGGTCGGCGGCCAAGGGCGGCGACCTCGACTTCTTCGCCAAGGGCGCGATCGAGGGGCTGGACGGAGCCTTCGAGATGAAGCCGGGCGACATCAGCGGCGTCGTCGAGAGCAGCTTCGGCTTCCACATCATCCAGGTCACGGGGACGCGCGGTGGCGACAAGCGCAGCTTCGAATCGGTGCGCGCCGAGCTCGAGGCGGAGGTCCGTGACCAGCTCGCGCAGAAACGCTTTGCCGATGCGGCGGTCGAGTTCGGCGACACCGTGTACGAGCAGGCCGACAGCCTGAAGCCGGCGGCCGACAAGTGGAAGCTCGAGATCCGCACGGCGCAGCAGGTCACGCGCACGCCCGGTCCGAACGTGCAGGGCCCGCTCGCCAACGCGAAATTCCTGGAGGCGCTGTTCGCGGAGGAGGTGCTCCGCGAGAAACGCAACACCAAGGCCATCGACATCGGCGCCAACCAGCTGGCGGCGGGGCGCGTCGTCCAGTACGTCCCTGCGCAGCAGTTGCCGCTCGCTCAGGTGAAGGACAGGGTGCGACAGCAGCTGGCCTTGCTCCAGGCGACGGCGGCCGCCAGGAAGCTCGGCACGGAGCGCCTGGCCGCCGTGCGCGCGGCGCCGTCGACGGCGCTCTCCGATTCGACGCTGATCGTCTCCCGTGCCCAGGGCCGCGATCTTCCGCCGCAGCTTCTCGAGGCCGTGCTGAAGGCTCCCGTGACCGCGCTGCCGGCGTTCGTCGGCGTCGAGCTTGGCGACCAGGGTTACGCCGTCGCGAAGATCACGAAGATCTGGGGCCGCGACCCGAGCGTCGCCGACCCCGAGAAGGCCAAGGCGCAGTACGCGCAGGTCTGGGGCGACGCCGAATCGCAGGCCTACTACGCGGCCTTGAAGGCGCGTCACAAGGTGTCCATCAACGACAAGGCGGCGGCCTCGTCGGAGCCTGCCGCCAGCGAGCCGCGCTGAGGGCCCGTCGCTATACTTCGAGCTTCGGCGGTGGCTGTAGCTCAGTTGGTAGAGTCCAGGATTGTGATTCCTGTTGTCGTGGGTTCGAGCCCCATCAGCCACCCCACTTCACCAAGCAGAACGGCCCCTCGGGGCCGTTCTGCTTGGTGAGCGACGCCGACGACTATCGCCGGATCGGCTGTGCGTTGGCGAGCAGCGGCGGCACCAGGGCCGGAGGCGCCTGGCGTGAACTGACACTGCGCGTCGCGGCGCCTTTCCCGGGCCGGCGGGCGAGATACGAGCCGGCCGAATTCGGCGCGACGTTCGGCGGCACGTAGCTGCCGTCGCGCGTCCGATGCGCGGGCACGAAGACGTCGGCCGCGCCGGCGGCACCGCCGCACAGCAATGCCGCGATCGCGAGCGCGCCTTTCAAGGACGGCCGACCGACAACGGCCGTGCGTTGAGGAGAAGCGGCGTGGAGTAGGGATCGGTGAGGGCTTCGCTCGCCGGCGCGGCGCCCGTCTTCTTCGGCGCGGCGCCTTCGCCCTTGACGGTCTTCGCGCCTGGAACTGCGGCGGGCTCGGCCGCGGTGGCCTTCTTCGCCGGAGGGACAGGGACGTTCGCCGCGCCGGCAGCGCCGGCGATGAGGAAGGCCGTGCATATGAGCGTGGCTGAAATGATCTTCATGGATGAGGCTCCGGGCTGCCGCAGAAGTGCGTCGAAGAACTGTGCCGTGCCGGCTCGCGTCCGTGTTGGCGCACGCCGTGATTTTGTAGACCGGCGCGCTGCCGGGGCGTAACGCAGCGGTAACGGATCACGACGGGTCGTCGTCGCGCCTTTCACGCGAGCCGAAGGCCGGCCCGCCGTACTGGCAGTCGGAGTAGAGCGCTTCCGCGACCGCCTCCGGCAGCATCAGCCGCCAGCGCGAGCTCACCGCCATCCCGTCGACGACGTGCATGGCCGCCACCGGGTCGAGATCGGGATCGAGCTCGAGCATTCGCTTGGCGCAGCGGTGCAGCCATTCGCGGGTCTCGTAGACATAGGGGAATGTCGCGCCGGCGTCGTCGAGGCGCATCGGCTCTGTGTTCATGGGGCGGGCTGGATACGGTTGGTCACGAGAGGAGCCTATAAGAGGCTCTCCTGCCGCGATCGACCGTTTGCGGGACGCCGCGATGCCCCGTGCGGAAGTGCCGCCGCCGTGCGGACGAGCGGCCGTGGTTCAGCCGTTCGTCATCACGAGCTTGCCGCGCACCTGCCGGCTCGCCATGCGCGCGTAGGCGGCCGGAAGCTCGTGCATCGGCATGCGCGCGTCGATCACCGGCTTCACCGTCCCTCCGGCATACCACCCCGCGAGCTCGGCGAGCGCGCGAGCATTGGCAGCCGGCTCGCGTCGCGCGAATTCGCCCCAGAACACGCCGACGATCGAGGCGCCCTTGAGGAGGGCGAGGTTGAGCGGCAGGGCCGGTATGCCGCCCTGGGCGAAGCCGACGACGAGGTAGCGGCCGCGCCAGCCGATCGAGCGGAAGACCGGCTCGGCGAGGTCCCCGCCCACCGGGTCGTAGACGACGTCGGGCCCTTTGCCGTCGGTGAGCTTCTTGATCTCGCCGCGCACGTCGGCGCTGCCGTAGTTGATGGTCGCGTCGGCGCCGATCTCGCGGCACAGGGCGCACTTCGCGTCGCTCGAGGCGGCGGCGATGACGCGTGCGCCGATGATCTTGCCGATCTGGATCGCTGCCGTGCCGACGCCGCCGGCGGCGCCGAGCACCAGCAGGGTCTCGCCGCGTTGGAGCGCAGCACGGTCGACGAGGGCGTGGTGCGTCGTCCCGTAGGTCAGGATGAAGGCCGCGGCATCGTCGAAAGCGAAGCCCGGGGGCAGCGGCATGACGAGGTTGGCCTTGACGACGGCATGCGTGCCGAAGCCGCCGGTGCCGGCGAACGCCGCCACCGGATCGCCGACCTTGAGGTGCCCCACGCCATCACCGACGGCCTCGACGACGCCCGCGTATTCCGAGCCAGGCACGAAGGGCAGGGCCGGCTTCATCTGGTACTTGTTCTGGACGATCAGCAGGTCGGGGAAGTTGAGGCTCGCGGCCTTGATCGCGACCCGAACCTCGCCGGGCTGCGGCTCGGGGGTCGGAAGCTCCTTCCACTGCAGTGCCTCGACACCGGTGGGGTTCTCGCAAAGCCAAGCGTGCATGAGGAAGCCTTTCGATGGCGCTCGCCGGCAGTCGCGACGAGCGCGGACGATCATACGCAGAGGGCGGTCGCGAGACCGCGCGCGCGGGACGCGTCCCTACAATCTCGCGATGCGAATCCTCATTGCCAACGATGACGGCTACCTGGCACCGGGGCTGGCCATGCTGGTCCAGGCCTGCGAGGGCCTCGGCGACCTCGATGTCGTCGCTCCGGAGCAGAACGCGAGCGGCACGTCCAACTCCCTGACGCTCAATCGCGGCCTCACCGTCTACACGGCCGCGAACGGGCATCTCTACATCAACGGCACGCCGTCCGACTGCGTTCACCTCGCCTTGTCGGGTCTCCTCGAGCGCCGGCCGGATCTGGTGGTATCGGGCATCAATCAAGGCGCCAACATGGGCGAGGACACGCTCTATTCGGGCACCGTCGCCGCCGCCATGGAGGGACATCTCTTCGGCATTCCGGCGATCGCGTTCTCGCAGGTCGAGAAGGGCTGGGCCCACCTGGACGCCGCCGGTCGTCTGGCGCGCAGCGTCATCGAGCACGTGCTGCGCGAGCCGCCCCAGCAGGCGAACTACCTGCTGAACGTCAACATCCCCAACCGGCCCGACGCGGACATCCTGCCGCGCCGCGTCACGCGGCTCGGGCGACGGCACGCGAGCGAGCCGGTCATCCGCCAGATGAGTCCGCGCGGCGAGCCGCTGTACTGGATCGGGCCAGCCGGCGATGCCCGTGAGGCCGGTCCCGGGACCGACTTCCACGCCACCGCGAACGGGGTCGTGTCCATCACGCCCTTGCACGTGGATCTCACCGATCACGCGAGCCTGCCCCATTGGCGGCGCTGGACCGGACAGCCGGAATGACGTCCCCGGAGCGGCCGCAACGCAAGTTCCCGCTGCCTCTCGACCGGCTGCATCCGACGCGCGTTGCGGCGCGGGCCGCCTCGTCACCTCCGGCCGGTCTCGGCTTGGATTCGGCCGACGTGCGCCGGCGCATGGTCGAGCGCCTCCGCGCCGGCGGCGTGGTGCAGCCGCACGTCCTCGCGGCGTTCGCCAAGGTGCCGCGCCACGCCTTCGTCGATCCCGCGCTGGCGACGCAGGCCTACGAGGACACCAGCCTGCCGATCGGTCACGGGCAGACGATCTCCAAGCCATCGGTCGTTGCCCGGATGCTCGAGATGCTGCTCGGCGGCACCGCCGCCCGTTCCAGCGGCAGCCTCGGCGCGGTGCTCGAGATCGGCACCGGCTGCGGCTACCAGGCGGCCCTGCTGTGTGAGCTCGGGCGGCGGGTCGTGTCGGTGGAGCGCCTGAAGTCGATGCACGACAAAGCCCGGAACCTCCTGGCGCCGATCCGGTCCGATCGCCTGAGACTCGTCTTCGACGACGGCCGGCGCGGCCACCCTGCGGGCGCGCCCTACGACAGCATCGTCGCCGCGGCCGTGGGCGAGGACATCCCTGGCGCCTGGCTGGAGCAGCTCGCGGTCGGCGGCCGGCTGGTGTCGCCGGTCGAGCAGGGCAGCGGCGCGCAAGCGCTGGTCGTGGTCGATCGGAGCGAGCTCGGCTTTACCCGCACCGTTCACGAGGCGGTGAAATTCGTCCCTTTAAAATCAGGGCTCGCGTGACCCATCCAACAACAAGCTTTTCCATGGTCGAGATCGACCGGTCGGGACGGCGCCTGTTCCGGCGCGTGGCGGGCGTGGCGGCTCTGCTCGTCGTCGCCGCCTGCACGAACACGCCGCATCGCGCACCCGTCGAGGATCGCTCGCCGGTGCCCCGCGCGGCCGTCGCCGCCGCCTCTGCTGCCGCGGCGAGTGCACCGGTCGCGCCCGAGGCGGCCAAGGATCCGGCGGTCGATACGGCGGCAAAGCCCGGCTACTACACGGTCAAGCCCGGTGACACGCTCATCCGGATCGGTCTCGAGAGCGGTCAGAACTGGAAGGACCTGATGCGCTGGAACGGGTTGACGAACCCCAACCTGATCGAGGTCGGCCAGGTGCTGCGAGTCGTCGCGCCCGGCGCCGACCCCACGGCGGCGGTGGCCCGCCCGGTCACGACGGCCCGCGTCGAGACTCGCCCGCTCGACGCCCGTCCCGCCGCGGCACCGGCGTCGGCGCCGGTCACCACGGCGGGGCCGACCGCACCCGCGCCGCCGGCCGCGGCTGCGCCCGTGCTGCCCCCGCCGGTCGCCGCCGCGCCGGCGGCCCCGCGCGACGCGGACGACGACGTGAGCTGGGGCTGGCCGGCCGGAGCGCCGGTGGCGGCACCGTTCGACGACGCCCGAAACAAGGGGCTGGTCTTTCGCGGCAAGGCCGGCGACCCGGTCCTCGCCGCTGCCGACGGTCGGGTCGTCTACGCGGGCTCGGGCCTGCGCGGCTACGGCAACCTCGTCATCCTGAAGCACAACACGACCTACCTGACCGCCTACGCGCACAACCAGACGCTTCTCGTCAAGGACGACCAGACGGTGCGCAAGGGCCAGAAGATCGCCGAGATGGGCTCGACGGACGCCGACACCGTGCAGCTGCATTTCGAGATCAGGCGCCAGGGCAAGCCGGTCGATCCGGCCCGGCTGCTGCCGCCGCGCTGAGGCCTCCGCGAATCGAGCCGAACGCGCCGCCCCCGCCGAGGTCGTCCTGGCCGTTGCTGGTGTTCGACATCGAGTCGATCCCGGACGTGGCCGGTCTTCGTGCCGTGCGGCAGATGGACTCGGCGCTCGACGATGCCGGGGTCTACGCCGCCGAGCTCGCCGAACGCCAGTCGCGCGGCAAGAACGACTTCATGCCGCTGTACCTGCAGCGCGTGCTCGTCATCAGCTGCGTGTTCCGCAACGCCGACGGCTTGCGCGTGCACTCCCTCGTCGATCGCGAGGCGGGCGGCAAGAGCCAGGAGTGCAACCTGATCCAGTCGTTCTTCAACATGGTCGAGCGTCACACGCCGCAGCTCGTCAGCTGGAACGGCGGCAGCTTCGACCTGCCGGTGCTGCACTACCGCGGCCTGCGCCACGGCGTCGTGGCGAGCAAGTACTGGGACATGGGCGAGGACGACCGCGAGTTCAAGTTCAACAACTACATCGGCCGCTACCACCTGCGCCATCTCGACCTGATGGACCTGCTGTCGATGTACCAGCCTCGCGGCGCCGCACCGCTCGACGCGATGGCTCGCCTCTGCGGTTTCCCGGGCAAGCTCGGGATGGACGGCAGCCAGGTCTATCCGGCCTATCTGCAGGGCCGCACGGAAGAGATCCGCCGCTACTGCGAGACGGACGTGATGAACACGTACCTGCTGTACTGCCGCTTCCAGAAGATGCGCGGCGGCTTCACCGACGCGGAGTACGAGCGCGAGATCGAGCTGGTGCGCGGGACGCTCGGCGGCGTCGACGAGCCGCACTGGCGCGAGTACCTCGCCGCCTGGCCCGCGGGCGGCTCAGCGCCTCACATCGAGGTCTCGAGCATCGCCACGTAGTCGGCGCGCGTGGCCAGGCGCGGGTTGGTCTTGTGGCAATGATCGGCCATGGCGCCGTCGATGATCTTGTCGAAGTGCTGAGCCGTCACGCCGAGCTCGGCCAGGCCTGACGGCAGCCCGAGCCGGGCATTCATCGCCCGGATCGCGGTGGCGACCGCGTCGCCGGTTTCGTCGTCCCGACCCTGCGGGCCCAGCCCCATGGCGTGCGCCATGCGCGCCAGCCGGCGCTCGCGCAGCATCGAATGCGCACTGGCGTTGAACCTGATGACCGCCGGCAGGAACATCGCGTTGAGCGTGCCGTGATGCAGCTTCGGATTGAAGCCGCCCAGGCTGTGGCTCAGGCTGTGCACGCAGCCGAGGCCCTTCTGGAAGGCCATGGCGCCCTGCATGCTCGCGCTCATCATGTTGAAGCGCGCCTCGCGATCGCTGCCGTCCTTCGTGGCCCGCTCGATGTGCCTCCAGGCGCGCTCCAGGCCGTCGAGCGCAATGCCGTCGGCGGGCGGGTTGATCGCGCCCGACATGAAGGTTTCCATGCAATGGGCGATCGCGTCCATGCCGGTGGCGGCGGTCAGGAACGGCGGCAGTCCCATCGTCAGCTCAGGGTCGAGGAGGGCGCCCTTGGGGATCAGGTGCGGGCTGTGGAAGCCGAGCTTGCGGCCGTCGTCGACGATCACGATCGCGCCGCGCGCCACCTCGCTGCCGGTGCCGGCGGTGGTCGGAACGGCGATCAGCGGCGCGGTGCGTTCGCTGATCCTGGCGCTGCCGCCTTCGATCGTTGCGTACGTGGTCAGCGGGCCCGGGTGGGTGGCGACGATGGCCACCCCCTTGGCGAGGTCGATGCTGGACCCGCCGCCGACGGCGACCAGGCCATCGCAGCCCTGCTCCGTGTAGATCCGGGCGGCCTGCCGAACCGCGGCCTCGGTCGGGTTGGAGGGCGTCCCGTCGAACACGGCGTGCGGCACGCCGCGCAGCGCGTGGGCGGCCTTGTCGAGCAGGCCGGCGGCGCGGACCCCGGCATCGGTGACGAGCAGGGGCTTGGTGATCCGGGCCCGCTCGAGCTCCTCGGGAAGCAGCGCCAGGGCGCCGAAATCGAGCTGGACCTGGGTGATGTAGTTGATGAGGGCCATGCGCCAGTCTGGCACACTGCCGCGCTCCTCGCATCCCCTCTGCCATGCAACTTTCCGACTTCCGTTTTCGCGAGCGGCTGCGCGTCCGCTGGGCCGAGATCGACGCCCAGAAGATCGTCTTCAACGGCCACTACCTGATGTACTTCGACACCGCCGTGGCCGGCTACTGGCGCGCGCTCGCGATGCCCTACGCCGAGACGATGGAAGCGCTCGGCGGCGACATGTTCGTGCGCAAGGCGACGCTCGAGTACCTCGGCTCCGCCGTGTACGACGACGTGCTCGAGATCGGCATGCGCTGCGCGCGGGTCGGCAATTCCTCCATGCTCTTCGTCGGCGGCGCATTCCGCCAGGACCAGCTCCTCGTCAGCTGCGAGCTGACATATGTCTTCGCCGACCCGCACGTGAAGGCGGCGCGGCCCGTGCCGGCGGAGCTGCGTGCGCTGTTCGACGACTTCGAGGCGGGTCAGTCGATGGTCGACGTCAAGGTCGGCAGCTGGGAGGAGCTCGGTGCGGAAGCGCGCCGGATCCGCGACGCCGTCTTCATCGAGGAACAGAAGATCGCCGCGGAGATGGAGTGGGACGACGCGGACGTCGACGCCGTCCACGCCGTCGCCTTCAACCGGCTCGGCCGTGCCCTCGGCACGGGGCGCATGCTCGAGCACGTTCCCGGGGTCGCCAAGATCGGCCGCATGGCCGTCGCCGGAACGTCGCGCAACAGCGGCGTGGGCCGGGCCTTGCTCGATGCCCTGCTGACGGCGGCGCGCGCCCGCGGCGATCGCGAAGCCGTGCTGCATGCGCAGATGTCGGCGGCGCCGTTCTACGAGCGCGCCGGCTTCATCCGGCGCGGCCCGCCGTTCGACGAGGCTGGCATCGAGCACGTGGAGATGCTGCGGGCGCTCTGAAGGCCGCAGCCGGTGCGCTCAGCCGTGCACGGGCTCGAAAGCCTCCACGTGGCGGGGACCCTCGATCAAGCTCACCAGCGTCGCAGTCGCAGCCTGCTCGATCGACTGCTCGATCTCGGCGTCGACGCCGCCCGGCGCGTCGCGCATGTACGTCTCCAACCAGGTGTCGACGCCGTCGGGCTGGGCGTGCCGGACCAGGAGGCGCGCGCGCAGTCCGGGATGCCGTGTCGCCAGGCCGCGCTGCATCTGCCGCACCGCGCCTTCCGCGTCGGCTGCGCAGGACGGGCTGACGCGGTACCAGACGAACAGCTCGCGCCCGCCGCTCGTCCGGTCAGGCTGCAGGCTCGGCCTCCAGGGCGAGCGGGTACGGAAGCTCGCATCGGCGAAGCAGCGGTCCATCGGGCGCGCCGAGGCGGATGGCGGGCGCGTCCAGCGCCAGCAGTTTGAGCTCGACCAGCGCGCTGCCGCCGCGACCCTCCGGCCGAGGTGCGGCGTTGGCGACCGTCCCGGCCGGCTCGCCGCCTTCGTCGCCGGCGAAGACGTCCTGTCCAGGCTGGGGCACCGACTCGCAATCGAAGAGAAAGGTACGGCGCTTGGTGGTGCCGCGATACTGGCTGCGGGCGACGACTTCCTGGCCGGGATAGCAGCCCTTCTGGAAGTCGACGCCACCGACGCGCTCGAAGTTCACCATCTGCGGCACGAAGCGATCGACCGTGGCCGCCTCGATGCTGACGATGCCGCTCTGCACCTCGAGCCAATGCCATGCCTCGAGGCGGAGGGAAGGCGTTCCCTCGGGCACCACCCGTGACCCGGCCGGAGCGGCGACGAGCGCGCGCCGAACCCCGGCGGCGTCGGGCAGCCGGATGACGGTGCCGCCGTCGTGCTCGCGTCTTCCCCAGGCCGGGAGGACGCCGAGCAGTGCCTCGGCAGGTGCTCCTGCGACGCCCCACAGGTGGATCTCCACGCTGGCATCCGTCAGCCTGCATTTCGCGCGCAGGACGAACATGGACAGCCGCTTCAAGGTCGGCGCGAGCACGTCGAGCGGACACGCGAGAAGGATCTCCTCGGGGCCCGCCGACCAGACGACGAAGCTTGCCTGCAGTCGCCCCTTGGCGGAACAGAATCCGGCCAGCCTCGCCCGCTCCCCGCCCAGGGTCAGCACGTCGTTGGTGAGCTGGCCCTGCAGGAACTTGGCGGCGTCGGGCCCGATCGCACGGATGACGCCGCGATCGCTCAGTCGCGCGGCGCCGCTCGGAGGAATGTCCATGCGCCATTATCATTTCGCACCGCCTTCACCTGCGTCGCGAGGTCCGACGCCGCCATGGTCTTGACCTCCTGATGAAAGCACGGCGTTTCATCCTCTTCTTCGCGCTGGCGCTCGTCGCCGCTCTCGCCGCCGCGGCCTTTTCCGCCTACCGCTGGGTCGACCGGCCGCTGCCGCTGGCGACCGATCCGGTCGAGCTCTCGATCGGTCTCGGCGATTCGCCCCGTGCCATCGCCGACGCCTGGGTCCGCGCCGGCGTGCGGACCTCGCCCCGCGCCCTGTACGAGTGGTTCCGCTGGTCCGGACGCGCCAAGCTCATCCGTGCCGGCAGCTACGAGATCGGCGCCGGCACGACGCCGCGGAAGCTGCTGGACAAGATGGTCCGGGGCGACGAGACGCTCGCCACCGTGCGCTTCGGCGAAGGCTGGACCTTCCGCCAGATCCGCGCCGAGCTCGACCGTGCGGAGGCGCTCAAGCACGCCACGACGGGGCTCAGCGATGCCGACGTCATGCGCGAGCTCGGTGCGCCGGGCGTGTCGCCGGAGGGGCGTTTCCATCCCGATACCTACGCCTACAGCAAGGGCTCGACCGACCTGGCGGTGCTGAAGCGAGCCGCCCGGGCGATGCAGGCGCGGCTGGCCGCTGCATGGGCGGAGCGGGACCCGACGACCCCGCTGCGAACGCCGGAAGAAGCGCTCATCCTGGCCTCGATCGTCGAGAAGGAAACCGGTGCCGAAGCCGACCGCGGCAAGGTGGCCGGCGTGTTCGTCAACCGGCTGCGCCTCGGCATGCCCTTGCAGACCGATCCGACGGTCATCTTCGGCATGGGCGCTGCATTCGACGGAAACCTGCGCAAGCGTGACCTTCTCGCCGATTCCCCCTACAACACCTATCTGCGCACCGGCCTGCCGCCGACGCCGATCGCCGCGCCCGGCAAGGCGGCGCTACTCGCCGCAGTGCGGCCTGACCCGACGAAGGCGCTGTATTTCGTCGCCCGCGGCGACGGCAGCAGCGAGTTCAGCGAGACGCTGGCCGACCACAATCGCGCCGTGAACCGGTACCAGCGCAAGGGCAATCCGCCATGACCCGCCGCTTCATCACCTTCGAAGGCATCGACGGCGCGGGGAAGTCGACCCACGTCGAGCCGCTCGCGCAGACGCTGCGGTCGCGCGGGCACCGCGTCCTGTGCACCCGCGAGCCCGGCGGCACGGTCCTCGCCGAGCACCTGCGCCGGCTCGTCCTGCAGGAGCCGATGGACGGCGTGACCGAAACGCTGCTCGTCTTCGCGGCGCGGCGCGACCACGCGCAGCGGGTCATCCTGCCGGCTCTGGCCGGCGGGGAGATCGTCCTCTGCGACCGTTTCACCGACTCCACCTTCGCCTACCAGGGCGGCGGCCGCGGCCAGCCGCTCGAGGTGCTCGCGGCGCTCGAGGACTGGGTCCACGACGGCCTGCAGCCGGAGCTGACCGTGTGGTTCGACGTCGAGCCGCGCATCGCCGCGCAACGTCGCGCCGACGCGCGCAGCGCGGACCGCTTCGAGGCCGAGGACCTCGCCTTCTTCGAGCGCGTGCGCGCCGCGTATGTCGCGCGCATGCGCGGCGCCTCGGGCCGCTTCGTGCGCGTCGATTCCGTGGCCGAGCGCGACGTCGTGCGCCGCCAGGTGGAGGAGGCGGTGCTGGCGCTGCCCGGAATGGGCGGCCCGTGAGCGTCGGGGCCCGGCAGCCATGACGACGGCGTCGGACCTGCCGCGCTTGCCTTGGCTCGCACAGCCGCTGCGGCAGGCGCTGTCGACGCAGCGCGGGCACGCCTTGCTGATCCACGGCCCCCGGGGCGTGGGCCAGTTCGAGTTGTCGCTCGCGCTCGCCCAGGGGTGGCTCTGCGAGAGCGAGACGGTGCCGCTCGAGTCACGCCCGTGCGACACCTGCGCCAGCTGCCGGCTGGTCCGCGCCCGGTCGCACCCGGACCTTCTGGTGCTGGTCCCCGAAGCGATGCGAGAGTCGGTCGGTTGGGGTGGGGCGGCCGGGGAGGGCGAGGAGGGCGGCGAACCGGCGAAAGGCGCGAAGAAGCCGAGCAAGGAGATCCGCGTCGAGACGATCCGCGCGGCGATCGGATTCGCCACCACCACCTCCGCCCGCGGCCGCGGCAAGGTGCTCGTCGTCCACCCTGCCGAGCGGATGAACGACGTCGCCGCGAACGCGTTCCTGAAGACCCTGGAGGAGCCCGCGGGCGCGGCGCGCTTCGTCCTGTCGTCGGCCGCTCCCGATGCGCTGCTGCCGACCATCCGCAGCCGATGTCAGGCGGTCGCGCTGCCGGTGCCGCCGCCCGACGAGGCCGCGGCGTGGCTCGGGGCCCAGGGCGTGGCCGACGCGGCCCTGCTGCTCCGCGCCTGCGGCGGCCAGCCCCAGGAGGTGCTGGCCTGGGCCGCGCTCGGCCTCGACGCCAACGCCTGGCAACAGCTCCCCGGCAAGGTGGCCCGGGGCGACGCCGCCGCGCTGCACGGCCTGCCGCTTCCCGTGGTCGTCGAGATCCTGCAGAAGCTTTGCCACGACGAGTCGGTGCTGGCGTGCGGCGGCAGGCCGCGATTCTTCGTCGCGGAGAGTCTCATCGACGGCGCGGAGCTGACCGGACTGCTGCGCTGGAGCCGGGAGCTGTCGCGCGTGGCCGCCGAAGCCGAGCATCCGTGGCTCGTCGACCTCAGCGTGGAAAGTCTGGTCGAACAGGGGCGCCAAGCGTTGAAAACGGCGCGTTCCGGGCAGCGCCCGGCGCGATCGGTGTCGCTAAACTCCCCGCGATGAGCGAACCCGCCGCCCGAGCCGCACCCCCTGCACTGAACGTGCCGGCGCCCGCAGCGGCGAGGCCGAGCGTCATCCAGCTCGTCTTCCGCGAGAAGACCGCGCTCTACGCCGCCTACATGCCGATGTTCAGCGAAGGCGGCATCTTCGTGCCGACGACGCGCGACTACAAGCTCGGCGAGGACATCTACCTGCTCCTGTCGCTGCCCGACGATCCGCAGCGCTATCCGGTCGCCGGCAAGGTCGGCTGGATCACGCCCGCGAATGCGTCCGGCGGGCGGACGCAGGGCGTGGGCGTGCGCTTTCCGGTCGACGAGAAAAGTCGAGCCCTGCGCCAGCGCATCGAGGATTCGCTCGGCACCTCGCTCGCCTCGGCGAAGCCCACCCAGACCATCTGAGCGGCCCTTCCTCGAAGGGTCGAAGAGGCGACACAACGGTTGCCGCGTGAAGGCCGAAAATCGACGGATGTACGTCGATTCGCATTGCCACCTGAGCTTCCCGGAGCTGTTCCACAACCTGCCGGCAATCCGTCGCGCGATGGCTGACGCGAGCGTCGACCGGGCGCTCTGCATCTGCACGACGCTCGACGAATTCGAGCGGGTGCACGGCCTGGCGACCACCTACGAGAACTTCTGGTGCAGCGTCGGCGTGCATCCGGACGATATCGACAGCCGTGAGCCGACCGTCGACGCGCTGATCGAGCTGTCGCGACGACCCAAGGTCGTGGCCATCGGCGAGACCGGTCTCGACTATTACCGGCTCGAAGGCAGGAGCCTGGCCGAGATGGAATGGCAGCGGGAGCGCTTCCGGGTCCACATCCGGGCGGCCCGTGGCCGCAGCTTGCCGCTCGTCATCCACACCCGGAGCGCATCGGCGGACACCCTGCGTGTCCTGGACGAGGAGCGGGGCGAGGAGGCCGGCGGCGTCTTCCATTGCTTCACCGAAACCGCTGCCGTCGCCCGGGCCGCCCTCGATCGGGGATTTCACATTTCGTTCTCGGGAATCCTCACCTTCAAGACGGCCCAGGACCTTCGCGACGTCGCCGCCTTCGTGCCGCTCGACCGCTGTCTGGTGGAGACCGACAGCCCGTACCTCGCCCCCGTGCCGTTTCGCGGCAAGGTGAATTCGCCGGCTTATGTCGGGTATGTCGTCGGGCAGCTCGCCGCCGTCAAAGGGCTGGCGGTCGAGGAGGTTGCGCGCGCCACCACCACCAACTTCGAGCGGCTGTTCGGTGTTCCGACTGTTGTTTCACGACCTTCAGAAGCTGCTTGAAGTCACGGAAGCGATGTTTCACGGACTTCAAGCAGAACTCGAAAAAGCTCGCCACGCTACATCGAATCTACATGAGCAACGACTAACAAACCATTGTGGATACTAAGAATTCTTGCTCACCACGGCTACTCGCGCCCGGGGCGTGCTGACGCCGCTGTCAGGTTGCGCCCGACACGGCAAACGGCTCCTCACCAACTGCCTCGCCATGGCGGGTTTTCCTACATTCGCTCGCACTGCACCGATGAGCGAGCCCATGGATACCAGCAACGACACCGAGATCTCCAATCCGTTTGCCCTGATGACATCGCCCGAGCTGGTGTTCGCCGCTCTCGAGCGCTCGGATCGCCTCGCTCGTCTGAAGAGCACCATCTGCCGGCCTCTGGACAAGCCGCGGCCGGAGAAGCCGCTGGTCGAGCTGAAGGCGTTCGATGAAGAGGTGGAATCGACGGATCTGCCCGACGCATCCCAGGACTGAGGCGGGCCGTCGAGCGTGTTCAAATGCGCGACGATGTATATTATGTAAACTGAGGTGCTAAGCAGCACAGCTCAGCAGTACTCGGCAGTGGACGTCGAGCCGACGGTTCAGCTCAGTGGCCGATACCCGCTGCCCTCCCTTGTTCCCGCGCCGAACAAACCCTGCTGACAAGCGCAGGTCCCCGCCCTAGCATCGTGCCGGTGCGCGCGACAGCGGTGCGCGCGAAGTTCATCGCCGAGCGCCGAAAGGGACGCGTTGCAAGCCACCGATATCGGCGACCCCGACTACTTCCACAAGGTCGTCGACTGCCAGTGGGCTTGCCCGGCCCACACCCCGGTTCCCGAATACATCCGCCTGATCGCCGCCGGCCGATACGCCGACGCGTATCTCGTGAATTGGGAGTCCAACGTCTTTCCAGGGATCCTGGGACGAACCTGCGACCGCCCGTGCGAGCCCGCGTGCCGGCGCGGCCGCGTCGAGGAAGCACAGGCCGAGAAGCCGGAGCCGGTCGCGATCTGCCGCCTGAAACGGGTCGCCGCGGACTACAAGGGCGACATCTCGGCCCGCCTGCCCCGCCCCGCCACCAGGCGCAACGGTCGCAGGATCGCCTGCGTCGGTGCCGGGCCGGCGTCCCTGACAGTGGCCCGGGATCTCGCACCCCTCGGCTACGAAGTCGTGGTCTTCGACGGCGACAGCCGGGCCGGCGGAATGATCCGCTCGCAGATCCCGCGCTTTCGCCTGCCCGAGGAGGTGATCGACGAGGAGACGGGCTACGTCCTGCAGCTGGGAGTCGAGTTCCGCGGCGGCACCCGCATCGACTCGATGCGCCGCCTGCTCGCCGAGGACTGGGATGCCGTGTTCGTCGGCACAGGTGCACCGCGCGGCCGCGACCTGTCGATCCCCGGACGAGCCGAGGCGGCCGCCAACATCCACATCGGCATCGACTGGCTGTCGTCGGTGTCCTTCGGCCACGTCACGGCCATCGGCAAGCGGGTCATCGTCCTCGGCGGCGGCAACACCGCCATGGACTGCTGCCGCAGCTCCAAGCGCCTGGGCGGCAGCGACGTCAAGGTGATCGTTCGTTCCCCGTTCGAGGAGATGAAGGCCTCCCCCTGGGAGAAGGAAGACGCCATCCACGAAGGAATCCCGATCCTCGACTGCCTGGTGCCCAAGGCGTTCCTGCACGAGAACGGCCGGCTCAGGGGCATGAGCTTCGACAAGGTTCGCGCCGTGCGCGACGAAAAGGGCCGCCGCCAGCTGGTCTCCACCGGCGAGCCCGAGCAGGTCTTCGAATGCGACGACGTCCTGGTCGCCGTCGGCCAGGAGAACGCGTTCCCGTGGATTGAGCGCGACGCCGGGATCGCCTTCGACGAGTGGGACATGCCGGTGCTGAATCCGGCCACGCTGCAATCGAACCTGCCGCGCGTCTTCTTCGGCGGCGACGCGGCCCTGGGCCCGAAGAACATCATCTGGGCCGTCGCGCAGGGCCATGCGGCCGCCGTCTCGATCGACAAGTTCCTGCATGGCGAGGACGTGAGCCGGCGGCCGGCGCCGGGCGTGACGCTGCTGTCGCAGAAGATGGGCATCCACGAATGGAGCTACGACAACGACGTGACTCCGGACATGCGCAACAAGGTGCCCTGGCGCGACGTCGGCCAGGTGCTGAAGAACATCAAGGTCGAGGTCGAGCTCGGGTTCGATCCGGCCACCGCCTGGAAGGAAGCGCAGCGTTGCCTCAACTGCGACGTGCAGACCGTGTTCACGACCAGCCAGTGCATCGAATGCGATGCCTGCGTCGACATCTGCCCGACCGACTGCATCAGCTTCACCGAGAACGGTGAAGAGGCCGACCTGCGCACCCGGCTCAAGGCTCCCACCCTGCACCCCGAGCAGCCGCTCTATGTGTCGTCGACCCTCAAGACGGGCCGGGTCATGGTCAAGGACGAGGACGTGTGCCTGCACTGCGGCCTCTGCGCCGAGCGCTGTCCGACCGGTGCCTGGGACATGCAGAAGTTCATGATCTCGCAGGCGCGCGCCGGCCACGCCTGTCGGAACCCGGTGCAGGGTTTGCGGAGGGGGGCTGCCGTTTCATGACATTGCCCGGCAAGGCCGATGCGGCGCCGCGCATCGAAGCCGTCAACGATTTCGTCGTCAAGTTCGCCAACGTCAACGGCTCCGGATCGGCCTCCGCCAACGAGCTGTTCGCGCGCAGCCTGCTGCGCATGGGCGTGCCGGTCAGCCCGCGCAACATCTTCCCGTCCAACATCCAGGGCCTGCCGACCTGGTACGAGGTGCGCGTCAGCGAGCGGGGCTACCTCGCACGTCGCGGCGGCGTCGACCTGATGGTGGCCATGAACCCGCAGACCTGGGACAAGGATCTCGCCGAGATCGAGCCCGGCGGCTATCTCCTCTACGACAGCTCGCGGCCGCTTCCCGCGTCGAAGTTCCGCACCGACATCGTCGTCCTCGGGGTGCCGCTCGCCGACCTGTGCGCGACCCGCTACGACGACCCGCGCGAGCGCCAGCTGCTGAAGAACATCGTCTACGTCGGCGTCCTGGCGGCGATGCTCGGCATCGAGCCCGAGGTGATCGCGACACTCCTCGGCGAGCAGTACCGGGGCAAGACGAAGCTGCTGCAGCCCAACCTCGACGCCTTCACCATGGGCCTGCACCACGGCCGCGAGCACCTCGGCGATCGCCTCGGGCTGCGAATCGAGCGCCGCGACGCGGTCGGCCGGCGCATCTTCGTGGAGGGCAACGCCGCGGCGGCGCTCGGCTGCGTCTACGGCGGCGCCACGGTCTGCGCCTGGTACCCGATCACGCCGAGCTCGTCGCTGGCCGAGGCGTTCCAGAAGTACTGCGAGAAGCTGCGCGTCGACAAGGACAGCGGCCGGAACAAGTTCGCAATCGTCCAGGCCGAGGACGAGATCGCCTCCATCGGGATCGTGGTGGGCGCCGGCTGGAACGGCGCCCGCGCGTTCACCACGACCTCGGGCCCGGGCGTCTCGCTCATGACCGAGTTCATCGGCCTCGCCTACTTCGCCGAGATCCCCGTCACCATCATCAACGTGCAACGCGGCGGCCCGTCGACGGGCATGCCGACGCGGACGCAGCAGGCGGACCTCCTGAGCTGCGCCTATGCATCGCACGGCGACACCAAGCACGTGCTGCTCTTTCCCGAGGATCCGCGCGAGTGCTTCGACTTCGCGGCGCGTTCGCTCGACCTCGCCGACCGCCTGCAGACGCCGGTGTTCCTCATGACCGACCTCGACATCGGCATGAACCATCGCCTCTGCGAGCCCTTCGAGTGGGACGACGCGCATCGCTTCGACCGGGGCAAGGTGATGACACGCGAGCGTCTCGACGCCGGCAGCGACTTCGGCCGCTACCTCGACGTCGACGGCGACGGCATCCCTTGGCGCACCTGGCCGGGAACGCACCCGACGAAGGGGTCGTACTTCACCCGCGGCACGACGCGTGACGCCTATGCGCGCTACTCGGAGACGGGGCCCGACTACGTCTACAACGTCACCCGGCTGCTGAAGAAGTTCGAGACCGCGAAGGAGCTCGTGCCGGAGCCGGTGGCAAGACGCGCCGCCCGCGAGACCCGCTTCGGCGTCGTCTACTTCGGCTCGACCAGCCCGGCGATGAGCGAGGCGCTCGATCGCCTCGAGGCCGACGGCATCCACGTCGACGCCCTGCGCATCCGCGCCTTCCCGTTCAGCGCCGCCGTCGATGCATTCATCGCCGAGCACGAGACCGTCTTCGTCGTCGAGCAGAACCGCGACGCGCAGCTGCGCATGATGCTCGTCAACGAGCAGCAGGTGGATCCGGCTCGCCTGCAGCCCATCCTCCACTACGACGGCACGCCGATCACCGCCCGCTTCATCACCGACGCCATCGCGGCGCGGCTGCACGCCGACGTGGAGCCGATCGCCCGGGAGAAGGCTGCATGACCTACATCGCCAAGCCGCGCCTGCACCACCCCAGCCTGCCGACGAACGCGCGCGGGTTCACGCGTCGCGACTACGAGGGCAAGATCTCGACGCTCTGCGCCGGTTGCGGCCACGATTCGATCTCGGCAGCCCTCGTCCAGGCCTGCTGGGAGCTCGACATCGAGCCGCACCGGGTCGCCAAGCTCTCGGGCATCGGCTGCTCGTCGAAGACACCCGACTATTTCCTCGGCGCCTCGCACGGCTTCAACACCGTGCACGGACGCATGCCGTCGGTGCTGACCGGGGCGAACCTCGCCAACCGCGACCTGCTCTACCTGGGCGTGAGCGGCGACGGCGATTCCGCGTCGATCGGGCTCGGCCAGTTTGCGC
Organism: Caldimonas sp.; assembly: GCA_036263655.1. Taxonomy (GTDB): domain Bacteria; phylum Pseudomonadota; class Gammaproteobacteria; order Burkholderiales; family Burkholderiaceae_C; genus Schlegelella_A. The sequence continues at coordinate 76,187 of DATAGP010000038.1, read as the reverse complement.
ACGCCATCCGGCGCGGCGTCAACATGACCTATGTCGTCGAGAACAACGGCGTCTACGGGCTGACCAAGGGCCAGTTCTCGGCCACGGCGGACACCGGCAGCAAGAGCAAGCGGGGAGTCGTCAACAGCGATACCGCGATCGACCTCGTCGCCCTGGCACTCCAGCTCGGCGCCAGCTACGTCGCCCGCAGCTTCTCGGGAGACAAGGATCAGCTCGTGCCGCTCATCAAGGGCGCCTTGCGGCACCGTGGCGCGGCCTTGCTGGACGTGATCAGCCCATGCGTGGCGTTCAACAACCATGCCGGCAGCACCAAGAGCTACGACTTCGTGCGCGCGCACAACGCCGCCGTGAACCGGCTCGACTTCATGCCGCGTCGAGACCCGCTGATGGCTTCGTACGGGCCCGGCGAGATCATCGAGGTGACCCAGCACGACGGCAGCGTGCTGCGCCTTCGCAAGCTCGCCGAGGGCTACGACCCTGGCGACCGGATCGCCGCCATGGGGCACATCGCGTCGCACGAGGCCCGAGGCGAGATCCTCACGGGGCTGCTGTACGTCCGCGCCGGCGCGGAAGACCTGCACGAGCACCTGCACACCGTCGAGGTGCCCCTGAACTCGCTCGACGACGCGGCCCTCTGCCCGGGCTCGGCGGCGCTCGCGGCGATCAACGCCGGCCTGGTCTAATCGGCGCCGGCGCGGCAAGGCGGCGCCGCCGGCGCCGCAAGGCGCCGTCTCACTCGCGAGCCGCCCTCTTCCGCTCGTGCTCCTTCAGGTGGCGCTTGCGGATGCGGATCGACTTGGGGGTGATCTCCACCAGCTCGTCGTCGGCGATGAACTCCACCGCGTACTCGAGCGTGAGCTGGATCGCGGGCGTGATCTTGATCGCGTCTTCCTTCCCCGAGACACGGAAGTTGGTGAGCTGCTTGCCGCGCACGGCATTGACGACGAGGTCGTTGTCGCGCGTATGGATGCCGATCACCATGCCCTCGTAGAGCGGGTCGCCGGCGCGCACGAACATGCGCCCGCGGTCGTCGAGCTTGCCGAGCGAGTAGGTCACGGCCTCGCCGTCGTCCTGGCTGATCAGGACGCCGTTCTTGCGGCCCTCGATCTCGCCCTTGTAGGGCTCGTAGCTGTCGAAGATGTTGCTGATCAGGCCGGTGCCGCGCGTGAGGTTCAGGAACTCGTTCTGGAAGCCGATCAGGCCGCGTGCCGGGATGCGGTAGTCGAGGCGCACGCGGCCCATGCCGTCGGGTTCCATGTTGACGAGCTCGGCCTTGCGCTCGCCGAGCGCCTGCATGACGGCGCCCTGGTGCTGGTCCTCGACGTCGGTGGTGAGGAACTCGATCGGCTCGTGCCGCTCGCCGTCCACCTCGTGGAACACCACCTTAGGCTTCGAGACCGCGAGCTCGTAGCCTTCCCTGCGCATGTTCTCGAGGAGGATCGTCAGGTGCAGCTCGCCGCGCCCCGAGACTTCGAAGATCCCGTCCTCGTCGGTGTCGCGTACCTTCAGGGCGACGTTGGACTGCAGCTCGCGGTCGAGACGGTCGCGGATCTGCCGACTGGTCACGAACTTGCCCTCGCGGCCCGCCAGCGGCGAGTTGTTGACGCAGAAATTCATCGTCAGTGTCGGCTCGTCGACCTGCAGCATCGGCAGCGGCACGGGTCGCTCCGGGTCGGTGAGGGTGACGCCGATGCCGATGCCCTCGATGCCGTTGATGAGCACGATGTCGCCCGGGCCGGCCTCGCTCGCCTGCTGTCGCTCGAGGCCCTCGAACTTGAGCACCTGGTTCACGCGCGCCTTCACGGGCGGCGAGTCGGGGCCGGCGAAGACGGCGACGTCCTGCATCGGCCGCAGCGTTCCCTGGTTGACCCGGCCGATGCCGATCCGGCCCACGTAGGTCGAGTAGTCGAGCGAGCAGATCTGCAGCTGCAGCGGCGCGTCGGGGGCGCCCTCGTGCGCCGGCACGTGCTCGAGGATGGCGTCGAAGAGCGGCGCCAGGTCGGTGCCGACCTCCCCCTTGGTGAGGCTGGCCCAGCCGTTCAGGCCGGACGCGAAGATGACCGGGAAGTCGAGCTGCGACTCGGTCGCCCCGAGCTTGTCGAACAGATCGAAGGTGGCGTTGATGACGTAGTCCGGGCGCGCGCCGGGACGGTCGACCTTGTTGACAACGACGATAGGCTTCAACCCGAGCGCCAGCGCCTTGCGCGTGACGAAGCGCGTCTGCGGCATCGGCCCCTCGACGGCGTCGACGAGCAGCAGCACCGAGTCGACCATCGACAGCACCCGCTCGACCTCGCCGCCGAAATCGGCATGGCCCGGCGTGTCGACGATGTTGACGTGCGTGCCTTTCCACTCGACGGCGCAGTTCTTGGCGAGGATGGTGATGCCGCGCTCGCGCTCCAGGTCGTTGGAGTCCATCACCCGCTCGGCGACCTTCTCGTTGGCGCGGAAGGTGCCGCTCTGGCGCAGGAGCTGGTCGACGAGGGTCGTCTTGCCGTGGTCGACGTGGGCGATGATGGCGATGTTTCGGATCTGGCGGGTCATGAGCTCTGTCTTTCGGGAACGTGTCGTCGGGCGGCGATGAGGCCGCCCACCTCGGCGGGGCTGAGCAGGCGCGAGGCGATCAGCTCCCCGCCAGCCACGTGCCCTGTGCCCAGGAACGCTCCGGGCTCGGGGCCGTAGACGCGAACCCTCGGTGCGTCGGGCAGCGGCAGGCGCCGGCGCAATCCCGACAGGTAGCGGCCGGCATCGTCGGGGGCAAGCTGCACGCGCGGCCAGTCCGCCACCAGGGCGTCGGCGGGAAGAAGCCTCGCGTCGAGCGAGGTTTCGTCGAGGCCCTCGAGCTCGGCCAGCGTCACGGCCCTGTCGAGAGACAGCCGGCCGCTGCCGGTCCGACGCAAGGCGGCGAGGTGAGCGCCGCAGCCGAGGGCTTCGCCGATGCTCTCGGCCAGGGTGCGGACATAGGTGCCCTTGCTGCACGCGACGTCGATCGTCCAGGCGTCGCCCGAGCCCTCGAGCACCGCGATCGAATGGATCGTGACCCGCCGCGGCAGCCGCTCGACCTCGAGACCGGCGCGCGCGTATTCGTACAGCGGCTTGCCGTCACGCTTGAGCGCCGAGTGCATCGGCGGCAGCTGGTCGATGCTGCCGAGGAAGGCGCGACAGGCGTTCTCGAGCTCTGGGCGACCGACGTTCACCGGCCTGGCCAGCACGACCTCCCCCTCGGCGTCGCCGGTCGTGGTGGTGGTGCCGAGCCGCAGCGTGGCCAGGTAGCGCTTGTCGGCGTCGAGGCCGAGCTGGGCGAACTTGGTGGCGGCGCCGAAGCAGAGCGGGAGGAGCCCGCTCGCGAGCGGGTCGAGGGTGCCGGTGTGGCCGGCCTTTTCCGCCCGGTACAGGCGCTTCGCCCGCTGCAGCGCGGCGTTGCTGCTGACGCCGGTGTCCTTGTCGAGCAGGAGCACGCCGTGCACCGGACGGCGCACGACCTTCGCGCGGGGAGCCGCTGCCGTCTGCTGCATCCGATCAGTCCTCGCGCGCCCGCGTGGCATTGGCCTTGTTGATCAGCTCCGTCAGCTCTGCGGCGCGCTCGGTCGTCCGATCGAACCTGAAGTGCAGCGTCGGAACGGTGTGGATCTGCAGGCGCTTGAAGAGCGCGTTGCGGATGAAGCCAGCGGCCTCGTTGAGCGCCGTCTCGCACTCGACGGCGTCGCCGATGAGCACGGAGAAGAACACCGTCGCGTGGGCGTAGTCGGGCGTCACCTCCACGGCGTGGATGGTCACCATGCCGATGCGGGGGTCCTTCAGCTCGCGGATCAGCTCGGCGACGTCGCGCTGGATCTGGTCGGCGATCCGGAAGCCCCGGTTGGGGATCGATCGTTTCTGTCGCATGGACACTCCTTCCTGTCGTCTTCGAGCAAAAGCGCCGCCGGCCTGCATGCCGGTGGCGCCTCGCCAAGCGAAGAGAGGTCCGCAGGGACCTCTCTTCGTCAAGCTCGGCCCGCGCCGACTTGTGGAGGGCGGGGTTCGATGGAAGCCGGGGCCCTTTACAAGGTTCGCGCGACTTCCTTGACCTCGAAGAACTCGAGCTGGTCGCCTTCCTTGATGTCGTTGTAGTTCTTGAGCTTGATGCCGCACTCGAAGCCGGCGGCGACCTCGCGGACGTCGTCCTTCATGCGTCGCACCGACTCGACCTCGCCGGTGTAGATCACCGTGTTCTCGCGCAGCAGGCGGAAGCGCGCGCCACGCCGGACCACGCCGGCCGTGACCATCGAGCCGGCAACCGTCCCGATCTTCGAAGCGACGAAGACGGTGCGGATTTCCGCGGTGCCGATCGTCTCTTCCCGCTGCTCCGGCGCGAGCATGCCGGTCATCGCCGCCTTGATCTCGTCGACCGCGTCGTAGATGATGTTGTAGTAGCGGATGTCGACGCCGTTGTTCTCGGCGAGCTTCCTGGAGCCGGCGTCCGCGCGGACGTTGAAGCCGACGATGACGGCCTTCGACGCGATCGCGAGGTTGATGTCGCTTTCGCTGATGCCGCCGACCGCGGCGTGCACGATCTGCACCTTCACCTCGTCGGTGGAGAGCTTCAGCAGCGACTGGGCCAGCGCTTCCTGCGAGCCCTGGACGTCGGCCTTGACGATGAGCGGGAGCACCTGCTTGGCGCCCTGCCCCATCTGGTCCATCATGTTCTCGAGGTTCGCCGCCTGGCGCTTCGCCAGCTTGACGTCGCGGTACTTGCCCTGGCGGAAGGTGGCGATCTCGCGGGCCCGGCGCTCGTCGCCGAGCACCATGAACTCGTCGCCGGCCTGCGGCACTTCGGTCAGGCCCTGGATCTCGACGGGGATCGACGGGCCGGCCTCGTTGATCGGCTTGCCGTCCTCGTCGAGCATGGCGCGCACCCGGCCGAAGCTCGAGCCGGCGAGCACGACGTCGCCGCGCTTCAGCGTGCCGCTCTGGACCAGCACCGTGGCGACCGGGCCGCGGCCCTTGTCGAGCTGGGCCTCGATGACGAGGCCCTTGGCCATCGCGTCCCTCGGCGCCTTCAGCTCCAGCACCTCGGCCTGCAACAGGACCTGCTCGAGGAGGGTGTCGATGCCCTGCCCCGTCTTGGCGGAAACCGGAACGAACGGCGAGTCGCCGCCGAAATCTTCCGGGACGACCTCCTCGGCCACCAGCTCCGACTTCAGACGCTCGATGTTGGCTTCCGGCTTGTCGATCTTGTTCATCGCCACGACGATCGGCACCTTCGCCGCCTTCGCATGGGCGATGGCTTCCTTCGTCTGCGGCATCACGCCATCGTCGGCGGCGACGACGAGGATGACGATGTCGGTGGCCTTCGCGCCGCGCGCACGCATGGCGGTGAACGCGGCGTGACCGGGCGTGTCGAGGAAGGTGATCATGCCGCGCGGCGTGTCGACGTGGTAAGCGCCGATGTGCTGCGTGATGCCGCCGGCCTCGCCCGCCGCGACGCGGCTGGTGCGGATGTAGTCGAGCAGCGAGGTCTTGCCGTGGTCGACGTGGCCCATGACCGTGACGACCGGCGCGCGGGACTCGGACTCGTGCGCGCCTTCGGCTTCGGCTTCCTCGAGGAAGGCCTCCGGGTCGTCGAGCTTGGCGGTGAGCGCGGTGTGGCCCATCTCCTCGACGACGATCATCGCCGTCTCCTGGTCGAGCTGCTGGTTGATGGTGACCATCTGGCCGAGCTTCATCAGCTGCTTGATCACCTCCGAGGCCTTCACCGACATCTTGTGGGCGAGGTCGGCGACGCTGATCGTCTCCGGGATGTGCACTTCCTGGGCCTGGAACTCCGACGGCACGACGAAGTTGCTTGGCGCGCCGTCATTGCGCTCGCCGCGACGACCGGCCCGCGGCGCGCGCCAGCCCGCGCGTCCGGCACCCGGCGCTCCACGCGGAGCTGCCTTCAGCGCGCGCTTCTTGGCGGCGTCGTCGGCCCAGCTCGAGGAGAGCTTCTCGGACTTGATCGACTTCTTGTCGCCGGGCTTGGCCACGGCGGCGCCGGGCGCGGCCGCGCCGGGCGCGCCCGCCTTCTTGTGGATCGTGCCCTTGATGGCTTCCTTCGCCGGCTCGGCCGGCTTGGCCTCTTCCGGCTTCTTGGCGACCAGCACCTTCTTCGGCGCCGACATCATGTTGCGGATCGCCGCGGCTTCGTCCTCGGCCGCCTTGCGCCGCTTCGCCAGGTCGGCGGCCCGTTGCTTCTCCTCGTTCTCGACGGTGCCCGCCTTGACCACGCGGAGCGCCGGCTTCGGCGGCTCGGCGGCAGCCTTCGCCTCCGCCGCCTTCTTCTCGGCAGCGGCAGTCTGGGCGGCCTTCAGCTCGGCGGCCTTGGCAGCGGCCTTCGTGCCGGCCTTAGGCTGCGGGGCCGCAGCGGCAGCCTTGGCGGCCAGCGCCGCTTCGGCGGCAGCGGCCTCCTCGGCGGCCGCCCGCTCGCGCGCCCGCGCCTCCGCCGCCTCGCGCTCGGCGCGCTCCTCGGCTTCGCGGCGGCGCTGCAGCTCGCGCAACTCCTCTTCCTGCACGCGCAGGCGCTCGGCTTCGGCGTGAGCTTCCTCTTCGCGCCGGCGCAGCTCTTCCTCGCGCGCCTCGGCGGCGGCGGCGTCCTCGACGGGAGCCGGGACGTCGTCGCGCTTGATGAAGGTGCGCTTCTTGCGCACCTCGACCTGGATCGTGCGCGCCTTGCCGCTGGAGTCGGCCTGCTTGATCTCGCTGGTCGACTTGCGCGTCAGCGTGATCTTCTTGCGCTCGCCGCTGCCGACCGTGCCGTGGGCACTGCGCAGGTGGTCGAGCAGGCGAGCCTTGTCGCTCTCGGTCACCGAGTCATCGGTCGACGCCTTGCTGACGCCGGCCGACTTCAGCTGCTCGAGCAGCGCCGCGGGCGGGCGATTCAGCTCGGCCGCGAGTTGGGCGACGGTGGTCGTTGCCATGGGTTGTCTATCCTTGCGTTGTCGTCTCTTGCGGGGCCGCTTCCTGCGTCTCCGCTTCCTGCTGCTTGGCTGCCTCGGCGGCGAACCAGTGCGCGCGCGCCTTCATGATCAGGTCCTTGGCGGCCTCTGCGTCGATCTCCGAGATCTCCACCAGCTCGTCGACGGCCAGATCGGCCAGCTCGTCGCGGGTATGCACGCCGCCCTTCTCGAGCTTGCCGATCAGCTCGGGCGTCAGCCCGTCGAAGTCGTGCAGGTCCTGCGACACCTCGCCGCCGCGCTCCTCGCGGGCGAGGTCCATGGTCAGCAGCGCGTCCTTGGCCCGGGTGCGAAGCTCGTTGACGGTGTCCTCGTCGAAGCTCTCGATCTCGAGCATCTCCTGCATCGGCACGTAGGCGACTTCCTCGAGGTTCGAGAAGCCTTCGGCGATGAGGATGTCGGCGACCTCCACGTCGACATCGAGCTTCTCGACGAAGAGCTTGCGCAGCTGGTCGGACTCGGAGGCCTGCTTCGACGCGGACTCCTCCGCCGACATGATGTTGATGCGCCAGCCGGTCATCTCGGACGCCAGGCGGACGTTCTGGCCGCCGCGGCCGATCGCGATCGCCAGGTTCTCCTCGTCGACGACGACGTCCATCGCATGCCGCTCCTCGTCGACGACGATGGACTGCACGTTGGCGGGCGCCAGCGCGCCGATCACGAATTGCGCCGGATCTTCCGACCAGAGGACGATGTCCACCCGCTCGCCGGCGAGCTCGTTGGTGACGGCGTTGACGCGCGAGCCGCGCACGCCGACGCAGGTGCCGATGGGGTCGACGCGCCGGTCGTGCGAGACCACCGCGATCTTGGCCCGGGACCCCGGGTCGCGCGCGCACGACTTGATCTCCAGCAGCTTCTGCTCGATCTCGGGCACTTCCTGGCGGAACAGCTCGATCATGAAGCCCGGCGAGCTGCGCGACAGCAGGATCTGCGGCCCGCGGAGGGTCGGGTCGACCTCGGCGATGTAGGCGCGAACGCGGTCGCCGGTGCGGAGGTTCTCCTTCGGGATCATCTCCGAGCGCCGCAGTCGGCCCTCGATGCGGCCCGACTCCACGATGACGTCGCCCTTGTCGAGTCGCTTCACCGTGCCGACGAAGATCTTCTCGCCGCGCGAGAGGAAGTCGGTCAGGAGCTGCTCGCGCTCGGCGTCGCGGATCTTCTGCAGGATGACCTGCTTGGCCGCCTGGGCGCCGATCCGCCCGATCGACACCGACTCGACCTGCTCCTCGATGTAGTCGCCGACCTCGATGTCTGGGATCTGCTCGACGGCCTCGAAGTGGAGGACCTCGGAGTCCGGCAGCTGCAGTCCCGCCTCGTTGGGGACGACATGCCAGCGGCGGAACGTCTCGTACTCGCCCGTCTCGCGGTCGACCGACACGCGGATGTCGACTTCGCCGCCGTGCAGCTTCTTCGAGGCCGACGCGAGCGCTGCTTCGACCGCCTGGAAGACGATCTCCAGGTCGACGCTCTTCTCGCGCGAGATCGCGTCCACCAGCATCAACAGTTCACGGTTCATGGGTTCCGACCTCCGTCTGCCTCTTCATGCCGGCGTGCTCCGTCGGCCGCCTGGCCCGGCGCCGCAAGCCGACGCCCCTTGAAATCGATGACCGGGACGAGGCGCGCCTCGCGCACCTCGTCCAGGGAGAAATCCAGCACCTTGACGTCCTCGGCCGCGGCGGGGGTGGGCTCACCCGCGGGCGCCGCAGCCGCCGCCCGCGCCTTGGCGGACTTGCTGGCGGCGTGCTTCTTCGCCGCCGCCTGCGCCGCCGTCGGCGCGAGGACGAGTCGCCAGCCGTCGCCTTCGGGGAGGAGCTCGCCGCGGAAGCGCTTGCGTCCCTTGAAGGGCACCTTCAGCGTCACTTCCACCTGCTCGCCGGCGAACCGGGCGAAGTCGGCGACCGACTTGAGCGGCCGGTCCAGGCCGGGGGAGGACACCTCGAGCCGCTCGTAGGCGAGGCCCTCCACCTCGAGCACGTGCTGGAGCTGCCGCGTCACGCGCTCGCAGTCGTCGACGGTGATGAACCGCTCGGCCTGCCCGGCCGGCGCGGCAGGGTGGTCGATCGTGACGCGCAGCAGCCCACCCGGCCCGCGCTCGAGCTCGACCAGCTCGTAGCCGAGCCCGGCAACGGTCTGGTCGATGGCAGCGTGGCTCATGAGCGGCAGGTTGGCGAGGGGCAAGGCTTCGGTCAGAGTGGATCAGCCAAAAAAAATGGGCCGGAAGAACCGCCCACTTGACGCTTTCTGGGAAAGAGCGGAATTGTATCCGGTACCTCAAATAGCGGCAAGATGCCCCTGTGTCAAGAGGGCAGGACCGCGCCTGGGCGCATGCCAGAATTCCGCCCCTTCGCCTCCTCGACCGGACCGCCTCGCATGGGATTTCTCGCCGGCAAACGCCTCCTGATCACGGGTGTCCTCTCGAATCGATCGATCGCCTACGGCATCGCCCGGGCCTGCCGACGGGAAGGAGCCGATCTGGCCTTCAGCTACCAGGGCGAGCGCTTCAAGGATCGCGTCGGCGAGTTCGCGGCCGAGTTCGGCTCCTCGCTGGTCTTCGACTGCGACGTCGCCGACGATGCCCAGATTGAGGCCATGTTCGCCGGCCTGGGCGAGGTGTGGCCGGCCTTCGACGGCTTCGTCCATTCCATCGGCTATGCACCGAAGGAAGCGATCGCGGGCGACTTCCTCGAGGGCCTGTCGCGCGACGCGTTCCGGATCGCGCACGACATCTCGAGCTACAGCTTCCCGGCGATGGCGAAGGCGGCAGCCCCGCGGCTGTCGGCCAATGCCGCCCTCCTCACCCTGACCTATCTGGGGGCGCTCCGCAGCGTTCCCAACTACAACACCATGGGTCTGGCGAAGGCGTCGCTGGAGGCGAGCGTCCGCTACCTGGCGACCAGCCTTGGCCCCCGGGGCGTGCGGGTCAACGGCATTTCGGCCGGTCCGATCAAGACGCTGGCGGCGTCCGGCATCAAGGGTTTCGGAAAGATCCTGGACGTCGTGGCCCAGAACGCTCCGCTGCGCCGCAACGTGACCATCGACGACGTCGGCAACACCGCCGCCTTCCTGCTGTCGGATCTGGCCGCAGGCGTGACCTCGGAAATCGTCTACGTGGACGCCGGCTTCTCCCACGCCATGCCCGGCGCCGCCTGACGGCCGCTGGCATGTTGTGCGCGCCACGGCGCGCGCCCCTCTCTCGCGGAGGGAGGGGTCGGGGAGGGAGCAGCCCTGTCACGCAGAGCGTGAAGTAGCCCTCAGGGCTACTTCACGCAGTCGACGAAGTAGCGGCCGTTCTCGGTGCCGACGCCCTGCAGCTCCTTCATCGACATCAGGCCGTGCACGTCGGTGTCGAAGCCGGGGAAGGTGCGGTTGAACTCGCGGGTGAAGCGCAGGTAATCGACGATCTTCTTGTTGAAGCGCTCGCCCGGAATCAGCAGCGGGATGCCGGGCGGGTACGGGGTGAGCAGGGTGGTCGAGATGCGGCCCTCCAGCTCGTCGATCTCGACCCGCTCGGTCTGCCCGTGGGCGATGCAGGCGAAGGCATCGCTCGGCTTCATCGCCGGCTGGATGTCCGAGACGTACATGTCGGTGACCAGCCGGGCGATGTCGTCCTTGGCGTAGAAGTCGTGGATGCTCTGCGAGAGGTCGCGCAGTCCGATCCGCTCGTACTTGGGGTTGGCGGCGGTGAACTCGGGCATCACCTTCCAGCACGGCTGGTTGCGGTCGAAGTCGTCCTTGAACTGCTGCAGCGCCGTCACCAGGGTGTTCCAGCGGCCCTTGGTGATGCCGATGGTGAACATGATGAAGAACGAATAGAGGCCGGTCTTCTCGACCACCACGCCGTGATCGACGAGGAACTTGGTGACCACGGCAGCCGGGATGCCGGTCTTCGCGAACTTGCCCGACATGTCGAGACCCGGCGTGATCAGCGTGCACTTGATCGGGTCGAGCAGGTTGAAGCCCTCGGCGAGGTTGCCGAAGCCGTGCCACTTGGCGTTGGCCTTCAGCATCCAGTCGGCGCTGCTGCCGATGCCCTCGGCCGCGAGCTTCTCGGGACCCCAGACCTTGAACCACCAGTCCTTGCCGAAGTCGCCATCAACCTTGCGCATGGCGCGCCGGAAGTCGAGCGACTCGGCGATGCTCTCCTCGACGAGAGCGCGCCCGCCGGGCGCTTCCATCATCGCCGCCGAGACGTCGCACGACGCGATGATCGCGTACTGCGGGCTTGTCGAGCTGTGCATCAGGTAGGCCTCGTTGAAGAGGTGCGGGTCGAGCTTCCTGGTCTGCGAATCCTGCACGAGCACCTGCGACGCCTGGCTGATGCCGGCGAGCAGCTTGTGCGTCGACTGCGTCGCGAAGACGATCTGGTCCTTCGGGCGCGGCCGGTTCTTGCCCATCGAGTGGAACACGCCGTAGAACTTGTGGAAGGCGGCGTGCGGCAGCCAGGCCTCGTCGAAGTGGAGCGTTCCGATCGTGCCGTCGAGCGCGTGCTTGATCGTCTCGGTGTTGTAGAGCACGCCGTCATAGGTGCTCTGCGTCAGGGTCAGGATGCGCGGCTTGAGCTTCGTGGTGTCGACGTCCTGCAGCAGCGGGTGCGCGGCGATCTGGTCGCGGATCGATTCCGGGGTGAACTCGCTCTGCGGGATGGGGCCGATGATCCCGTAGTGGTTGCGTGTCGGACGCAGGAAGACCGGCACCGAGCCGGTCATGATGATCGCGTGCAGGATCGACTTGTGGCAGTTGCGGTCGACCACGACCACGTCGCCCGGAGCGACGGTGTGATGCCACACCATCTTGTTGCTGGTGCTCGTGCCGTTGGTGACGAAGAAGCAGTGGTCGGCGTTGAAGATGCGTGCCGCGTTGCGCTCGCTCGCGGCCACCGGGCCGGTATGGTCGAGCAGCTGGCCGAGCTCGTCGACGGAATTGCAGACGTCGGCGCGGAGCATGTTCTCGCCGAAGAACTGGTGGAACATGCGGCCCACCGGGCTCTTCAGGAAGGCGACACCGCCCGAGTGGCCCGGGCAGTGCCAGGAATAGGAGCCGTCCTGCGCATACTCGAGCAGCGCCTTGAAGAACGGGGGCGCCACGCCGTCCAGATAGCCGCGCGCCTCCCGGATGATGTGCCGGGCGACGAACTCCGGCGTGTCCTCGAACATGTGGATGAAGCCGTGCAGCTCGCGCAGCACGTCGTTCGGCAGGTGCTGGGAGGTCCGGGTCTCGCCGTAAAGGTAGATCGGAACGTCGGCGTTCTTGAAGCGCACCTCGGTGATGAACTTGCGCAGGTTCAGGATCGCTGGCGCGAGGTTCGTGTCGTCGCCCAGGAACTCCTCGTCGTCGATGGACAGGATGAAGGCGCTCGCGCGGCTCTGCTGCTGTGCGAACTGCGAGAGGTCGCCGTAGCTGGTCGCACCGAGCACCTCGAAGCCTTCCTTCTCGATGGCCGCTGCCAGCGCGCGGATGCCGAGCCCCGAAGCGTTCTCGGACCGGAAGTCCTCGTCAATGATGACGATCGGGAACTGGAAACGTTGCATCGCCTGGCCCTCGGGTTGGCCGCTCGGAAAAGCGCGCAGTGTAGGGCCGCGTGATCGTGAAGGGGCTCGCAAGGCGTTGCCGCGGCGGCTCTCCTCCACCGGACGCCTACACTGCCGGCCAACTGCAACGGAGGGAGACGTCGATGGACCTGTCCCCAGCCACCTGGTGGTGGATCGCCGCCGGGATCGCCGTCGCCCTCGAGCTGGCGACCGGCACCTTCCACCTGCTGATGATCGCGCTCGGCCTGTGCGCCGGCGCTGTCGCGGCGCATCTCGGCGCCGGCCTGCCCTTGCAGATGCTGACGGCCGCCGCGGTTGGCGGTGGCGCCTCCGCCCTCTGGCGCTGGCAGCGGCGCGGCCAGCGCCATGCCGAGCTGCCCGCGGCGCGCAACCGCGACGTCAACCTCGACATCGGCGGCCGCGTCCATGTCGCCGAGTGGTCCGCGGATCGCACGACCCAGGTGCAGTACCGCGGCTCGCGATGGACGGCACGCCTGCAGCCCGGGGCCGCGCCACTGGCCGGCGAGCATGTCGTGGCCGGCATCGAAGGCAACTGGCTGATCCTCGCCCCGTCCGCCGATTGAATCCGTCACAGCCAGGAGCCATCGATGACCGAAGTCGCCCTCGTCATCGCGGTCATCGCCGCGATCTTCGTCTTCCAGACCTTCAAGATCGTCCCGCAGCAGCACGCCTGGGTCGTCGAGCGCCTGGGCAAGTACGACCGCACCCTCACCCCCGGCCTCAGCTTCGTCATGCCCTTCCTCGAGCGCGTCGCCTACAAGCACTCGCTGAAGGAGGTGCCGCTCGATGTGCCGAGCCAGGTCTGCATCACCCGCGACAACACCCAGCTCCAGGTGGACGGGATCATCTACTTCCAGGTGACGGATCCGATGCGGGCGAGCTACGGTTCGTCGAACTACGTCATGGCGATCACCCAGCTGGCGCAGACGCTGCTCCGCTCGGTCATCGGCAAGATGGAGCTGGACAAGACCTTCGAGGAGCGCGACCAGATCAACGCCTCGGTGGTCAGCGCCCTCGACGAGGCGGCCACCAACTGGGGCGTGAAGGTGCTCCGCTACGAGATCAAGGACCTGACCCCGCCGGCCGAGATCCTGCGGGCCATGCAGGCGCAGATCACGGCCGAGCGCGAGAAGCGCGCGCTCATCGCCGCGTCCGAGGGACGCAAGCAGGAGCAGATCAACATCGCCACCGGCGAGCGGGAGGCCTTCATCGCCCGCTCCGAGGGCCAGCGGCAGGCGGAAATCAACCAGGCGCAGGGCGAGGCCTCGGCCATCATCACCGTGGCCGACGCCACCGCCGAGGCCATCCGCAAGGTCGCCGAGGCCATCCGCTCGCCCGGTGGCGAGCAGGCCGTGCAATTGAAGGTGGCGGAGAAGGCGGTGGATGCGTTCGCCCAGTTGGCGCAGAAGAACAACACCATGATCATGCCGGGCAACATGACGGAGGTGTCCGGCCTCATCGGCTCCGCCATGGCCCTGATGAAGAGCCCGGCCGTGCGGCCCGGCGCGTGACCCCGCTCGGCTAAGATCGCCGCCCCGGAGAGGTGGATGAGCGGTTTAAGTCGCACGCCTGGAAAGCGTGTGGGGGCTAATAACCCCCCGCGGGTTCGAATCCCGCCCTCTCCGCCAACTCGCCTATGAGCGGTCGGCGATTTTTCCGCCAACCCCTCATAGAACCCCTCTTAAAGCGAATTAGCGGCTGCGACCTCGAGCATGTCGAATCACCGTCTGTTCGAGCGCCCCGGCTTGAGGTAGTCCTTGGCTGCGTCTGCGGCGTCTCGTTTGAGTGCTTCCGCGCTGTCGGGTCCGAGCTGAGGGCCGCCGATCGCGCCCATGTTGTCGCCCCGCATGCGCGGCTCGGAGTCCAGGCGCCTCACGGGCGCGAAGTACATCGCCCGGCAGCCGACGCACGCCACGAAGTCCGTGACGATCGGTGCATGCGGCAGCCGCTGGACTATGACGCGCTCGAAGTTCTCGAAGCCGCAGGGACAGACAAGCTCCAGTTCGACGCCATCCATAAGATACTGTATATCCGTACAGCAGCGTAGGCTCCGGTGCGCTATCGACCGGGCACGGGTAATCTCGCCCCGCCACCTGCAGAAGACAGGGGCTGGGAGTCGACATGGAAAAGCTTCGCGGCTGGGAAGAGCTATGTCGTCAACACGCTGCCGTCCGACTGGAAGAGGACAGCGCCTGCATGGCGATCACTGCCCGATTCGCCGGCTTTTTGCGGCCGACGCGAGAAGAGGTGGACGCATGGCACGCTGCATGTGAGCGAACCGCCGAAGTTGAAGGCCGAATGCGCCGCTATGCGAGTGCCGCCTCGCTTACTGAATCCGCGAACGATCCGACCTGACCTGCGGGCCCTTGCAGTCATTGTGTTCAGGCGGACGGTAGCAATCCATCCAGAGCTGCCCCCGGTTGTGCTTCCGCAGCCTCGCTAACGCAGCTTCGCTCTCGCGGAGGCCCTCGAGCGCCGTCTCCACGCTCGCCTTCGTCCTGTTGATTTGACGGCGGAGGCTTGCGACCTGATCTCTGGTGTCTGCAAGGACGCGCCGAGTGCTCGCGATCAGCTCGCGCGAGGTGGGCTCGCCAGAAAAGACCATCAGACACCGTAACCGGTCATGCGCGCTGCTGCTCAGGCGGCAGGTTCCGGAGCGTCGAGGGTGGCGACCGGTTCAATGTCCAGGGCAGGGACGATGAAAGTGAACGCCTCAAGCCCTTTCGTGCCGCGCTGCCCGCGCAGCGACGCGATCCCAAACTCGGCCAGGTCGAGGCGCAGGAAGCCGAGTTTCCAGCCCGGGTAGCGGCGTGAGGCAACGGCATCCCAGTGGATGACGTCGAGATCCGAGTGCCGGGTGTCGGTGCTGAGCCGGGCGTACAGGTCTGTGATCGCGCCGGAGGGGCCCTCCACCCACTGTGCGAAGTTCGTCCCGTCGAACGTCAGAACCCCGGTGATCTGATCCCGGCTGTTGTTCACCCTCGACTCCCGCGCGATGTCCAGGGCCGCGCCGGTCGGAGCACCGGCCGCCAACCGGCTCACGTACAGGAGGAGGGATAAAGAGGTGTCAGGCATTTTGCTTGCCGCAACTCTCGTGGACATGCCGGTCCAGGCTTCTTCATGACCTCCCTCTATGATCCCATCGAACTACTCGTCAAGCACGCCCTAGATCGGAGCACAGAGGCTGGCCTGGTCGTCCTCAACCGTCCCGAGATTTCGCTCGCCGAGATGCCGGCAGGGGCGCGCTTTTTCAAGTGCGTGGATTCCCGCGTAAGCCTGTACGTGCTTAAGCCGGCAGCGTACGAACTTGCGGCGGCCCGGAATTGGCCCGTGGAAAGTCGGCCCTGTCGGACTGCGACCAAGATCGCAGGCGAGACGAACGTCCGCGACGATCCAATGTAGGCGTCCGGTGATCCCGCGTGGCCCGGGAGAAATGGGCTCGTGCCGACGTGGCGAATCGGCGACCTCCGACAGCATCCGGGTCCCTTGGACCTCACCATCGGGCCTGCTACCAACAGAGGAGCTGAGATGGCTGAGAAGTCGGATCGCGGCCGTTCGCAGGATCGCGGCAAGGTTGCCGGTGGCCAAAAGCACGAGGTCAGTTACGAGGCCGAGAAGACCGGCTCCAAGCCGACTGAGGTCCGTGCGGCGGTCAAGAAGGCAGGCAACGCGCGTGGCAAGGTCGAGGCCGAGCTGAAGAAGGCGAAGCAATAGGACCATCGCACAAAAGCCACAGAGGACCCCTTCCCCGTTTCGCAGACCCTTGAACTAGCCCATGGGTCTGTGCCAAGCATGCACGACGTTGGTGGAGGCGCTTCCAGGCGTCAAGCCGCATCGAGACCTGGCGCTGCTGTACCGCCGCCGCCGTCGATCCCCTCCCAGGGCGGGCTGGCTTTGGTTCTACGGGTGTCAGCGTTGCAGCACCGAGCTGTGTTGGGACGAGGACCCCGCGCGCGTTCGTGCGGGCTGGACGGTCGTATCTGAGGGCCGGGCGGTACCAGGGGTGGCTCCCAACACACGGACAACCGCCGGAAGTCGTCAGCAGATCAGCATCACCGCAGTGAGAGATGAAGCGACGATCTGCGCGGCGGCGACAACGCCGCAACCCATCGCGCAGGCGTTGTCCACGGAGAGTGGGGGCGCACGCGATCGTGCGAACGTGGCAGGTGTTGGCCTGCCATGCACCACGACGCTACTGAAGCGCTTTCAGCTACCGAGCGGCCGGGTCGTTAACCTGATTGGGCTAGGCGAGCCTGACCGCCCGTGGCAAGCCGTGGAGGAGAGCGGCGTGTACACCGTGCGTCGTCAAAGCCGCGGCGATTCTGCTCGTTTCGACGCCTTCAAGGCCGGCGGCCGCTCGGCAAGCGTCCTCAACCAGCAGGATGCTGAAGCACTGGCCGGGGCTCTCAATGCACGCCGCCCGATTGCCCGTCCGTAGACGGGCGGGAAAGACGACTGAAAAAGACATGCGGCACGCGGCCCCTGCGCCCGCCGCGCGTTTTCTCTGGAGCTGCCCTGGTCTATTCAGGAGGAAAGTGGCAAGTACGCCCTCCGGCGCGCTCGCCGTGGCGACGGGAACTTAGCCGCGGCCGCCACCGACGGGATCACACCGGGGTGTTCGCGGGAGGGCGACCCTGAACACCGTCTTCGGATCACCCGAAGAGAGCGACACCACGCCCCCGTGGGCCTGCACGATCTGACGGACGATGAAGAGTCCCAGACCCAGGCTCGTCCGCTCGGTCTGCGTATCCGCGTGAGCACCGCGGCGCAGGGGCTCGAAAAGCAACTGCATGCGTCCGCAGCAATCGCCCGCCCGGTATTCTCGACAGACAGCACCACCTCCGTGTCGTCGCCTGCCAGCCGTACCGCGACAGGCGTGCCGGGGTCACCATACTTGGCCGCGTTGGCGATGAGATTGCCAAGCACCTGCCTGAGCCGGGAAGCGTCCCACACACCGTGGGTGGGACCCTTGATGCTGAGCTCGATCGTGTTCTCAGGCCACGCGGCTCGCTGAAGCTCGATCTCCTCCTGGCACGCGACGGCGAGGTCCATGCTCGCCGGTGCGATCGGAATGCCCAGGTCCAGCCCGGCACGGCTGTAGTCGAGCAGGTCGTCAAGCAGCTCCCTCATGCGCTCCCCGCCCCGGATGAGCCGGGCGGTCACCTCGCTGACCGGCGGCCCGCCGCTGAGCTCCGAGAGGAGCCGTGAGGTCAGCAAGATGGCATTGAGGGGGCCGCGGAGATCGTGGCCCAGCACGCCGAGGAAGACGTTGCGCCAGCGCTCGGTCTCGAGGGTAAAGAATTCGACCGACTCGGCAACCGCTTGGTCGATGGCTTCGTTGAACCGGGTGTTGTCCTGCAGCGTGTCAGCTCCGGGCTCGTGCGCGTCCGCCCAGAGCCTGAGCACGGAGGCGCGCAGTGCCCGGTACTCGGCAACCATCTGCTGCATGGTGAAGCCGCCGGTGGCCCGAAGCACAGCATGCGTTTCCGCGGCTGTTTCGGCGGCGTGCGCAGGGCGGAGGGCTTTGCCGCGTGCCTTGGCGGCCTGCTGTCCCCGCGTCTGGGGGGTCCTGAGGTCCTGGGCGACGGTGTGCAGGATCTGCTCTGCGTGGTCCCGCAGCGCACGTACGTCCAGTCCGCCCGCTGCTGGCAGCAGCGTTCTGGCGAATGCCTCCCACTCAGAGAGGATCGCCTCCATGTTCGCGTCGATGAAGTCGGCCAGTCGCATGTGTCGCATCGGGAAGGATATGTCCGGCCAAGCGGATCAGGATCGAGTTTTGCTGTGAGCACCTATAAATCGGGGGGAAACGAGTGGTCTTGGTCATAGCGGATGACGACCGCGATTCAGCGGAGACCCTCGCCGAGCTGCTCCGGCTGCTCGTTCCGCAACCGCTTCACATCGTGCTTGCCTTCGATGGCAGGGAAGCGCTCGCAGCTGCGACCTGCGGCACACCGCTGCCCGATGCCGTGATACTCGACGTGGAGATGCCGCGCATGGACGGGGTCAATGCTGCCCTGGGCATCAGGAGTGCGCTGGGGAGCCGGACTCCTACCCTGATTGCCGTGACCGGACACGTTGGCATGACGAAGGTAGCACGTGCGAGCGGCGCTTTTGACCATGCGTTGCTGAAGCCAGTAAGGGTGGACGACCTGCTCGGACTGCTTCGTTCGGCTTGACCCGGCGCGGGGAAGGCCAGCGCGAGATCGAGACGATCTTCAATCTTGTAGTTGGAGGCTCCGCACGCGCGATGGATGACGATCGAGCTCACTTGGGACTTGGCCCGTTCATCGTTCGGCAGACGGCTCAGGCCCATGGCGGGAGGGTGGAGGTCGAGTCGAGTGATGGCCACACGGCTTCTCGATGCTCCTCCGGAGGACGGCGCGGAGCCCCTCTGACCGAGTCCGGCAGCGCGCACCATACGCAGGGCCGAGGACGGCGCTGTCTGCCGGAGAGCTGTGCCCAAGCTTGCGTGCGCTAAAGACCAGGACATGCGGCGGGCGCCGCGCGCGGAATCGAACGGACGCCCGGCGCGACGCTCGTCAATGAGGGCCACTGGCGATGGGCGGGTGGCCGCTAGGATGACCTGTTCGGAGCGCGGCGCTTGCGCGCACGGCTCGGCCTCGGCTCTTTCCGGCCGCACCAGTTGCCACAGCCGCAGCAGGTTCAACGGCAGCAGCAGGCCGTGCAGCACAAGGATGGGCACGAGGTGCGCCTGTATGGCGTAGCCCATGAACAGCAGGTTGCTGGCGATGGCCATGGTGCGCAGCGCGACGAAGGAGCGGACCGAGAACGTCGCGAGGACGAAGCCGCCGGCGGCCAGGCCGAGGAGGTCGGCGCTGCCGATCGAGGGAATGGACACGGTGGCGGCCTCCGGCGCGGTGGGAGTGCTGCTGCCTAGCGGTAAGCGACGATGACCACGCAGGTCGCGGCGCACATGAAGGCGTTGCCGACGCTGGCCGCGATCACCTTGTTGCAGCGGCGGCCGTTGTTCTCGTACAGCCACAGTGCCATGGAGGCGTTCGCGCCCAGCCAGCTGAGCCAGGTCAGCAGAGAATGCTGCCGCGACTGGCCGCTCGCGACGATCGCCCAGATGCTTGGCACGTAAGTCAGGATGCGGATCGAGTTGAACGCCGTGAACGTCCAGTTCAGCACTGTCAGGTAATGGCTGCGCATGCTGCTGCGCTCCGTCTCCTGGCTGCCGGCGATCGCCTGGGCCGCGCTCACCGTGCACCTCCGGCCACGGCAAGGCTGCGCGCCGGCGCCGCGTCGTCGTTGCGGCCCTGGCCGCCGGCGGCGAGGAACGCGGCGACGTCGCTGCCCGAGGTGAACACCTGGGGGTCTTCCTGGTCGACCTCGCGCACGGCGGCCCGGAACGGGGCGGGATCACCGGCCCGGCCGTGCCAGATGCGGACGATGTAGATGCGGCAGGTGTGGTTCATGGCGGCCTCGCTGTCTTGGTGCAAGCAGGTTAGGCAGGGGGCCGTTTCGCGAGCGTTTCGCCGCCGGCGGCGCAGCCGGCGGGCCGGAACGCCCCGGCTGCGGGGCCGTTGCGACAGGGGCCGCTGTAGGATGGATCGGTGGGCAACGTCTCGCCTCCCGCCCTTTCGCTTTTCGGCGTCCCGCTGTTCCGCCCCGAGGGTGGGGCCCCCGTGCTCTTCACCGCCGGCCGGGCGTTCCAGCTCCTCGCCTACCTGGCGTGCCACGGCGGCTGGACGACGCGCGACGAGGCCGCCGACTGGCTGTTCCCCGACCGCACCCAGAGCGTCGCCCGCAGCAATCTGCGTAAGGTCCTGCTCGTAGCGCGGGGCATCGCGGCGCTGCCGCCAATCGAGCAGCAGGGCGACCGCCTGCGCTGGGCGCCCGACTCGGACCTGCGCCGCTTCGAGGCGGCGTGCGACCGCGGCGACGCGGACGAAGCTGTCGCCTGGTACCGGCCGCCCCTGCTGCAGGGCCTCGACACCGGCCTCGCCGCCCGCGCCGCCGACTGGCTCGGCTTCGAGCGCGAGCGCGTTGCCGGCCGCTGGCGGGCCGCGACGGCGGCCCGCCTCGACGTGCTGGCGGCGCAACCGGCCGCGGCCGCTGCGCTGGCTGAGTCGGTGCTCGCGGTCGAACCGCTTGACGAAACGGCGCTCTCCGCGCTCGTCCAGGCCCGCGTCGCCCTCGGCCAGCCGGAACCCGCACGGGCGGCGCTGCAGGCGCACCGACGACGCCTCGGCGAGACGCTCGGTCTCGAGCCTTCGGCGGCGTTGCGCGCCCTGGCGACGCAGCTGGGCATCGCCGCGACGCAGCCGGGCCCGCCGGCGACCGGAAGCGCACCGCCGGCAGCGGCGAGCCGGGCCGTGCCCAGCGCCCGTCCCCCGCCGGCCGCGAGCTTCGCGGCGCACGAGGCCGCGGTCATCGCCCCGGCCAGCCCCGCCGCGCGCCCCCGCGGACTCGCCGCCGGGCCCGGCCTGGTCGGTCGCCGGCTCGAGCTGGCCCAGCTCCGCGACTGGCTGACGCGCGAGGACTGCCGGTTCGCCACCGTGACGGGGCCCGGCGGCATCGGCAAGAGCACACTCGCCCGTGCCGCGCTGGCGGCCCTCGCGCCGTCGTTTCCGGACGGCAGCTGGTGGCTGCCGCTGGAGGACGTGCAGGACGCCGCGCAGGCGTCGCACCGCCTGGCGTCGCTGCTGGACCTGGAGCTGAGCGGGCGCCGCGACGCCCTGTCACAGCTCGTCGCGCGCGTCGACCGAACGGCCTGCCTGCTGACGCTCGATAACGCCGAGCACCTGCCCGACATTGCCGGCTGGCTGGCGGCGCTGCTCGACGGCTGCCCCGGGCTGCGGGTGCTGGCCACGTCCCGCAGCCGCCTGCGCGTCGCCGGCGAGTGGCTGCTGCCGCTCGACGGCTTGCCGCTGCCCGACGCCGACGAGCAGGATCCCGAGGTTCTGCGGAGCAACGACGCCGTGCGCCTGTTCGAGACGCGGGTGCTGGCCCTCGCGCCCGACTTCCGGCTAGCGGCGCAGGCCGCCGACGTCGTGCGGCTGGTGCATGCGGTGGAGGGCATGCCGCTCGCCCTGGAGCTGGCGGCGCCGTGGGTGCGCATGCTGCCGGTGCGCGAGATCGTGGCCGAGCTGGCGGTGTCGCCCGAGCTGCTGGCCGACGACGCGGCGGCGCTGCCGAGGCGCGAGCGCAGCCTGCTCGCCAGCTTTGAGCGCTCGTGGCGGCTGCTCTCGGAGCTGGAGCGCAGCCGGCTCAGCGCGCTGGCCGTCTTGCCGGGCGACTTCGACCGAACGATGGCGCAGCAGGTGGCGGGCGCGGCCTTGCCCGTGCTGGCCTCGCTTATCGACAAGTCGCTGCTGCGCGCGGACGGCACCGGCCGCTTCTCGATCCACCCGCTGCTGCGCCAATGCGCGCTGCAGCGCGCCGGCGACACGGCCCCCGTGCGGGCGCTGCATGCGGAGCACATGGCGCGCACCCTGCACGCGGCGGCGGCCCTGCCGAGCCTGCCGATGCCGGAGATCGAGCGGGACCTAGTGCATGCGAGCGCCGCCTGGGACTGGGCCGTCGAGCACCGGGACGCGGACACCCTGGCCGCCCTGGCGCCGGCCCTGGCGTCGTTCTTCGAGCACAGCGGGCGCACCGTGGAAGGTGCGCGTTTCTTCGAGCGTGCCACCGGTGCCCTCGGCGACGAGGAGCGCGACGGCGGACGGGCGGCGATGCTCGCGTGGCGGGCGCTCGCCCGGATGCACTTTCGCAACGGTCGCACCGCCCACGCGGACGTCGCCGCACGTCAGGGGCTGCGCCTCGGCCAGCGCCGCAACGACGTCGAGGTGGTGCTCTCGTGCCTCAATACCCTCGGCCTGGACTGCTGGACGAGGGGCGAGCTGCGTGAAGCCGGCCGGCTGTTCGCCGAGGGCCTGGAGCTAGCTTACGAGCAAGGCCTGACACTGCCGGCCGACGTGTTCGCCAGCAACGTCGCCATGGTGGAGAAGGCAAGCGGTGACTACGAGGCGGCGCTCGCCAGCTACGAGCGCATCCTGCAGGCGGAGCGCAGCCGTGGCGACGCGCCGGACAGCATCGCGACGACGCTGAACAACCTGGCCAACGTGTACCGGGCCATGGCGCGGCCGCAGGACGCGCTTCCCCTGCTGCAGGAGGCGCTCGCGCTCAGCGAGGCCCACGCGCTGCAAGGCTCCGCCTGCTTCGCCCTGGTAAACATGGCACTGGCGCACCTCGAGCTCGAAGTGCCAGATGCGGCCCGGCCGTTCGTCCGCCGCGCCCTGGGGCTGCTGCCGTTCGGCCCGCCCTCGCTGCAGTCGTCCGCGCTGCTGGCGCACGCCACGCTCGCCCGCCTGGATGGCGATCTTGCCAAAGCAGGTGAGCGGGTCGGCGAGGCGCTTGCGATCGCCAGGGAGTCCGAAGCCGCCCAGGACACGATCGCCTGCGTCAAGGCGCTCGGCGAGATCCTTGCCGCGGAGGCGCAGACCGAGCGCGCCGCGGCGCTGCTGCAGTGGTGCGCGGCGCAGGCGCCGCAGAACCAGCCCGATCGGGAGTCGGCGCAACGTGCGCTCGCCGCCCTCCGGCTCGAGGCCGCCGCATTAGCGCGCTGCGCCCATTTGCTGCCGCTGTCGTCGAACCTCGCGCAGGCGCTCGCCTTCGCTACGCTATCCGTACGGCGAACGATGGACGTCGGTAGGTTGTCCTTCGTCGACCGGGTGACCTCGCAGTAAGCGCTGTGTATCTCGTGTGCAGCGACGGGGTGAAGCAGGTGAAGAGCTGGCCTGCCGAGATTCAACAACGTTCAGGCCCATAGCTCGGTTAGTGCACCGTCGGCGCATGACGGGCGGGAGCCCCGTTATTGGGCGCGTGTGAGCGGCGTCGGTCCGGGCGGGAACGTAGGCTTGCCTTGGCGCCCGCGTGCGGCACCTATGGGTCAAGCAAGGAGCCAACCAGAGCACACAGCTTTGCTGGATCTGCGGGCTTGGCGATGTGCTGGTCGAACCCGGCACGGAGTGCCTGTGCGATGTCGCTGGGTTGTGAGTAGGCCGTCATGGCAAGCAGGACGAAATCGCGGTTCGCCGGACGCTCGCGGCGCATGGCAGCAGCGACGCTGTATCCATCCATGCCCGGCATGTTGATATCGAGGATGGCGAGGTCGGGCTGGAAGGCGCGGCTCGCGTGTAACGCCTGGATGCCGTCGTAGGCCGCAAGCACCTCGTACCCTTCCCACAGGAGCAGCTGCGCAAGCAGGTCTGCCGCATCCTGGTGATCGTCGGCGATGAGGATTCGTCGTGGCGGCACCATCGCTGCGACGCTAAGACGACTAGCCGTCGCTGCCAACTGTCAGGCTTACGTACAGCGCATCATCGCCCTCCCGCCGCTCGCGCGGTACCGAGAGCGACAGACGGCACGGGCGTCACTCTCGCCTGATGCCGACCGCGTCGAACCTCCCCTTGCTCGCGGGGACTACATGAGCCTCAGCACTTTCTAGACTCAGCCCGGCACTCCTGGCTGGGTTCATGGATGGAGAGGTTCACGTCGGAGACATGGTCCAGTTGCCGAGTGGACTGGTTTTCAGGGTGACCTTTGCTGCCGATCCCGCACGGCCCTGGCGTGTCGTCACAAGCGGCGGCTATTGGCGCGTATCGCGCGAGCGACGGGAAGGTGGTGTAGCGTACTTCTACGGGGGACGGACTGCGCCGATGAAGCTCAGCCTGACGGACGCCGAGGCAGTCGCTGAGGTCCTGAACAGGGCTACGCACTCACCGCGGCTGCTTCACCTCACCGCCTCGATGCGTGTCGTGCGAACCCATCTGCGCCGCCACGTCTCAATCGATGTCGCCCGGGACCTGATCAAGCGAGCAGCTTTCGACATGCAGGCAGGCCCTTTAGCACCGGAGACGGAGCGGCTGGTCGCGCGCCTCGAGAAGGCGACCGGCTGCAGCATCGATGAGTTGGCGCGACATGCCGAAGGGTGGCCGGTCTGAGTAGTGCATTGGTGACTGCGCAGAGCTGAGCCTTCAAGATCGGCGTTCAGAGCGTGCCCGATCCCAGCTACGCCATCAAGCCTCGGCCAAAGCCCGCGCGCCGTCGTCGCCTTGGAGGACTGTGTCGGCTAGTTCCGCGTACGGGTTCTCGTGTCGAGGAACCTCCCCGCGCTGGGACGCGAAACCCGGGTGCTCTACCCGTCCATGCGCTCTTCAGGCGCCACTTGAAGCACGTTTGAAGAGGGAATCATCCCGCAGGGCAGGGTGCCGCAGGAACAGACGATCAACGAAGCCCGCAAGCGCGGCATCCCGCCGCTCCTCGCAGTCCCCGAGCCTCTCCACCTGCCTGTGTAGGTCCGCCGGTGCATAGGCCGGGCCCAATCGTCGCCGAGGCGGGCTTCTAGATGGGCTTGGCGCCGCCAGCTTCGGACCATCACGTCTTAGCTCTGGCTCGCATAGACAAGCCGATGGCACTTCCGGCACGCAAACGGGGCGCCACGCGGAAACAGCTTCGCCGATCGATGGCAGCAGCGAGGCCATTGGAACCAAGGCTTGATCCTGCCGACATATGTAGGTCGGCTCCGGTGCTAGCTTACTTGAGCAGACCCGATTGATCTCGCCTCTGTCGCGGAGGCGCAAGTGGTGCAAGATACTTGTGGGTACTCTGAACAACGAGACATTTGGCATGAACAAGTGGTTTGCTCGTGTGAAGCGCAGCGCTCCGCGCCCGCTGAAACGCTTGGTCAAGGCCCGCTCTTGTTCGAGTTGCTGCTAGAGGGCAGATCATTCGGCCGCTTGTTGCCAAGTACTGCGTTGGGCACGGCATAGAGATCGGACCAGGCAAGACTCCGTACTGTGACCCACGAACGACTGTGTTCCTAGACAAGTACACGGACAACAAGCACGGCACGCCAAGCCCCGACATTGTTTCGGATGCGACGCAAATCCCTCAGCCGGACGGCATCTTTGACTATATGTTTTCCTCGCATGTCCTTGAGCACATGCAAGACACCATAGGGACCTTGAAGGAGTGGATGCGGGTCTTGAGGCCGGGCGGGATCTTGTTCTTGGTCCTTCCTCATGCTGATAGGACGTTCGACAAGAACCGAGAAAAAACTTCCTTAGAACATCACATTCGTGATGCCGAGACTCTTACGGGCGCCGGACTACTCGCACAACGACGAAGTACAGATCGGCTGGGCCAAGAACTCAGACTTCGAAGAGTCGGCCCGGATGTACGAACGTGAATGGGGTGCCCACGTGTGGGATTTCGAATTTCGTCTCGCCAACGGCGTCATACATTTCCACGTCTGGACGCAGGATGAGTTGGTCCGGCTTCTTCAGTATCTTGGGTTAGCCATTCTCTTCGTCGCAGAGAGAACGCCTGAAAGACCCGACAGCTTCGTTGTAGTAGCGCGTAAGACTTAGCGTGTCTACTGAGGAGAACGACATCCGGTCCAAACGGCCGCCGATCACGGCCATCTTTCCGTGGCTGGAGACGGGCAAGACAGGTCGCATGTCCCGCCCGGAGACCCGCTTGTACGCGCTCGCACATGACGTCCAGGTCTGGCTCCGGCACACCCGGAGTTCACGACCGAGTCCGACCAGGTGAAGCGGGCCCATGCAGTCGCTGGCGTCATGCAGGCGTTCATGGAGAAGTACAGGCTGAGTCTCACTCTGCACCCCCGGACCCCCCGCGCGATCCGCACCTACGACAGGTCGCGTGAGAGGTCAAGTAAAAGAGGCCGGAGATCTCCGGGTCCGCTTTTGCGGTCAACTCCTACTGGCAATCCCCTTGCGGTTGCCACCCGTAAAGCCACGAGCCTTCCCCCCCCCGGTTCCGGGTGATGGCACGGGCAATGCCAATGCTGGGGAGACCCGACCTCGTGTCCGCCGCTCCGTCAGGCGGTGCCGTGCCCTAACCGGAGAACTTTGATGCTTTCATCTCACATTGCCAGATCGCTTGCCCGCATCGCGCCCACCGTGGCAATGGCCGCCGTCATGTCAATGCCTGCCATCGCACAGACAACCTCGGGCGGAGGAACGACTGCGGGGACGGCAGCAAGATCGACCACGAGCGAAACCCGCCGCGACGACCGTGGTTTCGACTGGGGCTGGCTCGGGTTGATCGGCCTAGCCGGCCTGCTCGGTCGCCGCAAGGCCACACACGTTCACCGCGTCGACACGACTGGAACAACCGCGCAGCGCTAGGTGGGAGCTACAGACTGCGTCGGCCAGTTCCGCGTACGGGTTCTCGTGTCGAGGAACCTCCCCGCGCTGGGATGCGAAACCCAGCTGCTCGACCAGTTTGATGCGTTCTTCAGGCGTCACTTGAACCGCGTGTGAAACAGGGGATCGTCCCGCAAGGCAGGGTGCCGAAGGAACAAGCAATTGAGGAACCCGGCGAGCGCTGCGTCTCGCCTGTCCTCACAGGTCGGTCGCCTTGGCCACGTGTCCCGTCTTCGCGCCCTGCGGCTGCCGGCGAGCCAAATCAGACCGATAGACTGGCCGTCTTAGCAACGATGAGGGCGGGCTGCCGCTTACGGTATGGCGAGCGTTAGGACTCCTGCTGTTGCCGTTGCGAGGTACCGGCTCCGCGCCATCTGCGCCATCGGTGTAGCGGGCTTGGCCGCGCCAGTGGCTCCTCTTAGGGCTGCCGGGGGGCACCATGCCGTGGACGACGCCGCCCTGCTGGAACCCGGGACATGCCAGATCGAAGCATGGTTCGAGCGTGAGCGAAGCAACGCTCGCAACGTGCTTCATCTTGGCCCTGGGTGTCGCGTCGGACCTGTCGATGTCGAGCTGAGCCTCGATCGCGTCCGGGTCGTGGATAGGCGGTCCATCAACATCGTCGGCGCGCAGGTCAAGTGGGCGAGCGACCTCGGGCTTGGCTTGAGCGGCGGGGTTGTGGCTGCCGTGCTCGGCGCAGACCGGTCTCCTCGCTTTCGTGGCAGCAGCGTCATCGTGCCGCTCACCTGGCGACCGTACGACACGCTCCTCGTACACCTGAACGCAGGCCGTGACCTGAAAAACCGCGACGCCGACAGCACGCGCTTGGGCGTTGCGCTCGAGTGGGCGCCGCTCAGCAGCGGCTCTTTCGTCGCCGAACGGTTCAAGGACAGTCGCTCAAACTTCTGGCGCATCGGTGCTCGGTGGCACTTGAGGACTTCGATGAGCCTCGATGTCAGCCGGGCCACGGGGCTGAATGAAGACTCTCCCCCGTGGTGGACGCTGGGCCTGAACTGGCAGTTCGGGCGCTGACATCCCTGAGATGGTGGGCTGGATGCCGTGGTGCGCTAACGCCGATCGCACCCCCACCGACTCCCTAAGATCGGGCGCCGACGAACCGCGTTCGTGCTCGCCCTGGCTATGTCGATCACGTAAGCTTGGCGAGGACGCCTGCACAGGCCGCTAGACGAACCCAAATGAATGCGGTGATTGACAAACTACGGTACCGGGCCGGAATCGAGGAGAAAGGCGTGCCCTAGGACGTCGATGACTCGTTCGAGGCCGAGTGCGAAGCCCAAGACCATCGGTACCGCCACCACTGTGGTCACGAGCGGCATGGGCATTAGAAGCAGTGGACTGAAGCCTCGCCTCATCAGGGACAACGGTGTAAGCAACAGGAAGAGCGACAGATTGAATAGAAGCGGCGCAACCACGAGTCCGGCAAACCGATCGCGCAACGCAGGCAGTGCCGGCGCACTCTTAGGCATGCTGTCACTCGTGTGCTCCGTCGCATCCCCCACGCCTGACTTGTTGTAAGCCCGGCCAAGTCGATGGGACACCCGGCGCGCAAGCCGAAAGCGTCGCAGGTACAGCTTCGCAGCCGGTGATGCAGCCTGGACGCTGAAACCAAGGCCGCGTGCCGCCGAAGTTGCATGTCGTCTGCTCGTTTCGAACCGAGGTTCGGGGCACTACGTGAATCAGCGGATTACCATGTCCGCCCGCAACAGAATTGATTGCGGAATCGACAGCCCTAGCGCTCCCGCGGTTCTTGCGTTGACAGCAAACATGAGCCTCCTAGGTTGCTCGATTGGCAGCTCTTGCGGCTTACCACCTCTGAGGATCTTGTCGACGAATGCCGCCGCTTGCTGCACTGAAGCATGCATATCTACGCCGTAGCTCATCAACCCGCCCGCTTCCACGAGGTCGTGGAAGGCCGAGATGGACGGAAGCGCGTGTCGCAACGCGAGGTTGGCGATCTGTTCTCCGTGCATCCAAAGATAAGCGTCTGCCGTCTCCAACAAAGCGTCTGCGCCAGCGCGCTTCATGGCCTGAAACGCCTCTTCGAAACTGTCGCTCGTACCTGCGCTCACGAGGAGTACCTTCAGTTCCAGCTTGTCCGCGAAAGGCTGCACACGCTGCAAGGTGCTGGCGTAGAAAGGATTGCTCGGATTGGCTAGGACGGCCACCGTTCGGCAACGGGGCACCGCCTCCTTGAGCAGCTCAAGCCGTTTGGCCGTCAAATCTCCTGAGAAGTTCGACAGACCTGTCATGTTCCTGCCCGGTCGACTGACAGACTCGGCGAACCCGGCTCGAACGGGATCACCGACCGCCTCGAACACGATGGGGATCGTAGATGTCGCTTGCTGGGCGGCGCGGGCGGCATTAGTGGAGGACGTCAAAATCAGATCGACCCTCGCAGCGACCAACTCGTGCGCGAGTTGCAGTAGGCGCTCGTTGTCGCCTTCGGCGTAGCGCTCGAGCAGAAGGAAATCCCTGCCGACGGTGTGCCCGTTCTGCCCCAAGGCCCGCACGAAAGTGTCTCGGAACGGACGGACCTTTGTTGTCGTGTACGGGCTGAGCAAGCCGATGAGTGCGGGCTTTCGTTGCGGCCGTGCAGCAGAAGCAGCCGTAAGCGCGATCAAGGCCACCAGGCTCAGTTCGCGGCGCGTGAGCATGACTCCCCCTCAACCAGCGCGTTTGACGCTCTCTGTAGTGTAGTCAGGCGCGTGCTACGCGCGGCATTCAGGCGTTGCCTCGGGCTGCCCCGATCTCCGGTGCGGTGGTCTTGACCGAACTGTGAGGCGAGAGCCTAGTCGTGCCTCCTTCAAAAGGAGACCGACCATGACTGCACATTCAGGCTTTGCAGCCCAGTACATCCGCATGTCCACCGACAGGCAGGATCTTTCCCCGGTGACTCAAAAGGAGGCCATCGCCGCCTACGCCGCAGCGAAGGGCCTGGAAGTCGTTGCGACCTACGAGGACGACGGACGCAGCGGTGTCCATCTGAAAAACCGGCCGCCTTGTTGAAGCTGCTCCATGACGTGACGACGGCAAAGCAGTTCGCCACCGTACTGGTATATGACGTGAGCAGATGGGGTCGCTTCCAGGACACAGATGCCGCGGCCTACTACGAGTACCACTGCAGGCTGCACGGGACAGCGGTTATTTATGTGGCCGAGATGTTCGGCGCTGAGGTGAACCCGATCACAGCCATGCTCAAGAGCATGAAGCGCGCCATGGCCGCCGAGTACAGCCGTGATCTCGCCAACAAGGTCAGAGCCGGCCAGCATCAAGTGATTTCGCGCGGCTACCAGATCGGGCCGTTGCCGCCCTTGGGCTATCGGCGATGCTCGGTATCCGCGGACGGGCAACGACGGATGGTTCTCGACGACGGCCAGCGAAAACTCGCCGCTACAGACCGCATTGAATGGGTGTTGGCTCCACAAGAGGAAGTCGAGCTTGTGCGGCGGATCTGCGACATGTACGCGCGCACCCGTCTGAGCTTTTCAGACATCGCAAGGCTAGGCAGTGTTGAGGATTGGCGCGATCACCACGGGCGGCCACTGACCAGAAGAAGCATTGCAAACCTAATCAGAAACGAAGCGTTGATTGGAAATTTTGTGTGGGGGCGCACGAAACCGTCTAAGAGCTTGGTCACTGGCGACCCTTTGCGTCGCGATGGCTGCGTTCCTCGCGTCATCGACGAGGAGACATGGGCTCGAATACAGAGGCGAACGGCACTCGAAATCGCCAAGCCGAGCCGAGAAATGCTTGCCGAAGACTTGAGACGAGCCTTGGAGCGCAATCCCTTGCTCGTGAGCCGTGAGTTTCGGGCACACGGCCTTCCAGACAAGGCAACGGTGTGCGCCCGTCTCGGCCCCTGGGCCGAGTGCCTAAAAAAAGCCGGGCACGATCCGGCAGAACAGAACAAGAGACTCGTCACGCGAGCGCGGCAGCAGCAGATGGATGGTCGTGAGTTCGCTCGCGCTCTGACTCTAACGCTAGTCGAAGATGGGCAGGTCGTTGCCTACGACGGACGCTTGAACGTCTTGGACTTTCACGAGCTCAGGGTGCGAGTTCGCGTCCTGTGGCCCACGCTGGGTGAGGTCGGGCGTGTGTGGCGTATCCGGATTGAGCGTCTCAGTGCAGAGTACGACTTTGACCTCCTTGTCCGAATGGAAGACCGGCTTCGGGCGATGGACTTCTTCCTTGTGCCCCCGGCCGATGTCGTGATCCGATTCCCGCAATGGCTGACCGAGCAAATGCCAGCTGACCTGGCCTGCTTCAGGTCCCAGTCAGCAAAGCAGCTTATGGAGCGAATCAGAGGGATCAGACAACGCAGCGATTTCTCTCAGTAGTTGGCCTCCTCAGGTGCCTTGCTCATGAAGCTCTCCAGAACCGGAGTAAGCAGCCGAGCGACTGCGGCGTGACCTTGATCCGACAGGTGTCCATAGGCGTCCGACCATAAGAGCTGCCTGTCCCGGAGGGGTAGCTTGAGCAGCTCTGGCAACGGGTCGTACAGCCGACACCCTGTCTCCTCACAGAGCTCGCGGAACCGGGCTTGGTATTGGGACGGGTCGCTTAGCCCTTTGAGAGCTGAGTCAAGCGGCAGGAGAACCAACAACACCGGAGAGTCGGCGCTCTCAATCCACGTCCTCATGATCTCGCGGAGTAGTAGCCATCCCGGGTTGCTGGGGCTGTCGTAGTCCGGCAGCGGCTGAAACCTTCGAATACGCGTCATTGCCCACTTCGCGAACTGCCGTACTCGAGGAAATCGGGCGAGCACGCGCATGAAGGTTGCATGGCGTGGCGAAGGGTCACGAAAGAAGTAGTTCGCCTGCCCATGCAAGTACACGTGAGGGCGTAGCTTGTCCGGTAGTGAAAGGCGCGTCCAAGGTTGCTTCGGAACTGGAACACCGCGCAGCGCGAGACCGTCGCGAGTCAACTCAAAGTATGGCTTCGCCCGAAACGATTCTCGACCTTCAGCGTCAAGCGTCTTGACCACGCGCCGAGTCACTCGCAAGATGTTTTCAACGCTTAGAGCAATAACGACGAGATCGTGCGCTGTAGACGCGTGCTCTTGGAATATTAGAAACTGCTGGTCCGTCCCCGAGCCAGCGAGACCATAGTTTTGGACCTGGAGGCCTGGTAGCGCGACCTCGAGAAGGTCGCTAAAGCGCATCGCATTTGACACTCCATCGCCCGCGGTCTGCGAGTCCCCGAACATTAGAGCTCGAAACACGCCAGGTGCACGGTGAACGTCAAACTCGCGGTCCGATCGGAAACCTGCCGCGTTCACCTGAATCAAGTAGCCGCCGCTTGGGCCCTGCACTCGAGCTCTCGCGGCGGGCATGTAGGTATAGCCTATGCGAGGGTGGTACTTCGTGAGCGATCTAGTGATTTTCCGACTCCACCTTGGCGTATCGACGGGCCATGCGCTCGCGCCGCTCGACAACCAGCTCGAAATGGGACTTCGGCCAATCCGCGTAGTAGTCTGTTCGTTGCAAGGACGCCGCCCCGTCCAGGACGGCGGCCAGGCTGTTCGCTACGACAATGAAATAGGGTTGTCCATTCGACCCCGCGTAGCGGCTCGTTGTTGTTTTCGCTACCCCAGTGTTCAAGAAAAGGTTCTGTGGGATCAACTCTGCGTTTAATGTCTCGACAAACGCGCTGAGTCCCCAAGTGAACTGCGTTCGAGGCGGGAATGACATCACTCGAGTAGTTAGTTGCGGTACTTCTCGCATGGCCAGGGCATTCGCGCGAATGAAGGCTTGCACATCGCCTGACTGCCAAACAACGACATCGACTGTCTTCAACATCAGGGCGCGCAGCGCGAATGGACAAGGCGGGAATCTCTTACCGTAGAACTCGTTTTTAACTGCAACGAACTCGCGCATCCAGCCCCAGAGGTCTGACTCGATCGCTTCGATGCTTTGTTCGGTGTCTCGCATCAAGGAGTCAGAACAAGGTGTAGCAGAAGATATCGACGTCGCTGTTGGCTTGCGTGGCCACCTTGCCGAGTGCAGCAGCGATCGCTTCGAGACGCAGTGTCGTCGCAGCCAGTTCGACTTCGCCTTCTGCCGCCCAGTGCGCGACTAGAGCCTGCGCGAGGCCATCGGCATTGCCACCGCCAGGAAATTCGAACTCGGCGTCAGACATCGGACCACCCTTCAGACGCTCGAAGTAGCTCTGGATGTCGGGATCTCGGGCCACAGGGAAATACGGCTGCGCACCGTTCATCCGCCTTGTCTCAGCGAGCGGGAGCAATACTTCAACGAAGAGTCTCCTAGAAAGCTCCTCCGCGGCGGAACTAGTCTGCTTCATATTCCACGATCCTCGCGGCCTCTCGTGCGGTAACAGGTTGCCGATCCTTCCACAACAGCTGATCCTGAAGAACAAGCAGATCGATTCCGGTGTTCATGAAGCAACGATAGGCGTCTTGTGGAGAGCACACGATGGGCTCGCCGCGCACGTTGAAAGATGTGTTCACCAGCAATGGACACCCGGTGAGAGCGTGAAACTCCTCCAGCAGACGCCTGAACTCCTGATTGGCATTAAGTCCAACTGTCTGAACCCTGGCGCTGTAGTCCACATGGGTGACTGCTGGAACGTCGCTGCGTGGTTGGTTGAGGATGCAGTGCATGTCTTTTGCTTCAGCAAGCTCGCTGGGCAGCGGTAGCCGGCGCCACGATTGCACGGGCGCTGTGACAAGCATGTACGGGCTTTCCTGCTCCAGGTCAAAGTAGTCTTGGGCATACCTAGCGAGAACAGCCGGAGCAAAGGGACGAAAACTCTCGCGGAATTTGATCTTCATGTTCATCGTGCTCTGCATGTCGGGCCGCCTAGGGTCACCCAGGATCGATCGCGCTCCTAGTGCACGCGGGCCATACTCCATCCGACCGTTGAAGAACCCGACCACTTGTCCGTCTGCCAATGCACGCGCTACGGTTCGCGCGCGCTCGTCAGGATCAGGGACGTGCGTGCTGGGTGCTTCCATGCGGTCAAGAAAGTCCGCTACCTCCTGGCTCGAGTACGCGGGGCCCAAGTAGCTGCCCTTCAGTGAGTCGCGCGTCGGGATGACAGTCCGAGCCGTCTTGAAAATCTGATGTTCGACAAGAAGCGCGGCGCCCAAAGCACCGCCCGCGTCGCCCGCTGATGGCTGCACAAACAGCCCGTCTAGGCCTGACTCCCGCAGCACTCGCCCGTTGGCAACGCAGTTCAGTGCTACGCCCCCTGCCATGACCAACGTCTTCTGGCCCGTTAGTCGCATCACGTGGGAGGTCAACTTGAGAACAATGTCTTCGACAACAAGTTGAACAGATGCGGCGAGGTCCATCTCTCGCCGAGTGATCAGGGAATCGGGTTGGCGGGGTGGTCCGTCGAACAACCCATGAAAGCGGGAGTTGGTCATGACGCCAGAGTCCAGATATCCAAATGCCTGAGTGTCCAGCCGGAACGAGCCGTCGTCCTTGACGTCTATCAGCGAATCTCGAATCAGCGAGGCATATCTGGGTTCGCCATAGGGCGCTAGACCCATAAGCTTGTACTCTCCCGAGTTGACTTTGAAGCCGCAGTAGGACGTGAACGCGCTGTACAGCAATCCAAGGGAGTGCGGATAGCGAATCTCGCTAAGGAGTTCGATCGTTGCTCCGGACCCCGCACCCAGCGTGCAGGTCGCCCATTCACCAACGCCATCAATGGTCAAGATTGCTGCACTCTCAAATGGGGATGGAAGGAAGCAACTAGCCGCGTGCGCCATGTGGTGAGGAGTGAGCAGCAACCTTGGCACTAGACCGAGGCACGCTTCAAGTTGCGTGCGCAGTGTGGCCTTGACCCCAAGTAGCGTGTTGCATGCTGCGACGAATTGATCTGCGCCTGCGGGCGCCACCGCGAGCGCGTTCTTAGTGACTCGATCGAGCGTAAGCAAGGGGTTGTCGTAGAACACGACAGCGTCAAGCCCGGAAGGGTCAATAAAGGCCTCACCTAAGCAGTAGTTGATCGCCTGCTTGGGAAATCGTGGATCGTGTTTCCTGCGAGAGAACCGCTCCTCCTGCGCGGCCGCAACGATCTCACCATCGCGCACCAATACCGCCGCGGAGTCGTGATAAAACGCAGAAATCCCAAGCACGCAAGCCATGCGGAGTTTTTCTCCTGCGGGATGCTCTGCTCCCGTCTCGTTTAGGTGCAGAGGAGATCGTAGATCAAAGGACGCCATCTGCAAGGCAGGCGCAGCCGCACTATCGCTCAGCTACGTGGACTGATGGACAAGCGGAGTGTTGACCCCCGGCTCGGGGGGTCGCCTATTCACCACGCTGAACGGAAGCAATATAGGCTTGCTCATGAAGATTTTCCAAGCTCTGGCTGCCTCCGCTTTCCTCGGGCAACCCCTTCTTTCAGTTGCGGAGTCCACCCTAGTTGGCCCAAGCGCGCTCATCGATGCCGCACATGTCCAAGTCTTGTCCGGACGGTTAGGCGCCGGAGACGTCGCTCTAACAAGAATCTTCCTCGGGGATCCATCTACAACGACTGCTGAATTTCACGCGGCAGTTGATGGCCGTGGCGCAACGTTCACCGTTGTCGAAGCCGTCAGAGCAGCCGGGCTTCTCCAAAGTCCGCCCCTGCTTCTTGGCGGCTATAACCCGCTCAGTTGGACGTCCATCGAAGGGACCGTATTCTCTCCCACCCCCGTGGAGCAGACTGCCTTCCTCTTCAATTTGACTGACGGGCTCTACTTGCCTCAAGGAGGGGCTGCTCAGTCCTTCAACCATCCAGGCATGGGCCCCGCGTTCGGAGAAAACGGAGTCGACTTCAACATCGGTAGGTTGAACAGCTTATTTATATGTTGTTCACCGGGAGCGTCCGTTGCTGATGAGTATCCAAACGGGCTACTGAACTGGGGTACCAGCGTACTAAGTACCTACGCTGTTCAGCATATACCTGAAGGGTTCCCGGGCACGATTAGAGATCCGTTTAAGCAGGGGGGCCGCGACACGTACTTGTATGGTCGAACCGAAATCTTCGTAGTCACGGTCGTCCCGGAGCCTGAGACGTACGCGCTGCTGATGGCGGGCTTGGGGGCACTTGGCTTTATGGTTCGTCGGCGGGAGCAGAAGTCCCTCTCAACGGGGCCTCTTAGCCGTAATCAGGGGCGCCAGCGGGTCACGTAGCGAAGTAAGTAGCCGAGGGCTGCTTACGAGGCACTATGACCTGGGTCAGCAGCAGGTTGAGCGAGCTGAGCGCCTCGGGTACGCGTCCCACCGCGGCGGGGTGCCTCGACAGGAGAATCCGTATCAGGAGCTGCTCGAGTTCGTGACCAAGAGAGATCCGATCGCACGAGCACTAGGCGATGCTTGGTGGCGCGGCTAGGGCGAGGCGGCGCGCCTGCCCCAATCCCCACGGCCAGCCATTTCGCGCATCGCAAGCTGCCGATCACCCTTATATTGATGTTGACAATCGCAGGCCAGATCGCACGCTTCTTTTTCAGTATGACGATAACCGATCAAGCACGGCTTCATGACACCAGCCGAAAGTTGCGTGTGGTGCTGCGAACGAGGCAACGCAGGTTGCAACCTCGAGCCATCGTGCAGAGTCACTAGACGCTGCGAGCAGGGCTGTGCAAAACTGGGTCGAGGCCAGCCAATTGCCGCCCGACGACTGTCCGGGTGCCAACGTCTTTGACGAGAATTTCGCAAAGGTTGCAGTTATTTTTGGAGATGGAAGGGTGTGGGAACCTTCTGAAGGCTCATCAATGTCAGCTCCCGCGCCAGACGCGCGCTAGGTCGCGGTGCCTAAGGATGTCCATGCTCGACCTTGCTTTTCAACTGTCGAACCTTGAACTGGCTGACCATCACATCGAGCAGGCGCGTCGTCAAGTCCTAGAAGCATCCGAGCGTGTCCTTGAGCGAGAGTGGGCCGGAGAAGAAGCCGTGGAGAGTCGTCAGACCCTGAAAACCGTGGGCGAGAGTCTCGCCGCGTTCGAGGCCCATCGAGCGGTAATCGTGCAGACGATCAGGCTGATCAGAGAGGGCAAGCTCTAGTTGGTCCCAATTGACGCCGTGGCCCCGGCCGGTACGCTCTCCATTGGCGCCAAACCGGACGCCATCCAAGGCGCGTGTGGCAGCTCCCGACGAAGTCTCTCTGTCGCTGTTGAACGCTCTGGCTCTTCGAGCAGACAACGCGGGGCACATCGTGCTAACTGCGGACGAAGTTCGCTTCGCACTCTCGCGCGGTGGAAACCATTGGCTCCAGCCAGTCGATGAGCTCCGCAGCCTGTACAAGCTGACGGAACTTGCGAAGGACCTTGGCCTCAAGGTCGACCGACCAAGCCTCACGCCAAAACGCGGCCGACCCGCAAAGCAGATCTAGTGCTCGTGAAGCAGGCGGTCAGCTCCGGCCGGCTCGCTATGCCCCACCCGGTTCTGTAGCCCACTGGACGGCCACTGTTCAGGATCGTCAGCACGGTGTTTCGGCCATAGCATGGCACCACTGCAGTCAGGTACCTGCGGCCCATGTTCGGCCGGAGCTCGTCGCATTTCCGAGCAAAGGCAAGCGCCCATTCAGTACTTGACATGGCGGGCACCATGCGAGGCGTCGAAGCAGGCACCCTGAAGTCACGGTCAGGACAAGTTCTCAGCCTCTGCTCGGTCCCACCCACGCCACCAAGCCTTCCGCGAGGGCACGGGCGAGACCTCGTCCTTACCAACTACTCCGCCAAGTGCCGGTAGGGTTCTCATCATGGGAAACCTCGCGCCGCTGCGGACGCAAACCCTAGCTGCTCGACTCGTTCATTCACGCTGGCTACGCTACATCGTAGGGTGTGCGGATTTGGCACGCCGGTTGCCACTCACCACGGGCTCCACGTCATCTGCATCGGCTCCCGACGACCCCTCGCCAGTCCGCCAAGGCGGAACCTGGTCGCTTCTCCCGTGGGGTCCTTCAGGACGCGCTTCGGCGCGTTCCTTTCATGGGGCGAGACTGGGCCTTTTCGCCCTAGCACGTCGGCGCGGCCATGGCACTTCGAACGCCCGCCGCGTTTTGCAGGAGCTATCCAGCTCTGGCCTACGGGGGCGGAGTAGACTTTCGCCCACAAACCTACGGGTGAGGCAGATGGGCTTCTTAAAAGGTGCCCTTAAGATTGCCGCGGCGATCGTGCTTACGATAGTTGCGTTGGCGATCCTGGGGAGCATCGCGGCTTACATGTACAAGGCTCACGAAAAGAGCGGGGCTCAGCCGTACGAGGCCGCGAAGCGCTGGTCGTTCGATGCAGATGAAATCCTTGGCCTGAAGTTCACCGGCAAGACCAAAGTGGTGGACAGCCGACTCTATGCCGACCTTCAGTTCGAGGGCAATCCGCCGTACCTGAAGTACGCCGCCAACTCCTCGCCCAACTCCAAGGCGTCGATAAGCGTCGTTTTCAAGGACAAGGACGGATTTAAGGTCTACGAAAAGAGCGTCGGCCTCAGAGAGTTCACGACCATGATTGACAAGGGGGTTCCCCGCGGATTGACTTACGAGTACGACAGTTCATCAGTGTCGACACCATGCCCGTTTTGATCATGTAGAACTGATGTGGAACATGAATACGACTCCGCCCAAGCTCAATCGGGTCGCTCCAGACGCCGCCAAACCGGACTTGGTCGCTGACCATTGCGCACCGAACATCTCAAAATCGGAACGCCTGAAGCGACTGAGCACGCACGGAACGCTCAGAGAGACAGGATTAAACGAGTTCAGCGCAGGCAGCCGATCAATAACGTTCCTGAGCACCACTGAGCTGCTGAACTGCACCTGATCAAGCTGCTGGCTGTGTACACGAAGCTGCTCGAAGGCTGATCGAAGCTAGCAGCTGGACACAAGAGATCTAAGAGGATCGACTGATCAAGTAGAGCGTAGGTGATGCCTGATACTCTGAGTTTTGCGAGCGATTTGTGCACGTGCATTGAGGGACGCGCCCGGACCAGCACATCGATCAAACGTTGGCCAAGTCGGTCCCGTACCTCAGGAGCGCGGTGCCGCGACTTAAGACACTCGCCCTGCTTGACGCGAGCTGGCGCAAGCATCGCGGAGGCGGGGTGTGCGTCTGCGTCAGCTCGTCTTGCCAGCGTAGCGATCTAATCCCGTGCGCCGTTTAGTCCCACGTTGAGTTTCGGAGAAATCCTGTGGCTCTGGTCACATGCTGGGAATGCAAGTGTGAAATCAGTAGCACGGCGGTAGCGTGTCCTAAGTGCGGGGCCAAGCCAGTACGAAAGACCAGCCTCGTCACCTGGATTGTTGGCGGGATTGTTCTGACAGCCGTCTTGGGAAGCATAGCCGGGAGGCAAAAGAGAGCGCTTGAAGGTGAGGGAAACGTCGCGTCGCAGGCAAATGCAGCGGTGGATAGTCAGCGTGCTGGTGGCCTGCCGGTGCAAAGGTCAGCTTCTCAGCAGACCGCAGCTCAGGAGGCAGCGGAAGCTGCCGAACAGCGCACAGCCGAAGCATGCAGGACCGAGTACGAAACACAGAAGAGGTCATATGCCGCTCTAGTTCGGCACAAGCCGTGGGAGGCGGCGACTGCGATCCGGCTCTGCGCTACCACGCTGAAGGAGGCCGAGCTGCTGGCAATGGTGTCCAAGGCTGAGGTGCAAGCCTACGTTCAGGACCTAAAGAGTCCTAAGACTCCGGCCAAAGACAAGCTCCAAGCTTTGGAGTTGCTCAGCCGCGACTATCCAGTCGAAGCTAAGCCTTATGAGTCGATGAAGCCAGCTCTCGAGGCACGAGTTGAAGCGGACATCAAGGCTGAGGACCAGCGCCGGACGCGGGCTGAGGCCGCCAGGAAGAAGAAGGAGGGAGTGAGTATTGGGATGACCACGGAAGAGGTCCGCGCGAGCAGCTGGGGCAAGCCTGATCGCATTAACCGCAGCACTTATTCATTCGGTGTCCACGAGCAGTGGGTTTATGACGGCGGCTACCTCTATTTTCAAGATGGCAAGCTCACATCGATCCAGAACTGAGTACGAGCCCTGTCCCCACCCGTCGCGTCGCTCGCGTTGTCCCCCCGCGTGCCACCGTCCGGCCACAGCGATCCGGTTGCCGTAGGTCGGATTTCAGCCTGCTCACCAAAATCAGACGCGGCGTCGAAAGCCATTTCTACATCATCGCCGGATCGTCGCTGAGCGCCAGTCAGGTCTGTGTCAGGTGCCCTAGCTCGTCTTGGCTGCTTCGGTTGGGCAGGGGAGTACCTGTGTTTATTTACAGAGGCTTCTGACGGGGGTCGGCTCCCCTGCGATGCCACTTCCGACCATAGGGAGCGCTCGAAAGGAGCTTGACCTGGACGTTGAATTCATATACTTTCCGGACATCCGGAAAAATTTTATGAACACCTCCTTGACCTTCGTCCCCGCTGCTGAAGCCGCATACATCGGCGGAGTCAGCGTGCGGGACATGAACCGCCTCGTGGATGAGGATCTAGTTCCGAATTCCCTTTTCCTTCTTGAGGGACGGTCTCGACGCTTTACGCGGCTTGCGGCCGCCTTTGCAAGGTTCTTCGACCAAACGGAGAGCACCTTGCAAGCGAACGTTCGCAAGTCAGTCCTGCTGGAGTTGACGAACAGGGTCGAGCAAATGAAGTTCGACCAGGATTTGGTCTTCTCATTGCGGTGTGAGCCAAGCGCGGTCAACTGGAAGGTAATCGTGGACGCGAAGATTGGGCTCCAGATCGACATCGCGGTCTTCGTGACCGATGCAATGTTTCGTGCAAAGGCTGTCGACAACGCTGCACAGCTTGTCACTGAGGACTCCGACGTCATGGGTGGTCAAGCCTGCTTTGCCGGGACGCGTGTGCCAATCGACAACGTTTTGGCATCTCTTGACAAGGGCATCGCAAAGGAGCGGCTGGTCGCGTCGTACCCGTTCCTTACCGATGCTCATATCGATGCGGCACGTGTTTACCGGCAAGTTCATCCGCGACGAGGCCGTCCTCCACGATTGCGTGAGGCTAACCCACTAGAGTTTCGCAAGATCACACGTGTCACGAGACCCGGGAAGTCATGACCTTTAAGTTCCTCATCGACGAGTGCCTTTCACCGGAACTCGTCGATGTCGCCCTCCTCGCAGGTCACTTCGAGTCTTCGTGTGTACGCAATCGTGGGTGGCTGGGCCTGAAGGACCGGGAGCTCATCGAAAAGGTGGTCGCCGAGGACTTCACGCTGGTCACGCAGAACGCAACCGACTTCCGCGGCGGAGGGCCCGGTAAGTTGAGTGGCCAGCATGCCAAGCAGCCAGTTCATGCGGGACTCGTCTGCCTGGACTCGCACCAGGGACTCGACTTGGACCGCCAACGCAAACTGTTCCAGATTGCCATCGAGCAAGCCGAGACCGAAGGTGATCTTGTGAACAAGGCGCTTGAGGTCTTCGAGCTCGAAGACGGCAGCGTGGAAGTAGGAATCTTCGACATCCCCGCGCCGACAGACCAGAGTGCTCCCGCCTCGGCATCCGCGCGGACGGCAGCTTCGGACCCAAAGGCAGGTTAGATCATGCCACTCGGCAAGCTGAAATGAAAGCCGACGTGAATGACAGTCTTGCCGAGAGCCGTTCAGGGCACGTCACCTGCGGCGGTCTGAGTTGATCCGGCGGCATCGCTGAAGGTGACGACGATGACGTGCTCAGCAGTCCCCGTTGCGCCTAGTCGCTCCTTCGCATGAGCGACGCTTTCGCCGGAATTCACCACGACGACACGCAACGACTTGTCTTCAGGGCTAATTGCTGCCTCTATCGCCGCCACACGGCGTTCCATTGATCCACTCATGCGATCCCCGACTTTGATGATCTGCCAGCCTCCAGCGCCTCGATTCGTCGCACCAGCTCGGTCGTCTCCATGATCTTGGCGACAGCGCCAAGGGCCGAGACGATCTGCGCGGCCTGACCTGGGGCCAGCTCCCCTGCAGCAACGGCTTGCATGACGGCGTCGGCTTGGTCCGCCAAGCTGCCGGTGGGGGGAATTCTCAGCATCGCCGGCAGCTCAACCGGCCGTAAGCTCGGTATCACGCGGTCGAGGATGATCCGGATGGCTTGTGGGTCCCCAGCCAGCGCCTGCGTCCTCAGCTGATCGATGATCGGGTCGAGGTCCGCCGCCAACCTCTGGCGTAACTCAGAAACAACACCTCGGCCTGGCGGCCTCCCGGGCGAGGCGGTGTTGCCGAGGGCGAACCGGCCGGCGGCATCGCGATCAGCCGATTTCAGTCGGTCGTTTATCGGTTTGGTCATGGGTTCTCCAAAAACGCTGGGCAGCGTTGGAACTGGGCCAGCAGGAATGCCTCGCGTGCGACGCAGCGCCAGTCGGGTCTGGCGTGGGCACACTCGACGCACAGGCGGCGATCGTCGCTGTCAGCGTCACGGGTGAGAAGCACCTCGGCCAAGTTGGCGTGGTCTTGGTAGCCGAGCCAGATCAGACGCGCGGCAAGACGCCCCGAGAGGTGCGACACCCCCCGCTGTTGTGACCGCTGCGCCAGTGTTGCGCCAATCGTTGCCGGCAACGTCACCAAGGCTTGGCCGAACGATGGCGCGGGCTGCTCGGCCATGCCAACCGGCTGTTGCATGTTGCATTCCTTGGGGGGTGCAACAACGCAACGGCGCGTCATCGAGCTCATGTAGCGGTCGCGGAGAC
The DNA here is from genome assembly GCA_036263655.1 of Caldimonas sp. Lineage (GTDB taxonomy): Bacteria > Pseudomonadota > Gammaproteobacteria > Burkholderiales > Burkholderiaceae_C > Schlegelella_A. Next base: position 33,829 of record DATAGP010000038.1, on the reverse strand, counting down.
CCATCAGTCGACTCCACCGCTGCGATCGCCCGTTCCCTTGGCCGGCAACATCCCCTGCTTCTTTAGCACTCGCCACGCCGTGCTCCGGTTGATCCCGAGCTGTTCGGCGATCATGGAACATGACAGGCCCTCGTTCGCTAACGCGACAACACGCTCCACGTTGGACGCCTCAGCCTCCTTGAACTGCCACCGGGCGACGCCGTCCGTAATCGTCAATGTGAGGTCGAGCTCGGCAGCGTCCTCGCCGTGCAGATGGCGGCCCTTCGTGACCGCCCAGGTGAAAGCGGCGCCTGTCCTCGGGTCGTAGTCCCCAGCGCGCTTGAGCTGGATGACGATGTCCAAGAGATCTTCCTTCTTCGAATTGCCGCGTTGCTCCCCGTTCTTCCCAGCGTGGTGAACGAGCAGCACGGCGATGCCCCGGCGCCGGAGTGTGAGAAGCCATGTCGCGACCGGCGTCCAGCTCTCGGACTCGTTCTCCTTTCCGGTCCGGCACCACGCTGAGACGTTGTCGATGATCAACACGCGCGTGGTCGCGTCAATGAGAGGCTCGACCATCTGCTGTCCGTCGACGGTGGACAGATCCGGAAGCGCCTGCCCCTCGGGCAGCAGATCGGGGGTGAACAACCGCAAGTTCGCCGATAGGTCCTCGGGAGCCTCATCTGGGAGGAATGAGGCCACCCTCTGCTGCATGACGGCCCCTGCCATCTCAGCGTCGAGGTACAGGACACCGACCGGTCGCGCCGCCTGCCAGCGCAAGAACACGCCTCCGAACGCCAATGCCGTGCCGATCGCCAGGCAGATCTGGGTCTTGCCGACACCTCGGCCTGCGAACACCATTCCCAGATCACCCGCGTGCAGCAGAGGGCCAAGCAGCTGAACCCGTTCGGGAAATTGGTGTTCCCCCAGTTCGAGAATGTTGACGGCCCGCAGAGGCGCTGGGCGATCGTGCGGAAGGCCGAGAAGCACCTGCAGGTGATCGGCGGTCGCGGTGAGCTGGGCGATGTCAACGCGGTCCATTGCACACCTCCGCTGCATGACCTAGACGTTGTGCCGCCAGGAGCAGCCGGTCAAAGTCGGCTTTCTCAATCGCATTTCCACGTACGACGTTGGACACGACGATCAGCACGACCGTGGCCTCAAACGCCACGAACGACAGGACGTCAGAAGCATTGAACGGACGCCGAACCCGCTGGGCAGAATGACCAGCCGAGGCCGCCGGGAACAAGTCGGCAAACGATAGCCCGAGAGCGCCGAGGATCGACTCGACGCTGTCACCTCCAAAGTCGTGAAGGATGATCCGTCCGTCGGCGTGCTCCATGATGTTCAGCGACGGGCTCTTGTCCTCGCGCGTGGGGCTCGACGCCACCCATTTGCCAGGCCCAGTTCTCTTGACGCGTCGCAGTCTCGATAGCAACGTGTCGACGCTCACGGGCGTCCTCCGATCTGGCGCAGGATGTCGCCAACCGCGCGAAGGCAGGGTGCTGCCCGAGAGCACGGTCCCCCTGAGATCCAGAATCCGCCGTCAGCCAGCTCGTGGAGAGTGCAACCTCTCGATGCAGCTCTGGTCTGCATCAACGAGAACGCTTTACTGTCGTCGTTGGTGCTGGCAAAATCGGCCTGTTGGTTTTCGTGAGTTCTGAGGGGGTTGGCGCCGCAATCGCCGACCCCTTCGCCTTTTCGGGCGCTCATTGCTGACCCCGGGTAGCCTGCCGGGCGATGAACGCCTCTACCTCATCAAGGCTCCAGACGGTGGTGTTGGGCCCGAGCTTGAACGGCGCGGGGAATTTGGACTGGGAGACCCACCGCCACAAGGTGGCTGGGCTCACAGGCAGTCGGCCCCGCTTGTCCTTCGTGGAAGCAAGCTCTGTAATTCGGATGACGCGTTGCGGCATTTGATCGCTCCTCGCATTTGCCTTGATGCGCCGGGCTGCGGTATGCAAGCTCTCGAAGCAGCATCAGGTCAGATGCGACGAGCCGATCGTAGGAATCATCTGTCCGGAAGTCTCCTCAGCGAGCAAGGCAGACGTTGCCGTCTGCTCGGCAGGCGGATAGGTCAGATGCCCTTGAGCCAGCTGGCAGAGACCGTCTTGTGGGAGACGTCAACGTCGTACTCGCGCTTGAGGCGCGGTACGTAGTCCCGGGCGAAGGCACTACGATTCCCGTTGTATTCCGCCCTTTCGAGTCTCCAATGTGCAATGACGAACGCCCTTGCAGCAGCTTCGTGCCGGTGGCGGGCGTGGCCACCCGCGCGGGCCATCGCAGCCTTGCGCTGTTCTAACTCTGCTAGCTTCCGCTGTACGATCGTAAGAGCGATCGACTTTTCAAATGACTGTGCGATGGTGGAGTACCACGACCCCATCCAAAAAAACACCTGCCAGTTCTGCGGTCTGAGCTCAGTCGCTATGCGCATGGCGAGCTCGCCCCGATCTAGGTTCAGGGCTGGCGCGCATCGACTCAACACCGCCTCACGAGTCAGATACTCGAACCATGGGGTGCTGACGCTTGCGTGGTATTCCCCACCGAGGAGCGGGCGCAGCAATGGAGAGCCGTCCCTTGAGTGATGAAGCCGTTCAGCTTCCGTCTCCCTGTGCACGACAGCTGCTAGCTCGTTTGATTGAGTTCCCAGAAACGGACTGACTTCGAGGGAACATGACGACCACGGCTCAACCATGCGATCGCCCTCTGAACGGGTACTACGTTGCGCATCGTTGATGGCTCCGCACTCAGGAACTGTGCCCAGTCAGTCATGAGGTTCCGACGCTTTTCGAAGAGATCGCTGCGCTGGTACGCGGCTACTGTGCCATCACCGATGGCGTGCGCCAGTGCCATCTCGCGGACCTCCGAGGCATAGGCCGTCGACGACGCGCACCAGCTCGAGAAGCTCGCCCTGAAACCATGGGGCACCGCGTCGACGCCCATCCGGCGCATGGTGGCCGTCAAGCTCATGTCCGACAGCGGCTTGCCGGCACGAGCGCCGGGAAACAGCAGGTCCGTCCCTTCAACGCGCGGGAGAGCTTCGAGCAGAGCCATGGCAGCGTCAGACAGCGGCACCTTGTGCGGCCGGCCCGATTTCATCCGCGCTCCCGGGATGCTCCACGTCTTCGACGCGGCGTCGATCTCGGCCCATGCCGCTAGCCTCGCCTCTCCGGAGCGGCAAGCCGTGAGGACGACGAACTCCAGACACCGGGCAGCTGTGCCTTGGGCGCTCTGCAGCCATTCCATGAACCCGTGCAACTGATCGACTGGCAATGCACGGTGCCCGACCACGGGGGCCACGACCGAGCGGTCGGCGAGCAGTTTGTCGAGGTTGCCCTTCCATCGCGCGGGGTTGTCCCCCGTCCGGAACTTGCGGACCGCTGCCCAATCCAGCACCAGCTCGATGCGGTTCCGAACCCGGTTGATCGTCTCGTTCTTCGTCGTCCAAAGGGGTTCAACGATGTTGACCACGTGCTCGATGCGGACGTTGCGGACGAGCAGATCGCCGATACTCGGATAGACATACGTGGCAAGCGTATTTCGCCACTGGTCAGCGTGCTTCGCACTGCGCCAGCCTGGTGCCTTCGCCTTGATGTAGGCCTCGGCACAGCGCTGGAACGTCCAGTCCAGCGCTCTTGCCTGGGCTTGCTGCTCGATGACGGTCTGACGAGCAGCGGCGCGCTGAGCGACGGGATCGATGCCCGCCACGATTTCGTCCCGAGTCTGTTGCGCCTTCTCGCGAGCCAGGGCTACGCCAACCCCGGGGTAGGCACCAAGGCCGATTTCCCGTCGCCGGACGCCAACCTTGACCCGCAGGAGCCACGAGCGCGTGCCTGTCTTGGAGACCTGCAACATGAGACCGGCGACCCCACCCGCCGGGTGTAAGCCGGGAGTCGTTAGCCTGGAAACCTGGAGCGGCCCCAATTCCTTGGCGATACGCGGCATCAATCCCCCAATCAACCCCACATCAGAGTTGCGACTGGATGCTAGGGCGTGCGACGTGCCTACACAACGCCTCTCATCGGTTTGCCAGGTATCGCGGGGCTGCTGCGGTCTGTGCGAGGCTGGGTGAGAGATCGTGGAGTTCGAATCCGGCGGACGCCCTCTCCGCCAGCCAGCACCCCCTTGCCCTCGTCGTTGCGCGACCGGCTGTCGGTTCGCGGCGCGATCGATGCGCCTGCGGGAGGGATTCTTGCTCCGGCCAACTTCTCGGATGGGGGTTCTCACATGCGTCAGTGGCTCAGAGCGGCTTGCCTTCCCTTCGTTCTTGCGCTGGCCGCCTGCGGCGGTGGGGGATCGTCGGGCCCTCCGGTGTTCGTCGGCTCGGCGCCGACGGCAAATTTTTCCTTGTCCTGCTCGGACCTCGTCTGCACCTTCACCAGCCTCAGCACCGACCAGGACGTCGGTGACGCGATCGTCAGCCAGGAATGGACGTTCGGCGATGCCTCGCCGGCGGTCACGACGGCCGTCGCAACCCACACCTTCGCTGCCGCCAGCACCTACAACGTGACGTTGAGAGTGACGGACCGGACTGGGCAAACCGGCACCGCCTCCCGGCCGGTGACCGTGACAGCCCCGCCGCAACCGGCGGCGCCGCACGCTCGCTTCACCGTCAGCTGCCTGTCGCTCGCATGCACCTTCACCGACACCTCGACGTACGACGCGGGCAGCGTCTTCCAGTCGCGCGTCTGGGACTTCGGCGACGCGGTGACCCTGGCCGCCACGAACCCGGCGACGCACACCTACGCGGCAACCGCCCTGACCACCTACACGGTGAAGCTCTCAGTGACCGATGCGGCGGGCAAGACGAGCACGAGCGTGCAGAGCATCGCCGTGGCTCCGCCGGCGACCACGCTCGGCTGCGTCAGCGGGAACTGCACCCTCAATCTCGCGCAGGCGTCGCGGGTGACGGCGACGATCCTGAGCCATTCCTGCAGCGCGGAAGGCAATCGGGTCGTCATCACATCGCCGGTCACGCAGACGATCTTCGCGAACGGTTGCTTCGATCCGATCGGTGTCCCGGTCGCGGTCGACAACGGCACCGTCTTCGCTGCGGGAACGACGCTGCAGGTCTCGGTGCTCTCGGGCAGCCTGACCAACACCAGCCTGGTATTCACGCCGTCGCTGCGCGTCACGGGGGATTTCACGAACGGCTGGACGCTGACCTTCGACGACGGCTACGGCGGCGCAGGAGAACCCGACTTCAACGATCTGGTCATCCTGCTGCGGGCGATACCCTGAGCGTCGTCGCGCCTTGAACGGGTGCGGCGAACCCTCTGCGGCACTCGGGCGTGCTACTTGTACGGATTGCCCTGCGGTGGGTACAGGAACAGCTTCGAGACGGGTCCCCACGTGCCGCCGAAGGGCGTCTTCCACTCCAGCACCGCGTCTGGGGACTCGGGCTTGAAGACGATGTAGTAGAGCCGGCCGACGTCGAACTCGTGCTTGGTACGCCGCGCCACCGTCACGCCCACCGTCCCTTTGCCGCGGACGCGGAACTCGTGTTCGCCGGGCAGCATGGAAACGATCCAGCCCGTGCCGTCCGGCCCGAGTCCCGTTCCCGGCCCAAGGGTTCCACAGCGCCCCGACGCGTGGGCGGCCTGTGCTTCTGCGTCGCTGGGGGCACCCAGCGCTTGCGTGGAGACGACAAGGAAGGTCCAGAGCAGCGCGCGCATGGGTGAATTTTCGCTCACCCGCGCACGACCCGGCCGGAAGCTCACTTGCCTCCGGCCGGCAGCGTGCCGTACTCGTTGATCCAGCTGACGCCTCGGGAGTAGGCGGCCTCGATCGCATCGTGCTCGCTGCGGTGCTCGCCCAAGGGCACGTCGATCTCGCGGGGGCGCTTGGGCCAGCGGTCCTTGGCGACCGTCAGCGTCGGCTTGAACCTTCCTCCGTCCAGCGCCTTGGCTCCGCAGTGCAGCTCGTACTCGAGATGGCGAAACACCTTAACCGTGTCCATTCCCTGCAATCGGTCCCCAGTTCTCGTTCGCCGCAGGCGAGCGAAGCGGCCCGGCGCCGGCCGCTTCGGGTCGCTCGTCCAGCAGCGAGGTTTGCATCTGATCGATCGTGGACTGCATGCCGCGCACCGCGGCCTGCAGTCTCCCTCCCGCGAGCTGGGCCCGCGCGCGGAGCGCGCGGGACTCCTGTGCAATCAGCTCGCTCGGCCAGACAGGCACGGCTTTCGGCACTGGAGGTTCCTCGGACGCGATGGGGTGCGCCAGTATGAGCGTCCGGCCCGTGCTCGCGAGCACCTCGCAGACGCGCAAGGGCGCCGGCCGGTGAAAATCCACGCGAGCGCAGGCAAGGGACGCCTCAGGAAGCGCGCTCCGCGCCGCGGCCGATGTGCACCAGCCTCGGCTCGGGAGAACCTGCGGCGACGGGTGCGGGCAGCAGTTGGAGTTGCTCGGACACCGATCGCGCCGGCCGCATCTGCTCCAGGGACTCCTGGACTCGCACCATCTCGCGCATGAGGATGTAGTCCATGCCCCGCAGCGGCCCTCGTGCGGCGAGCGTCTGCGTCCGGTAGTCTTCCGCCGTCTCGTGGCGAGTGAGTCCCATCGCCTTGTAGAGCCACGGGTGCTGCTCGTCGAGCTTGCCCACGTAAAGCCCGGTCGTGCCGTAGCTCAGCTCGAGGTGCAGGGCCCCGAACGAGGTCAGCAGGCCGATCGACAACGGCACCAGGCCGAGGAGCAGTGAAGCGGCGCTCAGGGCCTGCAGGGTTCGCGAGGCGACGTCGCCCAGGTCGGTCAGGCCGAGCATCATGAGACCGGCGCAGGCGAGGACCAGGAGGATGACTCCGGCAAGCACGGACTCGCGCACCCAGGCAGGTCGGGGCCGGGTCGGGCTGCGCACGAACTCCGCCTCCAGCGCCTCCAACTCGTCGTTGCTCAGCCCCGCCATCTCGCGGGCGCTGCCGAGCTCCGACTGCACCGCGATCCGCTCGGTCCATGCTGCAAAGGCGCGGTCCGGAGACGGCGAACGCGGCGCCGGTGAATAGAACTCGCGAGCCCGCATGAGGCGCTCGCGACTGACGAGCAGTCCGTCGACGATGCGTTTGAGTTCAGACATCTTTGGCTCCCTCGAAGCGGAGAAAGCTCTCCAGCGAAGGACTGCAGCTTCGCAGCACCCGCACGTAACAGCCATCCCTTACTTGGATGGGATGTCGGCCGCTGGCCACGCGGAACAAGACGCCCGTCCGTTACAAGGACGATCCGTGCGTGCCGGCGCCGTCCGCGTCGCGGTCGAGAGCGCCCCACGCGAGCTGGACCGCCAGCTCGCGTCCGCTGATCAGCATGGCGACCGCCAGCCCTTCGATGGACGACTCGAGCCTCACCAGGCTCACGCCCACGATCTGCCCGCTCGCATCCGTCCTGAGGTCGGCGGCGAGGGTGCAGGAGGCGCACACGACCGCCGCAGCGGCAAGTGCGGCGAGAGCAGGGATCAGACGCGGCATGACGGCGCCATGGTAAGGGAAGCAAAGAAAAAGGGCGCCAGCGGCGCCCTTCTTCCACGCGGTTCGGCCGCTCTCAGCGAACCACCGCCATCTGCTCGCGCTTGTCGCCCTTGTAGGTATACAGCGTCAGGGCGCCGTTCTTGACGTCGCCCTTGTTGTCGAACGAGATGACGCCGGTCACGCCCTTGTGGCCCTCGGTCTTGGCAAGCACCGGAAGGTACTTCGCCGGCTCGGCCGAGCCGGCCTTGACCATCGCGGCCACCATCACGTTGACGGCGTCGTAGACGTACGGCGCGTAGATCTGCACGTCGGCGTTGAACTTCTTCTTGAAGTCCTCGCGGAACTTGTCCATGCCGACCTTCTGCGCGCCCTCGACCCCGCCCGCCTCGGCACAGACGACCTGGCCGTCGGCCATGGCACCGCCGGCCAGCTTCGGCAGCTCGCCGGTGCAGATGCCGTCGCCGCCCATCAGCTTGGCGTTGATGCCGAGCTGCTTCATCTGTCGGATCATCGGCCCGGCGACGGCGTCCATGCCGCCGTAGAAGACGATGTCCGGTTTCTTGGCCTTGACGGCGGTCAGGATGGCCGTGAAGTCGGTGGCCTTGTCGGTCGTGAACTGCGCGTCCGCGATCTTCCCGCCGGTGGCCTTGACGGCCTTGCTGAACTCCTCGGCCACACCCTGGCCGTAGGCGGTGCGGTCGTCGATCGTCACGATCGACTTGCCCTTCAGCTCCTTGACGGCGTAGCGGCCGAGGGTGCCGCCCAGATGGACGTCATCGGCGACGACGCGGAAGGTGGTCTTGAAGCCCTGGCGCGTGTACTTCGGGTTGGTCGCCGACGGCGAGATTTGCGGGATGCCGGCGTCGCTGTAGATCTTCGAAGCCGGAATCGAGGTGCCGGAGTTGAGGTGGCCGATGACGCCGTTCACCTTGGCGTCGACCAGCTTGTTGGCGACCGCCGTGCCCTGCTTCGGATCGGCGCCATCGTCTTCGGCGAGAAGCTCGAACTTCGCCTTCTTGCCGCCGATCGTCACGCCTTTGGCGTTCAGCTCGTCGATGGCCATCCGGGCGCCGTTCTCGTTGTCCTTGCCCAGGTGGGCGATGCCGCCGCTCGTCGGAGCGACATGGCCGATCCTGACGACCAGGTCCTGAGCTGAAACGGCGCCGGTGAGGAGCGCCACGGCAGCCGCGGCGACCAGCTTCATCTTGAGTTGCATAAGGAATTACCTCCGCTTGGAATTGACTGGATCCGGGTGCCCTCACCCGAAGCGCGAAACGATAACGCAAAAGGCGGGCCCGGCCGCATCGGTGTTTGCATCGTCAACCGGACGGCCCGGCCGCGCGCTGGCTCTTGTCGGGCTCGCCGAGCTCCCTCGCCACCGCGCGCGTCACGACGTCGCGAAGGGCCGCGGTCAGCTCCCTGCGCGCGTCGCGGACCAGCGCGTCCCCGGCCCGTGCCAGCACCGGCGCGAGCGCCTCGCGCAAGCGCACTTCGAGCATGAGGTCGATCTGCTTCTGCAGGTCGGCCATGACGCGCTCGGCCAGCTGCGCTTCGCTGAAGGCGGGTGCGCGACCGACGGGTTCGGAAGCGGCCGCCGCGGGTGCGATCGAAGCGCCGGGCTTCGATGCGTCAGCCACGGCCGGCGCCGGTGGGGGTATCCCGGGCCGCTCCACGGCCGATGCACTCGGGTTCCCCGGTCCCAAAGGCGCGACGGGCACGGCCTCCGGCCAGGGCACGACCTCGGTCAGCGTCGGAATGGTTCCGAACGGCGGCTTCTCGGGCGTCATGACGCACCCACCTCGTACTTCCTGATCGGGTAGCCGCGCCTGGCATAGCCCTTCCAGCGCTCGCGCGCCGCGGCGCGATCCGCCTCGTCGGTCGACACCACCTCGAGCAATCGGGCGAACGTCTCGTAGCCCGACGGGGCGCTATCGCCCAGGTTCAGCAAGGCGTCGTGCACCGGCGCCTGCAGCCCGTGGTCGGCGAGCCAGACAGTGCCCTGACGCAGCCGCTCGGGCACCCGCCCGGCGTGCTCGACCCAGTCGTGCGGCAGGAACTCGGCGGGGTCGAAGGCCCAGAGATCGTTGTCCAGGCCGAGCAAGGCGTCGCGCGGGCCGACGACGGTGAGGCCCAGTCCCTGGCGGCGCGCCTTGCGCAGCAGCCGACAGGCATAGCCGGCACGGCTGGGCACGTTGAAGTAGAAGCTGATCTCGGTCATGCGGGCGCCGCGCGACACGCAGAGATGGAAGGCTCGCTCAGGGATCGCGTCGCATCACCGGGCGTGAGCGAGGACGAAGTGGGTGAGCAGGCCGACCGGTCGACCGGTGGCGCCCTTCTTCGCGCCCGACTTCCACGCCGTGCCGGCGATGTCGAGGTGGGCCCACGGGTACTTGCCCGTGAAGCGGCGCAGGAACATCGCCGCCGTGATGGCGCCGCCCGGTCGCCCGCCGACGTTGCCCATGTCCGCGAAATTGCTCTTCAGCGCCTCGTCGTACTCCTCGTCCAGCGGCAGGCGCCAGCATGGGTCCTGGGCAGCGACGGAGGCGGCCTGCATGCGCGAGGCGATGTCATCGTCGGCCGTGAAGAGCCCCGAGTGGTGATGGCCGAGGGCGATCACGCAGGCGCCGGTGAGCGTCGCCACGTCGACGACCACCGCGGGCTGGAAGCGCTCGGCATAGGTGAGCGCATCGCAGAGGATCAGGCGGCCCTCGGCGTCGGTGTTCAGGATCTCGATGGTCTGCCCGGACATGCTCGTGACGACGTCGCCCGGCTTCACCGAGCGACCGTCGGGCATGTTCTCGCAGGCCGGCACGATGCAGACGAGGTTCAGCCGCGGCTTCAGCATGGCGACCGCGGTGAGGGTGCCGAGAACGCTCGCGGCCCCGCCCATGTCGAACTTCATTTCGTCCATTTCGGCGGCCGGCTTGATCGAGACGCCGCCGGTGTCGAAGGTGATGCCCTTGCCGACGAGCACGACCGGGGGCTGCGCCTTCGCTCCGCCGTTGTAGCGCGCGACGATGAAGCGCGGCGGCTCGGCCGAGCCCTGCGACACGGCGAGGAAGGACCCCATGCCGAGCTTCTCGATGCCCTTGCGATCGAGCACCTCGACGTCGAGGGCGAACTCCTTGCCGATCTTCTTCGCCTGCTGCCCGAGCCAGCTCGGCGTGCAATGGTTGCCGGGCCGGTTCGCGAACTCGCGCGCCAGCTTCACGCCCGCGGCGATCGCGGTGCCGCGCCGCAGCCCCTGCTGGATCGCGCGGGCGTCGCTCTTCGCGCCGTACACGGTGACGGCCTTCGGCGTCCAGCCCGGCGTCGCGCTCGGCTTCGTGTGCGTATAGAGATAGGTGGCGTCCGCCGTGGCGAGGACCGCTGCCTCGGCATGCGCTTCGGTGAGCGCGTCGGCGCTGCCCATGGCGATGCCGAGCGTCTGCGCCCCGCTCGACTTCAACGCGGCCAGGCCTTCGGCAAGCGCCGACCTGAAGGCCTTGGCGCCGGCGTCCCCGGCAACGGCGATCACGACGCGGCGGGCGGTCACGCCGGCGGGGCGGTACAGGAACAGCGAACGGCCCTTCTTCAGCACCAGATCGCCTTCGGCGACAGCATTCGAGACCAGATCGGCAAGCGGCGGCGAGAGCGTGGGGTCGACGGCGCCGGCGACCACGAGCACCAAGGCATCGACATCGATGCCGGCGAGTCCCGCCGATGCGGCGATCTGATGACGGAAGTCCATAATTCCTTGAGCTGAGAACAGCCGACGATGTTATTCGATTCCACTTTGCGCAGAGAGCTCGCGCGCAACTTCGGCGCCACTCTGGTCGTGATCCTCACCATCGTGCTGACGATCATGTTCATCCGCAATCTGGGGCAGGCGGCGGTGGGTCGGATCTCGCCGCAGGACGTCATGCTGCTGCTCGCCTACATCGCGCTCGGCAATCTCTCGACCATCCTCGCCCTCTCGTTGTTCGTGGCAGTGGTGGCGACCCTGTCCCGCATGTACCGCGGCAGCGAGATGACCATCTGGTTCGCCAGCGGCGTGCCCTTGTCCCGTTTCGTGCGGCCGGTCCTGAGGACGAGCTGGCCGGTGCTCCTGGTCATCGGCGTGCTCGCGCTCTTCGTGTGGCCGTGGCAGAACGAGCGCAGCGCCGTCCTGAAGGAGCAGTTCGAGCGCCGCTCGGACCTGTCTCGGGCCGCTCCCGGCCAGTTCCAGACCTCCGCGGATGGCCAGCGCACCTTCTTCTTCGAAGGCAGCGCCAGCGATCCCGCCACGGGACGCAACGTGTTCATCGTCGCCTCCAAGGGAGCGGTCGAGTCGGTCACGTCGGCCTCGTCGGGGTCGATCGAGAGCGATGAGAGCGGTCGTTTCCTGGTCCTGCATCGGGGCCAGCAGAACGAGCTCGACCAGGCCACCGGCGAAAAGACGGTGTCCCGCTTCGAGACCTACCGCGCCCTGGCGGGCGAACGCGCGCTCGCCGGCAACGGTTCGGTGCAGCCGAGGGCGCGCGCCACTGCCGAGCTCCTGCGCGATCCCACCGCGCCGAATCAGGGCGAGCTGGTGTGGCGGCTGGGCCTCGTCCTGGCGGCGGCGAACATGCTCCTGCTCGGCATCGGCATGTCGGCCTCGAACCCGCGCCATGCGAGCAACTGGAACCTGCTGTTCGCGCTGCTCGCCTTCTTCGTCTACTACAACCTCATCAACCTCAGCAAGGCGTGGGTCGGCTCCGGCCGGATGGGCATGGGCGTCGCCCTGCTGCTCGTGCACGGCGGTGCGCTCGCCATCGCCGTCGGGCTGCTGTGGTGGCGCGAGCAGGGTGCGCGCCGCTTGCCGACCTCGCGCCGGCGGCGCCGGCGTCGCGCTGCCAGAGCCGCCGCTGCCGCATGAGGACCGTCCGCCGGCTCTTCTTCGTCGACATCGCCTCGGCCGTGTTGTTCGTGGGCGTGGCCTTCCTCGCCCTCTTCTTCTTCATCGACTTCGTCGACGAGCTCCGCGACGTCGGCGAACGCGGCTACACGACCGTGCATGCCGCGGCCTACTCGCTGCTGCTGGCGCCCGCCCATCTTTACGAGCTGATGCCGATCGCGGTCCTGATCGGCACCATCTACGCTCTGGCACGCCTGGCGCAGACCTCGCAGTACACGATCCTGCGCACCGGCGGGCTCGGCCCCGGGCGCGCCCTGGCGCTCCTGACCAGCCTGGCGCTGCTGTTCGGCGCCGTCGCCTTCGTGATCGGCGACTACATCGCCCCGTTCACCGAGAAGCTCGCCAGCCAGCTGCGCGCTTCCTTCAGCGGCAGCCTCAAGCTGAGCCGATCGGGCGCCTGGATCAAGGAGCACGCGCCGACACCCACCGGCGAGCACAGCTACTCGATCAACGTCGGCTCGGCCGAAGGCGCGTCGGCGTTGCGCGAGGTGCGCATCTTCGAGTTCGACGCCGGCGGCCGCCTGATCGCGCGCATCGCCGCAGCGCGGGCGAGCGTCGCGCGCGACGGAACCTGGACGCTGGAAGACGTCACCCGGACGCGCTGGCTGGACGCCGCGGCGGCGCCGACCGTGCCGCAGGAGAAGCTCGAGCGGCTCGAATGGCGAAGCACGCTGTCGCCGCAGGTCGTCGCCGCCGCCGTCCTGCCGGTGACGACGATGTCGACGCTCGACCTGTGGCGCTACATCGGCCACCTCTCCGAGAACGAGCAGGCCTCGCAAGTGCAGAAGATCCAGTTCTGGAAGCGGGCCCTCTACCCCTTCGCCTGCCTCGTCATGGTCGGGCTGGCGCTGCCCTTCGCCTACCTGCACCACCGCTCCGGCGGCGTCAGCGTCAAGGTGTTCGTCGGCATCATGCTCGGCGTCAGCTTCGTGCTGCTCAACAACGTCTTCCGGCACCTCGGCCTGCTCGGCAACTGGACGCCATGGGTGGTGGCGGCGACGCCCGGGGCGATCTACCTCCTGATGTCGCTCGCCGCGTTCAGCTGGCTGGTGCGCTATCGATGAGCACGACCGAGTGAGCGCGAAGGCGATCGTCCTTTTCGCGCATGGGGCGCGCGACCCGCGCTGGGCGGCGCCGTTCGAGGCGATCGCGGCGCGGGTGCAGGTAGCCGTGCCCGCCCGCGTGGTCCGGCTCGCCTTCCTGGAGCTGATGGCGCCCTCGCTGTCCGAAGCCGTCGCCGGCTTGGTCGGCGAAGGCGTGCACGACGTCGACGTGATCCCGCTGTTCCTCGGCACCGGCGGCCACCTGCGGCAGGATCTGCCGCGCCAAGCCGAGGCGGCGCGCGCCGCGCATCCGGGCCTGCGGCTGCGGGTGCACGCCCCGATCGGTGAGGACGCGGCGGTGATGGAGGCGATCGCCCGGGCTGCGATTCGGCTCAGCGGTGAATAATGGCCCGCATCTTCAAAGCTTTGCGATATGAACCTCCATCAGTTCAGGTTCGTCCAGGAGGCAGTTCGACGTGACCTCAACCTGACCGAGACCGCGAAGGCGCTGTTCACGTCGCAGCCGGGCGTCTCGAAAGCGATCCTGGAGCTCGAGGGCGAGCTCGGCGTCGACATCTTCGCCCGCCACGGCAAGCGCCTGCGCCGGGTCACCGAGCCCGGCCGCGAGGTCCTGAAGTCGATCGAGGTGATCATGCGCGAGGTCGGCAACCTCAAGCGCATCGGCGACGACTACTCCAAGCAGGATGCCGGCACGCTGTCCATCGCCACGACGCACAGCCAGGCGCGCTACTTCCTGCCGGGACCGATCGCGCAGATGCGCAAGCGCTACCCGAAGGTGAACATCAGCCTGCACCAGGGCACGCCGGAGCAGGTCGCCCGCATGGTGTTCGAGGAGGTCGCCGATTTCGGCCTGGCCACCGAGTCGCTCGGCGATCTCGCCGATCTCGTCACCCTTCCCTGCTACGCCTGGCAGCACGTCCTGGTGCTGCCGGTCGGCCATCCGCTGACGCAGGTCGACCGGGTGTCCATCGAGGACCTGGCGCCCCTGCCGCTGATCTCCTACCACCCGGCGTTCTCGGGGCGCAAGCGAGTGGATCAGGCCTTCGCGACGCGCAAGCTCCAGCCGAACGTGGTGCTCGAGGCGATCGACGCCGACGTGATCAAGACCTACGTCCGCCTCGGCCTGGGCGTCGGCATCGTCGCCGAGATCGCCATGCGCGAGGAAGGTCAGGGCTCCGATCTGGTGTCGCGGCCGGTCGGTCACCTGTTCGGCCAGAACGTCGCCCGCATCGCTTTCAAGCGCGGTGCCTACCTGCGAAACTTCGTCTACGCCTTCGCCGAGATGACCTCCGACCGCCTGACGCGACCCCTCGTGGAGCGCGCCATGTCCGGCGACGCCGACGACTACCAGCTCTGAGCTCGCGATGAACGACCGCACTCCCGTCGAGGCCCGCACGCCGTCCGTGCAGACGCGTCTGCCGACCGTCGGCACCACGATCTTCACGGTGATGTCGGCGCTGGCGACCGAGCACGGGGCGGTCAACCTCGGCCAGGGCTTCCCCGACTTCGACTGCGACCCCGCCCTCGTCGACGCCGTCGCTGCCGCCATGCGGAGCGGCCAGAACCAGTACCCGCCGATGGCCGGGATCCCCCGGCTGCGCGAGCTGATCGCCGCCAAGATCGAGACGCTCTACGGGCGCCGCTACGACCCCGCGACCGAGGTCACCGTCACCGCCGGAGCGACCCAGGCCATCCTCAACGCGGTGCTCGCCTTCGTCGGCCCGGGCGACGAGGCGATCATCCTCGAGCCCTCCTACGACAGCTACGCCCCCAACATCGAGCTTGCCGGCGCCAGGGTCGTGCGGGTGCCGCTGACGCCCGGCAGCTTCGCGCCCGATTTCGATCGCATCGCCGCCGCGCTGACGCCGAGAACGCGGCTCATCCTGATCAACTCGCCGCACAACCCGAGCGGCACGCTCTGGTCCGCCGAGGAGCTGTCGCAGCTGGAAGCGCTGCTGCGGGACACCTCGGTGGTGGTCATCAGCGACGAGGTCTACGAGCACATGGTCTACGGCGGGGAGCACCAGGGTGTAGCCCGCTTCCCCGAGCTCGCCGCCCGCAGCGTCATCGTCTCCAGCTTCGGCAAGACCTACCACGTCACCGGCTGGAAGGTCGGCTACGCCGTGGCGCCGGCGCCGCTCATGGCCGAGTTCCGCAAGGTCCACCAGTTCAATGTCTTCACCGTCAACACGCCGATGCAGCACGGCCTCGCCGCCTACATGGCGAGCGGCTCGCATCACCTGGCGTTGCCCGGCTTCTACCGCGCCAAGCGCGACCTGTTCGCCGCGGGGCTGGCGCGCACCCGGCTGAGGCCGCTGCCCTGCCAGGGGACGTTCTTCCAGTGCGTCGACTACTCGGCGGTGAGCAGCCTCCCGGAGGCCGACTTCTGCCGCTGGCTCACGACCGAGATCGGTGTCGCCGCGATCCCGCTGTCGGCCTTCTACGCCGAGGGCTTCGACCAGCACATCGCCCGCTTCTGCTTCGCGAAGAAGGACGAGACCCTGGTCGCCGCGGCCGAGCGACTCGCGAGGCTGTAGCGCCGGCCGGGGTCGCTCCGGGCGTCGGGCAAGGTGCTGCGTGCACAATTCCACGCATGATCAGCAGGTCGCCCTTCGCTCTGCGTGTCTCGTCGACAGGGCCGGCAGCATGCCTTCCGAGCTGCTGACCGAGCGCCGCGGCGCGACGCTGGTGCTGACGATCAGCGACCCGGCAACGCGCAACACGCTGTCGGCCCAGGTCATCGCCGCGGGCATCGAGGCGCTCGATTCGTCGGAGTCGAACGACGAGGTCCGCGCCGTCGTTCTGCGCGGCGACGGCGATCACTTCTGCGCCGGCGGCAATCTGCACGGCCTGCTCGAGCGTCGCCTGGCCGGCCCCGACGTGCAACGGCGCATGCTCGAGCATCTGCACCAGTGGATCGAGGCGATCCGTGCCTATCCGAAGCCGGTGATCGCCGCCGTGGAGGGCGCCGCGGCCGGCGCGGGATTCTCGATCGCCCTGGCCTGCGACCTGATCGTCGCTGCCGAGGACGCCCGCTTCACGATGTCGTACGGCAAGCTCGGCTTCACGCCCGACGGCGGCGCGACCTGGAGCCTGGTGCGCGCGCTGCCGCGGCCGTTTGCGCAGCGCCTGCTCTGGCTCGCCGAGCCGGTCACCGCCTCCGTGCTGTACGGCCATGGCGTGGTGACGGCGGTCACGCCGCCCGGTTCGGCGCTGGCCGAGGCGCTCACGCTGACCGAGCGCCTGGCGGCGATGGCACCGAACGCGGTGGCCTGCACCAAGGAACTGCTGGAGCAGGCGCCGCGCCGCACGCTGCACGAGCAACTCGGCGTCGAGCGGGACCAGTTCATCGACAAGCTGTTCCATCCGAACGGCGAAGAAGGTCTCAACGCATTCCTCGAAAAGCGCCCGCCGCGCTTTCGCTGATCCTGGCGACCGCGCTGCATCGATCGAGCCCCGCCGCGCCCTGTCACGTCAGAGACTGGCATGCACCCCCCGATTCTTACAATCGACGAGCAGTCGAACATCGAAGCGGGCCCGTGGTTCTCCAGACTTTCCTCGCCGCTGCGCGACGCCATCCTGGCCCGCGCCGTCGTTCGCCGCCTGCACGACGGCGCGATCCTGTCGGCACGCGGCGCACCGGCCGAGGAATGGTGCGGCGTGGCCCTCGGCGCGGTTCGCGTCAGCTCGGTGTCGCTCTCCGGCAAGCAGGTGACGCTGACCTACGTCGAGCCCGGCACCTGGTTCGGCGACATCTCGCTGTTCGACGGCATGCCGCGCACGCACGACGCGCACGCGCATGGCGAGACGACCCTGCTGGTCATCCGCCGTCCCGACTTCAAGGACCTGCTGGCCCGTCACGTCGAGCTGTACGACGCCCTGCTGCGCCTCAACTGCCGGCGCCTGCGCCTGCTCTTCGATGCCGTCGAGGACCTGAACACGCGGCCGCTCTCGGCGCGCCTTGCCAAGCAGATCCTGCTGCTGGCGCGCAGCTACGGCATCGAGCATGGCGACGAGATCCGGATCGGGCTGCAGCTGGCGCAGGAGGACATCGCCCAGCTGCTCGGCGCCTCGCGCCAGCGCGTCAACCAGGAGCTGAAGGGCTTCGAGCGCGACGGCGCGGTGCGGATCGAGCCGACGCGGCTCGTGGTGCTCTCGAAGGACAAGCTGCTCGCCATCGCGCAGCGTTGACGCCGACGTCGGAGCCTCCCGGATGAGCCTGCCCGAAGCCAATACCGGCACCAAGCCCGTCGCCGAGCAGCACGCCTTCGACGCGGCGGCGCTCGAGGCGCACCTGCGCTCCAGCCTGCCGGGCTTCGCCGGCCCGCTCGCCGTCGAGCAGTTCAAGGGCGGACAGTCGAACCCCACGTACAAGCTGCTGACGCCCGGTCGCGCCTACGTGATGCGCTCCAAGCCCGGCCCCGCGGCCAGGCTGCTGCCGTCGGCACACGCCATCGAGCGCGAGTTCACCGTCATGCGGGCCCTCGCCGAGACCGACGTGCCCGTGCCGACGATGCTGCTGCTCTGCGAAGACGAGGCGGTGATCGGCCGTGCCTTCTACGTCATGGAGTACGTGGAGGGGCGGGTGCTCTGGGACCAGTCCCTGCCATCCTTCGATCCGAAGGGCCGCGGCGAGATCTACGACGAGATGAATCGCGTCATCGCGGCGCTGCATTCGGTCGACCCGGCCGCCGTCGGCCTCGAGGGCTACGGCAAGCCCGGCAACTACTTCGAGCGGCAGATCGGCCGCTGGACCAAGCAGTACCTGGCCTCGATCACGGAGCCGATCGACGCCATGGACCGGCTCATCGAGTGGCTGCCGGCGCACATCCCGGCGAGCGCTCGCGACGAGACGCAGGCCCGTGTGGTGCACGGCGACTACCGCCTCGACAACCTCGTCTTCCACCCCGACGAGCCGCGCATCGTCGCCGTCCTCGACTGGGAGCTTTCGACGCTCGGCCATCCGCTCGCCGACTTCAGCTACCACTGCATGTCGTGGCACATCCCGCCCGGCTCGTTCCGCGGCATCGGCGGCCTCGATCATGCGGCGCTCGGCATCCCCGACGAGAAGAGCTACGTGCGCCGGTACTGCGAGCGCACCGGCCGGGGCGATCCGGACGCGGTCATGCGCGACTGGAACTTCTACCTGGCCTACAACCTGTTCCGCATCGCCGGCATCCTGCAGGGGATCGCCAAGCGTGTCGAGACCGGCACCGCCTCGAGCGCCCAGGCACGGCAGTCCGCCGCCGGCGCCCGGCCGCTGGCCGAGATGGGCTGGCGCTTCGCCAGCCAGACCTGATCACTCCGAAAGAGCACCATGGACTTCGACTACTCACCGCGCACGCAGGAGCTGCAGAAGCAGCTGCTGCGCTTCATGGACGAGCACATCTACCCGGCCGAGCAGCGCGTCGAAGACGAGCTCGAGGCGAACACCAAGGCCGGCAAGCGCTGGACGCCGCTGCAGACGATCGAGGCGCTGAAGCCGAAGGCGCGGGCGCAGGGCCTCTGGAACCTGTTCCTGCCGCCCACCGCGGGCGGCAAGGGCTCGAAGGACAGCGGCCGCGACTTCGGCCTCTCGAACAGCGACTACGCGCCGCTCGCGGAGATCATGGGCCGCGTCACCTGGGCCAGCGAGGTCTTCAACTGCTCGGCGCCGGACACCGGCAACATGGAGACGATCGAGCGCTACGGCTCGCCCGAGCTGAAGCGGCAATGGCTGGAGCCGCTGCTCGACGGCAAGATCCGAAGCGCCTTCGCCATGACCGAGCCGGGGGTGGCGTCGTCGGATGCGACGAACATCGAGGCGCGCATCGACAAGGACGGCAGCGACTACGTCATCAACGGCCGCAAGTGGTGGACCAGCGGCGCCGGGGACCCGCGCTGCAAGGTCTACATCTTCATGGGGAAGACCGACTTCGAAGCGCCGCGCCACTCGCAGCAGTCGATGGTCGTGGTGCCGGCCGACACGCCGGGGATCCGGATCATCCGGCCGCTCTCGGTGTTCGGCTACGACGACGCGCCGCACGGCCACATGGAAGTGGTGTTCGAGAACGTGCGCGTGCCGCAGGCCAACATCCTCCTCGGCGAAGGCAGAGGCTTCGAGATCGCGCAGGGCCGGCTCGGCCCCGGCCGCATCCACCACTGCATGCGCCTGATCGGCCTCGCCGAGCGGGCGCTCGAGCTGATGTGCCGGCGCGCGTCGAAGCGTGTCGCCTTCGGACGCACCGTCGCCGAGCAGGGCGTCACGCGCGAGCGGATCGCCGAAGCGCGCTGCCAGATCGACATGGCGCGCCTGCTCACGTTGAAGGCGGCCTGGATGATGGACGTCGCCGGCAACAAGGCGGCCAAGGCCGAGATCGCCATGATCAAGGTCGTCGCGCCCAACATGGCGTGCCAGGTGATCGACTGGGCGATGCAGGTGCATGGCGGCGGCGGCGTCTCCGGGGACTTCCCCCTCGCCTACCACTACGCCGCGGCGCGGACCCTGCGCTTCGCCGACGGGCCGGACGAAGTGCACCGCAACGCGATCGCCAAGATCGAGCTCGGCCGGCACGCCTGAGGCGCCGT
This sequence comes from Caldimonas sp., assembly GCA_036263655.1. GTDB lineage: Bacteria > Pseudomonadota > Gammaproteobacteria > Burkholderiales > Burkholderiaceae_C > Schlegelella_A. Next base: position 13,851 of record DATAGP010000038.1, on the reverse strand, counting down.
CAGCGCGAGGCTTCGCTTCGCGCGCCTCCGACCCGGATCGCTTCGGTGCAGGCGGTCTCGAACAAGTCGAGCGCCGCCGCGATGACGGCCTCGTCGACGTTCGGCGCCTGCATGCGAAGGTAGGCACGTCCCTTGGAGGTCATGATCAGCCACGGCGGCAAGGCGCTCAGCGGCCCTGCCGCCGCGCGCTCGAGCTCGCCCGCGAGCGGCCCGGCCAGCCATGCCGCGCCTTCTTCGGCCACGCTGGACACGCCGCCGAACTTGCCGCGCAGCGCAGGCGAGGCAGCCAGCGAGATCTTCGGGAAAAGCACGAGCCAGCGCATCTCTTCGGGTGTGGCGCTGCCCATCTGTGTCTGGTTGCTTTGCGTGAACTCGTCGAAGGCCTGCTTCTCCAGCGACTCCATGAGCGGCCTGGTGAGCAGCAGCATGAGCAGGTCCGGGGGGAGACCCAGCTCCATGCGCAGGCGCAGCTCCTGACCTTCGATGTACGGGCGCTGCGACGGGCCCCATTCGAGCCGCCACGGCTTGCCGTCGACGCTGCCCTCGACGACGAAGCCTTGGCCGTCGCGCTCGCGCTTGAAAGCCAGGCCGCGTCGCTGCGCCCAGGCGGCGATCGCGCTCGCGTCGGGAGCGAGCCCCTGCTTGGCGAAGAAGCCCTTGATCCCTTCGCTCATCGCCGGGTCCGATCCACTAGAGTCGTGCGACGGGCGCATCGCCCGCGCCCGCCCGAGGTTCATCGATGATCGAAGTGTATTCGTGGCCTACGCCCAATGGCCACAAGGTCCACGTCATGCTGGAGGAGTGCGGCCTCGCCTGGCGCGCGATTCCGGTCAACATCGGCAGCGGCGACCAGTTCAAGCCCGAGTTCCTCGCCATCAGCCCGAACAACAAGATCCCGGCGATCGTCGATCCCGACGGCCCGGACGGGCAGCCGATCTCGCTGTTCGAGTCGGGGGCCATCCTGCTGTACCTGGCGACGAAGACGGGACGCTTCCTCCCCGACGACGTGCGCGGCCGCTACGCCGTGCTCGAGTGGCTGATGTTCCAGATGGGCGGCGTGGGGCCGATGCTCGGGCAGGCGCATCACTTTCGCCTGTACGCTCCCGAGAAGATCCCGTATGCGATCGAGCGCTACAGCAACGAGGCGCGGCGGCTCTACGGCGTCGTCGACCGGCGCCTCGCCGAGAGCCGCTTCATCGCCGGCGACGACTACACGATCGCGGACATCGCCATCTTTCCCTGGCTCCGGTCGTGGCAGAACCAGGGCGTGGTCCTCGAGGACTTCCCGCACCTGAAGGCCTGGTTCGACGGCATCGCCTCCCGGCCCGCCGTGCAGCGCGGCGTCGCCGTCATGGCCGAGCTGCGCAAGCCTGGTCGCAGCGACGAGGAGCGCGAGGTGCTCTTCGGGGCGACGCAGTACCAGCGACGCTGAGCGGCTGCGGCCCTCGCGGGCTGCCCTGACCCGCCGGGGGACCTCAGCCCAGCATCGGCCTGAGCAGGCTCAGCACCAGGCCCGCGAGCCCCGAGCCGAGGACGACCGGGATCACGCCGCTCTTGAAGCGGAAGAGCGCAACGGCAGCGACCACCCCGATCGCGGCCGCGAGCCACTCGAAGGGCGCGGCGAGCCCGCGCGGCCAGAGCACGTGATACGCGAAGAACACGGCCAGATTGACGATCACGCCGACGACGGCCGCGGTGATGCCCGTCAGCGGCGCCGTGAACTGCAGCTTGCCGTGCGTCGACTCGACCAGCGGCGCGCCCAGCAGGATGAAGAAGAACGACGGCAGGAAGGTGAAGAAGGTGACCACCACCGCGGCGACGGCACCGGCGAGGAAGAGCGAATCGGGGCCGAAGATCGCCTTCGTCCAGCCGCCGACGAAGCCGACGAACGAGACCACCATGATCAGCGGTCCCGGCGTCGTCTCGCCGAGGGCCAGGCCGTCGATCATCTGCACCGCCGTCAGCCACTGGTGCTGCTCGACGGCACCTTGGTAGACGTAGGGCAGCACGGCATAGGCGCCGCCGAATGTCAGCAAGGCCGCCTTGGTGAAAAACCAGGCCATCTGCGTCAGCACGGCGTCCCAGCCGAGGCGCAGCGCCAGCGCGCCGATGGCCGCGCCCCAGATGATGAGGAAGACGGCGGCGATGCGCAGGCTTTTGGCGGCGGAGAAGCGGGCGTGCGCCGGCGCCGGCGTGTCGTCGTCGATCCAGGCCGGCACAGGGGATGACGTCGCCGGACCGTGGGCAGGCCCACCCACCGCGAAGCGCTCCGGCAGGAAGCGGCCGCCGAGGTATCCAGCCACCCCGGCGCCGAAGACGATCAGCGGAAACGGTGCGTTCAAGCCGAAGATCGCCAGGAAGGCGGCGACCGCGATGGCCCAGAGCCAGCCGTTCTTCAGCACGCGCGAGCCGATGCGCCAGGCCGCGAACAGGACGATGGTGGTGACAGCGGGCTTGATGCCGTAGAGGAACCCGGCGATGGCCGGCACGTCGCCGTACGCGAGGTAGATCCACGACAGGCCGACGAGGATGAAAAGCGACGGCAGCACGAACAGGGCGCCGGCAACGACGCCGCCCCAGGTCCGGTGCATGAGCCAGCCGATGTAGGTGGCGAGCTGCTGCGCCTCGGGACCCGGCAGCAGCATGCAGTAATTGAGCGCGTGCAGGAAGCGCTTTTCCGAGATCCAGCGCCGGCGCTCCACGAGCTCCTGGTGCATCAGGGCGATCTGCCCGGCCGGGCCGCCGAAGCTGATGAAGCCCAGCTTCAGCCAGTAGGCGACGGCCTGGCCGAAGCCGAGGGCGGCGCCTCGGGGGGCGTGTACGTCGGTCGCGCCGTCCATGGCCGGACTATCGCGCACGTGCCGCGGAGTGGAAGCGAGGCATCGGCGACGCGGACGCGGCAGTCGCTCAGGTGCGCCGGCTTCGCGCCGACTCGATCCTGGCGATCGCGGCGCTCGCGAGCGGCTCGATCACGGAATCGGGGAACGGCGCGACGCTGCTGACGTTGATCTCGCAGAGCACGTAGCGCTCCGCTCCCGCTTCGGTGCGATCGCCATGCAGGAAATCGCAATCCCACAGCAGCGGCAGCTCGTCCCCGGCGATGCCGAGCATGCGCTGGAGCTGCGGGATCCACTCGGTCTCGAGCCGCGTCTTCAAAGGTTCGAGGTGCGGCAGGTTCGGCGGGTGGTAGAGCCGCGGGCCGGGCGTGACCGCTTCCCCCGACGCCGGATCACGGGCGGGATACAGGGCGTTCACGGCTTGCAGTCCGTAGCCTTCGACGCGGTCCTGCACCACGTAGCAGCGGACCATGCCTTCGGTGAGCCGCGGTTGCCAGGCCTGGTCGATCATGTGACCGCCGCTCTCGAAGTACGGCGCGATCATTTCGACGAACGCAGCGAAGGAGATCGTCACCTCGTCACTGCCACGCTGGGCCTGCCGCGCGAGCACCGGGCTGTCGGCGGTGAACTCCCGACCGGTCGGCACCGCCTGGATGCGCCACACGCCCTGCCCGCTGTGACCGCGCCACTGCTTCAGCACGCGGACGCCCCCGACAGCGACACGCCCACCGACTTCGCGTTGCAGCTGCTCCAGCGAGTCGACGCGGTGGACGTCGCTGCCCCAGCCCATCTCGCGCGTGTCGACCAGCACATCCTTGGTGCCCAGCTTCATGATCACGTCGGGATGCGTGCTCACGAGCACGCCCTCCTTGGCGACGCCGCGCAGCAGAGCGTCGAGCGGCGCGCGCGAGTGTCCTGCGTCGATCGGATTGACCCAGACCAGCGCGCCGTCCAGACCGAGCAGCTGCTGGCGCAAGGCGCCGACCTCGTCGCGGTGATAGACGGCCGGATGGGCGTCGACGCCGCGTCTCTCGAAGGCGGCGAAGAGCGCTGCGAACCGGTTGTTGTCGCGGGTGGCGAGTCGACGAACCTCGCGGTCGCCCGGATAGACGATCGCCACCTGCAACGGACGCGTGCTCAAGACAGCCTCCTCGGACGTGAAACCCGCGGCGTCTGGAAACGCCGGCGCCTGGATGATGTCACAGTCAAGACACGCCTGTATGATTCTCTACATGAATGCAGGCGCACCCGACTGGCTGCTGCTCGTGATCTCCCTGCCGACCTCCAGCGGGACGGCGCGGATGCGGATCTGGCGCGCCTTGAAGACGCTCGGCTGCGTCGCGCTTCGCGACGGCGCCTATCTGCTGCCGACCGCGTCGAACCGCGGCGAGGCGCTGCGGGAGCTCGGCGACGAATGCATCCGCGAGGGCGGAAGCGCGTGGCTGCTGGGCGTGCTGCCGCGTTCCGCCGACGAGGCCGATGCCTTCCGCCAGCTCTTCGACCGCTCCGAGCAGTACGCGGACTTGCGCGCCGCATGGAAGCGCGCGAATCGCGAGGTCGCCTCGGCGTCGCCCGCGGAGCTGGCACGCCTCAGGCGGCGGCTCGAGCGTGACCTGGACGCGGTCCGCGAGATCGACTTCTTTCCGTCCGAGGCGCGGGCCGAGGCCGAGGCGGCCTGGGTCGATGTCGCGAAACGCATCGATGCCGTGCTGTCTCCCGACGAGCCGCACGAACGCGCCGGGCAGGTGCCGCGCCTCGACCCCGCCAGGTACCGCGGCCGCACCTGGGCGACACGGCGGCGCCTGTGGGTCGATCGTGTCGCCAGCGCCTGGCTCATCCGGCGCTTCATCGACCCGGAGGCGAGGTTCCGCTGGCTTGCCAAGCCGTCCGATTGCCCGAAGACGGCCATCGGCTTCGACTTCGACGGGGCCGCGTTCACCCACGTCGGCGAACGCGTGACCTTCGAGACGCTGCTGGCGAGCTTCGGTCTCGAGAGCGACGCCGCCCTGACCCGCATCGGATCCGTCGTCCACGCGCTCGATGTCGGCGGCGAGCCGGTGCCCGAGGCCGCCGGCTTCGAGGCGGTCATGGCCGGCGCACGCGAGCGGCTCGCCGACGACGATGCCTTGCTGAGCGACATGAGCGCGGTGCTCGACTCGCTGTACCTGCACTTCCAGCGCGACACTGCGCGCGCCGGGAAGAAGAAGACGGCCGCATGACCGGCTCGCCGACGGAGAACACGTGAAACGCCCACGCAAGTTGCCGGCGCGCTTTGCGCCGATCGTCATGCCCTTCCTTCTGTCGCTGCTGATGACCGCGCTGGTCTCGTTCATCAGCACGGCGCGAAGCGTCGGCATCGCACCGGAGCTGCTGCGGCTGTGGCCCGGCAACTGGGCGCTGTCATGGCTGGTCGCGTTTCCGGTCACGCTCGTCGTGCTGCCGATCGTTGGCCGCCTGACGGCGGCGCTCGTCGACGCTCCCCGCTGACATCGAGCTCACCTCACACGAAAGGGCATCCGCATGGAACTGCAACCGCGACCCCTGCCCTTCCCTCCCGGCCAGCTCCAGGGCCTGTCGGAGCGCCTGCTGACCAGCCACCACGCCAACAACTACTGCGGCGCCGTGAAGCGCTTGAACGCGATCCGCTCGCGCTTCGGCACGCTGGACTTCGCGAGCGCGCCGGGGTTCGACGTGAACGGGCTCAAGCGCGAGGAGCTGATCGCGACCAACTCGATGCTGCTGCACGAGCTCTACTTCTCGTGCCTCGGCAGTGACGGCCGCACCCTGGCGCCGGCGATGGCCCTGGCGCTGGACGCGAGCTTCGGCAGCGTGGACCGCTGGCGCGCCGAGTTCGTCGCCATGGGCAAGGCCCTGTCCGGCGGCTCCGGCTGGGTGCTGCTCACCTTCTTGCCGCGAAACGGCACGCTCGTGAACCAGTGGGCCCCCGACCACACGCATGCCATCGCCGGCGGGGTTCCGCTCCTCGCGCTCGACATGTACGAGCACGCGTATCACCTGGATTTCGGCGCGGCTGCCGGTGCGTACGTGGATGCGTTCATGGGCAACATCGACTGGGCCCCGGTCTACGAGCGCTACCAGCTGGCCGTGCATGGCGCGAGCGAGCCGTTCGGGGCGGGGCAGGACGAGCTCTCCGGCGCCGAAGTGTTCGACGTTCGCCGCTCCGGCGTGTTCGCGACCGCCGAGACGCGGATACCGGGTGCCTGCTGGAAAGACCCTGCCGCGATCGACTCGTGGGCCCGCGATCTGCCCAGGGACAAGGAAGTCGTGGTCTATTGCGTCTACGGGCACGAAGTAGGCCGAGCGACGGCGCTGCGCTTGCGTGCTCACGGCGTGAACGCCCGTTTTCTGCGCGGCGGCATCGACGCCTGGCACGTGGCGGGACGCCCGCTGGTGCCCAAGGGAGAGGCCGCCTGACGTTCCGCGGCTAGCGCGTCGAGGCTGGCCTGCCCGGAGGGACTCGAACCCATCGCGCCAGGAGCTACCATTGGTGGAGACGCGGCCAAGCCTCCGTTTGCCTACTGCAGTTTCTGCTGATAGGGTGGCCGCCGTCGTAGGTGCCGCTGCGAATGCCATGAGCCCTGTCTCATGCGCTCACCCGAAAGGGAACGAGGTGGCACCCTCGGAGCGCAGTCGACAGGGCTTCTGCGTCTCCGGCGTCCGGTCGCGTCGGCACTCCGAGCTATGCCCATGCATCGGGGCACCGGAAGTCAGACCGGGTGCGTCATCAACGTCACCCGACTCGGCCTTGACGCAGGGACCGAAGCAAGCGGTAGCCGCGAAACGTGCCAGGAATCGCGCGGCAGCGAACAGAATGCGTCCCTCATGGGCACTTGGACCGGGATCGAGCAGAAGCATCCCCCGGCTGGAGACGTTGACCTCGAACCTCGAAGGGCACTCGGTCAGCCGTGCGTCAAGAACACGAGCGTTGGCCAACCGGGCCTTCGAGTGATAGACCAAGCTTGCCAGCATCGCTGCGTCGGTCCGGCTACGCCCAACTCCGCATGCCTGCTCATGTAGGGCACGGGACAAGACGACGAAGCACCAGTGACGATCTCCGGACCCCGATCGAATTGGACGACTTGGTGAGCGGTGCCGATGACGTTCCCTGCAACCCCACCGTGCATGCGCCGGACTTCGGCCCTTCGAGGGCCCACTTTCGGGAACTATCGAAAGGTCTGGCTCGCGAAGTCACTGCGACGACCGACCACTTTGTAGCATTTAGAGTCGGTGATTAATGCCAACTCGACTCACGATGCCGCCCACAATGCAGTCATTCGACCAGCATCTGCCCAGCGGTGTCTGAAGCACGCTCATGGGCTGCCGGCATCTCCAGCGTCGCAGGTTGATGCGATCGGAGCATCTGCTGTCGAACGATCCAACATTGGCGCGGGGCGCTGCGACCTTGGTCACTTTGCGGTTGGCGGAAACAGCTTGTCTGTGATGCGTTCGTGGTCTAGAAGAGGACTGAGCTGAGCTCGAATCGTTTCCCCCCGCGAGGTCTCCGTGACCACTCGGAACCGCACCACGAAGTTGTCCGAGAGCAAGTTTTTTAGATCTCCGAGCACTCCATCTCGATCGTGCTGCGCTGCACGTAGGAAAAACCCAAAGTCGCTTTCCTCGTACATCGCCAATCCAGGCAGGATGGTGCCATCCAATCTGATGCCGCCGCTCCGGCCGCGGGCACCACGCGGGAATTCAGGGAAGGCGAACTTGATGTCCGCACCTCTACCCGCAGGTTCACCGTCGTTACCCTCGACAATGAGAGCCCACTTGTACGCGGCAGAGCGTCCAGTATTCTTTACTAGGAACTTCAGGCGAGTCTCGACAAACACAGACGCCGAGCCATCATTCCAAGGATACGCCTCACGCACTTCCACCGCCGCAAGCGAAGCCTCCAGCGTCGGGGCCGTCAATCGATTGCGTAAGGTCTCAAGATAAAAGTGCGGCGCTGGCTTTGAATGGCCGCCCTCCCGGTAGTAGTAGATTCGTGCAGGCTCACTTTGATGCGGAGCGAGTACGGAGTCGCCTACGTCCACAACGAGTAGGACCGTTCCGTTTGGGATCGCCGACGCCGCCGATGGAACGACCTCATGCACGCGGAAGTCCTCGAGGGGAAAGGTCACTAGGTTGGGGAGGACTTGTTCCAACCACTCTCTAGTCCGCGTTCTACCGCGGACTGGTGGCAGTCCTGTGAAGCTGCCGTCGTCCTCGACTCCGATCACGATATGACCGCCGCCGGAGTTGGCCAGCGCCGACAACGCCTTCGCCATGTCCTTGCGGAAGTCTCCACTGGTCAGTAGGACTCCGCTCTTTCGGTCGAAGTAGTCGTGCTCGCCCGCAGGTAGCGCAAGAACGTCAGCCTCAGACCAGTGGCTGCGCTTCGGGCTCGTCATCGCTTTGTCCTGACGAGAGACGACGCAGGCTTGAGACGCGGAACGACCGCATGGGCGAGGAGAATGGACTGTCGCATCATTCCGACGGCGCTTTCCTAGCAGTGAAAGCAGCATGGCCGTAAAACGTCGATTGAAGACACGCTCTAAGTTTAGGCATCCATGGCACAGAACACACTGTGTAGGCGCGGAGAAGCAGCATACCGTCTCATCGACCAGGCGGAATACCGCCTTACTAGCCCATAGCCTCCATGCTGACAGCGCAGTCCGACGCGGAAATTCGAAACTCATGTCGCAAGCGACTTGAGGCGCTTGAGCTCTGGTTGCGTCGTCTCATTCGGGATCAGCTGAGCGTCAACGGCGACCCTTTCGTTGAGACTGGTGCGTCGGGCAACAGGCTGATCGGCAAGGCGATCTCGGACAAGGGCGCCACGCGGCACGCCACAGAACCAATCGGTATCCGCGAAAGATCGATGCCATGTTGCTGAGCGACGCAATCGACATCCTTTGCAAAGCGCCGCCATACAAGAAGCATTTCGGTGCGCCGCTCGCATATGCATTCCTTGAGGGCCACAGCGGAGTTGCCGCTAAGCGGCCGTTCACCAATGGCCGCTCCTGGCCGAGAGCGCCAATCCGTCTGCGCGCCAGTAAGCCGACTCACTACCCCCATCTTGACGGGGCCGTTCTGGCCACACCGCGTCGCCCGCATCGATGAGGCGCATCTTTCCGCTCCGTCAACTCGATGGGGGACCATCATGGGAACCGCAGGCAACGCCACGCCTCGCGAACCGTGGAACAAGGGCAAGATCGTCGGACAGAAGGCTCCGTTCAAGCTCAGGGACATCTGGGCTCTTCGGCTCCGTCTGCAGATGGAGAACCGAGTACGCGAGCTCGCCCTCTTCAACTTGGGTATCGACAGCAAGCTTCGCGGGTGCGACCTAGTTGCCCTCAAGGTGCGCGACGTGTGCCACGGCGACCAGGTCGCCTCGCGTGCTGTCGTGATGCAGCAAAGACTCAGCGACCGGTGCAGTTCGAGATAACCCCCGCCGCCCGGGAAGCGGTGGCGAAGTGGATCAAGATCGCGGCCCTCAAGTCCGACGACTACCTGTTCCCGAGCCGCATCCAAGGCTCACCTCATCGCGGCACGCGCCAGTACGCCGGACTCCTCGAAGGCTGGGTCGAGGAGCTCGGCCCTGGACCCGGCCGAGTACGGCACCCACTCCATGCGGCGAACCAAAGCGACGCTGATCTATCGGCGAACAAGAAACCTGCGCGCCGTTCAGTTGCTTCGGTCACTCGACGCTGGAGTCCACCGTGCGTTACCTCGGCATCGAGGTGGATGATGCCCTGGAGATCTCGGAGCAGCCGAAATCTGAGTCCGGGCGGGGCCGTCCGGTCGCCGATTTGCGTCTAGGCCGCCGGACGGCCCATTCGACCTAGCGACGCTCCGTCAATGTCAGCTTGCGGGCGGGTCGCCGAACTCGCAGTTTCGGCCATAACTGTCGCAGGTGAAGGACAGCTTCCCGGCATCTCCTGCGTCCCTGTCAACGGTAGCCGCGGCCTGGGGCAGTTGAGACCCGAAGGTGGGCACTCGTTGCCGGCACCGCAGAAGCGCGTGAACAGGGCGATTGCGACGTTAGACCGCCGCGGGCTCCCCCTCGGCGATGCGCTTGTCGCGTCCACAGTCCGATCGATGGCTAGGTGTCCAGGGTTCCCGTACTAGTCGCCGCAGGGCCCATCGTGCATCATGGCCCTGTTAGGCCAGCAAACCGGGAGGTTGCGCGATGACGAGTCGACGAATCAACGCCAACGTCAGCGTCGAATTCGACGAAGCCGACTTCACCGTGACTCTGTCAGCATCGACGGGGGCGGGCAGCGACGCTGGCGTGCGCGGCGGCCGCCGCTCGTTCGGCGGCGCGCCGGTGGTGCTGGACGCACCCGCCGAAGGCGCTGCGGCCGAGTTTGCCGCGGCGCTCGTTCGTCGAGCCGTCGCGCAGAAGGTCGATGCGCCCATCGTCTTCGACGCGCCGTCGCAGGCTCCCAGCCGCCCCAACCGTGGTCCGTCATCGGCGCTACGCAGCGCGCAACTGCACGTCGAGGTCGACGACGGTCAGCAGGCCGTCGTCCTGCTCGAAGGCGACGGTGTCCTTGCCTGGCGCTTCCCCAGCGACGGCGCTGCCACGTCTGCACCGTCGGACCCCGCGCCCGCGATGCGCCGCGGTGTGCGCTCGGCTGCCGGCCGGCGCGTGTTGACCTTCAACATCGCAGTACCCGAAATCAGTTCCGCCGCCGATGCTCAGCGCCGAGGCTGGGTGAAGGACAAGCTCCTCGCGGCGGCCAAGGCCGTCGTGCTGTATTTCGCCGCCGATTACGCCGCCGGCAAGATCGTCTCCCTGCTTGAAAAGTCTAGCCGTAACGGCCCCGTCGTTATCACCTCAGAGACCGACGTCGCGCGGTGGCTAAAGCCGGCGGACTTTTCGGCTGTCGACTTGCCGGCGAGCGGCGCTCGCATCCTGTTGCTCGTGCACGGCACGTTCTCGTCGACGGTCGGCGGCTTCGGTGGCCTCGTCGCAACACCATGGGGACGCAAGTTCCTGCGCGGTGCACTCGATCGCTACGACGCAGTGCTCGGCTTCGACCACAAGTCCCTGTCACTCACGCCCGACGCCAACGCAACTGCGCTGCTCGAGGCGCTGCGGACGCTGAAGAGCCGCGACATCGTCGTCGACGCGGTCTGCCACAGCCGCGGCGGGCTGGTGCTGCGCAGCCTGATCGAAGCCCAGCTTCCTGGGTCGCGGCTGGGGTTGAAGATCACGCGGGCCGTCTTCGTCGCCGCCACCAATGCCGGCACCGAGCTGGCGCGGCCGGCGAATTGGGAGTCGCTCGTCGACCTCGTCACCAACCTCACTTCGGTGACGACGAAGGTGTTGAAGCTGTTTCCCGCGGCCGCCGCGGTGGCCGCAGTTGCCGAAGAAGTCATCGCATGCATCGGCGACTTCGTCAAATACCTGGTCGAGGTCGCGGTGACCGAGCGCAAGGTGCCGGGGATCGCCGCGATGGAGCCGGGCGGCGCGTTCGTGACGGAAATTAACGCGACGCAGCCCAATCAGCCCGGCCCGGCCGACATCGCGTGCTACGCGATCGTTTCCAACTTCCAAGCCCGCTTGGGCGGCAGCGAGACCCACGAGCCGGCGGAGTTCCCGCGCCGGTTGGCAATGCTGCTCGCCGACGGAGTCGTGGACCGGCTGATGCGAGGCGATCAGAGCGAGGCGGTGGCGAACGACCTCGTCGTCGATGTCGCGTCGATGACCTCCATCGACGCCGCGGTGCCGGGATTTGTCCGCGACGTGATGGACTTCGGCACGAATGCCGCCGTCTATCACACGAACTATTTCCTGCGCCCCGAGACCGCCGGCCACTTGGCGCAGTGGCTTGGGCTGCCGTCGCCGATGGCCGACTTCGACCCGCTTGAGCTCGCCGGTGTGCACCGCGGGCTGGTGACCGCGAACGCGGCGACGTCGGTGCAGCAGATGAAGGTGCTGCTCGGCCGCAACGGCGGTGCGAACTACGTCGTGCTTAACCGCCGCGATCCGCGGCCGGGGCATCGCGGCCATTTGCACTACGCTTTCCGGCGCGACGAGATCGAAGGGCTTGGCGGTCCCCCCGACGCGACGCTGGTCGATGCGCTGAACCTGCACGAAAGCGGCTGTTCCCAAACCGGGCGCGCCTCGGCCTACGATGTCGGCGTGATGCCGCGCCTTGCAGACCATGAAGGACCAGCGGCGCGGCGCGGCATCGTGGTCACGGATGGCGAGATGCCAGTGGCTGTTGTTGATGACGGCATGCGCCGCATCGGCATCACCGAGCTCGCGGCACGCACGACGCGCATGGCGGCGGTCGAACCGCCGTCGCGCCCGAGCGTGACGCCGCGGACGCGCGGCGGTTCGCGGCAAGCGCCAGCGAAGCGGCCAGCGGCCGCCGTGAGGCCGCGTGCCACGCTCAACCTGCATGCGCTCGCCGAAATGCCATCGCAGGTGACGCTCGGCAGGATCGAGACGCTCACGGTGACGCTCTCGGCCGAGGCTGTCGCCCAAACCGCGGGGAAGGCCAGCGAACAAGGTAGTTTCAAGACTGAAGCTGGCCGCCGAATTCTCGTCGACGTCATTGTTCGCAGCGGCTTCGACGACCTTGATGCCGACGCTGCCCGTGTGGAGGTCGATCCGCCGACACCGAAGGGGCCGGTGGTTCTCGATTTCGACGTGCGCGCGCGTGACCTCGGCGCCGGCGAAGTGATGGTGCGCATTCGCCAAGGCGCCGTGCGCCTTTTAACATTGACGGTGCGATCGTGGGTTACTGCGCAAGCCACCACGGTGGTCCCGCTCGCGTCGAGCGCTGCGCCTCTTACGGTCGTTGACGAGCCCGACATCGGCGCCTCGCTATCGATCTTCGACCGCCGCGATGGCTCAGGCGAACTGCGCCTGCAGTTCATCCTCGACGCGGGAGAATCCGTGTGCAACCGGTTCTTCTCTGACGCGGTGAGAACCGAGCCGCAAAAGTACGTGGAAAGCACGTACAAGAAGATCGAAGAGGCGTGGACCGGAAGTGCTCGACAGGTCGAGCGATTTGAAGCTAATTTGTGCGGCTGGGGCGGCGAGATGTTCCGCACTCTGTTCCCACCAGCTTTGCAGCAGGCGTTATGGTCGCTCGCGGCGGAGGGTCGCCTCTATGGCATCCGCGTCCATAGCGACGAGCCGTTCATCCCGTGGGAGATCGTCTATCTGAGCGACCCGGCACAGCCGGGCTCGGACGGGCGCTTCCTCGCCGAGTACGGCCTCTGCCGCTGGCTCTACGGCGCGGCACCTGTACGCGCTTTGATGGTGCGGCGTAACCGCACTCGGAGCGTCGTGCCTCACTACCCCGAAGCCTCTTTGAAGCTGGCGAGCGCCGAGGACGTCGAGGAGCCGTACCTGACGGCTACGCTGGGCGCAGTGCCGGTAAAGCCGGCCGACCACGCCAACGTGCTCGCGCTGCTCAAGGGGCCTGGGGCGTTCGACCTCATCCACTTCGCGTGCCACGGTCAGGCCGATCTCGCAGAAATCGGATCGTCGCAGTTGCTCCTCGAAGGCGAGATCCTTACCGGCAGCGGCGGCAAGCGCGAGTGGGCGCAGGATCCCCTCGAAGCGAGCACCGTTCGCCAGTTTGCGAACCTTCGCGGGGCGGACGGTTCGCGGCCGCTAGTGGTCGTTAACGCCTGCCAGACCGGCCGCGCGGGCTACTCGCTGACCGAGGTCGGCGGCTTTGCATCGGCTTTCCTCGGCACGCGCGAAGGCAGCGGCGACTCGCGCGGTCAGGCGGCCGCGTTCGTCGGCGCGCTGTGGTCAATTGGCGACAAGACCGCAGCTACCTTTGTTATTGCTCTTTATGACGCACTCCGGCAGGGGAAGACAATGGCCGAGGCCTCACGCGTCGCGCGCGCGGCCTCGCGTGCGGCAGGCGAACCCACGTGGCTCGCCTATACGGTCTATGCGCATCCGCGAATGAAGGTACGTTTTGCGTGAATCCATGTCGACCGCGTGTCAGATCGGTGCGGCCATAGACGAAGT
>DATAGP010000037.1:0-156475 GCA_036263655.1 Caldimonas sp. | reverse complement strand
CGAGGACTGTTTGAGCTCCGTTCGCGGCGCAGCCGCGAAAAGGGCGAGTTCCGCAGCCGCCTTCGGAACGCGAGCACCGCAGGGCAGTCGGCGCGCAGCGACGACCGCCGCAGTCGAAGCGCCGGCAGCCTCCCGCCACCGCCTCGGCGCGCTCGGCCTTCAAGAGAACTCACGCACCGAGAGCCCGACAACGCATGAAGAAAGTCAGCGTCGAGTGCCGCCACATCCGGCTCGCCTACGGCCGCACCGAGGTGCTCAAGGACGTCAGCATCGCCGTCGAGCCCGGCGAGTTCTTCGCGCTGCTCGGCCCGTCCGGCTCGGGCAAGTCGACGCTGCTGCGCCTGATCGCCGGCTTCGCGCGCCAGCAGCAGGGGCAGGTGCTGATCGACGGCGCCGACGTCGGCGAGCGGCCGCCGTGGCTGCGCAACGTGGGCATGGTGTTCCAGAGCTATGCGCTGTGGCCGCACCTGAGCGTCTGGGACAACGTCGCGTTCGGGCTCGTCGAGCGCAAGGTCGAGAAAGCGACGCTGCGCGCCCGGGTCGGTGCGGCGCTCGACCTCGTCGGCCTGACCGCGCATGCCGAGCGGCGGCCGAACCAGCTCTCGGGCGGCCAGCAGCAGCGCGTCGCGCTGGCGCGCACGATCGTCATCGAGCCGCAGGTGCTGCTGCTCGACGAGCCGCTGTCGAACCTCGACAAGACCTTGCGCGTGCAGATGCGGCGCGAGCTGCTGGCGCTGCAGCGCCGGCTCGGCCTGACGACGATCTTCGTCACGCACGACCAGGAAGAGGCGATGAGCACGGCCGACCGCATGGCCGTGCTCGACCAGGGCGTGGTGCAGCAGGTCGGCGCGCCGATGGCGCTGTACGACGATCCGGCCAATGCCTTCGTCGCCGCCTTCGTCGGCACCACCAACGTGCTGCCGGGCCGCGTCATCCGGCGCGGCACGGCATCGGTGACGCTGGCGATCGACGGTGTCGGCGAGGTCGAGGTGCCGTGCGGCGACGACGACACGGCCGCGACCGCCTCGGCGCACGTCGCCGCGGCGTTCCGCCCGCACTCGTTCCGCGTCGAGGCGCCCGGCGCGGGGCGCGACCCGCGCTGTGCCTGGATGGACGGCACGGTCGAGGAGAGCGAGTTCCTCGGCGAGTCGACGCGCTACCGCGTGCGCGTCGGCCGGCACAGCCTGGCCGTCGACCAGAGCCACACGGCGGGCATGAGCAAGTTCCCGGTCGGCGCGCCGGTCAGCCTGGGGCTCGACCCGACGCAGGTGCGGCTGTTCGCCGCCTGAGCGGCGGCCTCAGCCGGGCGCCGGCGCGGCGGGGCGGAGCAGCAGGCCGCTCGTCGACACCTTCAGCTCCAGCTCCGTCGGGCCCTCGACTGGCACGTACGTGGCCGAGCCGTACTGGGCGTCGAAGACCGCCTTGGCGAGCGGGAAGCGGCGGGCCATGCCGATGATGTCGATGCCGCCGGGCACGGCCAGCGAATGGATGGTGCGCGGCGCGGTCACTTCCTGGCCGAGGCTGCGATAGCGGCCGCCGATGCGATCGAGGCGGTACGTGGTGTGCAGGCCGAGCTGGTTGGCGAGCGGCGTCCACTTGACGATGTAGGCGTCGAGGTAGATGTCGTCGCCGGCCAGGGCGTAGGTCTGCACCCGGCCGTCGGCGAAGGTCACCGTCGCGTCGTAGCGCTGCGGCGCCGTCGGCACGATCTTGATGCGGGCGGCGGTCTCCTCGTGCGTGAGGGCGCGCATGCCCTCCGTGCCGAGGGCGACCACGCCGAGGCCGATGCCGATCGCGACGAACAGCATCGAGAGCAGGGAGCGGAACAGGAAGCGCAGCAGGCGCGCGCGCGCCAGCGAGGCCAGCGCCGAGAAGCCGAGCAGGACCCCGGCGACGAAGAGGGCGACGGCGGTGGCGGTGAGCGCGGTGCCGTTCGCCATCGATCCCCTGGGCTATCAGCTCAGGACTTCTTGGCGGGCGCCGGTGGCGTCCACTGGCACACGAAGGTCACGACGGTGTCGCGGATGGTCCGTGCCGGCGCGATCGAGTACGGCAGCATCGTCTCCTCGTACTTGTAGCTGTTCACCGGCTCGATGCCGCGGTCATCGGCGTAGTGGGTGCCTTCGGCGACGGCGTAGCTCTTGTTCTCGCAGTTCGAGATCTGGACCTGGCGCTCGAGCTTGTACAGGCGGGCGGGACGGTCGGGCACCGGCGTCGACTCCGTCCAGCGCCACTCGAGGGCGGCCCGCGCCTGGTTGCCGCTGCGCCGGATCGACTCCTTGTCGACCCAGACCGAGACCTTGCCCGTGTCGCCGACCTTGACCAGGTTCGGCGCCGCGAGTGCCGGCGGGGCGGCGATCAGCGCGATGGCGAGCGAAGGGAAGAGGAGGGCGAAGCGTGCGTTCATGGTGGACGTCCGAGTCACGGGGCTTGCGACTCTAGCTCCGCCCGGGGCGCACGAGGTTTGCAAATGTGTGTCGAATGTGTGCCGGATTTGCGCCCTCAGGCGCCGGCCTCGGCCGGGGCGGCCGCGATCTCGCGCAGGGCCTGCTCGAAGACCTCGGGCGGCTGGCCGCCGGAGATCAGGTGGCGCTCGTCGATCACCACCGCCGGCACGGAGTGGATGCCGAGCTGCTGCCAGTGGCGCTCGCGCTCGCGCACCTCGGCCGCGAACTCGTCGGAGGCGAGGATCGCGCGCGCCCGCTCGACGTCGAGCCCCACCTCGCCGGCCAGGCGCAGCAGCACGCCGCGGTCGCCCGGGTTCTCGGCTCGGGTGTGATACGCCGCCAGCAGGGCGCGCTTCAGCGCGTGTTGCTTGCCCTCGAGCCGGGCCCAGTGCAGGAGCCGGTGCGCGTCGAAGGTGTTCCAGATGCGCGGTCGCTCGCCGAAGGTGAAGCCGACTGCGGCGCCGCGCTGGCGCAGGTGCTCGCGGTTCTTCGCCAGCTGTGCGGGCGGCAGGCCGTACTTCTTCGCCAGGTGCTGGACCGTGTCCTCGCCTTCCGGCGGCATCTGCGGGTTCAGCTCGAAGGGCTCGAAGTGCAGCTCGACGGGCACCGTGTCGCCGAGGCGCTCGAGCGCGATCTCGAGCGAGCTCAGGCCCACCGCGCACCACGGGCAGGCGACGTCGGAGACGAAATGGATCTTCATCGGCGCAGTCTAGCGAGCCCGACGCCCCTCGGCCAGCGAGGGCGCATGCCGCGCCGGTGGCAGACTGGCCCGATGACCGACGACTCCGCCCCCGACGACCTCGCCGCCTGGTCGCTGCACTGCTTCTGCGTCACCGCCCGGCGCACGCCGCACGCCGTGATCCGGCTCGACCGCAACGGCCGCCTGCTGCACGCCGCGCGGCACGGCATCGCCCTCGGCGCGCTGCGCGAGCAGGGCCTGCTGCAGTCCGAGAGCCAGCTCGTCCTGCTGCGCGACTTCGGCCTGGTCGCCGTCGAGGGCGAGCAGCTGCGGACCACCTTCCCGGTCCTCGATCCCCTGACGATGACGGCCGTGCGCGCCGCCCTGCGCGACGAGGCGGCGCGCCTGGTCGCCGGCTGGGACGCCGAGCTGGCCGCCATCCACCGCCTGCTGTTCGATCGCAACCTGCGCAGCCACGCCTTCGCGATCGTCTTCGGCTACGTCCTCGACGGCATGCTGTGGACGCTGCTGCGCTGGCGCCGCGCCGTTCCCGAGACGACGCTGACGCTCGAGCAGCCGTATTGGCGCGGCGCGTTCTGGGCGCTCTGGCCGCCGCCCCAGGCGAGCGCCGGCACGAACGAGCTGCGCACGGCGTCGGCGCGGCTCGTGATGACGTGGACGCCGGCCAGCGCCGCGGCGCTGGACCGCATCGCCGCCGACCCGGCCCTTGCCGCCGACCTGCTGACCTGCGGCACGCGCGTCGCGCGCGGCGCCGCCGAGATCCAGAGCGCGCAGCTGCAGGGCACGGCGCCCGAGGACCGCTGGCGCGTGCCGGCGATCCGCACGGCCGTCAACGGGCCGCTGGCGGAGGCGGGCGGGCGCATCGTGCTGGCCATCGAGGCCTCGCTCGCATCGACGTCGTCGGCCGGCGGCCTCGACGCCGCCCTGCGCGCCGGCGGCGTCGCCGACCCCAAGGTCGCCACCGTCATCCTCGCCCACGAGCTGATCTGGGAGATCGCCGAGCTGCTCGTCGCCGAGCGCAAGGTCGAGCGGCCGGCGGTGGCGCTCGAGGCCGCGCCGACGAACGCCGCACTCGGCGACCTGATGTTCGTCGCCGTCGACGGCTGACCACCTCTCTAGAATGCTCGGCTCGCTCCGCGAAGGACCTTCCTAATGACCTCCGGCGTCATCCGCATCCGCGGCGCCCGACAGCACAACCTCAAGAACCTCGACCTCGACATCCGCACCAACGAGATGACGGTGGTCACCGGGCCGAGCGGCTCGGGCAAGTCCAGCCTGGTGTTCGACACGCTGTACGCCGAAGGTCAGCGCCGCTACGTCGAGACCTTCAGCGCCTACGCGCGCCAGTTCCTCGAGCGCATGGACCGGCCGGCGGTCGACAAGGTCGACGGCGTGCCGCCGGCCATCGCGATCGACCAGACCAACCCGGTGCGCAGCTCGCGCTCGACGGTCGGGACGATGACCGAGCTGAACGATCACCTGAAGCTGCTGTTCGCTCGCGCTTCCGAGCTGTTCGACAAGCAGACGGCGCAGCGCGTCCGCCACGACACGCCGGAGACGATCTACGCCGAGCTCCTGGAGCGCACGGCGGCGAAGGACCCGCGCCTCGTCGTCACCTTCCCGGTCGAGCTGCCCGGCAACACCAGCGCCGAGGAGATCGAGCAGTGGCTGGCCGCGAGCGGCTTCACGCGCGTGCACGCCGAACGCGAGGTCGCGTCGCCGACCGGGCCGCGCAAGGTGATCGACGTCGTCGCCGACCGCTTTCGCGCCCAGGGCGTCGAGAAGGTGCGCGCCATCGAGGCGATCGAGACGGCGCTGAAGCGCGGCGGCGGCCGCGTCAACGTCTACTGCGCGGCCGAGGAGGGCGATCTCGACGGCCCGCTGCTCTGGCGCTTCTCGACCGGCCTGCACTGCCCCGACAGCGACTGCCGCTACGCCGAGCCGCAGCCGGCCCTGTTCTCGTTCAACTCGGCGTACGGCGCCTGCGACACCTGCCGCGGCTTCGGCCGCGTCATCGGCATCGACATGGGCCTGGTCGTCCCCGACCACAAGAAGACGCTGCGCCAGGGCGCGATCAAGACCCTGCAGACGCCGGCCTGGCAGGAGAACCAGGACGACCTGCTCAAGTACGCCGGCGAGGCCGGCATCCCGCGCGACACGCCTTGGTCGAACCTGACCGAGGCGCAGCGCGAGTGGGTGATCGAGGGCTCGCCGAACTGGACCGGCAAGTGGAACAGCCAGTGGTACGGCGTGCGCCGCTTCTTCGCCTACCTGGAATCGAAGGCCTACAAGATGCACATCCGCGTGCTCTTGTCGAAGTACAGGAGCTACACGCCGTGTCCGGCCTGCGGCGGCGCACGCCTGAAGCTCGACGCGCTGCTCTGGCGCCTGGGCACGAAGGAGGACGCCGACTCGGCCCTGCCCCCGGCGAGGCGCTTCATGCCGGTCGGCGCCGGCTGGTCGCGCGAGCAGCTCGAGTCGCTGCCCGGGCTCACCGTGCACGACCTGATGCTGATGCCGATCGACCGCATCCGCGCCTTCTTCGACCGGGTCTCGCTGCCGAGCACGCTGCTCGACGACGCGCTCAAGCTGCTGCTGGACGAGGTGCGCACGCGCCTCAGGTACCTGTGCGACGTCGGCATCGGCTACCTGACGCTCGACCGGCAGAGCCGAACCCTCTCCGGCGGCGAGGTGCAGCGCATCAACCTGACCACCGCCCTCGGCACCTCGCTCGTCAACACGATGTTCGTGCTCGACGAGCCGTCGATCGGTCTGCACCCGCGCGACATGAACCGCATCGTCGAGGCGATGCACCGGCTGCGCGACGCCGGCAACACGCTCGTCGTCGTCGAGCACGACCCGGCGGTGATGCTTGCCGCCGACCGGCTGATCGACATGGGCCCGGGCCCGGGCGAGCGCGGCGGCCAGATCGTCTTCGACGGCACGCCGGAGGCGATCCGCTCCGCCGACACGCTGACCGGCGCCTATCTCGGCGCGCGCAAGCAGGTCGGCATGGGCATCAAGCGGCTGGTCGGGCCGTCGACGCCGAAGCTCATCGTCGAAGGCGCGCGCGACCACAACCTGAAGGACGTCACGGTCGAGTTCCCGCTCCACCACCTGGTGACGGTGACCGGCGTCTCCGGCTCGGGCAAGAGCACGCTGATGCAGGACGTGCTGTTCCCGGCCCTGCAGCGCCATTTCGGCAAGGCGACCGAGACGCCGGGCGCGCACGACGCGCTGCACGGCGCCGAGCTGCTCGCCGAGGCGGTGTTCGTCGACCAGAGCCCGATCGGCAAGACGGCGCGCTCGAACCCGGCCAGCTACGTCGGCGCCTTCGACGAGATCAGGAAGCTCTTCGCCGTCGAGCCGCTCGCCGTGCAGCGCGGCTACGGTGCCGGCATGTTCAGCTTCAACGCCGGCAACGGCCGCTGCGCGACATGCGGCGGCTCGGGCTTCGAGCACGTCGAGATGCAGTTCCTCTCCGACGTGTACCTGCGCTGCCCCGACTGCGACGGTCGCCGCTTCCGCGCCGAGATTCTCGACGTGAAGATCGACCGCCGTTTGCCGGGGGACACGATCCGCGACCTCTCCGTCGCCGACGTCCTCGAGCTCACCGTCGCCGAGGCGGTGCAGCTGTTCCGCGACGACCGCGAGGTCGTGCGTCGCCTGCAGCCCATCGTCGACGTCGGCCTCGAGTACGTGAAGCTCGGTCAGCCGGTGCCGACGCTCAGCGGCGGCGAGGCGCAGCGCCTCAAGCTCGCCGGCTTCCTGGCCGAGGCGGCGCAGAACGGCACCGCGTCGCGCCAAGCGGTGGCGCGGAAGGGCACGCTCTTCATGTTCGACGAGCCGACCACCGGCCTGCATTTCGACGACATCGCCAAGCTGATGCGCTCGTTCCGCAAGCTGCTGGAAGCGGGGCACTCGCTGATCGTCATCGAGCACAACCTCGACGTCATCCGCGCCAGCGACTGGCTGATCGACCTCGGCCCGGAGGGCGGCGACGGGGGCGGCGCAGTCGTCGCCACCGGCACGCCGGAGGAGGTGAAGCGGCACGCGACCTCGCACACGGCGAAGGCGCTGCGCGACTACGACGTCGCCCTCGGCATCGACGGCCACGCGGTCGAGGAAGGGCTGCCGTTCCAGTACGCGCTGCAGCCGCTGCGCGCGCCGCGCCGCGTCGCCGACGAGAGCATCCGCATCGTCAACGCGCGCGAGCACAACTTGAAGTCGCTGGACGTGTCGATCCCGCGCGGCAAGTTCAGCGTCGTCACCGGCGTCAGCGGCTCGGGCAAGTCGACGCTGGCCTTCGACATCCTCTTCAACGAGGGGCAGCGCCGCTACCTGGAATCGCTGAACGCCTACGCGCGCTCGATCGTCCAGCCGGCGGGCCGGCCCGAGGTCGACGCGGTCTACGGCATCCCGCCCACCGTCGCCATCGAGCAGCGGCTGTCGCGCGGCGGCCGCAAGAGCACGGTGGCGACGACGACCGAGGTCTGGCACTTCCTGCGCCTGCTCTACGTGAAGCTCGGCGTGCAGCACTGCGTGAACGACGGCACCGCGGTTCAGCCGCAGAGCGCCGAGAGCATCGCCGCGCAGATCCTGCGCGACCACGCGGGCGAGCACGTCGGCCTGCTCGCGCCGCTGGTGGTGGCACGCAAGGGCGTCTACACCGACCTCGCCAAGTGGGCGAAGCAGCGCGGCCACACGCACCTGCGCGTCGACGGCGAGTTCGTCAAGGTCGACCCGTGGCCGCGCCTCGACCGCTTCAAGGAGCACACGCTCGAGCTGCCGGTCGGCGACTTCGTCGTCAGCGCCGCCCACGAGACCGAGCTGCGCGACTGCCTGGCGAAGGCGCTCGACCTCGGCAAGGGCGTCATGCACCTGCTGGCGCCGCTGACGGGGCTGCGCGCCTCGATGCTCGCCGGCACGCCGACGCGCCGGGTCGGCCAGGTGAAGGTGTTCTCGACCAAGCGCGCCTGCCCGACCTGCGGCATGAGCTATCCCGAGCTCGACCCGCGGATGTTCAGCTACAACAGCAAGCACGGCTGGTGCACCACCTGCGTCGGCACCGGCCTGAAGCTGACGCGCGAGCAGCGCAAGGCCTACGACGACTCGATCCGCGACGACGACGACCGCGGCCGCGAGCAGACCTTCCCGAGCGAGGAAGACGAGGTCGAGGGCGTCGTCGACGAGCCGTGCCCCGCCTGCGCCGGCACGCGCCTGAACGAGGTGTCGCGCAAGGTCACCTTCGAGGAGCAGTCGATCGCCTGGATCGCGCAGTGGTCGGTGAGCGACGCGCGCAAGTGGGTCGAAGCGCTGGCGCTCACCGGCCGCGACGCCGAGATCGCGCGCGACGTCGTCACGGAGATCAAGAGCCGGCTCGAGTTCCTGGAGGAGGTGGGCCTCGGCTACCTGACGCTCGACCGCGCCGCGCCCACGCTCTCGGGCGGCGAGGCGCAGCGCATCCGCCTGGCGGCGCAGCTCGGCTCGAACCTGCAGGGCGTGTGCTACGTCCTGGACGAGCCGACGATCGGCCTGCACCCGCGCGACAACCGCATCCTCCTCGACGCGCTGGAGAACCTGGCCGGCAAGGGCAACACGCTCGTCGTCGTCGAGCACGACGAGGAGACGATCCGCCGCGCCGACCACATCATCGACATCGGCCCCGGCGCGGGCAAGCGCGGCGGCCGGCTGGTGGGGCAGGGCAGCGTCACCGAGATCTCGTCGATGGCCGATTCGCTGACCGGTCGCTTCCTCGCCCGGCCGCTGCTGCACCCGCTGCAGCCGCGCCGGCCGGTGGCCGAGGTGACGGCGGCGACCGAGCGCAGGGAGAGCGCCACCAACGCGCTGCTCACCGTGCACGGCGCGACGCTGCACAACCTGCAGGAGGTGACGGTCGACATCCCGCTGAAGCGGCTGGTGGCGATCACCGGCGTCAGCGGCTCGGGCAAGTCGACGCTCGCGCGCGACGTGCTGCTCGCCAACCTGCAGTTCATCAACACGCGCGGCGCGCGGCCGAACTGGCAGGGCTGCGAGAAGATCGACGGCTGGGCCTACATCGACCGCGTGCTCGAGGTCGACCAGACGCCGATCGGCAAGACGCCGCGCTCCTGCCCGGCCACCTACATCGGCTTCTGGGACACGATCCGCAAGCTCTTCGCCGACACGCTGGAAGCGAAGGCGCGCGGCTACGCCCCGGCCCGCTTCAGCTTCAACACCGGCGAAGGCCGCTGCGCCGGCTGCGACGGCGCCGGCGTGCGCACCATCGCCATGAGCTTCCTGCCCGACGTGAAGCTGCCCTGCGACGTGTGCCACGGCGAGCGGTTCAACGCCGAGACGCTGGCCGTGAGCTGGCGCGGCAAAAGCATCGGCAACGTGCTGAAGATGGAGGTCGACGAAGCGGTCGACTTCTTCTCGACCATGCCCAACATCTGCCACCCGCTGCAGCTGCTGAAGGACGTCGGCCTCGGCTACCTCACGCTCGGCCAGCCGTCACCCACGCTCTCGGGCGGCGAGGCGCAGCGCATCAAGCTCGTCACCGAGCTGAGCAAGGTGCGGGACGACGTCACCCGGCGCGGCAACAAGGTGCCGCACACGCTGTACGTGCTGGACGAGCCGACGGTGGGGCTGCACATGGCGGACGTGGAGCGGCTGATCCGGGTGCTGCATCGGTTGGTGGATGGCGGGCATTCGGTCGTCGTGATCGAACACGACCTGGATGTCATCGCGGAGGCGGACTGGGTGATCGATCTGGGGCCGGAGGGTGGGGTGAACGGGGGGCGTGTGGTGGCGGAGGCGGTGCCGGAGCGGCTGGTCACGCTGGCCGAGAGCCACACCGGGTCGGCGCTGAGGCCCGTGCTGTCGCGTGACGTGGTGCCGGAAGCGTTGGCAGCAGCGTAAGGCGCTTCACGCCAGGCGAGCTGGTATCGAGGACCGTTTCACACTAGCTCAGAGTCTCGACGTCCGCTGCCCGCCGCGTCAGAGCAATAGGCTAGGTAGGCCACAGAACGACTACTCAAGCGTCCGCCTCGTCCGCGGCATCTGCTCCGCCTTGCTCCTCGCGCGCGCGCTTCTCGCGCAAACTCAGACCCTTATAGAGGCATTGGTGGACATAGATTGCGCCGACCGCGGGAAGCATGAAGTCGCTGTCCTCAGATCGGAATCGCGGTGATCCCGCATTTGCAAGCCGGACACCGATCGCTGAGGCGTTGAAAAGCCGTTCGATGATGCGGCGCACGCCCAAAATTTCGACCAGTTTGGGGGCGCGTTCCCTTAGATGGGCCTCAAACTCCTCGAACGAGTCATATCGATGAAGGGCCTGCCGCAACGTCTCAACGATGTCTTCGAATTCTGGGTATAGACGTCGGTACTCCTGCTTTAGATCTTCCACCTTCCAAGAGCTGTACTTTTCCTCAGCTGCTCGGATTTGATCCTTGCTAATTTGGGTCGCTTGTCGCCCCGCGCGCCGAATGCATTCGTCTAGGAACTGGAGCACCTCGCGAGGGCGCAGAAACGTGCGCTTCACGAGATAGTTGAACGGTGCGATGGAGCCGCGCATTTCTCCAGGTTCAAACAGTTCGTCTACACCAACCCCTGCTGGAAGCCGCTCTTTGATCATGTCCTTAAGGAGTTCAGGCGACCAATCGATGGACTCTTCGGTCGCTCGGTGCTTGTCCTTGTCATCGAACCGCAAGCCTTCGTAGATGTCCGCCCGCAGAAACACGAGTACGGCCAAGCCTGACGCAATCGAATCGCCCTTGTACTTGTCGTTGATGTCTTTACTAGCTTTGAGTAGACCGACTAGTAGTTGCTTCGACTGCTCCGAACCTTCCCAAGAGTCATCGAGCTTATCTAACGCCACCACTACGCCGATCTCTGCGGCAACGGCGGCAATCGACGCAAGAATCGAATCGATGATCTGCGGAGTGATGGCTTGATCTTCCGCAGCCCGACTCATGCCCGCCCCGAAACCGAAGGCGGACACATTGAAACTCTTAATGCCCTTGAGAAGTTGCCCAGCTGTCTTGACAAGACTCGGCGCGGTGTCGCCGTAGTTCTCCTTTACAAACTGTTTTAGCCGCTTCAATGCTGCAACGGAGTCTGCAGATTTAAGCGATTCGTCCGGGATCGCAGCCAGCGCTGCGCCGACTTCGATCGCGAGAGTAAATTTCCAAGCATTGGCGTGCGCTTGCTCCGGGAGCAACCCACCTTCTTGGTACTCGCGCAGCGCGTTCCAAGCATACTGATCAGGCGTTACCAAGATAACTTTTGCAGTCTTGTACCCAGCTTCAGCGACCAACCTAGGCAGCTGCGTGAAGAGGGCAGACTTTCCTGCCCCTTTGCGTCCGAGAAACAAGGTCCGTCGCAGTTCCAGCGCTGCTTCAACATGGGGGGTGCTAAGAAAGTAGGTCGCGAGACGTCTGTCGGCCTCTGCGTCCGGTGAGCCAAGCTGTATGGCTGCAAGAGTCTTACCGGCTGCTTCAAGGTTCACTTCGGCCTCCCAAGGTCTACTACGACCGATGCTACAAGCCGGGCTGACGCTCCTCCTTACCGAGGCGAGAGCGGCGCGTGCTGGGCTGCTTAAACGTGACGCCGGCCGTCACCGTGTTCGTCGGCTTGATGAACACCTTCCCCTGGCGCTTGTCGCTCCGCCCATGGACGAACTCGACCGGTCGAGAGCGCGGCATCTGACGGCGGTTCGACCATCAGCGACTTACTTCATCACGTGGTCAGGTAAGGCTGTCCGGCGGAGTTGCCCGAGGACACGTGAATGTCGGAGGAGAGCGTGTCGGGCTGCAGGCCTTCGCGTTGACGACCTCGGCAACGGTGTAGTCGAAGCTGCCACCGCTGTGCCCACCTCGAACAGCACGCCGCGCTTCTTGGCGCCGAGAGCGGCTGGGAGCAGCTTGCGGTGCTGGTGGGTCCGTGGGGAACCCGACGTCGCCTACCAACGTCGACCGTCACGCACGTCGCATGCGGGATCCGGGGCCGTGCTGGCGTCCTTGACGATGCCGTTCGGCAGAACGCTGACCTGATAGATCAGGCACGACCCATAGCGCATCCGGTAGTTCCAGACCGTCGCGTTGTCCTGTCGCACGCCGAAGCGGTAGTACGGGTGGCCGAGTCGCTGGATCACTTCTGAGCTCGTCATGCCCGGCTGGATGACCTGCTCGCCTTCGCTGACGACGTAAGGCGCTGGGCCACCGTATCCGGCGATACCGAGGGTTCCACCCGCACAGCCCGCGAGCGTGACGAGCAGGAACAGAGACGTGATCTTCAACAGGCGCTCCTCGATGTGCCTCGAACGCACCACAGGGAGGTACATTTTCCGGCCACCCACGACGTGACGCACGCTCCGATGCGCAACTCCCGCCTCTCGCGCAATCGCGCCTGCGCCGTGTCCGTCGGTGCCGCGCTGGCGTCCGTCGCAGCTTTCGTCCTGGCGCAAGAGGCGACCGATGACACGTGGCACGCCGTGTTCCTCGCGTGTGGCGCGATCTTCGCGTCCGTGGCAGTCATCTCGGCCGGCGTCGCCCTGGTGTATCACCTCAACGTGCGCACCGAAGCCGCGTTGCAGCGCGGCGATGACCTGATCGGGCGCTGGCGGATCGACGCGCCGACGTGGCGCGCGTTCTTCGACATCGAGCAAGGCTTCGCGCTCCAGCCGAACGTGTGGCAGAACGAGTTCCAGCCGCGCCGCGACGTGCCCGACGACGGGGCCGAGGTGACGGTCGGCACCACCGGCGTCGTCGTCGACGGCAGCGTGCATCGGCTGCCGCGCCACGGCGTGCCCGAGGTGACGGCGGCGCGCCTTCGCCGCGACACGGGGCCGGCGCCGACCGTCGAGCTGCACCTCTACCACCCGCCCATGAAATCAGGCGACCGGTGGGTTCCGGAGAAGCGGACGACGCTGCGCTTTCCGGTCGCGGCGAGCGCCGAGGGCGTCGCGGCGCGCTACGTCGCCTGGTGCGAGAGCGGCCGCCCGGGCGAGGCCGGCTTCTTCCACGGCCGCGGCGACGGCAGCGACGCCGAGGACCTGAGCACGTGCCGCTCGTGCGGCTGGCAGACGCACAAGTTCATCTCGCGCTGCGAGCGCTGCGGCGGCGCCATGCTGTCGCGGCGCTGGACGCGCCGCTTCGGCGGCGTGCAGTTCGTGCTCGGCGTGCTGCTCGCCGGCATCATCGGCTGGGTGCTCTGGGCGGGGCCGGGGCTGTCGCTGCTGAACCCCGGGGGGTCGTCGTCCGACGGCACGCGGTTCTCCAGCACGCCGGGTCAGGCGATGGCGCTGGTGACGATCCTCGGCGCGGTGGACGCCATCGGCATCCTGTCGACGCTGAACGGGCTGTGGCAGCTGTCGACCGGCCGGCCCGGCTTGCGGCCACGACAGGTGAAGTTCGGCCTGCTCGGCCTGGTGGGCCTGATCCTCGTGGCCGTCGTCGCCCTCGCGGCGCTGGGCCGATGATGAAGCCGCCCCGGCTCCTGCAGCCGCTGTCGCTCAGTGAAGGCGCCCGTCCGGGCCGCTGATCCGGGCGTCCGACGAGGAGGCCGCCGCAGCGCGCTCCGAAGCGGCGAGCAGCGTCTTGCCTTCAAGGCCGGCGAAGAGCTTGGCCGCCCGGACCTTCAGCTCCAGCAGCTCGGTCGGGTTGACGAAGTAGCGTCCAGCCATCACGTCGACGTCGATCCGGAACTCGACGTCCTTGCCGTCGTTGGACAGCACGCCGCAGGTGAATTCGTACTGCTCGTCGACCGCCGGCATGCCCATCGGCCCGGGCCGGTCGACGTCGTAGCGAACGTCGAAGATCTCGCCGCTCGCCAGGTCGAGGGAACCGGTGGAGCGGATCACCGTCTCCGCCAGCTCGTCCAGGATCTGGATGGGTACTTTCAGGTTCATCGCCGTCCTCTCGGGGTTTCACTCCGGATGATGTCCGACTGCGCATCCCGTCGCGGCAGGGATGTCGCGCGCCCGAGGCAGCGGCTCACTCGACGACCAGGTTCCCGTCCTTCACGATCTGCGCGAACTTCGCCATCTCGCTGGAAATGAGGGCGCTCATCTCGGCGGGCGTGCTGCCGAGCGGCTCGCAGCCGCCGTTGGCCATGGCGCTGGCGAAGGCCGGCGACTTGATGATCTTCACCATCTCGGCGTTGAGCCGTTCGATCACCGGCCTGGGTGTCCCGGCCGGTGCCATGACGCCGTACCAGGTCTGGATGTCGAAGCCCTTGAGCCCGGCCTCCTGGAGCGTCGGCACGTTCGGCAGGAACGACGAGCGCGTCTGCGCCGTGACGGCCAGCGGCAGCAGCTTGCCGTTCTTCAGGAAGGCCCACTGCGCCGTGATGCTGTCGAAGGACATGTTCACCTGGCCGGCGAGCAGGTCGGCGACGAGCGGCGCGCTCCCCTTGTACGGCACGTGCAGCAGGGTCGTGCCGGTCTGCTGCTGGAACAGCGTGCCGATCAGGTGCTGCGCCGTGCCGTTGCCGTTGGAGCCGTAGCTGAGCGGCTTCTGCGCCGACGCCTTGGCCAGGGCGATGAGCTCGGCGATGCTCTTGACGGGCGTCACGGTCGGGTTGACGGCGACGATGTTCGGCACCGACGCCACCGTCGTGATCGGCACCAGGTCCTTCTGCAGGTCGTATGACAGCTTCTTGTAGACGCTGGGCGCGATCGTGTGGTGCACGGCGCCCATCAGCAGCGTGTAGCCGTCGGGCCGGGCCTTGGCGACCACGTCGGCCCCCACCGTCGTGCCGGCACCGGGGCGGTTCTCGACCAGCACCGGCTGGCCGAGGCTCTTCGACAGCGCCTCGGCGAGGGTTCGCGTCACCAGGTCAGTCGTTCCGCCCGGGGGGAACGGCACGACGATGCTGATCGGCTTGCTCGGGTAGTCCTGGGCCTGCGCAAGCGATCCGGCGCAGGCGAGGGCGGCGGCCAGCAGGCAGGCGCGACCGAGGGCGTCGCGGCGGGTGATGGAACGGGGCATGGGGCGTCTCCTGATGTGTTCGAGGGTGGGTGCAGGCTCGGCCGCGGCGCCGTGCGCACGGTGCGCGCCATCGACCCGAGCGCCGTTCTAGCGTGCGCTTGCGGCAGACGCCGCTGCAGGTGCCGACGCTGGCATCGGCATGCCCGCAGGAGCGGACGCAGGAGGCTCGAGGGGCGTGGACGGCGCGCTCGCGACGACAGACGCCGACGGCAGCGACGGATCCGAGGCAGGCGCCGCGACCCTCGCAGGGGCCGTCGTGGTGGAGGGACGGGCCGCCTCCTCCGGCTGCTTGGAGCAGGCGGCTAGCGTCAGGAGCAATGCGGACGACAAGACGAAAGGAGCGGACTTCATGCGTTGGGCTTTCAAAGTCCCCGACGGTACTCCACGGATTCCCTATCGCGTCGAGAACGGTGCCTGATACGGCTGCCCGAACGCCACGCCGGCCGTGACCGTGTTCGTCGGCCTGATACACACCTTCCCCTGCCGCTCTCTTGTTGTGGCACACCATGGCCACCGCACTTCGCCACACGCCCGGCAAGGAAACCGTTTGCACCATGCCGCGCATCGCGGCACCCTCGCGCCATGACGCCGCCCCTCACGATCAGCATCCCGCACCAGCTCGGCCGCGCCGAGGCGCGCCGTCGCATCGAGACGGGTTTCGCGAAGACGCTTCGCGGCTTGCCGGGCGGCAGCGGCCAGTGCAGCGAACGTTGGGAAGGAGATCGGCTCGTCTTCAGCGTCACGGCGCTGGCTCAGACGATCACCGGCTTTGTCGATGTCGGCGACGCCGCGGTGACGATGGAGATCCACCTGCCCGGCGTGCTCGGCCTCATCGCGAGCGGCTTCAGGAGTCGCCTGCGGAAGGCGGGACGGCTGCTGCTGGAAAAGAAGTAGCGGCCTGCGGACCCGGACGTGAACCGGGCGAGACGCCGCTAAGCGCCTCGCCCGGTCAGAGGATAGACAGATCGGCGCGAGCCGTCGGCGCTTGCGCCGCGCTCGTCGACCCGCGCTCACTGCACTTCGTCGTCAGTTGCGATCCGCGCGGGCGGGGAGGGTGCCGCTGGTCGTCCCCGCGTCCGTCCGGGTGCGGTCGGTGCCCATGACACCGCCGCTGCGGTTGTTCGGCGTGCGGCCCATGTTCTGGTCGCCGGGCGTGACCGCCGCTTCGGCCGCGCGCCCGGCGGCGCCGGCCGGCTGGTCGTTCCCCATCACGCCGCCGCTGCGGTTGTTGGGGGTGCGGCCCATGTTCTGGTCACCCGGGGTCACGGCGGCCTTGGCCGCAGCGCCGGTGTCCCGTGCTGCCTCTCTGGCGGTGCTGCCCGTGGTCTGCGCTTGCGCGGCTCCGGCCAGGGCGGCGACGGCAATGGCAACGATCAATTTCGCTTGCATGGGATAGCTCCTGCAGGGTTGAGGGAACCTTCCCCCGAGCAATCAAGGTGCCGAAGGGCTGAGCTCGGGCCGTCCGCGTGTCGCAAAGCGACTTTGTGATGCCTTCGGGCGTCGACCCGTCCTACAACGCCTCGGGCACCTGCCCCGTTGCGTCACGGGGAGCCTCAGTTCGACGTCCGGGCGCTCTCTCTCGTGTCCCGCCGGCTGCTCTCGTCGCGGGCGCGATCGCGGGCCCGTTTCCCTTGACGCGCGTGCGGCTCTTCGCCACGCTAACGAGCATGGAGGCGCCATGCTGAAGACCGAGCTCTGCCGTGCTCTTGGCATCGAGCACCCCGTCTTTTGCGCCGGCATCGGCACGGCGTCGGGCCCGGAGCTCGCAGCCGCGGTCTCCAACGCCGGAGGATGCGGTGTCCTCGGCACGGCCTCCTTGCCGGGCAAGTTCGTCCGGGGTGAGATCGAGCGGCTGAAGGATCTGACCGACAGGCCCTTCGGCGTCAATCTCGTCCTGCCTCTGTTGCGGAGAGGGCAGGTCGAGGCCTGCTTCGATGAGCGGGTTCCGATCCTGGTGCTCTTCTGGGGGGATCCGGCACCCTACGTCGACGAGGCTCATCGACGCGGGATCAAGGTGTTCCTGCAGGTCGGGTCCGTCAGCGAGGCGATCGCGGGAGCCCAGGCCGGAGTGGACGCGATCATCGCGCAAGGCGTCGAAGCCGGCGGGCACGTCAAGGGCACGACGGCACTGTCTGTCCTGCTGCCGACGATTGTCGATGCCGTCGCGCCCCTTCCGGTGATCGGCTCCGGAGGAATCGCAGACGGTCGTGGACTCGTGGCGGCGCTGAGTCTCGGGGCGCAGGGCGTCTCCATCGGGACGCGCTTCCTGGCGAGTACCGAGGCGCGTGCGGCCGACGCCTACAAGGCTCGGATCGTGACGGCGAAGGCCGAAGACACGGTGTACACGGAGCAGTTCAACCTAGGATGGGCGAACGCGCCGCACCGGGTCCTGCGCACTGCCGGGATCGAGCGTTGGGAGCGAGCAGGGCGGCCCCCGGCCGGCGAACGGCCGGACGAGGGAACGGTCGTGGGCACCATGCAAAGCGGCGGGACCACAGTAGACGTTCCGGCGTACTCGGCCTATCTGCCCGAGCCCGGCGTGGACGCGGAGATCGAGCAGATGGCGCTCTACGCCGGCCAGTCCTGCAGCTTGATCGATGCCATCAAGCCGGCGGCGGAGATCGTCGACGAGATCGTTCGGCACGCCACGGACACCGTGGCTCGATTGCACGGATGCAGATGAAAAGCGGGTGGAGCCCCCGTCCGGCGCGCGGTGACGCTCGTCCCGCACGCACCTGCGATCACGGAGTCATGCACATGAAGATTCGCCTCGCGTTCGCTTCAGCCGTCGTCGTCGCCTCGCTCCTCGCCGCCTGCGGGGGCGGCGACGGCACCTCGAACGCATCCGCGCCGTCCGCTCTCGATGCGGTTGGCGCCGGCACCAAGGCGAGCCGGCTCGACGCCGACGCGAACACCGACTCCGTCGACGCTGGCGGGCCGCTGGTCGGCCTCGCCGACCGCTGCCTCGACGTGCCGAACAACGACCAGTCGTCCGGCATGCGCCTGCGGCTGTGGGATTGCAACGGCAGCGACGCGCAGCGCTTCACGCTCACGAGCGCCGGCGACCTGAAGACGACCAGCGGCATGTGCGTCGACGTCTGGTTCGCGAGCCCGAGCAACGGGGCCGAGGTGAAGCTCTACGACTGCCACGGCGGCAGCAACCAGAAGTGGCGCTGGGACGGCAAGCTCCTCAGGTCCGAGCTCTCCGGCCGTTGCCTCGATGTCGCGGGCGCGAACCCGAACAACGATGCCTCCATCATCATGTGGGACTGCCACGGCGGCGCCAACCAGCAGTGGTCGCACGGGCCGAGCCGGCCGATCGGGACCGCGACCTGGGCCGCCGAGCTGGACACGCCGTGGGGCTTCGTCTTCCTGCCGGACGGGCGGGCGCTCGTCACCCTGAAAGGCGGCTCGCTGGTGCTGGTGGCGGCCGGCGGCGGCAGCGTCGGGCAGCCGCTCGGGGGCGTGCCGGCGGTCGTCTCATCGGGCCAGGGCGGCCTGCTCGACGTCGCCATCGACCCCGACTTCGCAACCGACCCGTGGGTCTACATCTCATACGCCGAGGCCGGCACCGGCGCGGACGCCGGCAACGCTGGCACGGCGGTGGCACGGGGCCGCCTCTTCGGCAACGCACTCGTCGACGTGCACGTCATCTTCCGCCAGCTGCCGAAGGTCCCCGGCACCATCCACTTCGGCTCGCGGCTCGTCTTCGGTACCGACAAGACCTTGTTCGTCACCCTCGGCGAGCGACTGCTCGGCAGCCCCTCGCAAGACGTGACCGGACACCTCGGCAAGGTGGTGCGCATCGCCAGGGACGGCAGCGTGCCGCCGGACAACCCGAGCTTCGGCGCCGATTCACGGCCCGAGCTCTGGTCGATCGGTCTGCGCAACCCGCAAGGCGCGGCGCTGCACCCCACGACCGGCGAGCTCTGGGTCGCCGAACACGGCCCGCAGGGCGGAGACGAGATCAACATCGCCAGGGCCGGCAGCAACTACGGCTGGCCGATGAAGAGCTACGGCTGCAACTACGGCGATCCGGTGGGCGACGCCTGCCGCATCGGCGGCGGCGTGCACGCGCCGACCTACGTCGAGCCGCTCACCACCTGGACGCCGACCTCGATCGCTCCGAGCGGGCTCGCGTTCTACACCGGCGACCTCATGCCCGAGTGGCGCGGCAACCTCTTCATGGGCTCGCTTGCCGGCAGGGCGCTGTGGCGGCTCGTGCTGGACAACGACACCGTCACCGCGCGGGAGGCGCTCTTCACGTCGCTCGGCGAGCGCATCCGCGATGTACGTCAGGGTCCGGACGGGGCGCTCTACGTCCTCACCGACAGCGAGGCCGGACGCATCGTGCGCATCGGCCGATGAACGTTTGGTCGTCGCCAAGAGGGCGTCATGCCGCATCGCCCTCGACGAACGGATTCTCGGCCTCGTACTCGGCCCGGCTCTCGCGGCGGTGGTCGCCGCCGAGACGGACCGAGGCCATGGCACGGTCCACGTAGATCTCCGACCGAAGCGGCCAGTCACGGGCCGCGTCGAAAAGGCCCGGCATGAGCTCATACCTCCGGGGCTCGCCGCCATCCTTCGTGTCCCTGAACCACAGGTGCGAGCCGCAGCGCGGGCAGAAGGCCCGCTCGGCGAAGGCAGAGGAGCGGTAGCGCGTGACCTCGCCCGTGACGGTGACGGCCGCTGCGTCGGCGGTGAAGCAGAGGAAGAGCCCCCCGGACCAGCGCTGGCACATCCGGCAGTGGCAGGCGCCGACGCGGGGATCGTGGTCTCCGCTGACCGTGAGCGTGACGGCAGCGCAGAGGCAATGGCCGGTCATCGCAACACCGGACGAGCTTCCGAGCGAAGCGCGGTCGGGCTCAGAGGTCGTTGGCTGCATGCGCACGGCTCCCGAAACGAAAGCGGGAATCGCGTCGGGCAAACGACGAGCCTGCCGGCGTGGTGTCGGCTCGGGGCTTATCCGTCTTCCAGCGGAGGCTCCATGCGCAGAAGAATGGCCCAAGGAGACGAGACATGAACATCTGGAAGGCAAGCTCGGCGGTCACGGCCGCGACCATTCTGCTGGCGTCCTGCGGCGGCGGCGGCGACAGCTCCGAGGCCACGCTGTCGGTCCTCTCGAGCTCGCCCGAGTACGTGTCTGGCGGCGATGCGCGGATCGAGGTGCGGGCGCCGAAGGAGACGCACGCGACGCTGGAGCTGTGGCTCAACGGCCAGAAGATCTCGCCGGCGCTTCAGGCCGACGGCGACCGGCTGGAAGGCGTCGTCAGCGGCTTGCGAGACGGCGCCAACACGCTCGAGCTGCGCAGCAGCGGCTTCGAGCAGCGGCGCCTGACGCTGACCAACCACCCCATCACCGGGCCGATGCTGTCCGGCCCGCAGCAGGCGCCCTTCGTCTGCACCACGACGCAGCTCGGCAAGCAGCCGCTCGTCGACAGCACTGCGGCGCCGGGCTACGCCGTGACCGACGCGGCCGGCAGCGTCGTCGGCTACAGCCGCAACTGCTCGCTCGAGACCTACGTCACCTATCGCTACCGCAGCACCGGCGAGCAGTGGAAGGACATGCCGACCGACGGCTCCCGGCCTGCCGACGTGAAGGTCATCACCCTGCCCGACGGGCGCAGCGTCGACTTCGTCGTGCGCCAGGAGCGCGGCACCATCAATCGGTTCATCTACAGCTTCGCCATGCTGGCGCCGCGCGGCGAGAGCGCCTCCAGCCCCGACCTGAGCCTG
Organism: Caldimonas sp.; assembly: GCA_036263655.1. GTDB lineage: Bacteria > Pseudomonadota > Gammaproteobacteria > Burkholderiales > Burkholderiaceae_C > Schlegelella_A. Next base: position 135,620 of record DATAGP010000037.1, on the reverse strand, counting down.
TGGAACAAGCGCCTGCAGTACTACTTCCAGGGCGGGGTCGCCATCGGCCACAGCCAGGGCACGCTGCACAGCCGCTCGCTCGAGCCCGACGTGCTGGCGCGTGGCGACGCGATCGTCCATTCGAGCGGCAACAACACCGGCACGCACTACAACCTGCAGGTGGCCGGCGAGACGGCGATGATGACGAAGGAGCGCTTCGTCGAGCGCTACGGCCGTCCGCTCTACACCTACGGCCTCGGCGGCTCGGGCGGTGCGATCCAGCAGTACATCCTGGCCCAGAACAACCCGGGCGTGCTCGACGCGGCGCTGCCGGTGCAGTCGTACCCCGACATGGTGACGCAGACGATCCATGTCGGCGACTGCGAGCTGCTCGAGCACTACATGGACGTCACCGACAAGGCCAACGCCAAGTGGCGGACGACCAAGAACCGGACCTGGCTGGTCGGCATGAATGCCGAGGAAACCCCGGCGGGGCAGAACGACGCCGCGCGCGTCAACGACCCGTTCGCCCAGGTCAAGACGATGCTCGGCTTCAGCACCGCGCGCGGCTCGAGCGAGTGCCGCAAGGCCTGGATCGGTCTGTCGGCCCTGGCCATGAATCCGCTCTACGGGCAGGTGACCAACCAGGACAAGTACGTGCCCCAGTCCGACATCGCCGCCATCCGCTGGACCCACTACGACGACCTGCGCAACATCTACGGCGTCGACTCGACGGGCGCGGCCCTGCCGACCTGGGACAACGTCGGCGTCCAGTACGGGCTCGAGTCGCTCAAGGACGGCAGGATCACGGGCGCCGAGTTCGTCGACCTCAACTTCAGGATCGGCGGCTGGAAGCATCCGAGCCAGATGGTCCAGGAAGGTTTCCCCTACATCGGCACGCAGGCCGACGTGCTCGCGGACCCGAGCAAGTTCGACCTCTGGAGCCGTCGCAACATGAACCTGAGCCCGGCCCCCGACCAGCCGGCGCCGCGCACCCGCGGCGAGCTCTCGGCGATGCGTGCCGCCTACACCTCGGGCATGGTGTTCGGCGGCGACCTCCCGGTGCCGACGATCGATCACCGGCAGTACATGGAGCGCGAGCTCGACATGCACAACACGCACCAATCGTTCGCGGTCCGCAAGCGCGTGCAGCAGAAGATGGGCCACTCGGACCATCTGGTGATCTGGTTCACCGACACCCAGCCCGGTGTCGCCAAGGCGAGCCAGACGCCTGACGCGATGCAGGTGATGGACGAGTGGATGGCGAACATCCGAGCCAACCCGACGCGCAGCATCGGCGAGAACCGGCCGGCGCGCGCGGTCGACAGCTGCTTCGACGTCACCGGCAAGCTGATCTACGCCGGCAACGACGCCTGGGACGGCATCCTCGACGACAAGCCGGCCGGGCGCTGCACCCAGGCCTTCCCGCTGTACTCGACGTCGCGCATCGTCGCCGGCGCGCCGATCGAGGGCGGCATCTACAAGTGCGCGCTCAAGTCGGTCGACGCGGCAGTGGCCGACGGCACCTACGCGCCCTGGGTGCCGGGCGCGGCCGACATCGCGCGGCTGAAGCAGGTGTTTCCGGAAGGCGTCTGCGACTACAGCAAGCCCGACCAGGCCCGGCCGTCTTGAGCATGCGCGCGCAGGCGGCGCGGGCGCGGCCGGCGCGTGGCCGCGCTTCGCGGCGAGGTTCGTGCAGGGCGGAGGACTCTCCGCTCCACAACCGCCTCGCATCCAAGGCGTACGGTCGGAATCTAGAGTTCGGACGGCGCAGCAAAAAGCAGATTTCTCTGCGGGACCCTTCGGGATTCTCGAACGGACTGCCGCCCTCCCAGGGCGCGGTCGGCGCAGACCTCAGCCGTCGGCGAACAACTCGCTGCGCCTTCATCAAGGCGGTGTCGTCGAACTCGGCGGCGACGCGCGGCGCCAGACCATGGCGTCGCAGCCAGGCGTCGAGCCGCGGGCGCAGCGCCGAGTCTGCCGCCGGCAGCAGCAGCGGCAGCCCCTCGAGGCTCTGCGAAACCGGGCGGGCGTGCCGTGCGTTCGTCGTCCCTGGCGTGCAGCAGCTTGCCGGCAGCGAAGAAGGTGATGCCGCCTCGACCCAGCGCGAGCGCTCGGCCTCGCCGCAGCCGCGCGGCGAACGCCCGCCATGACGAAGGAGACCTGTCGATCGTCTTGAGATGCCCGAGCCCTACGGCCGCGGCGGACGCATCGCCACCCCGTTCCCAGGGGCCGTGAACCGGAACCAGGTTCCCTCGATGTTCCGCTCGCCGACGCCGGCCTTCGACCAGTCGCAGACGCCCTGGGGGAAGACGGTCCTCAGACGGTCCAGCTCCTGAGCCGTCACGGGAACCGCGTAGTCGGCTGCGGCGACGGGCTTCAGCTGGCACTTGAGGATGCGGCCGCTGATCGGCCCTCCGGCGGCGGTGCGCACGTTGTCGTGCACGGGGAAGAGCTGGTTGCACTGCGCCGCGGGGTTGAGCGTCGGTGCTTCCTCGAACTTCGTGCCCGCCGCGTTCCAGCAGGCGTCCTTCGCGGTGGCCGGCTTACCGGCGATCACCTTCTGGGCGTAGCTGCGCCCCGAGGTGTCGGCGAGGATCTTCTCCAGCCATTCGTTGTGCGCGAGCAGCGCCATCCGCGGCAGGTTCACGCCGGGCACCGTGCCCAGGGGCACCGTCCACATCACGGTGTTCTCGGTGGTGCCGGTGGCCGCTCTCATGCGCTCCAGCGCCGCGAAGTCGCGCTCGCGCGTGTGGATGTCGTTGTTGAAGTCGCGGTAGTCCCGCGTGTAGATCATCGGCAGCGTCCAGTTCTCGCCGCTCGAGATGCGGCCGTAGCGGTAGGCGTTGACGAGCCCTGTCTCGTCGCCGACGGCTCGTTGCGGAATGATGTTGCCGTCGGCGTCGCGGCCGCCGATCTTCTCGTTCAGGTCGATGAACTCGGCGACCGTGATGTGGCCGCCGTTCAGCGCCTTCAGGCCGTATTGCAGGCCGACGTTGTCGTACAGCGAGCGGGCGAAGCCGGTCTGCGGATCGGTGCCGATGCTGAGCACGTTGGCGTCCCACAGGGTGCCGCGTGCGCCCGTGCGGTTCGTGACCGGGTGGTAGCGCAGGTTGAGCGGCACCGCGGGATCGAAGCCGACGGTGGGGTGGCTGCCGTCGGCGTCCTGCAGCGCCTCGGCCCGGCCGGCCCAGCCCGTCTGGCACACGGTCATGCCGGTGCTCGCGCCGCTGGTGGCGACGGCGTAGCCGTCCACCTTGGAGCGGCGGCTGCCCGGCCACGCGGCCGGGTTGGCGATGTTGTTGAAGTAGTTGTTGAGGATGTGGCAGTCGATGATGTCGACGAGCGACACGACGTCCGGATAGGAGATGCCGAGGGTCAGCGCATCGAGCATCCCGGGGTAGTTCTGGGCGATCAGGTGCTGCTGGATCGCGGCGCCCGAGGTGCCCGAGCCGATGGTGAAGCGCGGCACGCCGTACTGCTCGATGAAGCGCTCCTTGATCATCATCAGCGTCTCGGCCGAGACGAGGTCGTCGTTGCCGGTGCCCAGGACGTTGCGGGTGCCGAAGGCCACCGCGAAGCCGAGGCTCAAGGGCACGTCCTGCAGCGCGGAGGTGACGACGTTTCGTCCCGAGCGGAAGCCGGGGTTCGCCCCGCCGGTGAACGGAAAGCTGAGCTTGCGGTTCCAGCCGTTGCCGGGCTGGGTGCCGCCTGCGGACCAGGGGTTGCGGATCTCGCGGGTGGGATCGTCCAGGATCGCGATGCGATAGATCGACTCGTTGATCGTGCCGGACTCCACCCGGACGATGTAGTCGACCGTATGGCCCTCCGTCGTCGTCGTCTGCGCCAGGTCGGCCGGGAACGGGCGGGCGAGGCTCGCCAGCGGCGCGAACGTGCCTCCCGTCGTGCGGTAGAACCAGTCGTAGCGTGTCGGTGCCGTGCAGGGCCCGGAGGCCGGCGGGGCGCCGAGTCCGGAGGCCTGGGTTTCGCAGATCCAGGGTCGCTGGTGGGGCCCGAAGATCTGGCCGGTGCTGGGGTGGTTGGTGACCGTCAGCTTCGTGGTCGCGCCATTGGCGATCGCCGCGGTCAGCGTGTTCTCGCCTTCCGTCATTCCCTGGACGACGCCGCGCAGCGTCCCGGTCGCCGCATCGAACTGCAGCTGGTTGGTGACCGCGGCGCCGTTGAGCTGCAAGCTCACGTCCTGCTGCGAAACACCGGACGGAACGCTGACCGAGACGAGTGCATCGCCACCGCTGGCCATCGAAGCGTCGGACGAGAGGATCCGGATCTCGGCCTCGGCGTCGTCGCTGCGTCCGCCGCAGCCGACGAGGCCGGCGCAGAGGGCCGACAACAGGATGAACGAACGGGCTGTGCTGAGTCTGGCGGTCATGGATGTCCCCTGTCTTGACTGGAAGATCATGGGCAGGGATCCGTGATTCGACTGTCCTGGCGCCGACAGTCTGGCGAGGGGGAAACCCTAGAGAACGCATCTCCGGCGACGCCAGGCCTGCGGAGCGCAGTAGCCTCGCGTCTCCATGCGGAACGGGCTTGCCGCAGAGCAACAACCTCAGGAGACGACATGAAGAGAACGATCGGCGCGATGCTGGCCCTGCTGGCCGCGCTCGCCGCGCCTGCCGCCCTCGCGCAGCAGGCCAAGGCCACATGGGACCTGCCCGCGGGCTACAACGACGCCAACTTCCACACGCAGAACCTGCGCTGGTTTGCTGCCGAGGTGAAGAACGCGACCAAGGGCGAGATCGAGATCCAGATCCACGGCAACGCGTCGCTCTACAAGCTGCCCGAGATCAAGCGCTCGGTACAGAGCGGGTTGGTGCCGATCGGCGAGATCCTGCTGTCGATGCACGGCAACGAAGACGCGATCTACGAAGCCGACATGATCCCGTTCCTCGCCGCGGGCTTCGACCGGTCGTGGCGCCTCTACCAGGCGCAGAAGCCCATGCTCGAGCAGCGGCTCGCGAAGAGCGGGCTGCGCCTGCTCTACTCGGTCGCGTGGCCCGGGAACGGCCTCTTCACGAAGACACCGATCGACTCGCTCGCCGCGATGAAGGGCGCCAAGTTCCGGGCCTACAACCCGATCACGGCGCGCTTCGCCGAAGAGCTCGGCGCCCAGCCCGTCACCATCCAGGCGCCCGAGATCGGGCAGGCCTTCATGACCGGCATGGCCACGGTCATGATCGCCTCGCCGCAGATCGGCGTCGACTCGAAGGCCTGGGATTTCCTGAGCTCGTTCTACGACGCCAACGCCATGCACCCGCGCAATGCGGTCGTGGTGAACGAGGCCGCCTTCGGCCGCCTGAGCAAGGAGAACCAGGCCGCCCTGCTGAAGGTGGCCGCGCAGGCCGAGGCGCGCGGCTGGGAGCTCGCGAGGGCGGCCGCCAAGGGCTCGACCGACACCCTGGCCAAGAACGGCCTCAAGGTGGTCGAACCTTCGCCGGCCATGCGCGCCGAGTTCGAGCGCGTCGGCCGCAAGCTCATCGTCGAATGGAGCAAGCGCGCCGGACCCGACGGCGAGGCGATCGTCAAGGCGATGCAGTGACCTCGCAGTCGAACGCGACGACCCTGCGGCCCGGCGATCAGGCCGCCTTCAGCCGCTCGTTTTGCGGGAACATCGCCCGCCGGGCCTCGTCGTCCATCTCGGCCTTGAAGGCGTAGCGGTCCTTGAGCGCCGCGGCACGCTGCGCCGCGGGCCGCTCGTTGATCGCATCGAGGAGGCGCTTCACGTGGGGCAGCTGCGCCCAGGCCTCCTGCCCCAGCGCGAACGGCACGGCACGCGCCCAGCCCCACACCGCCACGTCGAGCAGCGAATAGGCGTCGCCGACCATCCATGGCCGGCTCGCCAGGCGGGCATCCAGGATCTTCCAGTGCCGCCACGCTTCGAAGTCGTAGCGGTTCAGCGCGTACGGGTTCGGCTCCGGCGCGTAGTGCCTGAAGTGCACGCACTGGCCGGTGAACGGCCCGATGCCCGAAGCGACGAACATCAGCCACGACAGCATCGGGCCGCGGTCCCGCGCCTCAGGCAGGAGCTGTCCGGTCTTCTCGGCCAGGTAGAGCAGGATCGCGTTGCTGTCGAAGACGGTCGTTCCGTCGTCGGTGATGACAGGCACCTTCGCGTTCGGGTTGAGCGTCGTGAACGCCGGCGCGTGCTGCTCGCCCTTGCGCGTGTCGACGGGAATGGCCTCGTACGGCAGACCGCACTCCTCCAGGAACAGCGCCACCTTCATGGGGTTCGGCGCAAGCGAGTAGTAGAACTTCAGCATGGTGGGCGGCAAGGGTGGTGGCGACGTCCTGATTGTGTGACCGGCGCCGTCGCGGCGACGGGTCACGGCTAGCGACTGCTACCGTCCGTTCTCCCGTGCCGACCCACCCGCCGCGACTGCTCACCCTGACGCTGCTGTCCGCGCTCTCCGCGCTGACGCTGAACGCCATCATCCCGTCGCTGCCGGCGATGTCGCGCGACCTGGCCGCGCGCGAATCGGTGGTCGCGCTGGCGATCTCGGGCTACATGCTGGTGTCGGCCCTGTTCCAGGTCGCGCTCGGGCCCGTGTCCGACCGCATCGGGCGGCGCCCGGTCGTGCTGTCGGCGATGGCCGTCTACGTCGTGGCCTCGGCCGGTTGCATGCTGGCGCAGGACGTCACGGTGCTGCTCGCCTTCCGTGCCCTGCAGGGCGTCGTCGTGGCCGGCACAGTGATGTCGACGGCCGCGATCCGCGACCGCTATTCGATGCGCGACTCGGCCGGCAAGCTGGGGGCGATCTCGTCGGCCATGGCCGTGGCCCCGATGCTCGGCCCGCTGCTGGGCGGCCTGCTCGACACGGCCCTGGGCTGGCGCGCCGTCTTCGCGCTGTACACCTTGTTCGGCGCCGCCGTCCTCGCGCTGGCCTGGGTGGACATGGGCGAGACCCGCCGTCCCGGGCTGCCGCCGCCGCGCCTCTCGGACTGGGCGGCACTGCTCGCATCGCCGCCCTACTGGGCCTACGTGCTCTGCGTCTCGTTCTCGGTCGGGGCCTTCTTCGTCTTCGTGACGGGTGTGCCGTACGTGGCCACCGCCACCTGGGGCCTGACGCCGGCGCTGGTCGGGCTCGGCGTGGGCTCCATCACCGGTGGGTTCGTGCTCGGCGCCGCGATCACCGCACGTCTCGCGCCGCGCTCGCGTCCGGCCCGCCTGATCCTGGCGGGGCGCCTGGTCTCCGCGGCGGCGCTGCTGGTCGCGCTCGGCTTGTTCGCGTCCGGGGTGTCGCATCCGGCGGCCATCTTCGGGCCGACGATGTTCGTGGGCTTCGGCAACGGCCTGACCGTCGGCTGTGCCAACGCCGGCGCGATCTCGGTGCGGCCCGACCTGGCCGGGACCTCGGCCGGGCTGAGCGGGGCACTGGTCGTCGCGATCGGCGCGCTCCTCAGCTGGCTGACGGCGTACGTCGTCGAGCGCGACGCCGCGCCTGCCACTCTGGTGCTGCTGATGCTGGGCTGCGTGCTGCTGTCACTGGCGGCGGCGCTCGCCGCCAGCCGCATGGACCACCGGGACTGACGCCTCCGGGCGCTGCGCCGCGACGATCAGGTATTCGGCCGGCACGCGGTAGCCCCGGCCGTCGCGCCACGGCTCGATGGCGGCGAGATAGCGCGCCTGCACCCGCTCGCGCACCGCCGCATCGAATCGCGACCAGGCCAGCGCGACCGGCCCGCCCGCAAATGCCGCGGCGCAGGCCGCTTCGGCGTCGGCGTAGTCCAGGGAGTCGCTGCGCCGCCGCTGCGCGGTCACTTGCAGGCCGGCCGAGGCGCAGGAGCGCGCGAGCGCATCGCCCTGGCCCAGGCCGAAGAAGAGCGGGCAGACCTCGCTGCGCACCTCGGCATCGACGATGCCGAACAGCTGGGCCCAGCCGCAGCGCGCGCGTTCGCCCCAGACCGCCAGCACCGCGCGGCCGCCCGGTCGCAGCACGCGGTGCAGTTCGCGCAGCGCGGCTCCGGGGTCCGGCACGTACATCAGTCCGAGCGCACACAGGGCAACGTTGAAACCGGCGTCGGGCAGCGCGAGTTGCTCGGCGTCCATGCGTTCGAAGCGGGCGTGCTCGAGACCGAGCGACTGCGCACGCTGCCGGGAAGCCTGAACCATGGCCTCCGCCAGGTCGACGCCGAGCACGCGCCCGGCCGGCCCCACGGCGCGTGCCGCGGCGGCCGACACGACACCGGCGCCGCAGGCCACGTCGAGCACCGCCTCGCCGGGGGCCGGTGCGGCCCGCGCCAGCAACTCGCCGTGGACGCCGGCGAGCGGGCCGTGCCAGTGGCGTTCGTAGGCATCGGCCGCCCGCTCCCAGCCGTAGCGCTGGATGCGACGTTGCAGGCGGGCGTCCATGGTTGCGCTCACGCCCGGGTGATGACGACTTCGAGGTACTCGCTTGGGACGACCAGCGATCCCGGGCCGGCGCGGTTCAGGCCGTCGAGGAGCTCGGCCAGCTCGCCGGCCAGTGCCCCGGCCTTGTCCGGCGTCTGGGTCGCGAACGCCTTGTTCACCGGTCCGTACCAGGTGCGGAAGACGTCGATGAAATGCGTCGCCGACCGGTAGCGGAACGAGAACTGCCGCGGCACGGCTTGCATCGCCGCGGCGGCGTCGCCGAACAGCGTGCGCAGATGCGCCTCGGTGCCCCACAGCGACGGCGGCTGCACACCGGCCGGCGGCGGCACGTAGCGGCCGAGGACCTTGAACATGCGGCCGATCAGGCTGTCGGGCGTCCAGTTGGCCAGGCCGATGCGCCCGCCGGGGCGAACCACGCGGACCAGTTCGGCGGCCGCCTTGGCATGGTCCGGTGCGAACATCACGCCGAAGGTCGAGACCGCGGCGTCGAAGCTGGCCTCGGCGAACGGCAGGGCCTCGGCGTCGGCGGTCTGGAACGTGACCTGGAGGCGTTCGGCACGCGCGCGTTCGGCGCCGCGCTCGAGCAGGCTGCCGACGTAATCGGTCGAGGTGACGAGGCAGCCGCGGCGAGCCGCGGCCAGCGTCGCGTTGCCGTTGCCCGCCGCGACGTCGAGCACGCGCTCGTCGGTCTTCAGGTCGCAGGCCTCGGCGAGCGACTCGCCGACGATCTGCAGCGAGGTGCCGATGACGGCGTAGTCGCCGGTGCTCCAGGCAGCGTGCTGACGGGCTTTCAAGGCGGCGAAGTCGATGGGTGCATTCATCTGAATCTCCGGTGATGGGTGGCGCCACTGCGGCGCACTGCCACTGTCGGCGTGGCCGGTGCGGCGTGTCCTGCCCGTGCGTCGCTGCCGCCTGGCCGTGCGTCCGCCGTGTGTCCCCCGCTCACGCGCGGGCTGACCCAGAGTCCGCACCGACTGTCCACGCGTCCGCCATGCGCCAGGTCGCGGGGTCCGCCGCTGGCGCCAAGGCCGCTCCACTTCCAGAATCGGGGCTTTGCTGCAAGGATGCACCGCATGGGCATGGAACAGATCGCGGCGTCGATGGAACGGGTGGCCTCGGTGCTGCGCCGCAAGCCGCAGGCGGCCGTGAGCGAGGACTCGGCGGCTACGGCGCGCTGGGAAGGCGGCCTGCGCGCGAGCGTCCGCAGCGACGCGGGTCTCTCCGTGGCGACCGACATGCCGGTCGAGATCGGCGGCGAGGCCAGCGCAGTGACTCCGGGCTGGCTGCTGCGCGCCGGGCTGGCGTCGTGCGCGGTGACGCGCATCGCGATGGCCGCCGCGGCCGCGGGCATCACGCTGCAGACGCTCGAGGCGCGCGCAACCAGTCGATCCGACGTGCGTGGCCTGCTCGGGATGCCCGAGCCCGACGGTGGTCGTGTTCCCGCCGGCCCGCTGGCGATGGGACTGCACGTGCGCATCGGCGCGCCCGGCGTTCCCGCCGAGCGCCTGCGTGCACTGGTCGAGTCGACGGCGCACTGCTCGCCTGTCACTGATGCGCTCGAGCAGCCGCTGCCCGTCGCGTTGCACGTCGACGTGGCGACGTGATGGACGCGCTGTCGCAGACGCTGAGCGTGGTGCGCCTGGTGGGTGCGATCTTCCTGCACGGCCGGTTCACGGCGCCCTGGTGCTATCAATCGCCGCAGGCCGACGCGGCGGCCCCCTACCTGGAGCCGACCGCCGAGCGGGTCGTGATCTTCCACCTGGTCACCGAGGGCGAATGCTGGGTCGAGCTGGACGGCCTGCCGGCCCTGCGACTCGCCGCCGGCGACGCGGTCGTGTTCCCGCACGGTGACGCGCATCGCATGGGTTCTCAGCCAGGCCTACCGCCGGCATCGGGCGCGCGGCTGCACGAGATCCTGGCGCGCCGGCCTCGGCTGCTGGCCTACGGCGGCGGGGGTGCGACGACGAAGCTGGTCTGCGGCTACCTGGCCTGCGACGCGCGGCTGGCCCGCATGCTGCTCGCCGGGCTGCCGCCGGTCGTCAAGGTCAGCGTGCGCGGCTCGGACGCAGGCGTATGGCTCGAGGCTTCGCTGCGCTATGCGCTGGCCGAGGCTCGTTCGCCGCGCCCCGGCGGCCACGGTGTGCTCGCCAAGCTCGCCGAGGTCCTGTTCATCGAGGTACTGCGCATCCACATGAACGAGCAGGCGGAGGGCCGCACCGGTTGGCTGGCCGGCGTCAACGACCGCATCGTCGGCGCCGCCCTGCGCGCGCTGCACGCGGAGCCCGCGCGCCCCTGGACCCTGGAGGAACTGGCGCGCATCGCCGGCACGTCGCGGTCGGTCTTGGCCGAGCGCTTCCCCCAGCTCGTCGGCCACGCGCCGATGCAGTACCTGGCGCAATGGCGGATGCTGCTGGCCTCGAACCTGCTCGCCCGCAGCAATGCGCCGCTGACGCGGATCGCCGAACAGGTGGGCTACCAGACGGACACCGCGTTCAGCCGTGCCTTCCGCCGCGAATACGGCGTGCCGCCGGCCGCCTGGCGTCGTCGCCTCCAGGCGGGTTCCCCGGTAGCGTCCGTCACCTGACAGGAAGTACGCGCATGGAGAACGCCCTCTCCGACGTCGCGTGGGAAGAATGCCTGCTCGAGCCGCGCCGCGACCGCGAGCTCGAGAGGCTCGTGCGCCGGACCCAGGGGGTCCCGAACCCGGCGATCGGCTACTTCGCCTCGGTGCCGTGGCTGGCGCGTGCGCTCGTCGAGCTGCACCCCGAGCACGGCCTCCTGCAGCGCCTGGATCCCGACGTCGCCGATCTCGTCGCACTCACCGTCAGCCAGGAGAACTCGTGCCGCTTCTGCTACTCGGCCGTCCGGGCCCTGCTCTGGGCGCGCGGCATGAGCAGGGCGCGCATCGACCGCATCGAGCAGGAGCTCGCCCGCGGCGACCTGCCGCCGCGAACGCGCGCCGCCATCGCCTTCGGCCGGACGCAGTCGCGCTCGGGCCCCGCCGCCGCGCACGGCGCCTGCGAGGCGCTGCGGGCGGCGGGGGTCGGCACGGACGAGCTGAAGGAGATCGCCTTCGCCGTCGCGGTCAGCGACTTCGGCAATCGGGCGTGCACGATCCCCGCCATCCCGGCGCGGCCGCTGGAACGGATGCCCGAGCAGTGGCACATGCGGCTCATGCGGCCGCTCCTGGGGCGCCTGCTCAACAGCCGCCGGCGCGCCGGCGCTGCCCTGACCCCCGGCGACCCGCCGGCGCCGCCGCCCTACACGCGCCTGGTCGGCGCCTACGCCGGCTCGCCCATCGCCGCCGCGCTGGCGCGCACGCTCGAAGGCATGTGGCGGTCGCAGCATCTGACGCGCCGCTGCAAGCTGCTGATGCTCGCGGTCATCGCCCGTGGCCTCTCGTGCGGGCCCTGCACGGAAGACCTGGCCCCGGCGCTGGCCGCCGAGGGGATCGACGCGGCGGCCCTGGAAACGATCCTGACCCATCTGGCCGGGCCCGAGCTCGACGAGCTCGAGCGCGTGCTCGTGCCGTTCGCGCGGGAGACGATCTGGTACGAGCCGGCGCGCATCCAGCGGCGGGCGCGGGCGCTGCGCGAGCAGATGTCCGAGCCGCAGCTCGTCGAGGCGATCGGCGTGGCGGCGCTCGGCAACGGCCTGTGCCGCATGGGGGCGATCCTGGGCTGCGCGGCTTGAGCGCGACGCTGCTCGCGGCGCTGTCGCTGCTCGCGGCCCTCGGCCTCGCCTTCGCCTGGCTCGCGGCGCGCCATCGCGCGGCGGGCCTGCGCGTCCAGCTCGACGCGTCAAACGCCGAGCTCGAGCACCTGCAGCGCGCCTGCTCGCGGCTCGCGCCCGACGGCGTCGTGCAGCGCCTGATCGATGCCGGCGCGGGCGCCGTCGGCGCCGACCCGATGCAGCCCGAGCGCAAGGTGGCGACGGCGCTGTTCGCCGATCTCGTCGGCTACACCGCGCTCAGCGAGCGGCTCGACCCGGCGACGCTCGCGCGCGTGCTCAACGGCTACTTCCAGCACATGAGCGATGCGATCCACGAGCACCGCGGGCACGTCTCGACCTTCCTCGGCGACGGCATCCTGGCCTACTTCGGCGCCGTCCGGCCGGACCCGTGGCACTGTCGCGACGCGGTGTCCGCCGCGCTGGCGATGCGCGCGGCGATCGTCGACTACAACCGCGAGCTCGCGCTCGAAGGCGTGCCGCCGGTCGCGGTCGGCATCGGCATCCACAGCGGCCCGGGCCTGGCCGGCCTCATCGGCTCGCGCGAGCGCATGGAGTTCGCCTTCGTCGGCCGCACCGTCAACATCGCGGCGCGCGTGCAGGGCCTGACGCGCGTGCACGGCGTCGACATCCTCGTCACCGAGGACGTGCGCGCCGGCCTCGGCGACGCCTTCGTCCTGGAGGCGATGCCGGCCGAGCAGGTCAAGGGCATCGCCGACCGCGTCGTCACGTACGCGGTGCGCGAGCGCAGCAGCGGGGTGCATGGCTGAAGGGCGCGCAGGCGCGAGTGACCTCACAGGCGATACCAGGCGATCACCGCCACCGACGACGTGGCGATACTCGCCGGCCATGACCCCCGCTCCCGCGCGCCGCGTCGATCCGGCCCTGCTCGTGATCCTCGCCGGCGTCGTCGCGGCCCTGCACGTCGGCAAGCTCCCGCCGGCGATCCCCGTGCTGCGCGACGCGCTCGGCCTGACGCTGGTGCAGGCCGGCTTCCTGCTGTCGCTGGTGCAGCTCGCCGGCATGGCGCTCGGCGTGGTCTTCGGCGTCGTCGCCGACACGCTGGGGAGTCGCCGCAGCATGACCCTGGGGCTCGTGCTGCTGGCGATCGTCAGCGCGCTCGGCGGCCTGACGCAAGGCGTGGCCCCGCTGATGCTGCTGCGCGCGGCCGAAGGCTTCGGCTTCCTGCTCGTCGTGCTGCCGGCGCCGGGCCTGGTGCGTGCGCTGGTCGAGCCGCACCGCGTCAGCGCCATGATCGGCCTGTGGGGCGCCTACATGCCGTTCGCCACCGCCATGGCGCTGCTGTTCGGGCCGCCGGCGATCGACGCGATCGGCTGGCGCGGCTGGTGGGGCGCGCTCGCGGCCGTGTCGGCCGCGATGGCGGTGGGGCTCCGGCACGCCCTGCCAGCAGACGCCACCCGTCCTGCCGCGGCGGCGTCGCCGTCGTTGTCGTCGCTCGCGCGCTTGCGCCGGACCCTCTCCGCGCCGGGCCCGTGGCTCATCGCCCTCGCCTTCGCGATGTACTCGGGCCAGTGGCTGGCGGTGATCGGCTTCCTGCCGTCGATCTACATCCAGAGCGGCATCGCCGGCGTCGCCGCCGGCGTGCTCACCGCGACCGTCGCGGCCGCCAACATGATCGGCAACATCGGCTCGGGCCGGCTGCTGCAGCGCGGCGCCGCACCGTCCCGCCTGCTGACGATCGGCTTCGCGACGATGGGGCTGGCCGCGACCGCCAGCTTCGCCGGCAGCGCCGATGCCGGCCTGGCGCCTGCCTTGCGCTACGTCGCGGTGCTGCTGTTCTCGGGCGTCGGCGGGCTGATCCCGGCGACCTTGTTCGCCCTCGCCGTGCGGCTGGCGCCGGGCGAAGGCACGCTCGCGACGACGCTCGGCTGGGTCCAGCAGTGGTCGGCGCTCGGCCAGTTCGCCGGGCCGCCGCTGGTGGCGGCGGTGGCGAGCGCTGCGGGCGGCTGGCAGTGGACGTGGGTCGCCACGGGCGCGTGCTCGGTGCTGGGGCTGCTGCTCACGGCCGGGCTGAGCCGGCTCGTGGCGCGGCGCTGACTTGCCGTCGTCTGCAACCGAGACTCACTCGGCGCTGATCTCGTCGTTCGGACTCGAGACTCGGCTGCGCAGGCTCATCCGGCCTTGACCGCGTGGATCAGCGCTCCGGCGAGCGCGCCGCTCCGGTACAGCCCGACGAAGTGCTCGTACGCCCGGTCGTAGCGCTCGAAGTGCTCGCGTCCGAGCCGCGCCACCGTCTGCGACTCGAGCGAGCGGTACATCGCAAGCCGCTCGACCAGGATCCGCGTCCACTCGTCGGTGAGATCGATCCGACCGACGACCTCCATCCCGCACGCGCGCAGGTGCTCGGCGTACTCCTCCACCGTCGCGATCTCGGAAAAGGCCATGCCCTCGAACAGCCGCTGCATGTCGTCGCCCGACAGGTTGCCCCGGTGCAGGATGTCCGAGAACACCAGCCGCCCGGCCGGCCGCAGCACGCGCGCGCACTCGCCGAGCAGCCGTGGCTTGTCGGGGATGTGGGCGAAGGACTCCTGCGCGATCGCGAGCGTGAACGAAGCGTCCTCGAACGGCATCGCCAGCGCATCGCCGCGGACGAAACGCACCGAGCTCGAGAGGCCGGCGACGCGCGTGAGCTCGGTGGCACCTTCGACGCGGCTGGCGGTGAGGTCGAGGCCCGTGACGTCGCAGCCGGTCTTCCAGGCCAGGTAGCGTGCCGGTCCTCCCATGCCGCTGCAGACGTCCAGCACCACGTCGTCGCTTCGGACCGCGGCCTCGGCGATCAGCCGGTCGGTGGCGGCGGTGCCGCCGTAGTGATCCTGGTCGTGCTGCTGCAGCACCTCCTCGGTGATCGCATCCGGGGCAATGCCGCGGGCAGCGACCGCGTCCAGGATCTGCCCGGCGTTGATCGGGTGGAAGTCGTAGAAGCGTTCGACCGCGTCAGCACGGGCATCGGTCATGCGGGCTTATAGCACCGGGCACGACGACGACGCGCGTCGGAGCACCTGCCTTTCAGCGAGCATTCGCCGCGGCCGTCGCCGCCGCATGCGAGGCCGTGCCCGGCGCCGGAATGGTCCAGAAGAAGACGTCGCGTCCGCTGACGTTCAGCTTCTGCTCCGGCGGCCAGGTGCCCATGTCGAAGGCGTGCGAGACGATCCGGGTCCCCGGCTTCGTCTCCTTGAGCAGCTTCGGCAGCAGCCTGAGGTTCAGCTCAGGGAGCAGATACAGCGTGATGACCGTGGCGTCGCTGAAATTCGACTCGAACAGGTCGGCGTTGATGAACGTCACGCGCTGGCCGACGCCGGCCTTGGCCCGGTTCTGGTTCGCTTCCCGGACACGCTCCGGGTTGATGTCGATGCCGATCCCGCGCTCGATGCCGTAGTTCTGCGCGGCGGCGATCGGGATGCGGCCGTCGCCGGAGCCCAGGTCGTACAGCACGTCGCCTTTGCCGACCTTGGCCACCTTCAGCATCGCGTCGACGACCTCGTGCGGCGTCGGCACGAAGATGACGTCGGGTGGACGCAGCGCCGCGGCCGGCGCCTGCGGCCCCCGCTCGGCGACCGTCTGGCCGCAGGCCGACAGGGCAAGAACCAGGAAAATCGAGACGGAAGCGATGGCAGGCGACATGATCTCTTCTTCGGATGATGGAACCGGCAGCCGTCGCCGGCACGCAGCCTGAGCAAATGCGATACCCAGCCCGGCAGGAACGACACAGCCCCGAGGAGAGACCGGCGATGAACGACGATCGAGTGGCCCTGATCACGGCCGGCGGCAGCGGCATGGGCGCCGCGGCGGCACGGCGCCTGGCCGCGGACGGGTACCGGGTAGCGGTGCTGTCGGCGTCGGGCAAGGGCGAGGCGCTCGCCCGCGAGCTCGGCGGCGTCGGCGTGACCGGCTCGAACCAGTCCGCCGAGGCGCTCGGCCGGCTGGTCGAGCTCGCGATGTCGCGCTGGGGCCGCGTCCACGTGCTCGTGAACAGCGCCGGGCACGGGCCGCGCGCGCCCATCCTGGAGCTGTCCGACGAGGACTGGCAGCGCGGCATGGACACCTACTTCCTGAACGTCGTTCGCCCGACCCGGCTCGTCACGCCGATCATGAAGCGCCAGGGCGGCGGCGTGATCGTCAACATCTCTTCGGCCTGGGCCTTCGAGCCGAGCGAGATGTTTCCGACGTCGGCCGTCTTTCGCGCCGGCCTGGCCGCGTTCACCAAGATCTTCTGCGACACCCACGCGCCGTTCGGCATCCGCATGAACAACGTCCTGCCGGGCTGGATCGACAGCCTGCCGGCGACCGAGCAGCGACGCGACAGCGTGCCGATGAAGCGCTACGGCACGAGCGAGGAGGTCGCGGCGACGATCGCCTTCCTGTGCTCGGACGGGGCCGCCTACATCACCGGCCAGAACATCAAGGTCGACGGCGGCCTGACGCGCTCGGTCTAGGGCCGAACGTCCGCGTTCGCCCGAGGTCGCGCGACGGCTCTTCCGCTACTCGAGCACGACCTTCGCGTCGCGGACGACCTTCCCCCACTTCGCGACGTCCTTCTCGACGAGGGCGCGAAAGGCCTCGGGCGAGGACCCGCCGGGCTCGGCGCCGAGCTTGGCCCAGGTGTCCTTCAGCTCCGGATCGGCGAAGGCCTTGACGACCGCCTCGTTGAGCTTCTGCACGATGGCCGCCGGCGTGCCGACCGGCACCCAGAGCCCGTACCACGACGTGACCTCGAAGCCGGCGAGGCCCGACTCCATCGCCGTCGGGATCTCGGGGAAGGCCGGCGAGCGCTTCGCCGACGTCACGACGATCGGGCGGACGGTGCCGGCGCGGATCTGGCCGGCGGCGCTGCCCAGCGCCTCGAACACCCAGTCAATCTCGCCGGCGACGAGCGCCTGCGTCGCCGGCCCGGTGCCCTTGTAGGGCACGTGCGTGGCGCTGATGCCGGCGGCGGTGTTGAAGAGCTCGCACGAGAGGTGGCGCGACGTGCCGTTGCCGGCCGAGCCGCAGTTGAGCTTGCCCGGGTTGGCCTTGGCCCAGGTGATGAGCTCGGACAAGGTCTTCGCCGGCACGCGGTTGGCGGCCAGGAGCACGTCGGGAAAGATCGCCGCCGTGGTGACCGGGACCAGATCCTTCTGCAGGTCGTAGGGCAGCGTCTTGTACGCGGCAGCGGCCACCGCGCCGTGCACCGAGTACAACAGCACCGTGTAGCCGTCGGCAGGCGCCTTCGCGGCGAGGCCGGCGCCGATCGTGCCGCCGGCGCCGCCGCGGTTGTCGATCAGGACCTGCTGGCCGAGGATCTGCGTCAGCTTCGCGGCGAGGGGCCGCGCCACCGTGTCCGTGCCGCCGCCGGGCGGGAAGGGCACGATCATGCGAACGGGCTTGACGGGCCACTCCTGCGCCTGGACGGGCAGGACGGCGAGCAGGGCGATGGCGAGCAAGGCACGGAACATGGGCGGGGTCTCCTGTCGGCGTCGGACCCGTCGTGTCCGAGCGCTGTACAGGGATTATCCGCGGCGTGCGTGAAGCGACCACCGCGCATGCGCGGCACGCGTTCGATCGTGCGACCGTCGATCCCGGAACGCGCGCTCAGCGGGCAGGCGTGACGCGCCAGACGGTGTTGGACAGGTCGTCGGCGACGATCACCGCGCCCTTCGGGTCCACCGTCACGCCGACCGGTCGGCCCATCGTCTTGCCATCGGCCTGGAACCCGGTGACGAAGTCGACCGGCGGGCCGCTGGGGCGGCTGTTGCGGAAGGGCACGAAGATCACCTTGTAGCCCACGGGCTGTTCGCGGTTCCAGCTGCCGTGCAGGCCCACGAAGGCGCCCTCGGCGAATGGGCCCGCGGCGCCGCCCGGCCGCGCGAAGGCGAGCCCGAGCGGCGCCGAATGGGACTGCAACGCGTAGTCCGGCCGCACGGTGGCCTGGACCTTCTGCGCGTCCTGGGGCTGCACGCGGGTGTCGACGTTGGGGCCCCAGTACGCGTAGGGCCAGCCGTAGAACGCGCCCTCGCGCACCGAGGTCAGGTAGTCCGGGACGAGGTCGGCGCCGAGCTCGTCCCGCTCGTTGACCACCGCCCACAGCTGGCCGCTGCCCGGCTCGAAGGCGAGTGCCGTCGGGTTGCGCAGGCCGGTCGCGAACGGCCGCGAAGCGCCGCTGCCGGCGTCCACCTGCCAGACCATCGCCCGGTTCTCCTCGACCGGCAGGCCACGCTCGGCGATGTTGCTGTTGGAGCCGATGCCCACGTAGAGGAAGCGGCCGGCCGGATCGGCCGCGAGCGCCTTCGTCCAGTGGTGGTTGATCGCCGACGGCAGCCGCGCCACCGTCACAGGCCGCGCCGCGGCGCGGGTCTCGCCGGTCGTGTAGTCGAAGCGCACCAGCGCGCCCTGGTTGGCGACGTAGAGCCGGTTGTCGATGAGGGCCAGGCCGTACGGAGCGTCGAGGTTCTCGGCGTAGACCCAGCGGCCTTCGTAGGTGCCGTCGCCGTCGGCGTCGCGCAGCAAGGTCAGCCGGTCGCCGCCCTTGACCGGCGTGGTCCCCTGCGACTTGATGATCCCGGCGATGAAGTCCTTCGGCGTCAGGACGGGCGCGCTCTTGCCCTTTCCTTCGGCCACCAGGATGTCGCCGTTGGGCAGCACCAGCGTCTGGCGCGGGATCTGCAGATCGGTGGCGATCGCCGCGATCGTCCAGCCCTGCGGCACGGCCGGCCGGCGGCCGCCCCACTGCGCGGGCTCGGCGATCTTCATCTTCGGCAGCAGCCCGCGCTGCGGCGGCGGCAGGTCGGGGTTCTCGCCGTACTGGCCGCTGCCCGGATCGGCGGCGACGACGAGGGTCAGCGTTGCCGCAAGAACCACGGCAGCGGCAACGGCCCCGGCCACTCGAGCGACACCCAGGGTCATGGCGTTCTCGGACGCACGCCCGTCAGGCCGATCACGCTCGCGGCGCCGGCGAGCAGCAGCACGACGATCGACAGCACCAGGCCGCTCGGCATCGCCGCCCACCCGTCCTTGGCGTGGACCAGCGCATTGACGAAGCCGAGCACGAAGCTCGCCAGCAGCAGCAGCAGATAGAGCCCGCTGCGACGACGGCGCGTGGCGCGCGAGCGCAGCACGTCCACTGCGGCCCACAGCAGCGCCAGGCCCGCGAAGACGAGGCCACCGGCGATCAGCCAGGACGCGAAGTTGGTCCACTGCACCTCGTAGCTGCTCGCGTAGGCCCAGTCGCTGAGCAGCGCACCGAGGAACAGCGGAAGCGCCGAAAAGGCAAGGACGGCGTGCATGCCGTGGCGCGGCAAGCGTGGTGCCTGCGTGGGCCGTTGGACGAGGGCAACGGGCATGTCGAAGAAGGCGATCGTTGCGCTTGAGGCTACGACGTCGGGCGGCATGCGGCGGTGCCGACCAGGCCACCGCCCCCCGATCGAATCGCCGCGCCGCTTACTTCGGCAGGACGACGCTGTCGATCACGTGGATGACGCCGTTGTCGGCGACGATGTCCGTCTTGACGACGTTGGCGCCGTCCACCTTCACGCCGCCGGCGGTCGAGACGGTCAGGTCGCTGCCCTGCACGGTCTTCACCTTGCCGGCCTTGACGTCCTTGGCCATGACGCTGCCGGGAACGACGTGATACGTGAGGACGGCGGCGAGCTTCGACTTGTCGGCGAGAAGCGCGTCGAGATCCTTCTTCGGCACCTTGGCGAACGCCGCGTCGGTCGGTGCGAACACCGTGAACGGGCCCTTGCCCTTGAGGGTGTCGACGAGCCCGGCCTTTTCCAGCGCGACGGCGAGCGTCTTGAAGTCGCCGGCGGCCACGGCCGTGTCGACGATGTCCTTGGCCTGGACGGCGCTGGCGGTCAAGGCGATGGCGCCGATGGCGATGAGTTTCTTCATGGGAAGGGTCCTTCAGGGTCGATGGTTGGGGAGATCAGCAGTCACTGGTTTTGTCCTGGACAAAGCAAGTGATGGACGTAGAATAGCCAGCACCGCCAGCAGTGTCAAGCATTTGTCCAGGACAAATTGAAGGAACCTTACTTCGCCATCGCCGCCGTCGAGCGCGACGTCGGCCTGTCCAAGGACGTGCTGCGGGTCTGGGAGCGCCGCTACGGCTTCCCGGCGCCGGACCGGGATGCGCACGGCGAGCGGCTCTATCCCGCCGGTCAGGTGCTCCGCCTGCGCCTCATCAAGCGGCTGATGGACCAGGGGCACCGGCCGGGAAGGCTGATGACCACTCCCGTCGAGGAGCTGGAAGCCCTGGCGGCCGGCTCCGCCGGCGCCCCGCGCGGCGCGGAGGCTGCTGCGGGCTCGGACGAGCTGGACAAGCTGCTGATGCTGGTCCGGCGACACGACGGCACGGGCTATCTGCAGGCGATGCAGCAGCGCTTGGCGCGGCAGGGTCTTCGCTCGTTTGTCCAGGACACCGTGGCGCCCTTGACGGTGCAGGTCGGGTCTGCCTGGGAACAGGGCCGCCTGCAGGTCTTCGAGGAGCATCTCTTCACCGAGCTCACCGGACGCGTCCTTCGCCAGGCGATCGCGGCGGTGCCGGGCGGAAGCGAGCCCAGGGTGCTGCTCACGACCCTGCCCAGGGAACCGCACGGGATGGGGCTGCTCATGGTCGAGGCTGTGCTGTCGCTCGAGGGCGCGCAGTGCATCTCGCTCGGCACGCAGATGCCGCTGCTCGAGATCGCCGATGCGGTGGCCGCCCACCGGGTCGACGTCGTCGCGCTGTCGTTCTCGGCGGCCTTTCCGGCCCGGCAGGTTCCGGCGTTGCTGCAGCAGCTGCGCGGCGCGCTGCCGGCATCGACCGAGCTGTGGGCCGGTGGCGCGGGCGTGCAGAAGCTCGCCGCGCCGGCCGGTGTGACGTGCCTGCCGTCGCTGGACAGCGCCATCGCCGCCGTCGATCGCTGGCGCCAGCAGGCCGCTCCGACCAGCCGGAACGTCGCCTAGGGAGAAGCTTCGAGCGCACGAAGGCGTCGAACGGCAGACCCGACGCCAGGCCACGAGGTGGAAGGCGTCGAGGCGCATGCTGCGGTACGCGGCGTCGCATCATCAGGGCGATGCTCGTCACCGGCCTGGTCATCGAGTAGATGCGGAAGATCGTGTCCTCCTCGAGCCGCGTGCCGCTCGCGAGCGAGGCGTGGCCGAGCACGCAAAGGTGGACGAGCTCGCCTCGCCGCGCCACGAGCATCAGCGCGCCCGGCAGCAGGTCCGGCTCCACGTAGCGCTCGACGAGGAAGCGGTCGATGCGGGCCAGCCGTTCGCCGTCGAAGCCGAGCGCGGCCGGCCGGGCGAGGGGGAGCGTCGCGGTCACGAGAGCGTCACGCCGGCGGTCCGCGTCATTCGATGACCGCGTCGGCTCGAACCAGCAGCGAGCGCGGGACCACGACGCCGATCGCCCTGGCAGTCTTCAGGTTGAGCGTCAGGTAGAAGCGCGTCGCCTGCTCGACCGGTATGTCGGCCGGCTTCGTGCCGTTGACGATGCGCTCGATCAGGGACGGCAGCCGCCTGACGTCGTCGTTGAGCCGGTTGGCGTAAGACATGAGGCAGCCTGCCTCGACCAGGTCCTCGAACGGCACCACCGTCGGCAGCCGGTGCACGATCGTCAGCCGCGCGACACGCACCGCCTCCTGCAGGAAGAACGGCTGGCCGAGGATCAGAAGCGCATCGGGCCGGTCGCGCGCGAGGCTTTCGAAGGCAGCGTCGATGCCGTCGGGCGAGCGGACCTCGACCGGTCGGACCACGATCCCACGGTCGCGCGCGAAGGCGTCGATCTCCGCACGGACATGGACGTGGAACGAGAACGCCGGATTCACGAGCACCGCGACGCGCGTCGGCTTCGGCTCGATTTCGGCGATCAGCTCGAGCTGCTTGAGCTGCAAGGCCGCGCCCAGGCCGCCGAAGCCGGTGAGGTTTCCACCCGGCCGGGCCATGCTGGCGACGAAGCCCGAGCCCACCGGGTCACCGACGTTCAGGAACAGGACGGGGATCCGGTTGGTCGCGTTGCGGGCCGCCGTGGTCGTCGGCGACGCGCCGCTGACGATGATGTCCGGCTCCAGCCGGACCAGCTCCGCGGCCAGTGCAGCCAGCAGCTCGTTGCGGCCTCCCGAGTACCGGCTCACGAGCACGAAGTGGCGGCCTTCGATCCAGCCTCGCTCGCGCATCGCATCGACGAAGACGGCGTGCAGCGGCGTGCCCATGAAGGGAACCGTCGTCAGCCAGCCGATCCGGATTGGCCGGCCCGGCGTCTGTGCCCGGGCAGCGAATCGCGAGGTCAGCAGCCCGCACGCGAAGGCGATCACCAGGCGGCGCCGGCTTGCGACAACCTGAGCGCGCGGCACAGCGTTCCGCCCCGTCGATGACCCGCCGGCGGCCGGGTCGGGCTTCGCAGCGTGCGTCATCGGCGCATGCTAGTCCTGTCGACGCAGGCCGCCGCCCTTACTCGATCACTTCGGTCGCCCGCAGCATGAGCAGGTGCGGGATCGCCACGCCGAGCGTCTTCGCCGTCCGCAGGTTGAGCGTCAGGTCATAGCTGCTGGCCAGCTCGATCGGTATCCGTGCAGGAGCCGTGCCGCGGAGGATGCGATCCACGCAATCCGCGGATCGGCGCGCGATCTCGCTCGGGTTCGCCGCGTAGCTGAGCAGGCCTCCGGACGTCGCGAAAACGCGCACGAACGAGAACGATGCCAGCCGATGCGACACGCAGGTGCTGCTGCTGGGGAGCGAGCACGCCGATGCGAACGGCCCGTTGCGGCTGGGCCAGCAGCAGGCTCGGCAGCCAGGCGCAAGACGCTGCGAGGGCCAGGGCAGCCCTGCGCTTCGGCTCGAGGGCGACACGTCTTGCAGCTCGGTGGCGCATCACGTGCGAGCGACGTCAGAGCTTTCCGCCGCTCGTGCCCGGCGCCTCGGAGCGCGACGTCTCCCCGGCCGGGCCCGTGCCCCAGCTGCTCCCGACCCGGCCCACCATGGGCAGCTTCAGGCCGTTCGGACTGACGCCGAAGTTCAGGCCGAGCACGTTGAGCTCGACGCCGTCGACGGCGCTCACCGCCACGCCGAGCACGCCGCCGAGCGACAGCTGGACGCCGCTGCCGCTCGGTGCCGCACCGACGATGGAGCTGCCGAGATAGTCCTTGCCGATGGCGGTGGCGGGAAGGTCGACTTCCAGCTCCGGCACGGCGCGCGCGATCCAGGCGGTGAAGGTGTTGGAGTTCGGGCCCGGCCACGCGCGGTACTCGGTGCCATAGGGATAGGCGCGAGCGGCCTTGTCGATGCGCTCGATCAGCGCGTCGACGCCGGGGCCGCGCCGGTCGACGTAGAGCTCCGGCAGCGCGCCGAACCAGCGCGCGTCCGGTGGCCGGCTCTGCACCGCGATCGCGCTCGGCGACCAGCGCAGCCGCCAGCCCACGACCTCGTAGACCGTCCACTCCTCCGCGTCGGCCGGCTTGACCGCGACCCAGGTGTGGACGCCGAAGAGCCCCTTGGCGCCGATGGTTCGAGCGCCGTACACCTGGACCACGGCTTCCTTCACCTCGGCAGGATCGGGCGCGAGGCCGGCCGGCTCGCGGCTGGCGGTGCGCCAGTCCGACCGCGTGCTCATGCACGAGGTGACGGTGGTGACGGCGGCGACCATGGCCGCATAGAGGGCGGGTCGGGAAGGGCGGCGCATGGGGGCGACGGGAGCAGGAGGGCGCGAAGGCACCCCGGGAAGGACGATCGTACGTTGGCGCACCCGCGCGCGCATCGCTCGTGCGCCAAGCCCGTCTGCATGCCCGTCCGACCGGCGCACCGGTTTCGGCCGGGGCGGCAGACGATCTCGCTACAGGATTCCCAAGCGCCGGAACACGTCGGCCAGCTTCTCGCCGCGCCGCAGCGCATCGCGGGACCGGTTCTCGCCCGAGACCTTCTCGAGCGCACGGCGCACCACCTCCTCCTCGACCTCGCGCGGCACGACGACCACGCCGTCGACGTCGCCGAACACGAGGTCGCCCGGGCGGACGCTCGCGCCGGCGCACATCACCGGCACGTCGCGCTCGACCATGCGCGCGCGGCCCTTGGTGTCGAGCGGCCCGATGCCGCCGCAGAACACGGGGAAGCGCATCTCGCGGATCTGCGCGACGTCGCGCACCAGGCCGTCGGTGACGCAGCCGGCCGCGCCGCGCGCCACGCTGGCCGTGGAGAGCAGCTCGCCCCACGGCGCGATGCGCTCCGTGGGGCCGTCGCAGGCCAGCACGACGACGTCGCGGGGCCCGAGGTCGTCGACCAGCGCGATCTCCACCTCGTAGGGGTTCTCGCCCGGGGCCGGCGGCGCGTACACCGGCATGTACAGGCCGGTGCGGGCGCGGCCGACGAGCTGCAGCGTGTCGTCGAGCGGGCGCATGAAGGGCTTCATCGCCTGCTGCATCAGGCCCAGGCTGTCGAGCGTGTCGGACAGCACGGCGCTGTTCAGCGCCTGCAGGGCGGTGGTCGGGATCGTCGTCATGGCTTCGGCTCGCGGTGGGGTTCGGTGTTGTGCGTGGGCTTCCGGAGTTTGCAACGACTCCGCCGGGTCGCCGTGGCGCACCGTTCGCGCACACCCTGCGACTGCCGATCGCAAGGCGGTGGGCGTCGGCGGCCGGGCTGCGCACAGTCCGCCCGGTCGAGCGACACGCGTGTGCATCCGCACCGCACCGAGCGCCCGCATCCACCCGAAGGAACCCCCATGAAGTCGACGTCCATCCTCTGCCCGCTCGTGCTGGCCCTCTGCAGCATCGGTGCCGGCTCCGCGCACGCCTACGACGGCCCGGTGCACAAGCAGGTGTTCAGCCTGCCGAGCTACGCCACCGTCAACGGCCAGGCGATCAGGAACGTGCGCATGGGCTACGAGACCTACGGCACCTTGAACGCCGCGCGCGACAACGTGATCCTGGTCAATCACTTCATCACCGGCACCTCGCATGCGGCCGGCAAGTACACGCCGGCCGACGCCACCGCCGGATACTGGGACTCGATCATCGGCGCCGGCAAGCCGATCGACACCGACCGCTACTTCGTCGTCGCCACCGACTCGCTCGTGAACCCCAGCCCGAAGCTGGCGCATGTCGTCACCACCGGCCCGGCCAGCCTGGACCCCGCCACCGGCAAGCCGTACGGCCTGAGCTTTCCGGTCGTCGCGGCGCGCGACACGGTCGAGGTGCAGAAGGCCCTGCTCGACTCGCTCGGCATCCACCGGCTGCACGCGGTCGCGGGCGCCTCGGCCGGGGCCTGGCTGTCGGTCGAGTGGGCATCGGCGTATCCGGATCGCGTGCAGCGCCTGCTGTCGATCGTCGGGCCCGGCGTCGACAGCCCGGCCTACGCGATCGCCAAGATGAGCTCCTGGGGCGCGGCCGTGACGCTCGATCCGAAGTGGGCCGGCGGCGACTACTACGGCAAGGAAGAGCCGCTCGAGGGCCTGAAGCAGTCGATCCGCCAGGTGACCTTCGACGCGCTGAGCTTCGCCTGGGCCGACACGGCCTTCGGGCAGAAGTGGGCCGACCCGGCGCGCAACCCGGCCGGCGCCTTCCAGCACCAGTTCGCCGTCGACGCGACGCTCGCCAGGATCGGCGAGGCGCGCGCCCGGCAGATGGATGCGAACAACTGGCTCTACACGCTGAAGTCGCTGCAGCTGTCGACGGTGCAGCCGGCGCGCATCAAGTCCCCGTCGCTCTTCGTGGGCATCAGCTCCGACCTGATCTTCCCGCCGGCGCTGTCGCGCCGCGCCGCCGAGACCCTGACGGCGCAGGGAACGCCGGCCGAGTTCGTCGAGCTGGACCTGCCAGGCGGCCACGCCGATGCCCTGGGTGCGAGCGTCGCCGCGGCCGGGCCGGCGATCCGTGCCTTCCTGGCCAAGTAGGCTGCGCCGCTACATCGGCCGGAACAGATGGCCGAAGGCGCGGCTCACCTTGATCGGCCGCGCCAGGCCCTGCAGCTTCAGGTGGTAGTGGCCGACGTCGTCGCGCGTGGCGCTCTCGATGCGGCTGCCGTTGACCATCGTGTTGCGATGCACCTGGATGAAGTCGGTCGCGTCGATGCGCGTCATCAGCTCGCGCAGGCTCATCCGCACCAGCGCCTCGCCGCCGGCTGTGACGACGTTGACGTACTTGTCGGTCGCCTCGAAGCAGAGCACGTCGGTCACCGCGATCATGCGCACCGTGTTGCCGACGCCGGCCCGGATCACCTTGATGCGCGGTCCTGGCGCGGCCGGAGCCAGGCCTTGCACCCGCTCGACCAGCGCCGCACGCTCGTCGGTGCCGGGCGCCGCCGCGCGCACGGCGAGCGCCTCGCGCAGGCGCGCCGCGCAACGCGCCAGGCGCTCGGGGGTGACCGGCTTCAGCACGTAGTCGACGGCGGCGTGCTCGAAGGCCTGCACGGCGAACTCGTCGTGGGCGGTGACGAACACGAGCAGCGGCACGGCGCGTCCCTCCGGCCATTCGTCGGCGACCTGCGCCGCGACGGCGAGGCCGGACGGGCCAGGCATCCTGATGTCGAGGAATAGGACGTCGGGCAACTGCCGCAGGGCCAGCTCGGTCGCGGCGATTCCGTCCTCCGCGACCGGCAGCAACTGCAGCTCCGGCCAGACGTCGCCGAGCAGGCGCTGCAGCGTCCGCGCGAGCACCGGCTCGTCCTCGGCGATCAAGGCGCGGACCGGGGCGGTCATGAGGGGATGCAGACGACGGCGCGCGCGCCGCCGCCGGGTTCGGCGCTCAGGGTCAGGCGGGCGCGCGGGCCATAGGCGCGCGCCAGCCGCTCGCGCACGTGCTGCAGGCCGTAGCCGCGCTCGGGCGCTGCCGCGGCATCGAGGCCGCCGCCGGTGTCGCTCACGGCGATCTCGACGTCGTCGCCGACTCGCCGCGCCCTGACGACGAGCCGTCCGGCGCCGACCCGCGGCTCGAGGCCGTGCCGGATCGCGTTCTCGACCAGCGGCTGGAGCAGCATCGCCGGCAGCGCGGTCTGCTGCACCTCCTTCGGCAGGTCGAGCTCGTAGCTCAGGCGCGCGCCCATGCGCAGCCGCATGATGTCGAGGTAGGCGCGCAGCTGCGCGAACTCGGCATGCAAGGTGCTCGAGTCGGTGCGCGACGCCGCGAGCACGCCGCGCAGGTAGGCGATCAGCTGGTCGGTCATCGGCAGCGCCTGCGGCGAGCCTTCGTCGATGAGCGACCGCAGGTTGGCCAGCGTGTTGAACAGCATGTGCGGCTCGAGCTGCGCGCGCAGGAGGCGGAGCTCCGTCTGCGCCGCCAGCGCCTGCGCCTGGGCGTGCTCGGCACGCTCGTGGGCGAGCCGGTCGCGGCCGCTGAAGTACAGGAAGCCCAGCGCGGCGCTGATCAGCGTGAAGAGGATCGGCACCATCCGATCGCGCCCGCTGCCGAGCACGGCCACCGGCTCGCCGAGGAGGGTGAAGGCGACGATGTGGCCGAGCACGTAGCCCAGCGGCACCGCCGGCAGCCACGCCAGGACGAGCAGCCAGGGCCGGGACAGGCGTTGCGGCCCGAGCCGGCGCGTCAGCAGCGTCGCGATCGCCACCATGGCGATGCCGACGCACTCGACGATCAGCAGCAGGCGGCCGAAGCCGCCCAGGCCCGGCATCGCCGACGCCAGCAGCGCCGCCGCCACGGCCCAGAAGAGCGCGCTCAGCGCCAGCAGCTGCAGCAGGGAACGCCAGGGCAGGCGCAAGCGGTCAAGGGGGGGCGGGGACACCGTGGGATGGAGGCGAGTCGGGATGTGCGGGCGTCCGACTGTAGGCGCCAGAGGAACACGCGTCGGGGAAGCGTCGGACAATGCAGCCGCTCGCTGCCGCACGACAGACGAGCTCCCGCAGCGAGCGACCGGCAGCGGCAGCCCGCCGTGCTTCACAAGGAACCGCATGACCATCGAAACGCAGGACGACGTCGACGCACTCCAGCGGATCGGCCGCATCGTCTCGCTCGTCCTGCAGCGGATGCTCGACGCCGCCGAGCCCGGCATGACCACGCGCGATCTCGACCGCCTCGGCGAGCGGCTGCTGCAGGAGCACGGCGCACGGTCGGCGCCCCGACTCGCCTATGACTTCCCGGGCGCGACGTGCATCAGCATCAACGAGCAGGCGGCGCACGGAGTCCCCGGCGACCGCGTCATCCGGCCCGGAGACGTCCTGAACGTCGATGTCTCGGCCGAGCTCGACGGGTACTTCGCCGATACGGGCGGAACCGTCGTCGTGCCTCCGACCACGCCGCAGAAGACCCGCCTTTGCCACGCGGCGCGCACGGCGCTCGCCGAAGCGATGAAGGGCGCCAGGGCGGGCCGGCCGGTCAACGGCATCGGTGCGGCGATCGAGCGCACGGCGAAGGCCTACGGCTTCAAGGTCATCGAGAACCTCGGCAGCCACGGCGTCGGCCGCGCGCTGCACGAGGAGCCGGCCCATATTGCCGGCACCTTCGACGCTGCCGACAAGCGCACCCTGCAGGAAGGCATGGTCATCACCATCGAACCGTTCCTGTCGACCCGGAGCCGGACCGTCGCCGAGACATCCGACGGCTGGACGCTGGCCGGCGCACGCGGCAACCTGTCGGCGCAGTACGAGCACACGATGATCATCACGAAGGGTGCGCCCGTGGTGGTCACGCAGCACTGACTGCGCGTGGCGGCGAACCCCTTCTCGTCGCGCCTCGGCGTCCTCGCCCTCGCGCTCGCGATCGCCGGCTGCGCGGGCAGCGGCGATTGCAGCTCGCCTTACGCGAGCTCGCCGCAGTTCAAGACCTGCCTGTTCGCCAACCCGCCCAACCCGTCGACGCCGCCGGGCGCCAGCACCTGGGCGAACTGGACGCGCTTCCTCTTCGCCAAGAAGGTCGGGACCGTGCCCGTCGACCCTATCCCGGTTCAGGCGCTGACCACGGATCAGCTCCATGCCCTCGATGCGCGAGGCAACCACATCGTCCGGCTCGGCCACTCGTCGCACCTGCTGAAGCTGGAGGGCAGGTTCTGGCTCATCGACCCGGTGTTCGGCGCGCGGGCCTCGCCCTTCAGCTTCGCCGGCCCGAAGCGCTTCCACCCGCCGCCCCTGGCGCTCGAGCAGCTGCCGCCGATCGAGGGTGTGATCCTGTCGCACGACCACTACGACCATCTCGACGTGCCGACCATCGAGTACCTCGCGCGCCGCGTGCAGCGCTACTTCGTCCCGCTCGGCGTGAAGGCGCGACTGGTCGACATGGGCGTGCCGGCGGAGCGCGTGCAGGAGTTCGACTGGTGGGAGTCGGCGGTGCACACCGGCGTGCGGCTGACGGCGACGCCGGCCCAGCACTTCTCGGGCCGCACGCTCGCCGACCGCAATCGCACGCTGTGGGCGTCGTGGGTGATCCAGAGCGGCGCGCAGCGCATCTACTTCAGCGGCGACTCGGGCTACTTCGGCGGCTTCAGGGAGATCGGCCAGCGCTTCGGCGGCTTCGACGTGGCGCTGATCGAGAACGGCGCCTACGACCCGAACTGGCCGGCGGTGCACCTGACGCCGGAGGAGAGCATCCGCGCCTTCCGGGATCTCGGCGCGAGGGTGCTGTTCTCCGTCCACAACAGCACCTTCGACCTCGCCTTCCACACCTGGCGCGAGCCGCTGGACCGCCTGGCGGCCCTGGCCGCGGCGAACGACATCGAGCTGGCCACCCCCGAGATCGGCGAGGTGATGACGATCGGCGCGCCGCGCCAGAACAAGCGCTGGTGGGCCGGGTTGAAGTAAGAAGGCGGAGCCGAGGGGTGCGCTCCGACGACCTGGCCGGCATGAAAGCCATCGCGCTCGGCCTGCTCGCCGCGGCCGGGCTCGTCTACGTCGCGGCCTCGATGCTGGTCCCGCTCCATCCGGCGTGGGGCTACGTGGCGGCCTTCGCCGAGGCGGCGATGGTCGGCGCGATTGCCGACTGGTTCGCCGTCGTGGCGCTGTTCCGGCACCCGCTCGGCCTGCCGATCCCGCACACCGCGATCATCCCGAGCAACAAGGACCGGATCGGCGAGAACCTCGCGACCTTCATCTGCGCCAACTTCCTGAGCACCGAGCAGGTGCTCGCCCGGCTCGCGCAGTTCGATCCGGCGGCGCGCCTGGCGGCGCGGCTGGCCGAGCCGCGCCACGCCGAGGGGCTGGCCTCGCACGTCGCCGCGGCGCTGCGCTATGCGCTCGGCGTGCTCGACGACGAGCGCGTCCGCGCGTTCTTTCGCGCCACCGTCGTGGCCCGGCTCGCGCAGGTGGACGTGTCGCGCCTGGCCGGTCAGCTGCTGGACGTGCTCACCGCCGGCCAGCGGCACCAGCGCCTGCTCGACGCCATGCTGCTGCAGCTCGCGCGCATGCTCCAGGACGAGCGGATCCAGACCCAGCTCGCCGAGGTCGTCGCCGCGGAGGTGAAGTACCTGCGCGTGGTCGGGCTCGACAACGCCGCCGGGCGTTACGCGACACGGAAGATGGTCGACGGCATCGTCCGCCTCGTCGGCGAGATGGGCGCCGATCCCGAGCACCCCTTGCGCCGGCAGTTCGACGCCTTTGTCGCCGAGTGGATCGTCAAGCTGCGCGACGACCCGCACGTGCGCTCGCGCGGCGAGTCGCTCAGGGAGGAGGTGCTCGCGCATCCTGCGCTGACGAGCTACCTGCACGGCCTGTGGAGCCAGACCATCGCCTGGGTGCAGGACGACCTCGCGTCGGCCGACTCGGTGCTTCGACATCAGGTGGCGCTCGGCACAAGGTCGCTCGGCGAAAAGCTCGGCGCCGACCGCGCGATGCAGGGCTGGATCAACGAGCAGATACGCACCGCGGCACCGCGCTGGATCGAGCGCTATCGCGAGGACATCCGCCGGTACATCATCGCCCGCGTCGGCGAGTGGAATGCGACGGAGATGACGAACGAGCTCGAGCGCAACATCGGCCGCGACCTGCAGTTCATCCGCATCAACGGCACGCTCGTCGGCGGACTCGTCGGCCTCGCGATCCATTCGGCGACGCAGCTCGCGGCCCAGCTGCGCTGAGCAGGCGCGATCGCGAGGAGGCGCGCGGAACTTCGCTGCGGGCCGATGCAATCTGCATTGGCAAGGCCGATGCCTCCGACGCTTGAGACATTCCCTATTCAACGCTCCGCGACGAATGCGTACGCTGTCTTCATGACATCGTGAAGGGGCGGAGATGAAGCAACTGAAGCGTGCGCTCGCGGTCGTGGGCTTGACCTGGACCTTCAGCGCCAGCGCCGTGCCGATCGTCGTCAACGGCACGATCGACTGGCTCGGCGGCAACGCCGTCGGCAACAGCATCTTCGCGGGGTTCACGACCACGGAGGTCGACTACATCCCGTTCGCCATCGGCGGCGACCTCCTCTACGTCGAGATCGACGTGAAGTCCTACGAGCGGAGCAGCTCGCCCCCGTTCGCGGAGCAGGACATCAACGGCGACGGCCGCATCGCCTACATCGATCCCGCGATCTACCTGTTCCGCAACGACGGATCGCTCGACCTCGCCGACTTCACCGGCCAGGCCAGCGAGTTCTCGTTCGACACCTTCGCCGACGGCAGCATCAGCTTCCTCGATCCTTACCTGCGCCTCGGCACGGTGCTCGCCCCCGGCAACTACCTGCTGGCCATCGGCAGCGACGACCTGTCGCTGCAGAGCGCCATCGCCGGCAGGAACACGACGGGCATCGGCCCCATCGGCCCTGGCGACACGGTGGCCGCGTCCGGTGCCTACCAGGTCACGATCAGCCCCATCCCCGAACCCGGCTCGATGGCGCTGCTCGGCGCCGGCCTGGCCGGCATGGCCGCCTGGCGCCGCCGCGCGCGACCCTCGGCGGCCTGAGCGCGGGCGCGAGCCCGCACCTTGCGACCGCGGGCCCCCGGCCCGCACCCTTCCCACAGGTGGACCCGACATGAGAATTGCATCAGTCCTCGCCGGCGCAACGCTCGCGCTGCTCGCTTCCGTCGCGACCGTTCAGGCGCAGCCCGCCAACCGGCCCTACTGGGTCACCGGCTACCAGGAGCTCACGACCGCCCTGCAGTACCACCAGGCGCGTTCGCGCGGATTCATGGAGCTCGAAGTCGTCGGCCGCTCCAACCAGGGCCGCGACATCTACCTCGCGAAGATCGGCAACCCCGGCAACACGCCGGTGATGATCATCTCGCAGCAGCATGGCAACGAGGTGATCAACACCGAGTCGACGCTGCAGCTGATCCAGTGGCTCTACAGCAGCCCCGCCGCGGCGCCGATCCGCGACCGGCTCTACGTGCTGCTGATGCCGCGCGTCAACCCCGACGGCACGGAGAACTACGTCCGCTTCAACTTCGACCCGAGCGCGCCGCCGAACAACAACGCCGTCGGCATCTTCACCGGCGCCATCCCCGGGGGCCGCGGCTGGGACATCAACCGCTACCACGATGTCGTCTGGCAGAACAGCCTGCTGTTCCGGAATTTCGGGGCGCAGTATCCGACCAACCCGGTCCCGGAGGCGGTCACGGTCGGCAACGTGGTCAAGCGCTTCAACCCCATCTGGACCATCGACTACCACGGGCAGGGCCAGTACCTCACCGCCGACAACCGCGACATCAAGGCGTCGACGTTGTGGCCGACCGCCGCCGCCGCGCAGCCCGCCGCGATCGAGCTGTCGAAGAAGATCGTCGCGATCACGAAGCAGTACTCGGACCAGTACCCGCTGGCGCTCCTCACCAAGTATCCCGGCGGCCCGGAGGAGGGCATCTCCCGCAACGCCTACGGCATCTACGGGATCGGCAGCGTGCTCATCGAGCTCAAGGGCGGCGCCGCGTACCAGACGGAGCCGGGCTACCTGATCCGCTATGCGACGGACATGATGCGCAACCTGCTGCTTCGCACCGCCGACGGCTCGCTCTTCACCGCCGATCCGAACGTGGCCGACACGCTCCCGTCGGACGCGCCGAGCAACCGGCGCCCGTACGAGGAAGGCGAGGCAGGCGAGCACGATCACGAGCACTGAGGGGAGCGGCAGGCCGGCCCGCCGCTGCCGGCCGAGGTCACTCCTCTTCTTCGGCCATGCCCAGGATGTCCTCACGGGACAGCTTGTCGAGGAGCTCGGGATGATCCCGGCTCAGATGCGTCTTGACGGCGGCCAGGAGCTCCTCGTCGTTGGCGCCCCGAACCACTTCCCCACACTCGCAGTTGATCACCTTTCGCACGTCGCTCTCCGCTGATTGAACACGGCACAATTCTGGAGACCCCTCCCTTCGGAAACCTTGGTGAAACCTTGGAGCCCGTCCCGGAAACCCGGATCCAGCTGTGCGGCCGGCTGACCGTCCGCATGCAGGGGCAACGCATCGAGGAGCTGCTCCCGGGGCGCCAGGGGCGCCTCCTGTTCGGGTACCTGGCGACGCACCGGCATCGGCCGTCGACGCGGGCGGAACTGATGAACGCGCTCTGGCCGGCCAAGCTTCCGGCCGCGGCGGACACGGCCCTCAGCTCGCTGCTGACGAAGCTGCGCGGCGTGCTCGGCGGCACCGTGGTCGGCAAGCAGGAGGTGCGGCTCGTGCTGCCCGCCGGCGCGTGGGTCGACCTCGAAGCGGCCAGCGAGGGACTGCATCGCGCGGTCTCGGCCGTGTCGCAACGCGACTGGGCGCGCGCCTGGGGTCCGTCGCGCGTCGCACTCCACATCGCCCAGCGCGGCTTCCTGCCTGGGTACGAGGGCACCTGGCTGGAGCCCGCCCGGCACCGTCTCGAGGACGTGCTGGTCCGCGCCCACGAGTGCGTGACGGCGATCGGGCTCGGCCTCGCCACGGGCTCCGAGCTGGCATCGGCGGAGCGCTCCGCGCGCGAGCTGATCCGCGTCGCGCCCTTCCGGGAGAGCGGCTACCGCTTCCTCATGGAGGTGCTCGCCAGCCAGGGCAACGTCGCCGAGGCGCTCCTCACCTACGAGTCGCTGCGCCAGCTGTTGCGCAAGGAGCTGGGCGCCGCGCCGGCGGCTGCCACGCAGGCGC
The DNA here is from genome assembly GCA_036263655.1 of Caldimonas sp. Classification (GTDB taxonomy): domain Bacteria; phylum Pseudomonadota; class Gammaproteobacteria; order Burkholderiales; family Burkholderiaceae_C; genus Schlegelella_A. The sequence continues at coordinate 101,605 of DATAGP010000037.1, read as the reverse complement.
TGCACAAGCGCCTTCTGCAGGGCACGCCGGCGCACACCGAGGTCGTACGTGAGCTCAGGACCGTCCTCTTCACCGACATCGTCCGCTCAACGGAGCGGCTCGCCGCCTTGGGCGACAAGGCCTGGCTGGAGCTCCGCAGCCGCCACGATGCCGTCGTGCGCGAAGCGCTGGCGGGCTTCGGAGGCCGCGAGGTCGACAACGCGGGCGACGGCTTCCTGGCGACGTTCCCGACGCCGCTGGAGGCGGTCTGCTGCGCTTCGCACATCATCGTGCGGCTGTGCGAGCTGGACGTCGATGTCAGGGCCGGCGTCCACACCGGCGAATGCGAGGTGCTGGAGGGGCGCGTGAGCGGCATCGCCGTTCACGTCGGCGCCCGCGTCGCTGCTTTGGCGCAGTCCGGAGAGATGCTGGTGTCGTCGACCGTGAAGGACCTCATCGCCGGCTCCGGCATCGCGTTCGACGATCGGGGCAGCCAGGTGCTCCGCGGCGTCCCGGGCACCTGGCGGATCTTCGCCGTCCGCTCCGAGTCCGTGCCGCCGCCGGCGCGTGCGCACGCATTGCCCTGACGCGGACGCTCGTGTAGGGTTTCCGCATGCAACCCCGACCCGACGACGCGGCGCGCCGCGACCTGATGCGCCGTGCCGCCTGCGTGGCCGGCGCCTGGGCCGCCTCGAGCGCCTTGCCCGTGGTGGCCGCCGGCCCGGCGCAGCCTCACCCGCGTTCCCTCCTGGTCGACCGATACGGCAAACCGTGGCGGGCGAGCCAGCTCCAGAAGGGCGAGGCGTTCCTGTTCAGCTACCCGTACACGGCATCGCCGGTGTTTCTGATCGCCTTCGAGCACGAGGTGAAGCCGGCCGAGCTCGTCACCGAGAGCAAGCAGCGCTATGCGGCGCCGGCCGGCGTGGGACCCAACCGATCGATCGTCGCCTTCTCGGCGATCTGCGCGCACAAGCTGGTGTATCCCACGCCGGCGATCAGCTTCATCGGCGTGCGCAGCGGCGGCCGCGGCGAGCCGGCGCACGTCATCCACTGCTGCGGCGACAACTCGCGCTACGACCCGCTGCAGGGTGCGCGCGTGATCGACGGACCGGCGCCGCAGCCGCTGGCTGCGGTGCTGCTGGAGTGGGACGCGGCCTCCGACCAGCTGCACGCGGTGGGCACGCGAGGCGGCGAGATGTTCGATGCCTTCTTCGAGAAGTACGCGGCCAAGCTGCAGCTCGAGACCGGCAGCGGCGTGCGCAAGGCGAGCGGCGCCACCGTCGTCGTGCAGCCGGCGGCGAGCTACAGCAAGCAGTGGCGCAGCTGCCGCGCCTGAGCTAGGCGGTCGCCGGCTGCAGGGGCGTAGCGGCCGACGTCGCAGCGCCCGCGTCGCGCAGCCGGGCCCAGCAGGCGTCGACGAAGGCGGCCATGATCCCGGCGTAGTAAGGGTGCTGCTCGTGGCCCCACTCGGGGTGGAACTGGAAGCCCCAGGCGAACCGGCGGCGGTCGTGCCAGCGGAAGGCCTCGACCAGGCCGTCGTCGGCATGGGCTTCGGCGACCAGGCCCGGCGCGAGGCGGTTGACGCCCTGCGAGTGCAGCGAGCTCACCGCGAAGCGCGAGCAGCCGCTGATGCGCTCCAGCTCGCCGCCGGCGACGAGGCTCACCTCGTGCCGCTCGGCGTACTGCCGCTCGATGGGATCGTCGGGGTCCTCCCAGTGCACGACCGAGCCGCCCCGCGTGCGCAGGTTCTGGTGCAGGCTGCCGCCCATCGCCACGTTGAGCTCATGGCAGCCGCGGCACACCGCCAGCAGCGGGATGCCGTGCTCGATGCACAGCCGGACCAGCGGCAGCGACACGGCCTCGCGCGCGTCGTCGAACGTCGTCGCCTCGGGCAACGGCTCTTCCGCGTAGTGGCGCGGATGCACGTTGGTGGGCGATCCGCCCATGAAGACGCCCTGCACCGAGCGCGCCAGGAGCGGCAGCCGGCCGGCCGGCACGCGCGGATAGGTCACCGGCTGCAGGCCCAGGTGGACGAGCGATCGGGTGCCGCCTTCGTCCATGACGGTGTACTGCTGCGGATGGCCTTGCTCGTTGCCCAGCTCGCGGTGGCTGGACACGACCCAGACGCAGGGCACGCGTTCGGCCGCCGCCGGCGACGGGTGGTCGTCCGTGGTCATGCGCCGCCGCCGACGCGCTTCGTGCGGTGCTCGCGGCAGGCCGCCGCGAACGCCTCCAGCGTGCGCTGGTAGAACGCGATCTGGTCGTGATGCCACTCGGGATGCCACTGCACGCCGTAGGCGAAGGCGGTGGCGGTGGCGACGCGGACGCCCTCGACCAGCCCGTCGGGCGCATGCGCCTCGGCCACGAGGCCGGCGCCGAGGCGCTTGATGCCCTGGCCGTGCAGCGAGTTGACGCGCGCCCGCGTCCCGCCGGCCCATTCGGCGAAGGCGCTCCCCGGTGCCAGCGTCACGTCGTGGCGCTCGGCGAACTGCGCCTCGAGGTCGACGTCGGTCGGCTCGCGGTGGTCCATCAGCCCGGACTCGGCGTGCACCTGCTGGTAGAGGCTGCCGCCGAGCGCGACGTTCATCTCCTGCAAACCGCGGCAGACACCGAAGAGGGGCGTGCCGGCAGCGACGGCGGCACGCACCAGGGCCATCGTCAAGCGGTCGCGGCGCGGGTCGAGGATGTCGGTCGCCAGCGCCGACTCGCCGAAGTGAGTCGCCTCGACGTTCGACGGCGAGCCGGTGAGCAGCACGCCGTCGACCAGCGGCAGCAGGTCGGGCACGTCCGCCGCGTCGGCCATCGGGTAGAGCACCGCCTGCAGGCCGAGCTGGCACACGGCGGCGGCGTAGCGGTCGGCCAGCACCGTGTAGCCGCCGGGGTCCGACAGATCGAGGTTGCGGTGGCACGCGGGCAGCCAGACGAGCGGCTTGTGGTGGGTGGCCATGGCGCCAAGCTTAGCGAAGCAGCAGCAGCCGCTCGCGCAGCCAGGCACCGAGGGTGCGGTCGACCTCGTCGCGGCACTCGTCGAGCCCGTGCCGGCAGCGCGGCCGCACCAGCACCTTCGGCTGGGCGGCGCGCTGGTAGATGAGCTCCGAGCAGCGCACCGGCAGGATCTCGTCCTCGGTGCCGTGCAGCAGGAAGAGTGGCCGCGGCGCCAGGGCGGCGACGTCGTCGGTGCCGGCCAGCTGGCTCGACAGCGCGGCGACGGCGCTGACCAGCGGGCTCGCCAGCGCGGCGCGGATGACGACGGCGCCGCCGAAGGAATGGCCGACGAGGGCCACGGGAATCGGCGTCGGCTCGGCGAGCGCGTGCACGCCGGCGAGCACGTCGACCACGCAGGCCTTCAGGTCGCGCGGGCGGCGGTAGGCGACCTGGAGCGAGGCGATGCCGTCGGCGGCGAGCGTCTCGCCGAGCCGGTCGTACAGGCCGCCGGCGGGACCGTGGAAGCCGCCGCCGGCCCCGAAGACCCAGACGACCGCGGCTCGCGCGTCGTCGATGCCGAGGTGGAGGCAGTCGAGGGGCTCGCCTGCAGCGGTGAGCCGACGAGGGACGAAGCTGGGCATGGCGCTCCCGCGGCGCCGGCGAGCTAGCGCGGCACTTGCACGATGTTGTACGGAGTGCTCGGCGTCGCCGGCGTGGTGAACCGCGCGTTGACGACGTAGAGACGCCTGCCGTCGGCCGCGATGGTCGTCGGCACGTCGAACGCCGGGCTCGTCAGCACCTCCTTGACCGAGCCCGACCGCGCCTTGTTGTCGAGGTCGATCACGACCACCTGGTTCAGGCGATTGCGCACCACATAGAGGGTGTCGCCGTCCAGGAGCAGCCCGTCGCCCATGGTGAGCGATGCCGCGCCCAGATCGATGGTGGTCGCGACGCCCGTGTCCGGGTCGATGCGGTAGAGGACGCCGAGCGTCGAGTGGACGGCGATCAGCGTCTTGCCGTTCGGCGTCGCCTCGATGCCGTTCAGGTTGAGGCCGGTGGCGTGGGCGTAGTCGCCGCCGAGCGGGATGGCCTGCACGGCGCCGGCATTCGGCAGCCTGCCGCCGGGACCCAGCGGCAGCCGGTAGAGGACGGGATTCAACGAGTCGGTGAAATACGCGGCCTCCCGGGCGACGATGACGTCGTTGATGAAGGTCAGCGTCGACGGGCTCAGGGTGTAGACGGCCACGGTCTCGCCGGTGCGGGCATCGTGGACGAAGGCCCGTCCGGTCGCGCCGCCCGCGGCGAAGATGAAGTTGCTGCGCCGGTCGAAGTCGAGTCCCACGGCGACTCGGCCGGCCTGACCGGGCACCAGCACCTCGCCCTCGCCGGTGCGCAGGTCGACGGCGTAGATGGCGCCGTTGGCGCGCGACCCCGAATAGAGGACGTGTCCGCGCCCGGCCGCGATGCCTTCCGGAAGCCAGCCGTTCGGCAGGGCGATGGTGGCCGGGAAGCGTTCCGTGGCACCGCTCGCGGCGGACCACGCGCCGGCGAGGGCGAAGGCGAGCATGGAGCTCGCGACACGTCGATTGATCATGGCAGCCTCCGGGTGTGACTAGCCCGCCCAGCCGTGCAGCGTGCGCGAGAAGGGCAGGCTGAGCAGCAGGTTGCGCCCGCTCGCCGCCGGTCCCTTGGCCAGCGCGAAGGGACACAGCGACGTGGGCAGGCTCAACGAAAAGAGCGGCGAGCCCGGACCCTGGCGGCCGCACAGCGAGGACTCGGACTCGATCAGGCGCATGCCGAGCGCAGGGCTCCGCTTCACGACCAGGGTGGCCCGGCGGTCGGGCACGTCGAGGACGAGAAGCGTGACCTGGCGAGCCGCGACGATCAGGAGGATCGCCACGGCCGCCACCGCGAGCGCCGCAGCCATCGCTGCACGCCTGCGCATGGTCGGGACCTCAGCGGCGAGGACGCAGGTTCAGCGTGTCGGCGCGCTTGGACTCGACAGCGCCGCGGCTGAACGCCATCTGGAAGTACTCGCCCTTGGACCAGGCCTCGATGAGGTTCTTGTAGTACGGGCTCTTCGGGTCGGCGGATTGGCCGGGCACGTTGATCCAGATCGACTTGTCCCAGTCGCTGACGTCGACGACCTGCCGATACGAGGCGCCGCTGGTGACGCGGAAGTCCGAGGTGCGATACGTTGCGCGGTGCACGGTGTCGCCCGAGCCGCCGACCGGGAAGCGCTCGGTCGCGAACGACGCCGCCGTCGCCGGCGCCAGGAACTCCGCGAGCTCATGGTCGAACTTGATGTGGTGCAGCGAGCCCCAGTTCCAGTTCGCCACGTCGTTGCCCTGGCGCGTGCGCAGGTCGGTCATCGCCAGCTTCAGGGTCTCGAGGAGGGCGGTGTTGCGGCCCTCCACCGGGTTGGCGCCGAAGGTCGCGTCCGGCGTCGCCAGTCGCGCGAACACCACCGGCCGCGACAGCGTGCCGATCAGGGCGCGCGCGTTCTGCGGCACGACCGTGTTCGACACCCGCGTCAGGACCCGCGGCAGCCACAGCTCGAAGATCGTGGCCGCGACCGAGTCGGTGCTCTCGACGAAGTTCCACGCGCGCAGGCGGTTGAGCGCGTCGGTGACGTCCGGGTCGCTCGACGACAGCCCGGCCAGCATCGGCACCAGCGTCCGCGCCGGGATGGACAGCTCGTCGAACTGCAGGCGCGCGGAGTCCTGCACGCTGTGGTTGCGGCTCGCGCTCAGCACCTCGACGATGCGCTGCTGCCGGTACGGGTCGGCCCAGCCGCGCGTGTTCGACAGATGCTTGTAGGCGTAGTCCTCCGGCACGTTGTACTCGTTGGCGGAGGAGTAGAAGCCCGCCGTCGGGTTGAAGATGCGCGGCAGCAGGTTGCCGCTCAGGTAGCCGGCCCACTCGTAGCGGCCGTCGCCCGGCACGGGCAGCATGCCGGTCCAGTCGGCGTTCGGGCGGATCGGCGTCAGCGCCCCACCGAACCAGCCGATGTTGCCGTCGACGTCGGCGTAGACCATGTTCTCGCCCGGCGTCAGGTGCCGTGCCATGCCCTCGCTGAACTCGGTCCAGTTGCGCGCCTGGTTCAGGCGCAGGCTGGCGAGGTAGGCGGCGGTGCCGGGGAACTCGAGGTAGGCGGCGCGCACCGCGAAGGCGCGGCCGTTGGCCGGGTCCTCGAAGACGACGGGGCCGTGCCGCGTGAACTTGAGGTTCACGCTCTGGGCCGCCTGGCCGCGCACGGACACCGTCTCGGGAACCACCCGCATCGACTCCCAGGCGCCGTTGTAGCGGTACTGGTTGCGGTCGGCCGGGTTGGTCTCGTAGACGTAGAGATCCTCCTCGTCGCCGTAGGCGAAGATCGTCAGGCCGAAGGCGACACGGTCGTTGTGCCCGATCGACACGCCGGGCAGCGCCGGCTCGCCGGCGCCGATCACGTTCCAGCCCGGCGCGTTCAGGTGGACCATGTAGCGCAGCGACGGCATGTCGATGTTGCGGTGCGGGTCGTTGGCGAGGATCGGCTTGCCGGTCGCCGTGCGCGAGCCGTGCACCGTCCAGTTGTTGCTCTCGTGGCGCAGCAGCTCGGGGAAGTCGCCGCCTTGCTCGGTCACTTCCTTCTGGACGCTGAGCGCCTGCGCCACCTGGGCGCGGCCTTCGACGCCGAGCGGGCTGCGCGGGAAGTCGCTGGCCTGGAAGGCGATGCCGTTGCGCGCCAGGTTGTACTCCTGGAGGATGGTCGTGGTGATCACCGACACGTCGGTGCCGGCGGGAACGACGATGGGCTTTTCCGGCGTCCGCGACGTCCACTGCTCGGTCGTCGGCAGGCCCAGGCCGGCGATGCGCCGGGCGACCGTGACTTCGTCGCCGACGTTGCGCGTGATCCCGTAGATGCGGATCAGCGACGATGTCGGCGACCAGCGGCCGGGCTCGGTGCCGGTCAGCTGGAACTCGATCGGCAGCTGCGTCGGGTCGGCCTTGACCTGGTCGACATAGGCGTTCACGCCGTCGGCGAAGGCGGTCAGGATCTCCTTGGCGTCCGGGTGATAGCTGGCGTACTCGGCCTCGAGGTCGCCGCGGAACAGGAACTTGCGGGCAGCGGTGTCGGCGGCGACGAAGCGCGGGCCGAACTGCTCGGCCATCTTGCCTTCGCCGCGACGGCGCCACTGGTCGAGCTGCCAGAGGCGGTCGCGCGCCGCGCTGTAGCCCTGCGCGAAGAACAGGTCGCGCTGGTTCTGCGCGTAGATGTGCGAGACGCCCGTGGTGTCGCGGATGATCTCGACGCGCTCGGACAGGCCGGCGACGTCGACCCCCGGGCCGCTCTGGCCGCCGTTGTCGTCGTCATCGTCGCCGCCGCCGCCGCACGACGCCAGGAACAGAAGTGAGGCGGCCACGCTGGCGAGCGTCCGGGCCCGCAGCGTCCTGCCGGAATGGAAAGCCATCGATGTCTCCAGGTTTGTTCTCAAGGGGCATCGCATGGCCGCCTCGGGGCGAAGGTCACCGACGAGGCGAGTTCGCGAAATCAGAATATCGACCCGCGATTCGCCCTGATCGGGCCTCGGAGATGTCTCCCTGACTTCGGTGGGGACGATGCTGTCGCCGCGCTCGCGGCGCGACGGATTGGCGTAGCGCTCAGCTGCTCGACACGAGCTTCAGCCCGACGATGCCGCCGGCGATCATGGCCAGGCAGGCCAGTCGCGCCGGCGACGCCGAGTCTCCGAACAGGAAGATGCCGAGGATGGCGGTTCCCACCGCGCCGACTCCGGTCCACACGGCATAGGCGGTGCCGACCGGGAGCTCCTTCATGGCCCAGCCGAGCAGGAGGACGCTGACCAGCATCGCGGCCAGCGTGGCCACGCTCGGCCACAGACGCGTGAACCCTTCCGTGTACTTGAGGCCGATGGCCCAGGCGACCTCGAAGACGCCGGCGATGAACAGGGCGACCCAGGACATCGAACCTTCTGCAGCGATCTACTCGGGCTCGATGCCCGCGGCCTTGATCACCCGCCCCCACTTCTGCGCGTCCGTGACCTGGAACTTGGCGAGCTCGTCGGGCGTGGTCGTCCAGGCATCCGATCCGGTGCTGGAGAAGAAGGCCTGCGCCGTGCTGCTCTTGGTGCCGGCGATCAGGAGCTCGCGCAGGCGGGACACGACCGGGGCGGGAGTTCCCGCCGGCACGTAGGCGGCGAACCAGTAGCCCATGTCGTAGCCCTTCACGCCCGCTTCGTCGATGGTCGGCACGTCGGGCAGCAAGGGGTTGCGCTGGGTCGTCGAGACGCCGAGCGCGCGCAGCTTGCCGCCCTTGATCTGCGGCACGCCCGTGGCCGTGTCGGTGATCATGAAGTCGATCTGGCCGCCGAGCAGGTCGGTGACCGCCTGCGGGTTGCTCTTGTAGGGCACGTGCAGGATGTTGGTGCCGCTCAGCTGCTTGAACATCTCGCCGGCGACGCGGCTCGACGAGCTGCCGCTCCCGAACGACAGCTTGCCCGGCTCCGACTTGGCCTTGGCGACCAGGTCGGCGACGCTCTTGTACGGCGCGTCGGTACGCACCACCAGCACCTGGCCGCCCTTGCCGAGGCCGGTCACCGGGACGAAGTCCTTGACCGGGTCGTAGGGGAGCTTCTTGTAGAGGTGCTCGTTGGCCGCATGCGTCGTGTTGGTGGTGATCAGCACCGTGTGGCCGTCGGCCGGCGCTCGTGCGACCGCCTGCGCCGCCAGCATGCCGCTGGCCCCGGCCTTGTTGTCGACGACGACCGCCTGCTTGGTGTCCTGGGTGAGCGAGTTGCCGAGCGCGCGCGCCAGCTGGTCGGTGGCGCTGCCCGCGGCGAAGGGCACGACGAAGGTCACCGGCTTGCTCGGGTAGGCCTGGGCGAGCGAAGGCCCGCTCCACGCCGCCGCGATGGCGCCGAGCGTGGCGGCGAGGAGGAGCCGGCGTGAGCGACCGGGCAGCTTGGCGAAGGTTTTCATGGGGATGTCCTTGGTGATGAAACGATGAAGGAAGGAGCGAACAGCGCCTGGTTCATTCGCCAGGCAGCGAGGCGGGATCGGGATCGGGATCGGGAATGTGGAGGCTCAGCAAGGCGGAGCTGAGCGACTTGCCGTGGGCGTCGAGCGCGAGCGAGCGCGTCACGCCGCCGCCGAGCGTGCGCCCGAGGACGAAGTTGAGGGCGCCGATCAGCGGCAGCTCGTAGCGCACGACGTCGCCCTTGACCAGCTCGGCGAAGTGCGCCTTGACGGCGTCGGCCGTCACGTGGCGCCGCAGGTGCTCGTAGTCCCGCTCGTCGTAGGCGATGACGGAGATGTTCGAGGTGTCCCCCTTGTCGCCGGTGCGGGAATGGGCGAGGTCGCGCAGCTTCATGTCAGGCCTCCACGGTCTCGACGCGCGCCTTCACGAGATCGCGCCCCACGAGGACCGACTGCACGGCCACGATCTCGCGTGCATGACGCGACACGCCGCCGCCTCCGGCCGGGCCGTTGGTGTAGAGCGTCTCGACCTCGTTGCCGATGCGCGCCGCTTCGGCGAGAGACTCGGTCCGGCCGGTCACCCGCAGCCGCACCTCGTACGGCTCCGGACCGTGCTGCGACAGGCGCTGGCCGTGCAGGGCGTCGACGCCGACCAGATCGAAGCGCGCTTCGCTCATGTCGACGCCGGTGAGGGCGAGCCGGTCGCGGACGATCTCCAGCGCCAGCCTGGCGCGCTCGAGCGCCCCGGGGCCGGCGTACGAGATCTGTCCCTCGCCGACGCAACCGTCGACGTAGCCGACCGAGACCTTGAGGGTTCCGGTCGGCGGGGCGCCGCGCCCGCCCGTGACCCGGACCCGGTCGGCGGCGAGCTGCTCGATGCGCACGGCGGAGAAATCGGCGATCACGTCCGGCTGCAGATAGCGCCGCGGGTCGTGGATCTCGTAGAGGAGCTGCTCCTTGCAGGTGGCGGCATTGACGCGTCCGCCGGAGCCGGGGACCTTCGTCACGACGAGCTCGCCGTCGGCACGGACCTCGCCGATCGGAAAGCCGAGCCGGGCGAGATCGGGGACGTCCTTGCGGCCGGGATCGGCGAAGTAGCCGCCGGTGACCTGGCCGGCGCACTCCAGGAGGTGGCCGACGACGGTGCCTTGGCCGAGCCGCTCCCAGTCGTCCATCGGCCATCCGAACTCGTGGAACAGCGGCGCCATGAAGAGCGCGGGGTCCGCGGCCCGGCCGGTGAGGACGACGTGCGCACCGGTGCGCAGGGCGGCGCAGATCGGCTCGATGCCGAGGTAAGCATTGGCGGAGATGATCCGGTCGCCGAGATCGCGGACCGGTGTGCGCGTCTCCTCGAAGCGGTAGTCGCCGGCCAGGACTTCGTCGAGGACGTCGTCGCCGGACACCGCGGCGACCTTGAGCTGCATCCCCAGCTCGGCAGCGATCGCCACCGTGCGCCTCGCCGCGCCGACGGCATTGGCGGCGCCCATGTTCGACACGATGCGGATGCCGCGCCGGTGCGCGACGGGGAGCACGGCGCGCATGCGCGCCTCCAGGAACGGGTCGAAGCCGGCGGCCGGGTCGCGGCGCTTGGCCTGCTGCGCCAGGGCGATCGTCCGCTCGGCGAGGCACTCGAAGACCAGGTAGTCGATGCCGCCCTTTTCCGCCAGCTCGACGGCCGGCTCGATCCGGTCTCCGGAATAGCCTGCACCCGACCCCAGCTTCACGATTCGCATGGGCGCGAGGGTAACGTCACCCTTCGCGCGACACGGGCGCCGGTCCGAGCGGGCGCCCGCCGGGACCGTCGCTGAAGGTCTGCCAGACCTCGGGAACGACCTGGCCGACGCCCGGCTTCGAGTAGTCGCAGACGCCGCTCGGGAAGACCGCCTGCAGGCGGTTCCACTGCGCCGCAGTGAAGTTGACGAAGTAGTCGGCGACGGACAGCGGCTTGAGCTGGCATTTCATGATGTCGCTCGTCAGGTCTTCGCCGGCAGCGACGCGGGTGTCGCGGTACACCGGCCACTCGTCGAGGCCCGGGGTGTAGAGGGCGTTCGCCCCGGTTCCGGTGATGGTCGAGGCCATGCTCGGGTTGGCGCCCGTGTTGCAGTACGCCGCATCGGTGCTCCAGATGCCGCGGTCGCCCCGGTAGCACGAGTCGACCGCCGCGCCCGGCTTGTTGGCGATGATCTTCGCGCGCAGCGGGCGATCCGAGGTGTCGGCTTCGATGCGCGTGAGCCACAGGTCCATCGTCGCGAAGCGGCGGTTCTCGAAGTCGGGCGGCAGCAGCACCTTGAAGCGCCACAGCACCTGGTTGTCGTGGTCGCCGTGGTGCTCGAGGATGCGGTTGCGGATCACGTAGTTGCGGAAGTCGTAGTGCTCCTCGTCGATCTGCCAGTTGACGCCGGCGATGATCGCCACCTCGCCGAGACCGCGGCCGTGCGGCACCCGCCCCGAGCCGTGCGCGATCTCGGCGGCGCCGGGGTCGGCGACCATGCGGCGCGGCTGCCACTGCCCGTTGATGTCGTAGCCGCCGATCTGCTCGTTGAGCGTCACGAACTGCTCGGGCGTGATCTCGCCGGTGTTGACGGCATTGAAGCCGTACTGGATGCCGACGTTGTCGTGCGGCGTCTTGGCGTAGCCGGTCGCGTCGCGCGGGCCGAACACCGCGATGTTGTAGTCCTGCAGCGTGCAGCGGATGCCGCCGAGGTTCGCGGGCGACCAGCGATTCGGGTGCGTGCCGCAGTCCGCGCCGCTGACCTGCGGATCCATGTAGAACGGCGTGCGGCCGGCCATGTTGATCTGCGCCGGGCCTTCGCAGACCTGGTTCCAGCGATGCCCGGCGATGTGGGCCCGCTCCATGACGCTGTAGGTGAGGCCGCCGGCGCCGCCGTCGTAGTAGCGCTTCAGGAGGCCGCAGTCGGCGAACTCGCGCCCCGTGGTCCACGTGTCCTGCCAGCCGTTCCACGGCAGGATCCCCTGCAGCAGGCCCGGATAGTTCGAGGCGTGCAGGTGCTGCTGGTGCGCCCCGCCCGAGTTGCCCTCGCTCATCGTGAAGCGGATCTCGCCGTAGCGCTCGGTGATGTGCTCCTTGATCATCATCACGGTCTCGGCCGAGGTCACGTCGTTGCAGTGCGAGCCGTAGTTGGTCATCTCGGAGCTGGCGACCATGTACCCGCGCCGCAGCGCCACGTCGTCGAGGACGCTGCCCGGATTGGCCTGGGTGCGCCCGTAGTCGCAGCCGGAGCCGAACTTCCAGTAGAGCTTGCGGTTCCAGGCCGGTGAGACGGCCCACGGCGTCCAGCCGGCGGTGGGGCTCGTCGGATCGGCGAGCGTCGCGATGTCGTACTTGCCGCGATTGATCACGCCGCGCTCGATGCGGACGATGTAGGGGACGGTCCGGCCGGTGTCGGTGGTCGTCGTCGCGATCAGGTTCGCCGCGGGCGGGTTGGCAGGGTCGTAGGCCGCGAAGGCGTTGGCCAGCGTGCGGTACTGGTAGCGATAGACCGGCGCGGCGACGTTGCACTGCTCGTCGAGCGGATCGCCGAGGTCGGGATTGGTGGCCGTCGGGGCCGCCACCTTCGTCGTGCAGGTCCACGGCTTGAGCTGCGGCCCGGAGAAGATCGGCCCGCCCTTGGCATGGCTGGTGATCTCGAGCACGGCTCCCCTCGTTCCGGGCTCGGCGGCGCGCAGGACGTTCTTGCCGGCCTTGAGGCCGCTGACCAGGCCGTAGAAGCGGCCGTCGGCGCGAACCGCGAACTGGCTCGTCACGTCGACGCCGTCGACGTCGACCCTGAGCCTAGTCACGTCGGCGCCGGCGGGGGCCTTGATCTCGACCAGTGCATCGCCGGCCGAGACGAGATCGGCGCGGCTCGACAGCACCTGGATCGTCGCGACCTGTCCGCTCGGCGTCGCGTTCGAGCCGTCGCCGCCGCCGCCGCCGCCGCCGCACGCGGCGACGATCAAGGTGGTGAGGAGGCCGGCCGCGCCGGCCTTGCTTCTGCTGTTCATGTCGTCTCCTGTCTGTCGGCTGCCGCGACGATAGGAAGCGAGGTCACGAATGACAATTGAAATGATCGGATCGCAGTAATATGGATTGCGTTATGGATCTGCCCCTGCGCTACGTCCGTGCGTTCCTGTCGGTGGCGAAGCTCGGGAGCTTCACGCGCGCCGCGCAGAGCCTGCATGTGTCGCAGCCGGCGCTGACCGTGCAGGTGCGCAGTCTCGAGGACGCGCTGAAGGTGCGGCTGCTGGACCGGACGAGCCGGTCGGTGGCCCTGACGCGCGTCGGCCGCGAGCTGGTGCCGCTGTTCGAGCGCACCCTGACCGACCTCGACGCCATCGTCACCGACGCCCACGAGCAGAGCGCCGGCCGGCGCGGCACGGTGCGGATTGCCTGCCTGCCGTCCTTCGCCGCCAGTCTCCTGCCGGTGGTCATGGAAGCGTGTCGGCGCGACCAGCCGGGCGTCGGCTTCGTCGTCCGCGATGCAGTGGCGAGCCAGGTGATGGCGCTCGTTCGCGACGGCGAGGTCGACCTCGGGCTGACCGGCGGCGACATCGCGGCCGACGACCTGGACATCCTCTTCCGAGGCAAGGACCGCCTGTGCGCCGTCTTCCCGGCCCGGCATCCGCTGGCGCTGAAGACCCGCATCACGATCGCCGACCTCGCCGAGACGACGCTGGTGCTGACCGATTCCGCGACCAGCGTGCGCGCCGTCGTCGACGCCGCCTTCGTGCGCTACGGTCGCCGGCCGCACATCGCCTGCGAGACGACCTACATGATGACCGCCGTGGCCATGGTTCACACCGGCCTGGGCGTCACCATCCTGCCCGGCTCGGCGCGCGAGAGAAGCGCCTTTCCCGGCCTGCGCTCACGCCCGATACAGGACCCGTCGTTCGTCCGCCCCATCGCGCTCGTGAAGCGGCGCGGGCGCAGCCTGTCCACGGCCTGCGAGTCGTTCGCCGCCGCCTGCATCGCGGCCATGAAGAAGGGGACCGACTACGGCCTGTGAGCTCGCCGGCAAGGACGCAGCGCGGCAGCGATCCCCAGCGCGCACAAGGCGACCGACACGCACGCGCCGCTGGGCCAGTCGAGCGCCCACGACGTTGCGAGCCCCGTCAGCGCCGCCGCAGCGCCGAGCAGGACCGCGGCCTGCAGCGACCGCTCGCGTCGCGTCCAGAGCGCCGGGGCGATCAGCAAGGCGAAGACGAGATACAGCCCGAGCACCGGCACCGCCAGGCTCAGGCTGAGCGCGAACACCGGATAGAACAGCCCGTCGCGCCGCAACCTCTGCCCCGCCGTGCCTGCCAGCGCGAGCACCACCGCGGCGCCGCCGGCCAGCACCCCGGCCGACGGCCAGGGAGCCCACAGGATATCGGCGGCCAGCAAGGCGGTCAGCCGCTCTCGTCCATGCGGATCGAACGCCACGGCGATGACGCAGGCGCTCGCCCCCGCGACGTAGACGAGCCCGATCAGCGCTTCCCGCTGCTGCGGCCAGTGCCGGGCCAGCCACCAGACGAGAGCCGAGCCGAGCAGCGCCGCGGCAGCGGTCGCCGCCGCGGACAGCAGCGCGGACGGGTTCTCCCAGGCCATCCCGACGACCAGCGCACCCAGCGCCGCCACCTGCGCCACGGCCAGGTCGATGAACACCACGCCGCGGGCCAGCACCTGGGCACCGAGCGGCACGAGCAACGCACAGGCCGCGAGCAGCGCCGCCACCGGAGCGGCCAGCCACAGCAGGTCCTGCACGCCGGTCACCGGCCGGCGAGCAGGCGCTCGAGCAGGTGGTCGTAGAAGCCGGCGAGCGTCGACGCCGGCCCTTCGTCCATCAGCGTGGCGGGCAGCTGCAGCACCGGCACGCTGCCGCCGAGCTGCTGCGAGAGCCACTGCGCGGCGCGCGGATCCTGGTAGCTCGAGACGACGATGGCGCGCGGCGACATGGCCCGTGCCTGCTCGAGCACGCGCTGCAGGTGGCCGGGCGTCGGCGACATCCCCGGCCTCGGCTCGAGGTCGGCCGCCTGCTCGATGCCGAGCCAGCGCCAGAGGTAGGCATAGGTGGTGTGCTGGCCGACGACGCGGGTGCCGCGCAGCGGCTGCGCCTGGCGCTCCCATCGATCGATCCGCGTGCGCCAGTCGGCCGCCCACGCGGCGAAGCGGCCCTGCACCTCGGCCCGCCGCTGCGGCTCGATGGCCTGCAGGCGCCCGGCCAGGGCTTCGGCGACTTGCAGCATCCGCCGCGGGTCGAGGTGGAAGTGCGGGTTGCCTTCGGTGTGCACGTCGCCCTCGAACGGCGTACCGGCCGGGCGCGGGTCGATGAGCGACATGCTGTCGGCGGCCATGAACAGGCCCGGCGCGCCGGGCTGCACGCGGGGGTTGCCGCTGCGCTGCTGCAGCATCGGCAGCCAGCCCGCTTCGAGCGAGGCACCGGCGCAGACGGCCAGGTCGGCCTGCCGCATCGCCGCGATCAGGCTCGGCCGGGCCTCGATGTGATGCGGGTCCTGGCGTGCGTGCGTGGCCGTGCGCACCTGTGCGTCGGGAGCGAACGCGCGCACGAGCGCGGCCCACTCTGGCTCGCAGGCGAACACGGTCAGCGCCTGAGCGGCGCCGCCCGCGAGCGTCAGGCCTAGCGCCAGGACGAGCCGGCGCCAGCCACGGCGGTCAGAACGAATGCGCGGCATGGGCACCGAAATTCAGGATGTACTGGAGCTGCACCGCGTTGGTGGCGTCGTCGAAGCCGCCGCGGTCGCGCTGCCGCGTGAACTGCAGGCGCAGGGTCTGGGCGTGCGACGGCTTCCAGGCCAGCATCAGGGCCGACTCGCGCAGGCGGCCGTCGTCGAAGTGATCACCGTGCGGCATGCGAACGCGCAGCACGTCGTGGCGCGCGCCGACCTCCCAGCCTTGCCTGAAGCGCCAGACGGCGCTCAGGTAGTGCGCATGGTGCCGATCGCCCGAGGCGGCGAAGCGGTTCAGCCGGCGCACCTGGGCGTATTCGTAGGCCACGCGGACCTGCTGCTCGTTGTTGTTGCCCTGCGGCGCCCACTTCCAGGCGAGCTCGCCGACCCACATCCTGCGGCCGCTGAAAGCGGCGCCGTGGGCGCCATGGCCTTCCGCGTGCCCGACCTCGTGGCCCGCCGATTCCTCTTCGGGTCCATGCTCTTCCTCCTCTTCCACCACTGCCTCGCGGCGGTTGTGGAGATACGAAAGGCCCGCCTGCCAGCTGTGGCTGGTGCCGAGGTCGCCGCCCGTCTTGGCCGAGAAGACCGCGACGCCCGGCCGTCGGGCCGAAGCGGCTTCCTCGACCAGGCGCTTGCCGCGGAACACCTCGACGCCGAGCCGGAGGTAGAGGTCGGTCGGTGCGGTCCAGTTCAGGCGCAGGCCGTCGTCGGTCCAGTGTCCGCCGAGGAACGCGCGGTAGAGCAGGGGCCGCTGCACGAAGTCGTCGGCGTGCGGGTGCTGCTCGTTCAGGTAGCCGACCTGCGACGCGAAGCGGCCGGCGCGGAACTGCAGGCCCAGGGGCAGGGTGCGGGTCTGGAACCAGGCTTCCTCGAGCTCGAGCTCGAGCTTGCGGTCGTGGGTGTGCGCTGCTGCCGTGATCTGGGCCTGGACGTGCGGGCCCAGCGGCCCGTGGGCGGTCAGGTCGCTGTGGCCGAGCCCGAGCCCCTTGTCGCGCTGCCCCAGGGCGAGCTCGCGGGAGCTCGCGGCGGCGTCGAGCACCGCGCCGCCTTGCCAGCCCTCGCTCGATGTTTGGCGCGGGGTCTGGGGCGGGGCCGCGGCCGGCGCCTGTGCGGCTGCCTGGCCGCAGGCGGCGGCCATGCCGAGGAAGAAGGGCAGCAGCCGGCCGCCCGCGTGGGATGTGGTCTTCATGTTCTCTCGCTGGAAGGGATGGATGTCGCCGTCGCCGACGGCGACGGAACAGCAAACGGGAAAGGGATCAGCGAGAAAGGGGGGGACCGCGCGCCTCGAAGAGCGCCGCCCGGCGCGCGACGAAATCTGCCGCGAGCCGTCGCACATGCTCGGACGCAGGGATCAGCGAGGCCACGACGAGCGCCGCGGGCGGGGCGAAGACCTGGTGTCCGACGCCGTCGTAAAGACGGCAGCCGGCGTCGTCGTCGTGCGCCGGGAACAGTGCAGCCGCGCCGTGGCTGCGCTCCTCCGGGTTCCCGCCCTCCTCGTGCGACGGACTGGCCGACACGGCGGGGCTCGGCGCGTGCACGATGCGATGCGCGAAGCCCAGCGTCTGCACGACGACGAGAGCCAGCAGCAACCCGAGCATCGCCCACGGTGGCGCCGTGCGGCAGCGAAGGGGCCGGCGCCGGCTATCGTTCATCCGCACAGGAAGCGAGGGATACACGTGAGTCCCGATCGAGGAAGCGCGACCGTTGCCGGCCACCCGACTGCTGCATGAAGACTGCTGCCATGAATATAGCGGCCGGGCTCGGATCGCCGCGCTCGGAGGGTGGCACGCGCGTTGCCCACGCGCCTCGAGCGGTGCTGCCGCGCTTGGGGCCGCTTCGCACCATGCCTTTCAGGATCGGGACAGGAGCTCCGGCTCTCGTGGCACTGCTGTGCAGCGTGGGGGAGTCGTCGACGGCCGCAAGCCTGGGCGACGCCGCCGCGCCGACCGTCCGCGCGGATGCCGCACAGCGCATGTCGGGCATCCAGCGCGACACCGCCTACTTCCTCGGCTATCAGTTCGTCGCCGTCGGCACGATCTCGCTGTGGCCGCAGGAGAAGACGAACTACTCGAACAAGATCGGCTTCGACCGGTGGTTCCGCAACGTCACGAACCCGCACTGGGACAGCGACAGCGCCTTCGTGAACTACGCGCTCCATCCCTACTGGGGCGCCAGCTACTACATCCGCGCCCGCGAGCGCGGCCTGGCACGCGACCAGTCCTTCTGGTACTCGGCTCTGCTGTCGACGATCTTCGAGTTCGGCGCCGAAGCGATGGTCGAACGGGTGTCGCTGCAGGACCTCGTCGTCACGCCGGTGCTGGGCTCGCTGCTGGGCGAATACGTGTTCTCGCCGCTGCGTGCGCACATCCGCTCGAAGCCCGGGCCCCTGAGCCCCATCGACCAGGCCGGCCTGGTGCTGACCGACCCCCTCGGCTCGATCAACTCGGCCGTCGAGCGCGTGCTCGGCCTCGAGACGCATCTCTCGCTGCGGCCGACGCTGTCGAGCGCGGGGTCGAGGCATCGCTCGGCGGCCCCTGCTGCAGCAAGCCAAGGGCAGCGTGAGAAGGTCGGCTGGCGACTCGAGCTGCAGGTCTCCTGGTGATGCTCCTGCAGCCCGGTGCATGGCTCAGCGATGCTCCAGCGTCAGCTCGAGCGGGTCGAAGGCGCTCACCGCGTCGACCGCGAACTCGACGAAGGCAGTGATCCGACGCGGCGGGTTCGTGCTGCGCCGATAGAGAACATGAAACGGCGGCCCTCCGGGCCACTGCCAGTCCGCGAGCACGCGCACCAGTCGGCCCGAGCTCAGCAGGTGCGGCGCGAACATCCCGATGCGGAAGACGCCGGCGCCGGCGAGCGCCGCCTCGAGGAGCGCCTCGCGGTCGTCGGTGACGAGGTGATGCGCGACCTGGACCACGCCGCTGTCGCCGGGTCGCTCGTAGGTCCACTGGTCCCACGGCTTGATCGTCGCCGACTGCGGGGGCTTGTGGATGAGCGTGCGATGGGCGCCGAGGTCGCGCGGATGATGCGGCGTCCCGCGCCGCGCGAGGTAGCCGGGCGAGGCATAGACGCCGAACCTGAACTGCGCCAGAGGCCGGGCGATCAGGCCGCTGTCGTTCATCGGGCCGATCCGGAAGTTGAGGTCGGCGCCCGACACGTGCATGTCGATGACCGAGCCGCTGTTGATCATCTCGATCTGCACGTCCGGATGCCGCTCGATGAACCTTGGCAGCGCCGGCATCAGGATGTGCCGAGCGATGCCGGAAGGGACCGCGACCCTGAGCGTGCCGGTGGCGCGGCCGCGCTGGGGCTTCCGCGTGCCGTCGAGCAGGCGCATGCGCTCGAGCACGTCGCGTGCGTGAGGCAGCAACTCGGCGCCTTCGGCGCTCAGGCGCAGCTGCCGAGTCGTCCTGTAGAAGACCACCAGTCCCATCTCGCGCTCGAGCTCGCCGATGGCATGGCTCACGGCCGACGGCGTGATCAGGAGCAGCCGCGCTGCCTGCGCGAAGCTGCCGGCATCCACCACCTTCACGAAGATCTCCAGGCGACGCAGCCGGTCCATCCGGGCCCTTCCGTTCGAGGCGTTCGATTGGTGAATGCTATTCACTTGTGAGATCGCGCCGGCCGGCTCGTCACGCGCCTCGACTCTCCCTAGAGTCCGCCAACCGTCCACCGGAGCCCGTCATGACACGAACGAAGACCACGTCGAGAGGCCCGTGGCTGCGCCTGCTGATCTGCGGGAGCGCTGCGCTCGGCGCGCTCCCGGCGGCTGCACAGGCGTTCCCCGAGCGACCGATCAAGGTCCTGCTCAGCGCGCCGGCGGGCTCTTCGCCGGACGTCGTGGTGCGCGCCCTCGCCGAGGCGATGGAGCCGACGCTCGGCCAGCCGGTGGTGGTCGAGAACCGGCCCGGCGCCGGCGGCACGCTGGCGACGTCCTCGGTGGCCGCCGCTCCACCCGACGGCTACACGCTGAACGTCAGCGGCTGTTCGGGCGACGCGATCACCCACGCCTTCGTGGCCCAGGGGCGTCCGCCGCTGGTGCTGTTCAAGGATCTGACGCCGGTGGCGCGACTCATGCGTGACCACTGGCTCGTGCTGGTGCCGGCGACGAGCAAGCTGACGAGCCTGCAGGACCTCGCGACCGCGGCTCGCTCGGAGATGCCGGCGTACCCGTCGCAAGGCGAAGGCAGCTCGCCGCATCTGCAGGGCGAGCGCCTCGCCCGTGCCCTCGGATTCAAGGCCCTGCACGTTCCGTACAAGGAGAGCCCGATTCCCGACCTGGTCGGCGGGCGCCTCGCCTACGCCGTCCAGCCCTCGGCCGGAGCGGCGGCGCTGGTCAAGGCGGGGCGACTGAAGGCCCTCGCCGTGCTGTCGCGCGAGCGCTTGCCGGCGCTCGCCGACGTGCCGACGGCGCACGAAGCGGGCCTTCCGAACTACGTGTTCAACGGCGGTGTGTGCATGTGGGCGCCGGGCCAGACGCCGATCGCCGTGCTGCAGCGATTGAACGACGCACTGGTGAGCGCGCAGCGGCGGGCGAGCGTGCGCGACCGCTTCGAGGCGCTCGGCGTCGAGCCGGTGCCGCTCGGCCTGCAGGAGACGCTCCGCTACGTCAGCGACTTCGCGGTCGAGAGCGATCGGCTGCGGACGGACGTGTTCGGCGCCACGCCGCGGTGACGGCGCCTGTCGACGTCGAACGTGGCGCATCGCCGCTCCTGCACGACGAGCACGCGCATTGGCTGCCCGAGCGGCTGCTCTCGCTGCTGGCGCGACGAGACCAGCCGCCCTTCGCGCGCCGCTCCGCGGCCGGGTGGAGCTTCACGGCATCGCTGCGCGCGAGGCCGTTGCCGGCGATGGCGTCGGACCTCGGCGTCCGCGTCCATCGGCTGGCCGCGGCGGGGATCGGACAGCAGACGCTCTGCCTGTCGCCGCTGTGGAACATCGACTCGCAGCCGCTCGAGGTGTCCCTCCCGCTCGTGCGCGCGTTCAACGACGCGACTGCCGCGGCGGCTGCCGGTTCCGGCACGTATCGGGGCCTGGCGGCCGTGCCTCTGGCCGACGTCGACGCGGCCTGCGCGGAGCTGGCACGAGCCGTCGAAGCGGGCCTGCAAGGCCTGGTTCTCTCGGCGTCAGTCCTGGCCGATCGCGTCGCGGTCGACGCGTGGGCGCCGCTGTTCGCGCTCGCCCAGGCGAACGGGCTGCGCGTCTTCGTGCATCCGGGTCACGCAGCCGCGTCAGGCAGCAGCGACGACAACGCCGCCCGAAAGCGACGCTACGGCCTCGAGCCCCAGCACCAGATCGGGCTCGCCATGCTCGCTCTCTGCGACAGCGGATGGGTCGCCGCCTACCCGAACATCACCCTGCAGTTCGCCAACCTCGGCGGGAGCTACACGTTCTGCCTCGAACGCCTCGATGCGATGCAGGAGCGCAGCTCCGACGACGACGCCAGGCGACGCCTGGCGATGCGCCGTGTCGTCGTCGATTCGGCGTCGCTCGGGCCCGAGGCCATCCGATGTGCGCGCGCCCTGCTCGGCGAACGCGCGGTCGTGTTCGGCACGGACACGCCGATGTTCGACGCCGCCCGGGCCGCCGCGAGCTGGGAAGCCGCGGCGAGCCGCTGACGAAGGCGCCGCCCGTTGGCGGACCTCCGTGCGGCCCGCTGGATACCCCGGGCAGGCGCCCCGCGGTCAGGGAATCGGCAGCGGATTCGGCGTGCCGACGCGCGAATTCCGCGCGTCCCGGATGATCTCCTTCGCGTCCTCCTCGAGCACGAAGCCGTCGCGCACGTTGCGGTTCGTGACCTGACGGACCGCCTGCACGTAGTCCTGGTGGGTCGGGTACAGCGACGCGATCTTGGCGGCGCCGAACGGCTCATGCGATCCATACAGGATGCAGAAGGACGCGCCACTGTTGACGCCCGTGTTCGTCGCCGTCGGCGCGTCGACCTCGGCGAGCCGGATGCCCCCGAACACGTGCCCGTTCGCGTCGCGCGGAAGCACCGTCGGCGAGGTCGAGGTCACCTGGATCGGCTCGGCGCGCGGCGGCCTCCGGCCGGTGCGGACCCAGTCGACCAGATGCGCGTAGCCGGCGTTCATCACGTAGTGGGTCGGCACGTGGCTGAGCGGCTGCCTGTCGCAGTTGAAGTTGAAAGGCGCCAGGGCGTCGCGGGCGACGAGCTGCCAACGGTAGATCTGGAGTCGGTAGCCGACGTGCGACGCCCCGGCGATCTCCCACGAGCGGAAGTTGTTCGAGTCGGGCTGCCGGACCGGCGCCTGGTTCAGCACCGCGATCTCGTTCTCCGTGTTGATGCGCAGCATCTTGGTGCGGATATCGGTGCGGAACGGCCCGCCGAGGATGCTCAGCAGGTAGCCGTCGTAGACGCGGTGCAGAGGCTCGATCGAGTTGTAGTACGAGGTCAGCCGGTTCGCCGACTGCGAGGCGCCCACCGCCAGCAGCATGAGCGGCTGCACTCCGCCCAGCAGCTCGGGACGGCTGCGGATCGCCTGCCCGGCCTGCGAGAAGATGTCGTACGAGAGCGAATCGTCGGTGATCGAGCCGCCGGCGGTCACGTCGAGCGTTCCGTAGCGTGTCGGGCTCCAGGCCGTGAGGCCGTACGGCGGCTGCTGCACGCCGACGCGCTGCGCGGAGACGCCGACGTAGGCGTAGCCTTCTCGCGTCAGGTATTCGCGCGACAGCTGCCAGTGCGCGTCGAAGTTGTAGCCGGCGGTGACGTTCACCCATTCGACGATCACGACGCCGTTGAACTTCGCCGCCTCGTCGGGCCGCCGGACGATCAGCCGCGTCTTGTAGGGATGGCCGCTCGAGACGGCGACACCGTTCGCCATGGCCGGGGTGCTGTAGCGCGTCGCCGTGCCTTCGAAGAAGTACTCCTCCTCGACGTAGCCGCGCCGCGACAAGTCGAAGTTCGGCTCCGACGCCAGCTGCGGATAGTTGCGGGTGAGGTCGGTGCCCGGCGGGCCGAGGGCGGGGACGGGGCCGGTCACGGCCGGCGTCGCCACCTGCGCGGCCGCGAGGGTGGAAAGCAATGCAGCGGCCGCGGCGGCTGCCAGCCGTGCGCGCGTGCGGGAAGCAAAGGTCTGCAAGTTCACTGGTCTGATCCTGAAAAGTTGTCTGATGGGTCGGGTGCGGCGCTGACTCGATGCGTCAGCGGCCTCCCGGTGGGACCGACGAGTGGTGCGGTTCGCGCGCAGCGGGCGCGTTCGATGTGCGGGTCACGACATCGTCTCCTCCTGCGCCGCGTTGCAGCGAGCATCGTGCCGATGCGTCGCTGCGTGAACTGGCGAAATTCCCGATCTGAGATCGCGTGTGCACGGCATGGTGTTTGCCGCCGCATGCGAGTTCGATCGTCGCTCCTTGCTGCGTTGCTGCGTGCTGCGTTGCTGCGTGCTGCGTTGCTGCGTCAGCGAGCCGCTGCCGCTCCCAGCGGCAGGCCGCGCAGCGCGTGCGCCAGCTCGGCCACATGCCAGACGTCGATGCGGTGCGCGGTGGCGAAGCTGCGAGCGGTGTCGGTGAGCTCGCCGAGGCCGATGTAAAGGGCATCCGTCGCATCGGTGGCTTCGCGAGCGGCCTGCAGCGCGCGCAGCGCCTCCATGCCGGTGCGCGCCGACTTCCAGCGGCGGGCCGAGACCAGCACGCGACGGCCCTGGCGCTCGAGCGTGAAGTCGACGCCGGCGGAAGGGCCCGGCTCGATCGCATAGCCGTCGCGCCGGAAGCTCTGCTCGAGAAGCGCGGCGAAGGCCGGCCAGGGCATCTTCGCCAGCGATTCCTGCGTCGCGGCGACGCGGGCCGCGCTGGGCAGGCGCCATTGCCGCCGTGCCGCCAGGACGCTGATCACGACGAAGGGCAGGCCCGAGAGAGCGCCGACGGCGCGGTACTCGGCCGGAAGCAGCGCCACGCTCACCAGGGCGATGACGATCGCGATCAAGGCACTGACCCACCACGGCGAACGCAGGAGGACCGCGAACAGCGAGTTCTTTGCCATCTGCAGCTTCACGCGGGTCTCCGTTGATCGGCACGCATGTGCCGGTGAGGTCGATCCTATCGTCGGGTGCGGCCGCCCGCGCTCTTGCATCGACGCCATCGATGAAGAGGATGCAGATTGATCATGCTGGATGCGCACGGGCCAGCACTATCCTGAATTGGCTCAGACCACCAGACAAGGAGACAAGCCATGAGCGATCCCAAGACAGGGCTGTCGCGGCGCCGCCTGTTCCAGGCCGCCGCCGCCGTCGCCACCGCGCTCGGCGTGTCGGTGCCCGCCGAGGCGCATCGCCGGCGCCGGCGGGACCGGCGCGACAACGACGACGACGACCAGGAGCTGGTGCTCGTCAACGGCATGATCCACACCATGGACGACCGCAACTCGGTCGTCGGCGCCGTCAGCATCCGCAACGGGCGCTTCGCCGAAGTCGGGCGGGACGCCCGGCGCAATCGCGACGCCAAGGTCATCAACCTGCGTGGCCTGACGGTGGTGCCCGGCCTGATCGAGAGCCACACCCATTTCGTCAGCCTCGCCAATCGTCCCGGCTACCACGTCGCCGAGGTCGAGCTGGCATCCAACATCGCCGAAGTGCAGGCCATGCTCGCCGCGCGCCGGGCCGACGTGCCGCCCGGCCAGTTCATCACCGCGATGGGCGCCGGCACGCCGCGCATGTGGGCCGAGCTGCGGATGCCGACCCTCGCCGAGCTCGATGCCGCCGTGCCCGACCGGCCGGTGTTCATCTACCAGGGCGGTGGCGGGCCGGCGCGGACGAACACGCTCGGCAAGCAGTTCTTCGAGAACGCGACGACGCCGGCCGCCGGGCCGGTGACGGTCGGTGCCGACGGCTCGATCGCCGGCGGCAACCCGAACATGGCGAACCGCGCTCTCTACCACCTGCGCGTGCGCCAGACCTTCGAGGACAAGATGCGCAGCGCGCTCGACGCGATGGCCTACTCGGCGCGCGTCGGCGTCACCGCCAACCTCGACCAGACCCTGGTGGCGCTCACCACCGGCACGCTCGACCCGTCGTCGCTGGAGCCGCAGCCGACGCACTTCCTGTTCAACCTCGACCACTACCGCATGTACGACGCGTACCTGGCGCTGCATGCGGAGGGCCGGGCGTTCGTTCGCCTGCAGATCAACTTCCTGCACAACCAGGGCTTCATCCCCGAGCTCGGCGGCCTCGAGCGACAGCTGCCCGAGCTGCGCGAGCGCCTGAAGAACCAGTTCAAGTTCTTCGGCGACGACATGGTGCGCACCGGCGGCATCGGCGAGTGGGCGGCGCCCTTCGCCACGCCCGACAACGCCAACGGCTTCGCGGTCTGGTACGAGGCGCAGCGCCTGGTGGCGCAGGCGCGCTGGCGCAACGAGAACGCGCAGGCCGGCAGCCCGACGAGCACGGCCAACATCGAGCAGGTCGTCGCCACGTACGAGGCGATGGACGCGAAGTTCGGCATCAAGGACCTGCGCTGGGGGCTGCAGCACGGCGACTTCGCGACACCGAACCAGCTCGCGCGCCTGAGGGCGCTCAACTGCGGCATCTCCATGTCGGGCTTCCGCTGGCTGAACGGCGTGCCGCGTGCCGACGGAGCGCCGGTCGGGCCGCTCTTTCCGCAGATCGTCGCCAGCGGCATCCATGCCGGCCTGCACGAGGACGGCGTGCACATCGCGCCGCACAACCCCTGGTTCGCGCTGCACTACGCGACCACCGGCCTCAACGTGCTCGGGCAGCAGATCAACCCCGGCCAGCAGATCTCGCGCCAGCAGGCGATGTACGCCTACACCCGGGAGAACGCCTGGTACCTCAATCGCGAGAACGACCTGGGCTCGATCGAGAAGGGCAAGCTCGCGGATCTGGTCGTCCTCGACAAGGACTACTTCTCGGTGAGCGCGGCCGAGATGCGCGCCATCCGGCCGGTGCTGACCGTGATCGACGGCGAGGTGGTGCACGACTCGGGGGCATTGGGGCGCTGGTAGAGGTAATCTCGGCCCTGTCTCGACTGGATGAGCGTCACAGGGCATGAACGACAGGATCGAGGAACTCGTCGAGCGGTACTGCCGCGGCTGGAGCGATCCGGATCCGCGGGTCCGTGAACGCCTGCTGCGCGGCGCCCTGGCAGCCGACGCGACCTACACCGATCCGCAGACGGACGCGCTGACCGTCGAGCAGCTGCTCGCGCACATCGGCGGCGTGCTCGCGTCGATGCCGGGCGCCAGGATCGAGCGGACGAGCGCTGTCGATGTCCATCACGAGGTCGGCCGCTTCACCTGGCGTCTCTCGCTCGCGGACGGGACGGCGCTTCCCGAAGGCACGGACTTCGTCGAGTTCGACGCCGGCGGCGAGCGCATCCGCCGGATCGTCGGCTTCTTCGGCCCGGTCAAGGGCCGTGCGGTCGCGTGACGCGCCACCCGGACTAGAAGGATCCTGAATGTCCGCTCGCACCCTCCTCAAGGTCCTCTCCCACATTCCATGGGGCCAGGCCGTCGAGAACGCGCCCAAGGTCGCAGACGGTGCAGCCAGGCTGTGGAGCACGGTGACGGGATTGCGCACGAAGACTCCGCCGGCGGACGAGGCTCCCGCGCCCGCAGGCACGAGCGAGCCGACGGAAACCGACGTGCTCCGCGCCCGAGTGGAGACCCTCGGACAGAGGGTCGAGAACCTGTCGGAGCAGATGCAGGCCTCGTCCGAGCTGATCAAGGCGCTCGCCAATCAGAACACCCAGCTCGTGCAGCGCGTCGAGCTGAACCGGGTCCGGCTGGTTCGTCTGGGCGCGGCGGCGACGGCGGCAGCGATCGCGCTGCTGGGTGCGGTCGCCTTCCTGGCTCTGCGCGCGTAGGCGGAGAGCGGGGCGCCGCGCCTCACGGCGAGCGCTCCTGCACGAACTCGACGTAGATCGGCACACGAAGCGCGAGTCCGGCGGGCGCCAGATCGACGTGCCCGCCCTGGATCAGCCACGCCCGTCCACCCCCGGCCTTGACCTTCTCCATGAGCTCCCCGGCCGCCGGGTCCTTCGCCCATCGATCGTCGGCGCCATAGACAACGCCCAGCCGCCGGACCACGTCCGGGCTCGCAGCATCGAGTGGATCCATCCTTCGGGGACAACGGAGCAGGAACGGGATCGTCGGGACCTGGGCGGGAGCGGAGTCCAGCAGTGCGCGCAGATCACCGCTCCTGGAGCGCTTCACCGACTGGATGGCGAAGATCCCGCCCATCGACAGCCCGATCACGACGCCCCGCCCGCCGCGTTCGGAAAGGCGATGGACGATCGCGTCGACGTCTCCCTGGATCGCGGCCGCCGTCGGACGGACCGTGCTGTCGGCGCCGTAGCCGCGGTACTCGTACACGAACACGTCGCGCTTGGCCGCGAGCGCCAGGCGACTCGCCGTCTCGGCCAGCTGCGCGGCCGACGACGCACTGCCCTGGAGGAGCAGGACGAAGTGCTTCGCAGCCGCTTCGCTCTCGTGTGACGGCGGCGAATACGAATAGCCTCTCAGCACGACCTGATCGTCGGTCCTGAACTCGAGCTCTCTGCGGAGGGCCTCGGTCACCGGCAACGCCGGGGAGTGGCTCCGGGCCATCCGGACCCAGCCGTCGACCAGTACATCGGCGACCGAGCAGTCGTGGTCAGCCGCATCGGTCGTCGAGCCGAGAAGCATCATCGAGCAGACGGCGAGCAGGCGGCGCGTGAGCCTCATCCCTGTCGGGTATACCGCAACGCGCATGCCGGACCGACGGCGCATTAGGATGCAGCGCTCGGATCCGTCTCGTGTGGGCGGAGAGTTCCTGGGGCACTGCGATGACCGACGTTCGATTCCACGGTGTCTTTCCGTACCTCGTGTCGCCCATCCTCGCCAACGGCAACGTCGATGCCGACGTCCTCGCGCGGCTGTCGGACGACCTGATCGCCGCCGGCGTGCATGGCCTGACGCCACTCGGCTCCACGGGAGAGTTCGCCTACCTCACCTGGCAGCAGCGGCGGCGGGTGGTCGAGGTGGTGGTCGAGGCGGCGCGCCGGCGGGTGCCGGTCGTGGCCGGCGTGGGGTCGACGACGATCGCCGACGCCACCTTCCAGGCACGGGAATTCGAGCGCCTGGGCTGCAGCGGCATCCTGGCGATCCTCGAAGCCTATTTCCCGATCGCCGACGACGGCGTGTTCGCCTATTTCCAGGCCATCGCCGAGGCGGTCTCCCTGCCGGTCGTGCTTTACACGAACCCGAACTTCCAGCGCTCCGACCTGAGCCTTCCGGTGATCGAGCGTCTGAGTCGCGTGCCCAACATCCGCTACCTCAAGGACGCGTCGTCGAACACCGGTCGCCTGCTGTCCATCATCGAGCGCGTCGACGGGCGGATCGAGGTGTTCGCGGCGTCTGCGCACATCCCCGCGTGCGTGATGATGATCGGCGGCGTCGGCTGGATGGCCGGGCCCGCCTGCGTCGCGCCGCGGCAAAGCGTCGCTCTCTACGAGCTCTGCCGGCGCGGCGACTGGCCGGCCGCCATGGAACATCAGCGGCCGCTCTGGCGGCTGAACCAGGCATTCGCCAAATACAACCTCGCCGCGTGCATCAAGGGCGGGCTGCAGATGCAAGGCTATGCGGTGGGCGATCCGCTGCCGCCGCAGGCCGCGCTGCCGCCCGAGGGACGCGACGAGGTCCGGCGCGCTCTCGTCGCCATCCAGGCGCTCTGAAGGCGGACGCGGTCGCCTGCGGGTGCCGTCGCTGGCGCCAGCTCAGCGTCGGAAGCCGTCCGTCACCGCACCGCCTCGGGCAGCTCGATCTTCACCTCGAGCACATCCAGGTTGTCCTGCGTCTGCAGGTTGACGCGGATGTCGTCGGGGCTGATCGACACGTACTTCGAGATCACCGCGACCAGCTCGCGCTGCAGCGCCGGCAGGTAGTCGGCGCGGCTGCCGGCGCCGCCCCGCTCGTGGGCGAGGATGAGCTGCAGGCGCTCCTTGGCGAGGCTCGCGGTCTTCTTCTTCTCGCCGAGCAGGAAGGAAAGCAGGGACATCGCGTTCCTCACCTTGCGCCGAACAGGCGCTTGAAGAAGCCCGGCTTCTCGGCCTCGACGAAGCGCATCGGCCGCTCCTCGCCGAGGAAGCGCGCGACGACGTCCTTGTACGCCTCGGCGACGTCGCTGTCCTTCATGTGCACCGCGGGCAGGCCCTGGTTCGACGCGTCGAGCACCTTGTCCGACTCGGGAATCACGCCGATCAGCGGCGTGCGCAGGATCTCCTGGATGTCGTCGAGCGAGAGCATCTGCCCGCCGGCGACGCGGCCCGGGTGGTACCGGGTGATCAGCAGGTGCTCCTTCACGGGCTCGGCGCCGTCGATGGCGCGCTTGGTCTTCGAGCCGAGCATGCCGAGGATGCGGTCGGAGTCGCGCACCGACGAGACCTCGGGGTTGGTGACGATCAGCGCCTCGTCGGCGAAGTGCATCGCCATCAGCGCCCCGGTCTCGATGCCCGCCGGCGAGTCGCAGACGATGTACTCGAAGCCCATGCCCTTCAGCTCCTCGATCACGCGCTCGACGCCGTCCTTCGTCAGCGCGTCCTTGTCGCGCGTCTGCGAGGCGGCGAGCACGAACAGGTTGTCGCACTGCTTGTCCTTGATCAGCGCCTGGTTGAGGTTCGCTTCCTTCTGGATCACGTTGATGAGGTCGTACACGACGCGGCGCTCGCAGCCCATGATGAGGTCGAGGTTGCGCAGGCCGACGTCGAAATCGATCACCGCGGTCTTGTGGCCGGCGAGGGCCAGGCCGGAGGAAAAGCTGGCGCTGGTGGTGGTCTTGCCCACCCCGCCCTTGCCGGAGGTCACCACGACTATCTTCGTCGTCGTCGTCATCATTCGAATGCAGGTTCCTGGTTGTGTGCGTGGGGGTGCCGGGCTATCGGCCGGTGTGGAGCGGCTCGACGACGAGCGCGTCGCCGTCGAGGCGCACCTGCGCCGGCTTGCCCTGCACGTCGGCGGGCAGCGCGGTGTCGGTGGTCCGGTAGGTGCCGGCGATGGCGATCAGCTGCGGCTCCATGCAGGTGCTGAAGATGCGCGCCGCGGCGTTGCCCTTGGCGCCGGCGATGGCGCGTCCGCGCAGCGGCGCGTAGACGTGGATGTGGCCGTCCGCGAGGATCTCGGCGCCGAAGTTCACGGCCGCGAGCACGACGAGATCGGCGTTGCGCGCGTAGACCTGCTGGCCCGAGCGCAGGGGGCGATCGATCACCAGCGTCGGCGCGCCGCTGCCGCTGCCGCCGCCGCTGTGCGCCGTCGCCGGCGACGCCGGCTCGGCCGGCGGCTTCGCGGGCTTGCGGCCGCGCGCACGGTCGTCGTTGCGCGGCGCCTCGGCCAGGGTGCTGGACTCGCCCAGCCCCGCCGCCCGCGCCGCCGCCATCTGCGCCGCGCTGCCCCCCTCGACCCCGACCGGCAGCATGCGGTGGCGCCGCAGCAGCGCCGCGAGCGCCTCGAAGTCGACGGGCGCCGGATCGTCGGCGACGGCGGAAAGATCGATGGAGACCGGGTCGTGCTCGAACAGCGGCGTCTGGCCGAAGCGTTCGTCCAGGGCGTTCGACAGGAGCTCGAGATCGGTGGTCCGCAGGACCAGCGCAACCAATGCCAGCGAGGCGTTCCTGATATCGAAGAGAGAAGGCGCGTGGCTGCTGCGCGGAACCGGAGACATCGACAGGGGCGGACCCGAAAACGCGGCAGTGTAGCGGCGCTTCGCCGCCCTTCCGCGCAGACCGGCGAGAAAGTCGGGCGTCAGCGCCGCCCCGGGCTTCCCGCGACTACGTGACGTAGTCGCCTTGCGACTCCGGCTGGAAGAGCAGCGCCGCGATCTGCGCCACGCGTTCCTCGCCGCCCGGGCAGCGCCAGCGCGCCAGCGCGCCCTCGGCCCGCCCGAGCAGGCTCGTGCCGAGCGGCGACAGCACCGAGACCCAGCCTGCCGAGGGCCGCGCGTCGGCCGGGTAGCACAGGGTGACCTCGCGCGTCGCGCCGCCATGCGGGTCGCGCAGCAGGAGGCAGGAATGCATCGTCACGATGTGCTTCGGCACGTCGTGGCCGGCGACCACCGTCGCTTCGGCCAGCAGCTCGTCGAGCGGGCGGTCCTTGTCGGCGTGCGGGCCGTCGTCGAGCCTGCGGACGAGGGCTTCGAGCCGGACGGCATCCAGCGCCGTCAGGACGATGGGTTCACTTTGCGGGTTCATCTCGCCATCTCCGGGCGCCCCGGTCACCACCGGGGCGCTGCTGCGCCGGTTGCCCGACGACCCGGGATGCGCGGAAGGGGAGTGGGTCGTCGGGCCTACGAATGTGCGGCGAGCACTCGCGCGGGATGCGCGTGCGTGATGCACAAGGGCACGATCGACTTCATGGCCCGGACTTTAGCGGCGCGCCCGGCCCCGGGCAACCGATGTCGGCAATGGGTGTGAGGTCAAGACGCGCGCGGGTTGCGCCTAGGCGCTGGTGCGCGTCGAGACCAGCACGTCGGCGCTGCACTCGGCGATGACCATGCGCGTCGTGCTGCCGAGCAGCAGCTCCTCGAGCACGTGGCGGCCGTGCTTGCCGATGACGACGAGATCGCAGTCCTGCTCCTGCTCCTGCCGCGCGATCTGCATCCAAGGGTCGGCGCCGTCCGGCGAAGCGACGCCGACCCAGCGGTCGCCGAGGCCGGCTGCGGCGGAGAGCTCGTCGAGGCGGCGATTCGCCTCGCCGATGGAGATGCCGCGGTACTGCGCGATCCGGCTGTCGGGCACGCCGGCGAGGCGCAGCCGGCCTTCGAACGGCACCTGCACGGCGTGCATCAGCACCAGCTCGGCCTCGGGTGCGACGCGCCGGGCGAGCTCGATCGACGCGGCGCTCCACGGCGAGAAGTCCACCGGCACCAGGATCCGGCGGTAGGGCTCGTGCGGGGCCTGTCGGACCAGCAGGACCGGGCGCGCCGACCGGCGGGCGACCCGCTCCGCGGTCGAGCCGCTGAGGACGCCGCGGAAGAACCCGGTGCCGCGCGTGCCCGTCACCAGCAGGTCGGCATCGATCTCGTCGGCGACACGCGACAGCTCCCGCACCGGGTTGCCGATCGACAGGTGCTCGGTGACCTCCATGTCGTGCCGCTGTCCAAGCCGCACGGCCAGCGCATGGAGGTGCTGGCGGGCGTCGGTCTCGACGACCGAGCGCGCGTCGTCGCCGTCGCCGAAGCGCAGCAGGTCGTCGAGCGCGGTGTCGACGAGCGTGTGCGCGAGCGTCAGCCTGGCGCCATGCGCCCGCGCCAGCAGCGCGGCGCGGTCGGCGGCGTGCCGCGACGGCGCCGAGAGGTCGGTCGCGTTGAGGATGGATGCGATGCCCGCCATGGTGCGCTCCTGCTCCTGCAAGGGGTCCGTGCACTCTGCAGCAGCGAGCTGCGGCTGGCAATGGCTGTAAAGCGAGGAGAAGCACGGCGGGAAGGACGTTCCCGGCACACGGTTGCCTAGCCGCCGCCTCCGCGCAGCGGCGGCGGCAGCGGATCGCCCGCCTGGCGGCGCCTGAACAGGGCCGCGCGCGCGAGCACCATCGCCGTGACCGGGGCCGTGATGGCGAGCACCAGGACGACGAGCCAGACGTGGAGCGACAGGCCGCGCTCGTGCACCGAGAAGTGCACGATCGAGGCCAGCGCCACCATCCAGGCGGCGAGCGTGGAGGCGAGGGCGGGCGCGTGCATGCGGGTGAAGAAGTCCTGCAGGCGCCAGAGTCCGAGCGCGGCGGTGAGGACGATGCAGCCGCTGAACACCAGCAGGGCGGCGACGATCGCCTCGCTCATTCGATCACCTCGCCGCGCAGCAGGAACTTGGCCATGGCGACCGAGCTGACGAAGCTGAACAGCGCCAGCAGCAGGGCCGCCTCGAAGTACATGCTGCTGTCGTAGCGGACGGCCAGCACCAGCATCATCAGCATGGCCACGGCGGAGAGGAAGTCGAGCGCCAGCACGCGGTCCTGCGCGCTCGGGCCGCGCATCAGGCGCACGAGGCCGAGCGCCATCGCCGCGGCGTACAGCACGAGGGTGACGGTGATCGCGGTCGCGAGCAGCGGGCTCATTCGAAGATCTCCTGGAGCGGCCGCTCGTAGCGGCCTTTGTAGTGGGCGATGAAGGCGTCGTCGTCGGCGACGTCGAAGACGTGCAGCAGCAGGGCGCTCCGGTCGGTCGCCAGCTCGGCCCACACGGTCCCCGGGACGACGGCGGTGATGACCGCCAGCGAGGCGAGCGCGTGCGGGTCTCGCACCTCGAGCGGCACGCGCACGAAGCGCGCGCGCGGCGGGCGCCGGCCGGCGCCCAGCACGCCCGCGGCCACGTCGAGGGCGGAACGGACGACGTCGAAGCCGACCACGGCGATCAGCCGCAGCAGCACGATGGGGCGGCGAATCGGCGCGCCGGCGGGACGCAGGCGCAGGGTCAGGCGCGGCACGGCCAGCGCCAGCAGCGCGCCGAGCAGCAGGTGCACGGGCGCCTGCGACTGGTTGAGGAGCAGCCAGAGCGCGAACACCGCCGCGGAGAGCCAGGGCGACGGCAGCCAGCGCTTCACCGCAGCGCTCCGCGGGCGAGGGCCGCCGTCGGCGCCTCGAAGGTCGCGCCGCCCGGAACCTGCGCCACCGGCTTCACCGGCCGCGCCGCCAGCACGGCCTCGACGTACTGCTCCGGCCGATGCAGCGCGGCGGCGGCCGCGGCCGTGAAGCGCAGCGTGGCCTCGCCCTGCACGACCAGCAGCACGCAGGCGCCGAGCAGCATCAGGACTGGCACGCCCTCGACCAGGGCGAGCCGCGGCACCCTCCGGTCCGGCGTCGTCCAGAAGTGGCGGATGCCGGCGCGCACAAGGCCGAACGCCGACAGCAGGCCCGAGCCGACGAGCGCGGCGAAGAGCGTCCAGGCCGGCACGCCGCCGCTCGCCGCCGTTGCCGCCTGCAGTAGGGGCGACAGCATCGCCAGCTTGCCGACGAATCCGGACAGTGGCGGCAGCCCCGAGACGACGAGCGCGCAGACGGTGAAGGCGAGGCCGAGGAAGGCCAGGGCCGCCGGCATCGCCCGGCCGATCAGCGCCTGTTCCTGGTCGTCGAGGTTGATGTCGGGCGGCGGCTCGCCGGCGATGAAGAAGGGCAGGTGGTCGTCGCCGTCGTCGGGCGCCGGCGCGGCCTCGACCTGCCGGGCCCGGTCCATCAGCTCGGCGAGCAGGAAGAGCGCGGCCCCCGCGAGCGTCGAGCTGGCCAGGTAGAACAGGGCCCCGGCCGTCACCGCCGGGATGTCGAGCCCGATCGCGCTCAGCACCGTTCCCGATGACGCGATGATGCTGAAGCTCGCCAGGCGGCCGAGCCGCTGCGACGCCATCATCCCGACCGCGCCGAAGGCCAGGGTGGCGAGACCGCCCCAGACCAGGACCTCGGCGCCGAACAGGGCCGAGGCGCCGGCGCTCGCCGGGAAGCACAAGGTCCACAGGCGGAGCACGGCGTACACGCCGACCTTGGTGAGGATGGCGAACAGCGCCGCCACCGGCGCACCGGCGGCCGCGTAGGCCGGCGGCAGCCAAAAGTTCAGCGGCCACAGGGCCGCCTTGGCGAGGAAGGCGACGCCGAGGATGGCCGCCGCGGCGTGCAGCAGGCCGCGGTCGTCGCTCGGCACCTGCGGCAGCTTCTGCGCGATGTCGGCCATGTTCAGGGTGCCGCTGACGCCGTAGAGCAGGGCGACGCCGATCAGGAACAGCAGCGACGCGACCAGGTTGATGGCGATGTAGTGCAGGCCCGCGCGCACGCGCGCGGCGCCGCCGCCGTGCATCAGCAGCCCGTAGCTGGCGGCGAGCAGGACCTCGAAGAACACGAACAGGTTGAACAGGTCGGCGGTGAGGAAGGCGCCGTGCAGGCCCATCAGCTGCAGCTGGAAGAGCGGGTGGAAATGGACGCCGGCGCGGCGCCAGCGCGCCTGCGCGTAGCAGAGCGACGCCAGGCCGATGGCGGCGGCCAGGACCATCATCAGCGTCGCCAGCCGGTCGGCGACCAGGGCGATGCCGAACGGCACCGGCCAGTTGCCGGGGAGGTACACCGCAAAGGCGGCCGGCGCGTCCTGGCCGTGCACGGAGGCGAGCAGCGCCACCGCGAGCAGCAGGCCGGCGAACGTCGACCCCAGGCCGATCGCCGTCTGGGCGAGGCGCCGCTTCTCGCCCAGCAGCAGCATCAGGGCGGCGCTGGCGAGCGGCAGCAGCACCGGCGCGACGACCAGGTGCGAGAGCGCGGTCGTCACGGCGGCTCCTCGCGGCCGTCGACGTGGTCGCCGCCGCTCAGGCCGCGCAGGGCCAGCAGAACCACCAGGAACAGCGCCGTCGTGGCGAAGCTGATGACGATCGCGGTCAGGACCAGCGACTGCGGCAGCGGGTCGGTGTAGTTCGCCAGGTTGGCGGCGACGCCGGCGCGGACGATCGGCTCCTTGTCGATCGACAGGCTGCCGACGCTGAAGATGAACAGGTTGACCGCGTACGACAGCAGCGACAGGCCGATGAGGACCTGGAAGGTGCGCGGGCGCAGCACCAGCCACACGCCGGAGCTCGCCAGTACGCCGACCGCCACGGAGAGCACGACCTCCATCAGGCGGCTCCGGCGGCGCCGGCGCGCGCGGGCGGCCGGCGCCGCGCGCGCAGCGACTGGTGCGCCAGGGCGGTCAGCAGCAGCAGCGTCGAACCGACGACGACGGCGAACACGCCGAGGTCGAAGAAGGCGGCGGAAGGCACGTGGATCGGGCCGAGCCCGGGCAGGACGAGATGCGCCGTGTGGCTGGTCAGGAAGGGGTGCCCGAAGGCCAGGGCGCCGAGCCCGGTGACCAGCGCCGCCAGCAGGCCGAGGGCGATCCAGCGTGCCAGCTGCAGGTCGGTGCGCAGCTCCACCCACCGCGTCCCGCCGACCATGTACTGCGCGATCAGGGCGATGGCGACGACGAGGCCCGCGACGAAGCCGCCGCCGGGCTCGTTGTGCCCGCGCAGCAGGAGGAAGAGGGCGAACACGGTGGCGAGGGGCAGGAGCAGCTGCACCAGGACCCCCGGGACGAGCAGGTAGCCCGAGGCGGCATCGCTCCGGTCGGGCCGGGCGAGCAGGTCGCTCTGCGCGTGCTCCGGGACCACGTGCTGCTGCTGCGGCAGGTCGATCGCTTCGCGGGGCGGCCGGAAGCGGCGCAGCAGCGCGAAGACGCTGAGGGCGACGATGCCGAGCACGGTGATCTCGCCGAGCGTGTCGAAGGCGCGGAAGTCGACCAGCATGACGTTGACGACGTTGCTGCCGCCGCCCTCGGGCAAGGCGCGCTCGATGAAGAAGGGCGAGATGCTCTGCGGCGCCTCACGCGTCAGCATCGCGTACGAGAGCGCGGCCAGGCCGCTGCCGATCGCGACGGCGACGAGGAAGTCGCGGCGCCGCCGCCAGCGCGCGCGACCTCGGATGAGCGGATCGTCCTGCTCGACGCGCGGCGGCAGCCAGCGCAGGCCGAGCAGGAAGAGGACGACGGTGACCACTTCGACGGCGAGCTGGGTGAGCGCCAGGTCCGGCGCCGAGAACCAGGCGAAGGTGAGGCAGACCGCCAGGCCGACGACCGCGAGCATCGCCAGCGCGGCGAGCCGGTGGAACTTGGCCTGCACGGCGGCGCCGATCGCACCGGCGCCGCCGAGCAGCCAGACGAGGACGAACTCGGGCGTGGCCGGAACGCGGGCCCGATCGCCCCAGACGAGCGGCACGATCAGGGCCGAGCCGAGCGCCGCCGCGCCGGCCATCACGACCATCCACAGCAGCTGCGGCTGCAGCCGGCGGGTCCCGGCCAGGCGCAGGGCCCGACGCGCCAGCGCCGTGGCGACGGCGAGCGCGGCCTCGAACAGGCGCTGGCCGTGCAGGCCCTGCAGGAGCGGCGCATGCCGGGACGCGCGTTCCTTGAATCGTCGGGCGAACGCCAGGTAGACGACGGTGCCGCCGGCGAGCGCGAGCAAGCTCATCAGCAACGGCGCCGTCAGGCCGTGCCAGACCGCCAGGCTGTAGGCCGGCAGCGTCCCGCCGACGACCGGGCGAGCCGCCGTCGCCAGCACCGGGCCGATCGCCCACGCCGGCGCCGTGCCGACGACGACGCAGGCGAGGACCAGCAGATCGACGGGGACGCGCATCCAGCGCACGGGCTCGTGCGGCTGGCGTGGCAGGTCCTTCGGCGGCGGGCCGAAGAACACGTCGTGGCCGAAGCGGAGCGAATAGACGACGGCGAAGACGCCGGCCAGCGTCGCGGCGAGCGGCAGGCCGGCCTCGACCCACGGGTGCGCCGTCACGAACACGGTCTCGGCGAAGAACATCTCCTTGGACAGGAAGCCGTTGAGCAGCGGCACGCCGGCCATGGCGGCGCAGGCGACGATGGCCAGCGTCCCGGTGACCGGCATGAAGCGGAAGAGGCCGTCGAGCCGACGCATGTCGCGCGAGCCGGTCTCGTGGTCGATGATGCCGACCGACATGAACAGCGACGCCTTGAAGGTGGCGTGGTTCATGGTGTGGAAGACCGCCGCGACCGCCGCCAGCGAGCTGTTCAGGCCGAGCAGCAGCGTGATAAGGCCGAGGTGGCTGATCGTCGAGTAGGCGAGCAGGCTCTTGAGGTCGTTCTGGAACATCGCGGCATAGGCGCCGAGCAGCAGCGTGACGACGCCGGCGCCGCCGACGATCCAGAACCAGGCGTCCGTGCCGGCCAGCACCGGCCAGAGTCGGGCGAGCAGGAACACGCCGGCCTTGACCATGGTCGCGGAGTGCAGGTACGCCGATACGGGGGTCGGCGCCGCCATCGCGTGCGGCAGCCAGAAGTGGAACGGGAACTGGGCGCTCTTCGTCAGGGCGCCGAGAAGGACGAGCGTCAGCGCCAGCGGATACAGCGCATGGGCGCGCACCCGGTCCCCGGCGGCGAGGACGGCGTCGAGCTCGTAGCTGCCGACGATCTCGCCCAGGACCAGCACGCCGGCGAGCAGGGCCAGGCCGCCGGCGCCGGTGACGGTGAACGCCATGCGGGCGCCGCGTCGCGCGTCCCGCCGGTGCTGCCAGTAGCCGATGAGCAGGAAGGAGAAGACGCTCGTCAGCTCCCAGAAGAGGACCAGCAGGAGCAGGTTGCCGGAGACGACGACGCCCAGCATCGAGCCCATGAAGCCGAGCAGGAGCGCGTAGAAGCGCGCCGCCGGGTCGTCGGGCGACAGGTAGTAGCGCGCGTACATGACCACGAGCACGCCCATGCCGGCGACGAGCATGGCGAACATCCAGGCGAAGCCGTCGATGCGGACGACGAGGTCGAGGCCGAGGCTCGGCAGCCAGCTCACGCGCTCGACGAGCACGTCGCCGTCGCGGACGTCGGGATAGAGCAGCGCCAGCGGCACGGCGACGCCGAGGGCGACGAGACCGGCCCAGAGCGATTCGAGGTTGCGCGCGTTCGTGGGCAGGATCGCGGCGATGGCGCTGCCGAGGAAGGGAAGCAGGAGCAGCAGCGCCAGGGACATCGGCCGAGTCTAGGTCGTGGCTCGGTGACGCGCCGCGACGGCCGTTGACGGCGCCGGGTCCGCCGCTCAGACTCGGCATGGCCGCAGAGGCCGGGGAGCACCGCGATGACCGCGACGACGAGCTTGATGCCGGCGGCCTTCATCGGCCAAGGCAGCCCCATGAACACCCTGGAGGTCAACCGCTACACGTCGGCCTGGCGCCACCTCGGCCGGACGCTGCCCCGGCCGCGCGCGGTGCTCGCGGTCTCCGCCCACTGGACCACGCACGGCAGCGCGGTGACGGCCATGCGCCGGCCGCGCGTCATCCACGATTTCTACGGCTTCCCGCAGGCGCTCTTCGAAGTCGACTACCCGGCCCCGGGCTCGCCCGAGGTGGCGCAGGAGGTCGCCGACGTGGTGCGGCCCGGCTTCGTCGGCCTCGACCACGACAGCTGGGGCATCGACCACGGCACCTGGTCGGTGCTGGCGCACGTCTTCCCGCGCGCCGACGTGCCCGTCGTGCAGCTGTCGCTGCACGCCGGCGCCGGCCTTCGCTACCACCTCGAACTGGGCGAGCGGCTGGCGCCCTTGCGCGAGCGCGGCATCTTCATCCTGGGCAGCGGAAACGTCGTGCACAACCTGCGCCGCATCGACTGGAACCGGCCCGATGGCGCCCATGCCTGGG
Source organism: Caldimonas sp. (assembly GCA_036263655.1). GTDB lineage: Bacteria > Pseudomonadota > Gammaproteobacteria > Burkholderiales > Burkholderiaceae_C > Schlegelella_A. The sequence continues at coordinate 62,907 of DATAGP010000037.1, read as the reverse complement.
GCGAGCGCTTCGACGCCGACGTGAAGCGGCTCATGACCTCGGCGCCCGGCGACATCCTCGCCGTCGAGGGCCACGCGGACTACGCGTCGTCGGTGCCTACCACCGAGCACTTCCTGCCGCTGCTCTACCTGGCGGGCCTCTGCCAGGCGGCGGGGCAGGCGGCCGAGGTGCTGGTCGAAGGCGGCACCCTGGGCTCGATCACCATGACGAGCTACCTGCTCGGCTGCGCCGGCCTGGCGCCGGCGCCGCCGCACGCCGACCCGGCCGCCGCCCTGCCCGATCCGGGCACGGTGCCGCCGGAGCAGACGAACACCTGAGGGCGGCGCCGTGCTCCTGGGGATCGAGGCGCCGGAGATCGAGGCCGAGTCGTGGCTGAACACGCCGACGCCCCTCGCGCTGCGCGAGCTGCGCGGGCAGGTGGTCGCGCTGCACGCCTTCCAGATGCTGTGCCCCGGTTGCGTCTCGCACGGCATTCCGCAGGCGACGCGGATCGAGCGCCTGTTCGCCGGCCAGGACGTCCGGGTCATCGGCCTGCACAGCGTCTTCGAGCATCACCAGGCGATGGGCCGCACTGCGCTCGAGGCCTTCGTGCATCAGTACCGGCTCACCTTCCCGATCGCCGTCGACCGGCCGGCGGCGGAAGGCTCGCTGCCGAGGACCCTGCTCGCCTACCGCCTGCAAGGCACGCCCAGCCTGGTGCTGATCGATCGCGCCGGCAGGATCCGCCTGTCCGAGTTCGGCGCCGTCGAGGACATGAGCGTGGGCGCGATGATCGGCGCGCTCCTCTCGGAGTGACGCGAGCGGCACCCCGCCGCCCACGCTGAAGGCACTCGCACGATTCTTGCCAAGGAGGGCTGCTCGACCTCCGTGCTCCCACTGCTCGCGAACTGTCCCCCCGACCGCCGCCCATGACCGCCCGCGCCATCTGGAAAGGCCACCTCGTTCTTGGCAAGCAGGACGTGCCGGTGAAGGTGTATTCCGCCGTCCAGGACCAGGCGGTCCACTTCCACCTGCTGCACGAGAAGGACCTGACGCCCGTCGAGCAGCGCATCGTCCGCAAGGACAACGGCCGCGAGGTGGCGAAGGAGGCGCAGCGGAAGGCCTTCCCCCTCGACGACCAGCGCGCGGTGATCCTCGACCCCGACGAGCTCGACCGCCTGGAGCCGGAGTCCGATCGCGCGATCCACCTCCTGCGCTTCGTGCCGCGCGACGCGCTCGGCGAGCAGTGGTTCGATCGGCCGTACTACCTGGGTCCCGACGACGGTGGCGACGATGCCTACTTCGCGCTCGCCACCGCCCTCGGCGACAAGGACCGCATCGGCATCGCCCGCTGGGTCATGCGCGACAAGCGCTACCTCGGCGCGCTCTCGGTCAGCGACGGCTACCTGCGCATGACGACGCTGCGCCGCGCCGACCAGGTGCTCGAGGTGCCGGCGATCCGTCCCGACAAGGCGCGCACGCCGTCCGACGCCGAGGTGAAGCTGGCGCAGCAGCTGGTCGACACCATTACCGGCGCCTTCACGCCGGAAGAGTGGCGCAACGAGTACCGCGAGCGCCTGCACAAGCTCATCGAGGCCAAGGCCAAGGGCACGAAGCTGAAGCTCGTCGCGGCCAAGCTGAAGGAAGCGACGGGCGATCTCGCCGAGAGCCTGCGCGCCAGCCTGGCGGCCACGTCGGCATCACCGACCAGGGGGAAGAAGGTTGCCTGACGACAAGCAGCCTGCGGCCGCGCCGGTGCGGCCGTTCTGGTCGGGGACGATCACCTTCGGGCTGGTCAGCATCCCGGTCGACCTCGTCGCCGCCGTCGGGCCGCGGCACAAGTCGATGAAGCTCGTCGACGAGGAGGGCCACCCGCTCGGCCGCCGCTACTGGTGCCCGAAGGACGAGAAGATCCTCGACAACGACGAGCTCGTGCGCGGCTACGAGACCGAGTCCGGCAAGATGGTCGTGGTCACCGACGAGGAGTTCGCGTCGGCGGCGCCGGAGAAGTCGCGCGACATCGACCTGAAGCGCTTCGTGCCGCTCGACGAGATCCCGCCGTTCTTCTTCGAGCGCCCCTACTTCCTGGCCCCGGACGAGCGCGCCGGCAAGGCCTACACGCTGCTCGCGCAGACGATGGCGCGCACCGGCAAGGCCGGCATCGGCAGCTTCGTGATGCGCGGCCACGAGTACCTGGTCGCCATCCTCGCCGAGAACGGCCTGCTCCGGGCCGAGGTCCTGCGCTACGCCGACGAGCTGCGCACGCCGGAAGCGATCGGCCTGCCGAAGCCCGGCAAGGCCGACGCGAGCCTGGTGCGCGCGCTGGGCAAGGAGATCGATGCCCTCGCCAAGCCGGGTCTCGCCGCCGACGAGATGGCCGACCTCGAAGCCGAGACGCTGCGCAAGTTCGCGCAGCAGAAGGCCAAGAAAGGCGGCGCGGCGGTCATCTCGATGGACGAGCTCGAGGACCCGGACGACGACTCCGGCGGCTCGGGCGAGGTGATCGACCTGATGCAGGCGCTGCGCCGCTCGCTCGGCGTCCAGGCCGGGCCGGCGGCCGCCGCATCCGACGCGCCGGGCCGCAAGGCGCCGAAGCGGTCGGCCGCGAAGAAGACGGCAGCGAAGGCGCCGAGCACGGCGAAGAAGACGGGCGCGAAGACCAGCGCGAAGACGGGCGCGAAGAAGAGCGCGAAGAAGACCCGCGCCGCCTAGGAGGGCTCGCGCACGCCACCGTGCGGACACCATGGCGAGCGGCACACCCGAAGCGAGCGAGGCGAAGCGCCTGCGCGCCGCCCTGGACCGACCGGTGTCCGCGCTCGAGGTCGGCGGCCACGCCGTCCGGCTGACCACGCTGCACCGCGTGTACTGGCCCGAAGAGCCGGCGCTCGGGCTGGCGGCGGTGACCAAGCTCGACCTGATCCGCCACGTGATCGGCCTGTCGGCCTTCATCCTCCCGCACGTGCGCGACCGGCCGCTGACGCTCTTCCGCTGGCCCGGCGGGATCCAGGGACGGCGCATGCTGCAGAAGCACCCCGAGCGGGCGCTGCCGCCGTTCGTGGAGACGGCGACGATCTTCTCCGAGTCCAAGGGCGCCGACGACGAGTACCTGCTGTGCAACAACCTCGCCACGCTGGTCTGGTTCGCCGAGATGGGCACGCTCGAGCTCCACGTCTGGCACTCGCGCGTGCGTGCCGGCGACGGCGCGACTGCGCGGCCGCCGAGCTCGGGCTCTGCCGCGAACCTCGCCGGCTCGTCGGTCAACTTCCCCGACTACATGCTCTTCGATCTCGACCCCTACATCTACTCGGGCAGCGAGCGCAGCGGCGGCGAGCCGGAGTTCAGCGCCGAGGGCTTCGACCAGGCCCGTCGCGTGGCGCTGTGGCTCAAGGAGGTGCTCGACGGCATGTCGCTGGCGTCGTACGTGAAGACGACCGGCAAGACCGGGCTGCACGTCGTCGTGCCGATCGCGCCGACGCTGCGCTACGACGTCGTGCGACGGATCGCGCGCACGATCTGCGAGCACCTGCTCGGCCAGCACCCGGGGGACATCACGACCGAGTGGGACACGCGCAAGCGCAAGGGCAAGGTGTTCATGGACTTCAACATGAACGTGCGCGGCAAGTCGACGATCGCGCCGTACTGCCCGCGCGGGCTGCCCGGCGCGCCGGTCTCGATGCCGCTCGGCTGGCGCGAGCTCGCGAGCGCGAACCCGATGCAGTACCGGATCGGCTCGCCGGCGCTGCGCAGGAAGCGCAGCGATCCGTGGGCGGGCGTGCTCGCGGAGAAGCAGAGCCTCGAGCAGACGCTGGCGGGAACCGGCGCCTAGGCCGCGGTGCCCGACGACAGCGCGCCGCAGGGCACCGAGTACACCTCGACCGGCAACGCCTTGCCGCGGAACATCACCGGACCGAGCCGCTCCGTGGCGATGCGCTCGCCGAGCTCGGCGCAGGTGTCGGCATCGACGAGGATGGCGCGAAGCGCGACCTTGGTGTGCGACTCCAGGCGCGCCGCCAGGTTGACGGTGTCGCCGATGCAGGTGTAGGTGGCGCGCTGCTGCGTGCCCGTGTAGCCGGCGATCATCTCGCCCGTGGCGATGCCGATGCCGACCCGGATCGGCGCCTTGCCGGCTTCCTCGCGCTCGGCGTCGAGCAGCTCGATCAGCTCGACCATCTCGAGGGCGGCCCGCACCGCCGAGGCGGCATGGTCGGCGAGCGGCAGGGGCGCGCCGAAGATCGCCATCAAGCCGTCCCCGATCATCTGGTTGACGACGCCGCCGTGGCCGCTGATGGCGTCGAACATCAGCGTGTAGAAGGTGTTCAGCAGCTCGATCGTCTCTTCCGGGGGCTGCGACTCGACCAGCGAGGTGAAGCCGCGGATGTCGCAGAACAGCACCGAGCCGCGCACGCGCCGGCCTTCGAGCGCGAAGCCCGAGTCCTGCAGGTCCTGCGCCACCTCGGAGGTCGCGAAGCGCCGGATCATCTCCTTCTGCTGGTCGCGCAGGCGCTTCTTCTCGAGGCAGGCGCCGATGCGGGCCTTCAGCAGCACGGCGTTGACCGGCTTGGGGAGGTAGTCCTCGGCGCCCAGCTCGATGCAGCGCACGACGTTGGCCAGCCCTTCGAGCGACGAGGTCACGATGACGGGCAGGTCGCGCAGGGCGCGGTCGGCGATGAGCTGCTCGAGGACCTCGAAGCCGTTCATCTCCGGCATCTCCATGTCGAGCAGCAGCAGGTCGAAGCCGCCCGCGCGCAGCATCTCGAGGGCGACGCGGCCGTTCGGCGCCGAGGCGACGGTGTGTCCCTGCAGCTCGAGGCTGCGCGTCAGGAGCAGGCGGTTGACCTTGTTGTCGTCGGCGACGAGCAGGCGCGCCGGGCCGTGCCGGACCTCAGGCATCGCGCAGCGCCTTCAGCTCGGCGGCGACGTCGGCGTAATGCTCGGCCAGCCGGTCGAGCGCGCCCGACGCACGCGCGGCCTCGATGCCGTTCAGCTCGAGCTCGCGCGCCATCGAGGCCAGCGTCAGCGCGCCGAAGGTGCCGGCATTGGACTTCAGCGAATGCGCGGCGCGGCGGAAGCCCTCCGCCTGGCCGGCGGCCAGCGACTCGCGCAAGGCCTCGATCATCGGCGGCGCTTCCTCGAGGAAAGTGTCGATCAGCTCGGCGACGAAGTCGGCGCCGGCGGTCGCCTGCAGCTCGGCGAAGGTGGCGGCATCGATGGGGGTCGCGGGCATGTCAGCGGTCCTGGCGTGCCGGCACGCCTTCGAGCGCCTTGACCAGCTGGTCGACGCGGATCGGCTTGGTCAGGTAGTCGTCCATGCCGGCGTCGAGGCACATCTCGCGGTCGCCCTGCATGGCGTTGGCGGTCATGGCGACGATGCGCGGGCGCTCGCCCGCCGACAGGCGTGCGCAGATCCGGCGCGTCGCGTCGAGGCCGTCCAGCTCGGGCATCTGCACGTCCATCAGCACCACATCGTAGGCCTGCCGCTCGACCGACTCCACGGCCTCGATGCCGTTGGCGGCGAGGTCGGCCCGGTAGCCCATCTGCTGCAGCAGGCGCATGGCAAGCTTCTGGTTGACCACGTTGTCCTCGGCCAGGAGGATGCGCAAGGGATGGCGCGCCGCCATGCCGGCGTCGAGACGCGGCGCTGCCGTGTCGGCGGCCGGCTTGGCGACCACCTCCCTGGCGAGCAGGCCCACCAGCGTGTCGAACAGGTGCGACTGGCGCAAGGGCTTGGCGAGGTAGGCGGCGAACAGCCCTTCGGTGTCGCCCGCCTCGCGCCGCCCGAGCGAGCTGAACAGCACCAGCGGCAGCCGGGCGTGCGTCGCCCGGATGCGCCGCGCCAGGGCAAGGCCGTCCATCTCGGGCATGTGCATGTCGAGGATGGCCAGGTCGAAGCGCTCCCCGGCCTCGAGCCAGCGCAGGGCCTCGGCCGGCGACTCGGTGTCGCGCGCGCGCATGCCCCACTTGCCGGTCTGCAGCGCCAGGATGCGCCGGTTGGTGGCGTTGTCGTCGACGACGAGGATGCGCCGGTCGCGCAGCTCGGGCTGCTCGCCGACGTAGTCGCGGCGCCGCGTGCCCGGCAGCTCGGCGACGGCGGCGTCGATCGTGAAGACGAAGGTCGAGCCCTTGCCCGGACCGTCGCTCTCGGCCCACATGCGGCCACCCATCAGCTCGGCGAGGCGCCGGCTGATCGCCAGGCCGAGGCCGGTGCCGCCGTACTTGCGGGTCGTGCTCGAGTCCGCCTGAGAGAACGACTGGAACAGGCGCGACATGCCTTCGGCGCTGAGGCCGATGCCGGTGTCGCGCACCGAAAACGTCAGCAGCGCGCGCCCGCCCTCCTTCGGCTCGCTGCGCACCGTGACGACGACCTCGCCCGCCTCGGTGAACTTGACGGCGTTGGCGAGGAGGTTGAGGAGGATCTGGCGCAGCCGCGTCAGATCGGTGGCGACGGCGGGCGGCACGTCGCCCTCGAACACGTAGGCGATGTCGAGCTGCTTCTCGGTGGCCCGGGTGCTGACGAGATCGAGCGCCGACTCGACGCACTCGCGCAGGTCGAAGGGATGCGACTCGATGTCCATCCGGCCGGCCTCGATCTTCGAGAAGTCGAGGATGTCGTTGATGATCGTCAGGAGGGCGTCGCCGGAGTCGCGGATGGTGGCGGTGAAGTCGCGCTGCTCGTCGGTGAGCGGCGTGTCCAGGAGCAGGCCGCTCATGCCGATGACGGCGTTCATCGGCGTGCGGATCTCGTGGCTCATCGTCGCCAGGAAGGCGCTCTTGGCCTCGTTGGCCGCCTCGGCGGCGGCGCGGGCTTCCTGGGCCTGCTTGAAGAGGCGCGCGTTCTGGATCGCAATCGCCGCCTGATCTGCAAACGTCTTCAGGAGAACGCGCTCCTTCTCCAGGAAACCTCCCAGTCGGCTGCGCTGCATCATGATGGCGCCGATGCCCTGCCCCTCCCACAGCAGCGGCGCGATCATCAACGAGTAGTTCACGTTCATGCGCTGCGCTGGCAGCTTGGCGAGAGGTGGAACGTCAGGATCGTTCAGCACGTCCCGGTATTCGATGATCCCACCTGCGTCGAACGCCTGGGAGACGGCCGTGTTCTCCAGCGGAATCGGATAGGCGGCTCGGAGCATGGCTTCGATCGTCGAGGCAGCGGGCGCGCCAATCTCGGCAAGACCGCTGGCGGTGAAGCGAACTCGGGCGATATCGAGTTTGTTCTCGGCGGTGACCACCATCAACGTGAACGAGCCGGCCGTGAACAGGCGCTCGCAACACTCCAGGATCTTGTCGAACACCGGCGCCGTGTCGGACACTGAGCTGCTGATCACCTGCAGCACCTCTGCCGTCGCGGTCTGCTGCTCGAGCGCCTCTTTCGTCTCGTTGAACATGCGCGCGTTCTGGATCGCGATCACGGCCTGGTCGGCGAACGTGCGCAGCAGGCGCTGCTCCTTATCGTCGAAGGGCCTGAGCTCCGATCGACTCACCACGATCGATCCGATCGCGCCGCTCTCCCACAGCATGGGGGCGACCGCGATCGAGTAGTTCTCGCCGAACTGCGTCGCGGCGTGCCGCAGCCCAATTGGTACATCGGGATCGTTCAACACGTCGCCGAAAGTCAGCAGACGGCGCTCTTGGATAGCTAGTTCGGTGGCAGTGCCGGCGAGTGGGCGCGGATGAATCGCGCGGGCGCGCTCGACACGTTTGGCGTCGGAGCCATGCAGCGCTGCCAACTTCAGCTGCTTGTCTTCAGCCAGAAGCACCATCAACTGCGTGCCGTTGAAAAGCCGCTCGCAAGCCAGAAGGATCTTGTCGAACACTGGCGCTGCATCGGCCACCGAGCTGCTGATGACCTGCAGCACTTCCGCGGTGGCCGTCTGCTGCTCGAGCGCTTCCTTCGTCTCGTTGAACAGGCGTACGTTCTCGATCGCGATCACCGCCTGGTCGGCGAAGGTCTGGAGCAGGGCGAGCTGCTTGTCCTCGAGGAGGCCGGGCGTCGTGCGGACCACCGCTATCGCGCCGATCGCGACCGCGTCGCGAACCATCGGCAGCACGGTCATGGCGCGATAGCCGGACGTGGCCATCCGGCGCTTGCCGGAGTCGAACGGGCCGCCTTCGTCCCGCACGTCCGCGATGTCGATCACCCTGCACTCGAGCAAGGCGGCGCCGTGGACGTACTCCGGCGACAAGGGGACGGGGAAGACATTGCGCCAGCCCAGCGCGCGCACCGGATCGTCCTCGGCGATGGCGACGCAATGCACCTGGTCGCCGAGCGGCCGGCTCACCGCGACCGCGGCGCCCTCGAACAGGCGCACGCCGCTGTTCACGATGGCCTCGAACACCGGCTGCACGTCTGTGGGCGACTCGCTGATGACGCGCAGGATCTCGGCCGTCGCGGTCTGGTGCGCAAGCGCCTCCTGCGTCTCGTTGAACAGGCGCACGTTCTCGATGGCGATCACCGCCTGGTCGGCAAAGGTCTGGAGCAACGCGAGCTGCTTGTCGGCGAGCGGGCCGGGCGCGGTGCGAACGACGGCGATGCCGCCGATGGCCGCGCCTTCGCGAACCATGGGCACGACGGTGATGGCGCGGTAGCCGCTCGGCGCCATGTTGCGCTTGCCTGCCTCGTACTGCCCACCTGCTTCCAGCACGTCGGCGATGTCGACGACCTTGCAGTCGAGAAGCGCGGCGCCGTGGATGTAGTCGCGCGACAGCGGAAAGGGGAAGACGCTGCGCCCGCGCGCCGCGCGGTCGGGATCGTCCTCGGCGATCGCCACGCACTGCACCTCGTCGCCCACCGCCCGGCTGACGGCGATCGCGGCGCCCTCGAACAGGCGCACGCCGCTGCTCACGATGGCCTCGAACACCGGCTGCACGTCGGTCGGCGATTCGCTGATGACGCGCAGGATGTCGGCCGTCGCCGTCTGGTGCGCCAGCGCCTCCTGCGTCTCCTTGAAAAGCCGCACGTTCTCGATCGCGATCACCGCCTGGTCGGCGAAGGTCTGGACGAGGCCGATCTCCGCGGGGGAGAACGGCCGCACGTCGTTGCGCAGCAGGGCGATCACGCCGATCGACTGGCCCTCGCGGATCATCGGCACGGCCAGCACCGTGCGGAAGCCGGCCCGTGCCTGGAGCTCGCGGACGTCCGGGAACTCGGTGTCCAGCAGCGGGACGACGTCTTCCACGTGCAGCGCCCGGCGCTCGAGGAAGGCGCGGCCGACGACGGAGGTGGGTCGCAGGACGAGCTCGTTGCCGAGCGCGTCTCGGCCGTGCTCGGCGCCGTAGCCGGTCATCGCGTTGGCGTGCAGCTTCCCGCCGGCCGCGAGCCACACCCGCCCGCCTTCGGCACGGCAGAGCAGCGCGGCCCGCTCGGCGACGATGTCGAGGACCGGCTGGACGTCCGAAGGCGACCGGCTCATGACCTTGAGCACCTCCGAGGTGGCCGTCTGGCGCTCGAGCGCTTCCTTCGTCTCGTTGAACAGGCGCGCGTTCTCGATCGCGATCACCGCCTGGTCGGCAAAGGTGCGGGCGAGCGCAATGTCCCTGTCGTCGAAGCCGCCGGTGACGGCGCGAAGGATGCCGAGGCAGCCGATGGCCTTTGCATCCCGCAGCAGCGGAACGAACATGCCGGAGCGCCAGCCGATGAGCGGGGCGAGCTCCCGCGTCCTCGGGTAGCGTTCGTACACGTCTTCGCGGTCGGGCACGACGACGACGCTCGCGGTCAGCACCGCCTGGCCCGACACGCTGGCGCCGTCGAGCGGCCAGCTGTCGATTCCCATGTCGCGGCGGATCGTCCCGTTGCTCGCCACCGCGACGCGCTCGAGCGTGCCGTCGCTGACCAGCAGCAGGTTGACCGCGAGCCCCCCGAACAGCCGCTGGCAGCTCGCGACGATCGCCTCGAAGACGGGCTGCGAGTCGGTGACCGACGAGCTGATCACGCGCAGGATCTCCGCCGTCGCCGTCTGCCGCTCGAGCGCCTCCTTCGTCTCGTTGAGCAGGCGGACGTTCTCGATCGCGATCACGGCCTGGTCGGCGAAGGTCCTGATCAGGTCGATCTGGCGCTGCGGCGTCCGGCCGGCGTCGGGCCAGCCGACGAGGATCGCGCCCACCGGCACACCATCCTTCAGCATCGGCGCGCCCATGACGCGGCGCCACGACCCCGCCGCGGCGAGCCGGTGGTCGTAGCGCGGATCCGTGAGCGCGTCGTCGACCGACTGGACTTGCCCTGACAGGACGACGCGCCCGGCGAGCTGGGCCCGATCGGCAGGGGCCGGATAGAACGACTGCGCCAGCGCCGCGGCGTCGGCCGGCCAGTTGCGCGTGGCGACGAGGTTGACGAGGCGCCCGTCGTAGCGATAGATCGCCGCCACGGCGCTGCCGAACAGGCGCGTCGCGCAGCCGAGGATGGCCTCGAACACCGGCGCCACCTCGGTGGGCGACTGGCTGATGACCCGCAGCACGTCGCTGATCGCCGTCTGGTAGTCGAGCGACTCCTTCAGCTCGCGGGCGTGCTGCTCGACCTCGCTGCCGCGGCGCTCGGTCTCCTTCAGCAGGCGCTGGGTCTCGTCGAACAGCCGCGCGTTCTCGAGCGCGGTGCCCATCTCGCCGGCGGCATTGCCGAGCAGCCGGACGTCGGCCTCGCCGTACGCGTGCTCGCGCTCGTAGTTCTCGAGGACGATCGTGCCGAGCAGGCGATCGCGGCCGAGGATCGGAACGAAGACGACCGAGAGCGACGGATCGGTGCCGGGGATGTCGCGGATGCCGGCGGCGACGCGCTCCGCCTGGGTGTTCAGGACCACCGGGCGCCGCGTGCGCTCCATCTCCGCGCTCGGCCCGCCCGGGACGCGCGGCAGCGGCTCGACGTGGATGCGCCGGCCGTGCTCGTACTCGTAGAGGAAGTGGATCAGGTTCGTCTCGGGGTCGAACCAGCGCACGCCGATGTCGCCGGTCCGCAGCACCTCGCGCAGCTTGTCGCCGACGAGGTCGACGATGCCCTGGAAGCTGAGCTCGGCGGCGAGGCCCTGGTGGATGCTGTGGATGACCGCCAGCTCGGCGTCGCGCCGATCGAGCTCGCGCCGCCCGGCGCTCTCGCGCTTCAGCTGTGCCAGCGCCCGGGCGGCGTGGCGCGCCAGCATGGCGGCAGCGGCGAGGTCGGCCGCCTCGAAGCGGCCGGCGGCGCCGTCGATGTCGGCGTAGAGAACGCCGAGCACGTCGTCGCCGGCGACGAGGGGAGCGACCAGGCACGAGCGCTGCGCCTGCACGTGGGCGTCGGCCGGACCGTGCCGAAGGCGCTCGGCGCGGGTGCATGCGGCCTCGTCGAGCCAGGGCGCGACGAGCTGCCGCAGCGCCTCGGCGTCGTCGCCGCGCGGCACGCGCGCCGCGGCGAGCGCCGGAGCGTCGCGCCCGGCCAGCGTCAGCAGCACGGCGCGTGCGCCGAGGAGACGGGCGGCCTCGGCGACGAGGGCGCGCCGGATCGCCCCCGCATCGCGCTGCTCGGCCACCCGCAGGCTTGCCGCCAGCCAGCGGTCTGCCGCCCGGCCGGCGCCGGGCGCTCCGGTTTTGCGCCCGCCTCGAATCATTTGCGCCCCTGTTCCGAGAGCAAGGAAGATCCATCGACCGCGGCGCCGACCGCCGACGTCGGTGGTGGCCGCAGGACCCGCCGCAGTCTACCGGCGGGCGTCGGCCGTTCGCGCGAACCGCGGGTACGCGCGGCCGCTGCGCTGCAGCCTCACGATTCGGTCGCGCTCAGTACAGGAAGATCGGATTGACGATCGCCTGCACCGCACCCGTCACCCGAGACGGGCCGAGCGTGAAGAGCCCCTCGTAGGCGCCGTCCCGCACCGCCTGGTCGGAGACGACGTTCTCGAGGATGAAGATGCCGTGCTGCGCAAGCAGGATCTGGTGCACGTGAAAGATCTGCGTCGGCTTCTCGAACGGCAGGACCTCCAGCCCCCAGGTGTCGGCGCCGACCATGGCGACGCCGAGCGAGGCCAGGTAGTGGGCGCCCTCGACCCCGAGCCCGGGCTCGACGCTGCCGTAGCGCTTGTCGTCCTTGCCGATGAGCTGGGTCCAGCCGGTGCGGAAGATGACGACGTCGCCGCGGCCGATCTTCATGTTGCCCTGGCGCGCCAGCGCGGCGTCGATCTCGCGCCGGTTGAACGCCGTGCCCTCGGGCACCGGGTCCTTGCCGGTGAGGGCGACCATGTCGAGGATGACGCCGCGCGTGGCGATCGCCGGCACCGTCTCGATGCCGAACTTCTTCAGGCCGCCGGTGGCGAGGACGTCGGCGCCCTTGCTGCAGTTGTAGTAGGTGCCGTCGATGCCGATGTGGCCGAGCCCGTCGAGCTGGCTGCCGATGCCGACCCAGCCGGCGATGATGTCGTCGTGGTAGTTGGTCTTGGTCTCGCCGAGCGAGCGGCCGTACTCCTGGCCCGGGGTCAGGACGGTGATGCTGAAGCTGCGCGGCGGAAAGGCCGGCGTCCTGCTGTTCGTCTCGATGCCCATGCGCATGGCCTTGCCCTGCTTGACGAGCCTGACGGCCTCGAGCGTCTTCTGCGGTGACAGCGTGTTCAGTGCGCCGACCTGGTCGTCGGCGCCGTAGCGGGACTTGTAGCAGCTCTCGTAGGCCTGGCTCCAGGCCGCGTCGGCGGCGCCGACGAGGGCGGCGGCGACGATCAGGTGGCGGATCGGGTTCATGGGTCGGTCTCCTCCAGGGGGCGTTCGCGAAGCGCCTTCTTCAGCAGCTTGCCGTTCGCGTTGCGCGGCAAGGGCGCGTGCCCGAGCGACCACCGCTCGGGCACCTTGTAGTCGGCGAGGCGGGCGGCGCAGTAGGCCTTCAGCTCGCTCGCCTCGAGGGGCTCGCGCAGGCACGCGAAGGCGCGCACGCGCTCGCCGAGCACCGGGCACGCGTAGCCGACGACCGCCGCCTCGACGACCTGCGGGTGCTGCAGCAGCACCGCCTCGACCTCGCTCGTGAACACCTTGTAGCCGCCCCGGTTGATGAGGTCCTTGATGCGGTCGAGGATGTGCAGGTAGCCGGCGGCGTCGAGCCGGCCGAGATCGCCAGAGTGCCACCAGCCTTCGGTGAAGGCAAGCGAGGTCGCGGCCGCATCGGCCCAGTAGCCGCCGACCACCATCGGGCCGCGGATCCACACCTCGCCGGGCGTGCCCGGCGGCAGCGTGCGGCCGTCGGCGTCGGCGATCATGAGCTCGCCGCAGGCGACGGCGACGCCGACCGAGTCGGGCTTTTGCACCGTGTGGCCGGGCGGCATGATGGTCGCCGGCGACGTCGTCTCCGTCGCCCCGTAGCAGTTGACGAGGCCGAGCGACGGCACGGCCTCGGCGAGGGCGGCGATCGTCGCCGGCGCCATCGGCGCGCCGCCGAAGCCGCCGACGCGCCAGGCCGAGAGGTCGAACGCGGCCATGTCCTCCTGCAGCAGGCACAGCTGGTACATCGACGGCACGAGGATGGTGTGCGTGATGCGCTCGCGCTCGGCCAGGCGCAGGTAGTCGCCGGCCTTGAATGCCGACAGGAGGACGAGTCCCCCGGCCACGCGGACCATCGTCCAGAGCTGGGCGACGAGGCCGGTGACGTGGCTGAGCGGCACGGCGACGATGCTGCGGTCAGTAGGCCCGAGTGCCATCGCCAGCTCGAAGTGCAGGGCCGAATGGACGATGTTGAAGTGGGCCAGCATCGCGCCCTTCGGCCGGCCGGTCGTGCCGGAGGTGTAGAGGATCACGGCGGTGTCCTCCTCGTCGACCGCAGGCACCGCGGGCGGTGCTGCGTCGAGCGCGTCGAGGGCCGACGCCGCGATGGCCGCGAGCCCGGCGGGCACATGCCCGAGCAGCTCGTCCTCGACGAGCGCCAGCCGCGCGCCGCAATGGCCGACGACGTACTCGACCTCGGGCGGCGCCGAGCGGGCAGTGCGAACACAAGCCGGGCCGGTCGGTGCTTTCCCGTAGGCACAGAATGGCTCATGGACGATACGTACGTGCCGCCGCCGATCTGGACCTGGGACAAGGAGAACGGCGGCCGCTTCGCGGCCATCAACCGCCCTGTCGCCGGGCCCACGCACGAGCGCGAGCTTCCCGTCGGCCGTCATCCGCTGCAGCTCTATTCGCTGGCCACGCCGAACGGCGTCAAGGTCACGGTGATGCTCGAGGAGCTGCTCGCCCTCGGCCATGCCGGCGCGGAGTACGACGCCTGGCTGGTCCGCATCGACGCCGGCGAGCAGTTCGGCAGCGGCTTCGTCGCCGTCAACCCGAACTCGAAGATCCCGGCCCTCCTCGATCGCAGCGGGCCGGAGCCGGTGCGCGTCTTCGAGTCCGGCGCGATCCTGCTCCACCTGGCCGAGAAGTTCGGCGGCGCGTTCCTGCCGGCCGGCGGAGCGGCGCGTGCCGAGTGCCTGTCGTGGCTGTTCTGGCAAATGGGCAGCGCACCTTTCCTCGGCGGCGGCTTTGGCCATTTCTATGCCTACGCGCCGAGCAAGATCGAGTACGCCATCGACCGCTACGCGATGGAGGTCAAGCGCCAGCTCGACGTGCTCGATCGCCGCCTGGCCGAGAGCGCGTACCTCGCCGGCGACGCGTACACCGTCGCCGACATGGCGGTCTGGCCGTGGTACGGGACGCTCGTGAAGGGTCAGCTCTACGAGGCCGGCGAGTTCCTGCAGGTGCACGAGTACAGCAACGTGCTGCGCTGGACCGACACGATCGCCAAGCGGCCGGCGGTGAGGCGAGGCCGCATGGTCAACCGCACCTGGGGGCAGCCGTCGAGCCAGCTGCACGAGCGCCACGAGGCGAGCGACTTCGAGACCCGGACCGAGGACAAGCTGCCGCCGGGAGCCGCACCATGACGACGATGACCCTCTACGACTGCAGCACGGCGCCGAGCCCGCGCCGCGCCCGCATCCTGCTCGCCGAGAAGGGCCTGCGCCACGAGACGGTGCAGGTCGACCTGCGCGCGGGCGAGCAGCTCGGCGCCGCCTACCGGCGCATCAACCCGCACGGCACGGTGCCGGCGCTGCGCACCGACGACGGCCTGCTGCTCACCGACAACGCCGCCATCGCGGCGTACCTCGAGGCGCGCTTTCCCGAGCCGGCCCTGCTCGGCAGCACGCCGGCCGAGAAGGCCGAGATCGCGAGCTGGAACTGGCGCGTCGAGTTCGAGGGCCTGCTGGCGATCGCCGAGTCGATGCGCAACAGCGCGCCGGCGATGGCCGACCGCGCCTTGCCGGGGCCGGTGAACTACGCGCAGATCCCGGAGCTGGCGCAGCGCGGCCTTGCCCGCCTGCAGCGCTTCTTCGCCGATCTCAACGAGCGCCTGGCCGGCCGCAACTTCGTCGCCGCCGACCGCTTCAGCATCGCCGACATCACGGCCGTGGTGGCGGTCGACTTCGCGCGCGTCGTTCGCGTCAAGCCGGGCGAGCAGCACCCCGAGCTGCAGCGCTGGCGGGCGGCGATGGCCGAGCGGTCGTCGATGTCGCTGTAGCTCCCCATCACGGCGCGTCGGCGGCGTCGGCCAGCTCGATCCACACCGGCGCGTGGTCGCTCGGCTTCTCGCGGCCGCGCTGCTCGCGGTCGACCTCGGTGCGCCGCAGTCGCTCGCCGAGCGTGGGACTCAGGAGCAGGAAGTCCATCCGAAAGCCGGCGTTGCGACGAAACGCCGCCTCGTTGACCCAGAAGGTGTAGACGCGCTCGTCGGGGTGCAGGTGGCGGGTCGCGTCGATCCATCCCTGCGCGAGAAGGCGGCGGTAGGCGGCCTGGCTCTCCGGCTGCAGCACGGCGTCGAAGCGCCAGGCCCAGGCGTTGTAGATGTCGGCCTTCGTCGGCACGACGTTGAAGTCGCCGGCGAGCACGACCGGGCCCCCGGCATCGATCAGCGTCTGCGCATGGCCGATCAGGCGCTCGAACCAGGCGAGCTTGTAGTCGAACCTCGGACCCGGCTGCGGGTTGCCGTTCGGCAGGTACACCGACGCCACGCGCAGGCCGGCGACATCCGCCTCCAGATAGCGAGCCTGCGCATCGGCGTCGTCGCCGGACAGGCCGCGCCGCACCTCGACCGGCGTCGCCCCGCGCGCCAGGAGGGCGACGCCGTGGTGGCTCGGCTGCCCGTGCCAGACCGCGCCGTAGCCGGCAGCCTGGACGGCCGCGATGGGGAAGGTGGCGTCGCCGGTCTTGATCTCCTGCAGGCAGGCGACGTCGGGCCGCGTCTCGGCGAGCCACTCGAGCAGGCGCGGCAGCCGGCCCTTGACGCCGTTGACGTTGAAGGTCGCGATCTTCATCGCGACAGGCTAGCGCGGCAGCGGGCGGAGCGGGCCGGTGGTCTCGAGATAGACGGCGGCGTCGAACTGCGCCGCCAGGCGGGCTTCGAAGTAGTGCGCCGTCCGCTCCGCGTGCGGCGCGTAGACCACGCCCACGGCTCGCTGCGGCCGCGGCTCGCGCAGCGTCTCGGCCAGTTCGACATCGCCCCGCAGCGTCACCGACAACGCGGGCATCCCGCTGCTCCTGAAGAAGGCGGCATGACTTTCCGGGCGCGCCGGCCGCATGTCGTAGACGCGGCCGGGGCTGTCCCACTCCGGCGCGGCCATGACCTGGCCGGCGTAGGTGAAGAAGCCGACGAGGAACGCGGCCGCGCCGTGCCGCTCGCGCATCAGCTGGCCGAGATTGAGCTCGCCGCGCTCGGCGGCCTGCGTCGCCCGCGCGTCGCCGCTGTGCGTGTTGTGGCTCCACACCACGACCTTGCCGGGCCGGCCCGATGCGCTCGCCACGTGCGCCGCCGTCTCGTCGACGTTGACCGCCATCTGCCGGTCGCGCAGGTTCCAGGCCGGGCCGCCGGCGTAGACGGCACGGAAGTACGCCTCCGCCACCGCGACCGAGGCAGCGGCGCGGACGGCGGCGAAATGCAGCTCCGCCTCGGCGATGCCGGTCGGCGGCGGCAGCCGGCCGACCTCCTCGCGCACTGCGGCGGCAGCGGCCTCGCAGGAGCGCGACGGGTTCAGGGTCGCCTGTCCGTACGAGTGCGGGCTCGGGCGGTGCGCGGCGAAGCACTCGTAGTGCCGCTGCGCGCGAGCGGCCGCCTCGCGGTCGGCGGTGCCCAGGTACCCGAGCACCGCGTCGGCGGCATCGAACAGGTCGTACACGTCCATGCCGTAGACGCCGACGCGATCGCGAGGCGCGCGTGCCAGGTTGAGCGTGCGCAGCCGCTCGACGAAGTCGCGGAAGTCCGTGTTTCCCCACATCCACTGCGGGAACTCGGTGTAGCCGGCGAGCGCTTCCTCCGCGGAGCGATGCGGGCCGTCGCCGCGCACGTAGCGGTTGACGTTCCAGGTCGAGCTCCAGTCGCCTTCGATCAGGACCGCGAGGAAACCGGCTTCGCGGACCAGGCGTTCGGTGATGCGCGCCCGCTCGCGATAGAACTCGTGCGTGCCGTGCGTCGACTCGCCCAGCAGCATCCGGGTTGCGCCCGCGCCGGCGGCGACGAGCGTGTCGTGATCGCGGTCGCTGCCGGTGAGCGGACGGGCCGCGGCGAGCAGGGGCGCCGGTGCGGCGGGCGTGCGCGCTGCCGCCGTCGCGCCGCCGCGGGGCAGGCCCTCGCCGCCGGTCGGCGAGCAGCCCGACAGCCAGGGCAGGACGGCCATCGCGGCTGCGGCGAGAGAAGGACGGCTGAGCAAAGGCATGCGTGCTCGATGAACGGGGGCACCGCCGCTCGGCAAACCGGAAGCCGAGCGCCGGCCCGGACGAGGCTTGCCGGGTGCAGGGTCATCGGCGCCAGACGCTCAGCCGAGCGTCGGCGATCGCAGCGCCGCGGCCGCCGCGCCGAGCAGGCCGGCGTCGGCGCCGGTCGCGGCCCGCTCCACCCGGGTGCGCGCCAGCAGGTAGGGCCACGTGAAGTCGGGCAGGTGCCGGCGCAGCGGCGCCAGCAGCGCGTCGCCGGCTTCGGCGATCCCGCCCCCGACCAGGCACGCCTGCAGGTTGAGCGCGTTGATCAGCGTGCCGAAGGCCTGGGCGATGCGCCGGCAGGTCTCCTCGATGGCACGGCCGGCCGCCGGGTCGCCTGCCGCCGCCGCGGCGAAGATCTCCTCCGGGCGCAGCCGCTGCTGGCCGCCGGCGCGCCGGTACGCGTCGGCGAAGCCGGCCGCAGAGGCGAAGTCCTCCAGCGTGCGCGGTCCGTTCCCGCTGTCGTCGACCACCATCGCGCCGATCTCGGGCGGCTCGCCTTCGGCGCCAACGACGACGCGGCCAGCGACCACGACGCCGCCGCCGACGCCGGTGCCGAAGGTCACGACGAGGAAACGCTCCAGGCCGCGGCCCGCGCCGTGGTGCAGCTCGCCGAGCGCCGCCGCGATGCCGTCGTTGGTGGTCGCCACCGGAAGCCCGGTGCGCTCGCGCAGGGCCGCCGCGAGCGAGCGGTTGCGCAGCAGCGGCACGTTGGCGGTGCCGTCGACCATCAGCCCGTCGCCGGCCTGCGCGTGCCCCGGCGCGGCCACGCCGATGCAGCGGGCGGGCCGGCCGGCGTCCTGCGCCATCGCCTTCGTCTCGCTGGCCAAGGCATCGGCCAGCGCATCGAACGCCGGCATCGACGCGTAAGGGATGCGCCGGCGCGCGAGCACGCATCCGTCCTCGTCGACGAGCCCCATCTTGATCGTGGTGCCGCCGACGTCGATGCCGACGGCGACCGCGGGCGACGAAATCATGGCTCGACGTTGGTCTTGATGGCGAGCTCGCGGGAGAGGCTGCCGTGACGCATGACGTGCGGATCGAGCCCGCGCGCCTCGGCGAGGAGCACCGCCAGCCACTGGAACGGCAGGACGAGGGCGAGCGAGCTCCAGGGCGACGCCGGCATGACGAGCCCGGCCGGCCAGTGGCCGCCCGACGGATCGACGATCAGCACGCGGCAGCCGCGCCGCGCCATCGCCGCGCCCGCGCGCTCGGCCTCGGCGATCTCGCCCTCGCCCTCGGCGATGACGAAGGCGATCGACTGCGGCGTCAGGCCGTGCAGCCGGCCGTGCAGGAGCTCCTCGGTCGGAAAGGCGGCGCTCGGCACGCCCGACATCTCGGCGATCTTCAGCGACGCCTCGAGGGCGATGCCGTGCTGGGCGCGGCGCCCGGCGACCACGATGGCATCGACGGTGGCCAGCGACGGCACGAGCGCCGCCGCCGCCTCGCGCGCCGGCTCGACCAGCGCGGCGAGCACGGCGCCGGTCATCGCCCCGGCGGCGGGCCCACCCAGCGCCTCGGCGACGGCGAACAGCATCGCCAGCGAGCCGGTGAAGCCCTTGGTCTTCGGCCCCACCGGCTCGTCGCCGACCGGCAGGTGCAGCACCCGCGCGCCGCACGAAGCCAGCGGCGCATCGCTGGAGGCGGTGATCGCCAGCGTCGGCAAGCCGGCGGCCACGGCCGCGCGCGCGGCCTCGATCGAGGTCGCGCTCGCGCCGCTCTGCGACAGCACGACGACCAGCGGCCGCGCCGTGAAGTGCGCCATCTCGGCGACGAAGTCCTCCGGCTCGTGCACGCCGACGACGCCGCGCCGGGCGGCGAGGAAGCTCGCCCGGGCGACCTGCAGGGCGTTGAACGACGAGCCGGAGCCGACCAGCGCGATGCCGTCGAAGGCGCCGGGCTGCCACGCCGATGCGAAGGCGCGGCCCGCCTCGAGGCAGCGATCGATCGCTGCCGGCTGCTCGCGGATGAAGCCCGGGATCGTCATCGTCGTCAGCCCTTGATGCCGCCCTCGGTCATGCCGCTGCGGTAGGTGCGCTGGATGAAGGCGAAGGGCACGGCGATGGGGATCGAGAGGAGCACGGCCGCCGCCATCAGCCGTGCGTAGTCGATCTGGTGCTGGCCGAGCAGGTAGTACATCAGGACCGGCGCCGTCTGCGCCCGCTCCGACGTGGTGTAGAGCAGGGCGAAGATGTACTCCTGCCACGAGAGGACGAAGGCGAAGATGCCGGCGGTGACGATGCCGGGCGCCGCGATCGGCAGGATGATGCTGCGGATGATGCGCAGGTCGCCGCAGCCGTCGATGCGGGCCGCCTCCTCGATCTCGACCGGGATGTCGCGCAGCGAGGTCGCCACCATCCAGGTGCAGATCGGCAGGGTCACCGACAGGTAGGCGAAGGTCAGGCCGGTCAGCGTGTTCAGCAGGCCGACCGACTGCAGCATGATGTAGAAGGGCACGAAGAAGACCATCGGCGGAAAGAACTGCGACGCCAGGATGCCGATCAGCATCGGCCGCCCGCCGCCGCGCACGAGGCGCGTCAGCCCGTACGCCGCCGGCACCGAGAGGACGAGGCTGATGGCCGTCACGGCAATCGAGACCGCGGCGCTGTTGACGAGCGAGCGCAGGAAGCGGGCGTCGCCGAGGATCGCCGCGTAGTTCTCGAGCGTGACGACGCGCGGCAGCCAGCGCACCGGCCAGGCGACGACGTCGGCGATCGGCTTGATGCTCGTCATCAGCATCCAGGCGTACGGGAACAGCACGAAGACGGTGGTCGCGACCAGCACCGCATGGGCCAGGAGCTGGATCGGGCGTCTCGATCGCAGCATGCTCAGGCCCTCGCGCCGCGCGCCGGATCGGCGATCCGGAGGTAGACGACGGTGACGATCAGGATCGCCACGAAGAGCAGCATCGAGGCCGCCGCCGCCATGCCGAAATCGAACCCGTCGAAGGCGACCTTGTAGATGTAGAGGCCCATCACCTCGGTCGCGCGCAGCGGCCCGCCGCCGGTCATGATGATCGCCAGCGTGAAGGCGTTGAAGGCCCAGATGGCCGAGAGCAGGACCGCGGTGGCGATCGACGGCGCCATCAGCGGCATGACGACGTAGCGCAGGGTCTCGAAGCGGGTGGCGCCGTCGACCAGCGACGCTTCGATCAGGTCGCGCGGGATGGCCTGCAGGCCGGTGAAGAGGGTGATCGCTACCAGGGGGAAGAACTTCCAGGTGTTGGCGAGGATGAGCGAGAACTGCGCCATGCCCGGCGAGGCGAGCCAGCCGACCGGGCGCTCGACGAGGCCGAGCCGCAGCAGCATGTCGTTCAGCACGCCGAGCTGCGGGTGGTAGAGCCAGAGGAACACCACTGCGACGACGACGAAGGAGGAGACCCACGGCACCATGACGACGGCGCTGTAGAACGCGCGCAGGCGCAGCACGGCGTTGAGGGCCAGCGCCACCGCCATGCCGACGACGAGCTGCAGGGCGACGTTGCCGACGACCCAGAGGAGGGTCACGGCGGTGGAATTCCAGAACGCGTCCTGCGCGAACAGGCGGCTGAAGTTGCGCATGCCGGCGAAGCTCCAGGCGTCGCGCATGGCGTCGTAGCGGAAGAAGGCGAGGCCGGTGTTGTAGAGCGCCGGCAGGATCACCGCCGCCGCGAGCACGACGACGAGCGGGGTCGCGAACAGGTAGCCGCGCGCTGTCGGGCTCGCCGCCATGCGCCTTCAGCTCCCGATCGCCTGCCAGCTGCCGGTTTGCGCCGAGACGTAGGCGGCGTCCATGATGCGGTTGACGACGACGCCGTCGGCGAAGCTCACCTTGGGCGCGGTGCCGGTGCGGACGCAGTCGACGAAGTGGCGGATCTGGTCGTAGTAGCCGTAGCGCCAGTACTCGTCGACGGTGGGGAACAGCCAGCCGCGGTCGTGCTCGACCTTCTCGGAGAAGTAGCGCTGCACCTGGTTGCGCGCGAACACCTTGATCGGCTGCGAGAGGCCGGAGCGGTCGTAGGTGACCATCCCTTCGGAGCCGGAGATCTCGAGCGTCACCTGCATGCCGCCGCGCTGGATCCAGGAGGCCTCGCACTGGCCGAGCGTGCCGCCGGGATAGCGCAGCAGGGCGATGGCGATGTCGTCGCAGTCGGTGTCGTGGTGCAGCGTCGGCGCGTGGCAGAGCACCGAGGTCGGGCTCTCGCCGAGCAGCTGGTTGAAGACGGCGATGATGTGGCAGCCCATGTCGATCAGGGCGCCGCCGCCGGACTCCGCCTTCTTCCAGAACCAGGGCGAGTGCGGACCGAAGTGCGCCTCGCGGCCGCGCACCCACAAGGGCTTGCCGATGGTGCCGGCGGCGACGATGTCGAGGATCTCGCGGAAGTCCGGCGCGTGGATCATGTTCTCGCCGTAGGCGTGGAGCACGCGCGCCTTCTCGACCGCCGCCAGCATCTGCCGCGCCTCGGCCTCGTTCATGCCGAGCGGCTTCTCGCAGAGGATGTGCTTGCCGGCCGCCGCCGCGAGCAGGCCGTACTCGAGATGCCGGTGGTTGGGCAGGCAGAGGTCGACGGCGTCGAAGGCCGGGCCGCTCATGAGCTGGTCCCAGCTCGTCGCGGCATGCCGAATGCCGGCGCTGCGCGCGAAGGCCGTCGTCTTCTCGTCGCTGCGGCCGAGCACGGAGACAACGTCGACGCCCTGCAGCCGCGCGTACACCTGGGCCCGGAAGCCGGCGATGAAGCCGGTGCCCAGCATGGCAACGCGGACGGGGGCGACGCTCACGGGCCCGCCCTTGTCGTATCCGACGACGCCATCAGGCGACGATCGCGTCGATCCTGCGGCTCGCCTCCGCGGCCGCCTTCTCGGCGTCGGCGCGGCCGCCGAGGACCTGCTGAACGGCGTCGCCGACGACGTCGGCGATCTCGGTGAACTTGTCGGTCGAGGTGAACGGGATTGCGTTCGGGATCGCCTCGACCCAGGGCTTGTACTGCACGGTGGCGAAGCGCGGGTCGGCGGCGGCCGACTTGCGCGCCGGCAGGGTGACGACGCTCTTGGCCATGTTCTCCGGCCGGAGCAGGAACTCGACGAAGCGGAACGCCGCGTCGGGGTTCTTGCCGCCCTTGAACAGCGTGTAGTACCAGGAGGACGTGAGGTAGCGCGGCGTCTTGCCGGCCGCCGGCGGCAGCTGCGCGACGGCCCACTTCAGGTTCGGCGCCTGCTCGCGCAGCGACCCTTGCCGCCACGGCCCGTCGATGATCATGGCGACGCGGCCGGTCATGAACAGCTGGTTCACGTCGTTGAGGCCGTTGGCCATCGCCGACGGCTGCGCCGCCTTGTGCTTGACGAGCAGGTCGGTATAGAAGCGCAGCGCCGCCACCGAGTTGGGCTGCGCGAAGGCCGACTTCTTGCCGTCGGGCGTCAGCAGGTCGCCGTGGAAGGCGTAGAGGAAGTTGATGTAGCGGCTGATGAGGCTCGGATCCTTGGCGCCGATCAGGCCCCAGCCGTAGACGCCGTCGCCGGTGAGCTTGACGGCCGCCTCGGCGAGCTGCTCCATGGTCTTCGGGAAGGTCGTGATGCCGGCCTTCTGGAACAGCTCGGTGTTGTAGTAGACGAGCCACGGGTCGATGCGGTCCGGCACGGCGAAGACGCGGTTGCCGAGCGTCGCGCCTTTCCAGGGCTCGGCGAACCAGTCGGAGCGGTCGAGCTTCGCGACGTTGGCGGTGATGTCGGTGAGCAGGCCCGGGGCCGCCATCTCCGGCACCCAGCGTCCGTCGACATAGGCGATGTCGGGCGGATCGCCGGCGCGGGCGGCGACGACGAGGCGCTGCCGCAGCACCGGGAAGGGCAGCGACAGGACCTCGATCTTGACGTTCGGGTTCTGCTTCTCGTACTCGGAGAAGATGCCCGTCACCGCCGCCTGCTGTGCGCTCGTGTCCCAGGCCGGGTAGGCGATCTTCAGCGTCACCGGCGCCTGGGCGCGCGCCGCTGGGGCCAGGCCGACGGCGGCCAGGGCGCCCAATACCGAACGTCTCGTCAAGCTGTTCATGCGGTTCTCCTGCTGCAGGGTCGATGCGTCGTGAGGTCGTGAGCGCCGCGGTCAGGCGGGGCGCGGTCGCGCGACTGGGGGAACGTAGGTCTCGAGGTCCGCGTCGGGCAGGGCGATCGTGCGGCCGAGCTCGGCCGAGCGGTACAGCGCCATCAGCATCTCGACGACGGCGACGCCGTCGACGAAGGTCTCGTCGGGCATGCGGCCGGCGCGGAAGGCGTCGACGAAGTGGCGGTTCTCGAGCGTGTAGCCGTAGATGCCGGGCTCGTCGTCGAGCACCGGCATCAGGCCCTGCTCGGCGTTCTGCTTCTCGACCAGGTCCTCTCCGGCGTGGCCGGTCACCTCGCGCGACAGGAACACCTTGAGCCCCGTCGACAGCGAGTTGAACTCCATCGCGTACTCCGGGCCGAGCACCTCCAGCGTGATGCGCAGGCCCGGCCCGACGTAGGCCCACGACGTGGTGGCCTCGATGACCGCCTCGTGGCCGTCGGGATCGCGCAGCGTCAGCAGGCCGCGCGCGAAGTCCTCGGCCGGGCGCGTGGCGTAGTCGATCTCGCCGCCGGTGCGATCGCGGAGCCGCGCCGCGTACTCCGGCCGCTTCCACTTGAGGGTCGAGACCGTGGCGCTGGCGCTGACCAGCGTCATCGCGTCGCGCGCCTCGCCGGGGCGCGTGAGCAGGAAGCGGGCGACCTCGACCGAGTGGCACATCATGTCCGAGAGGACGCCGCCGCCCTGCCGCTCGCCGTCCCAGAACCAGGGCTCGTGCGGCCCCGAATGCTCCTCGGTGGCGCGGGCGAGGTAGGGCCGGCCGGAATTCGGCACGGCGCGCCGCCAGACGATGTCGCGGCCGCGCTGGACGGCGGTCGAGAACAGCTGGTTCTCGAGGTAGCCGTGCAGCAGGCCCGCGTCCTCGACGAGGTGCAGCATCTCGCGCGCCTCGGCGAGGGTCCGCGCCAGCGGCTTCTCGCAGGCGACCGCGTAGACGGATGTCCGGCCGGCGAGCTTCGCCGCATGGATCTCGCGCATCACGGCGAGCCGGGTGTGGTTGGGGCTGGCGATCCAGATCGCGTCGACGGCGTCGCTGGCGAGCATCGCCGCCAGGTCGACGAAGGCGGTGCAGGGGCCGAGGCCGTCGCGGTTCGCCTGCGCCGCGAAGGCTTCGCGACGCTCCGGCGTCGCCGAGACGACGCCGGCCACCACCGCATTGCGCACGCCGAGCAGCGCCCGCAGGTGGAACTGCGCCATGAAGCCGGCGCCCACGAAGCCGATCCTCAGCGGACCCTCGGTGCGAGACATGTCGGGGGCCCGGGAGTGCTTTTCTGCGCCTGATGAGATTTAATCAACCACTTGGATTAAATCATCGCGAATCGCTCGATGCAACAGGGGTCTTGCCGATGACGAGGGCCGGGTCCAGAGGGGCCGGGCCGGGACACGCTCGGGGCTTCAATCGCCGCGTCGTCCTGGAGGCGATCCGCCTCGACGGGCCGCTCTCGCGCGGCGCCATCGCCCGGGCGACGGGCCTGTCGCTGCAGACCATCTCCAACATCGCCGACGAGCTGCTGACCTCGGGGCTGCTGCGCGAGGAGGCGGTGCGGCAGGGCGGCCGCGGCGCGCCGGCGGTCGACCTGGCGCTCAATCCCGACGGCGGCTTCACCTTCGGCGTCTCGCTGGACCACCGCCGTCTCGTCATCGTGCTGGTCGACATCACCGGCGGGCTGCGCCGGCAGGAGGCGATGGAGATCGAGGGGCTGGCGCCCGCCAAGGTGCTCGGGCACGTCAAGCGGCTCGCCGCAAGCCTCGCGCGCAAGGAGGGTGCCGGCGCGGAGCGGATCTGGGGTGCCGGCGTCGTCATGCCGATGCTGTTCGAGAACGGCGTGCCGATCGCGTTCGGGCCGACCTCGGTTCCGGCCTGGCAGCACGTGCCCATCGTCGACCTCCTGTCGCGAGCGATGGGGACGCCGGTGGTGGTCGAGAACGACGCCACGGCGGCGGCGGTCGGCGAGCAGTTCCATGGCGCCGGCAGGCGGCTGCGCGACTTCTTCTACATCTACATCGGCGTCGGCGTCGGCGGCGGGATGATCCTGTCCGGGCACCCGTACCGCGGCAGCGCCGGGCGCGCCGGCGAGCTCGGCCACATCGTGGTCGAGCCGGGCGGGCGCCCCTGCGCCTGCGGCAACCGCGGCTGCCTCGAGCGCTACGCGTCGCTGTCGGCCGCGCAGCACGCGCTCGACGGCCGCCCCGAGGGCTCGAGCCGCGTCGACCCGCAGGCGATCGCTGCCCGCGTCGAGCGGCTCGGCGCGTGGATCGAGCTGGCAGCCGGGCATCTCTCGACCGCCTGCGTCACCATCGACAACCTCCTGAACCCGCAGGCCATCGTCGTCGGCGGCATCGTGCCCGACGCCGTCCTCTCCCGGCTGATCGAGAGCCTGCGGTCGCGCCTCGACCGGACCCACGTCCTCGGCCGCCACATCCGGATCGTGAAGTCGGAAGTCGGCCTCGAGACGCCGGCCCTCGGCGGCGCGGCGCTGCCGCTGTTCAACGGGCTCGCGCCGACGGCGTCCTTCCTGCCCAATCCCCGTGGCTTGCAACTCGACGAGCGTGGTCCGGAAATCCTTCAGGTGGCCGCGCGGGCTCGCGCCCGCTCCTGACGAGACGAGGCACGGGCGTTGCCCGCACGTCGTCGATGACGCTGCGTCTGCTCCCCTGAACACGCCCGAGCCGGATCCCGCAGGCGGCCGCGACGCGGTCCGGCCCGGGCAGATCCCGGATGCCGGCTGGCGCCAGGTCCTGCTCCGCGTCTGGCGCCGCATCGTCGACGAGCACCTGTCGATCACCGCCGCGGGCGCCGCCTTCTATGCGCTGCTCGCCACCTTCCCGGCCCTGACGGCGCTGTTCAGCGTCTACGGCCTCCTCTTCACGCCCGCACAGATCTCGCGGCAGATCGCCTTCCTCGCGAGCGAGCTGCCGCGCGAGGCGCTCGAGCTGCTCGTCACGCTGATCCGCGGCCTGGCGCAGTCGGACCGTTCCCGACTCGGGCTCGGCGCCGTCGGCGGCGCGCTCATCACCGTCTGGGGTGCCTCGCTCGGCGTGAAGGCGCTCATGCAGGCGCTGAACGCCGTCTATGGCGAGACCGAGAAGCGCCGCTTCACGGTTCGCGTCGGGCAGGCCCTCGTCCTGACGCTCGGTGCCATCTCGGTGTTCTGCGTCGTCAGTTTCGTGGTGATCGCCCTGCCGCTGGCGGCGCAAGGGCTCGAGTGGCCGCCGGTGCTGCGGCGCATGGCGTTCTACGCGCGCTGGCCGGCCGTCGGCCTGATGTTCTGGCTGTCGCTCCTGATCCTCTACCGCTACGGCCCGAGCCGGGCTCGACCGCGGTGGGTGTGGGTCAGCTGGGGTGCGTTCGCGGCGACGGCGCTGTGGGGCGCGGGGTCGGCGCTGCTCTCGTGGTACGTCTCGAGTTCGGGCACCGTCTACCGCGCCTACGGATCGATGGGCTACGTCGTGATCCTGCTCGCGTGGTTCCTGCTGTCGGCCTATGCGGTGCTGATCGGCGCCCTCGTCAATGCCGAGCTGGAGCGGCAGACCCGACGCGACACCACGGTCGGCGAGGAGAAGCCGCTCGGACGGCGCGGCGCGAACGCCGCCGACACGGTCGGCGGCACGCCTGCGCAGTGAGGCTTCCGGGCATCGATCGCGCGACGCTCAGAACAGGAGCGCGACGACGAAGATGCCGATCATGACGAAGGCGATCACCACCTTGGCGACGAGCGCGACCACGAGCCCGACGCCGGTGGCGAGGCCGACGCGCACGGCCGCGCGGTGGTCGCGCCGCGCCAGGTACTCGCCGAGCGCGGCGCCGACGAAGGGCAGGACCAGCACGCCGACGAAGCCGAGGAACAGCCCGGCGACCGTTCCGACGGCGGCCCCGAGCAGGGCCTGCCGGCTGGCGCCGACCTTCTTCGCGCCGAGCACGCCGGCGACGTAGTCGAGGACCCAGGAGAGCAGCGCCAGGGCGACGAGGACGCCGATCGTCCAGCCGCCGACGCGCTGGAAGTCCTCGATCCAGGCGCCGAGCACGGTGCCGGCGAGCACCAGCGCCGCACCGGGCAGCACCGGCAGCACCGCGCCGGCGACGCCAGCGACCATGAGGGCGATGCTCAGGATCCAGAGGGCGACGTCGCTTGCAGGCATGGCGGCGCTAGCCGGGACGAGACAGGCTCGCACCCGGCCGCCGGTGATGGCGGGCGCCGCGGTCGCGCCCGGGATCGCGAGCGCCGACGATCAGGCCTTCGCCTGCTTGCGCCGGCGTGCCACCCAGGCGACCACGCCCAGGCCGCCGAGCATCAGCGCGTAGGTCTCGGGCTCCGGGACTGCGGCGACCGCGGCCACCGCGGCGACGCCGAGGTCCGGATGGTCGGTGAAGAAGCCGTCCATGCCGAGGCGCAGGAAGGCCTGGATCTGCCCGGCCATGTCGCCGAAGGAGGCCGGGTCGGAGCTGCTGTCGAACTCGTTCGGCAGGAAGCTGTTCTCGGCCCGGAAGGTCCAGCCGTGCACGGCCAGCCCGAGGTCGTGCGCGTCGGCGATCAGCGTGGTCGGCGTGCCGAGACGGCCGCTCACCAGCGGAATCATCAGGTTGGTGTTGGCGCCGACGCCGTCGGCATAGTCGTTGACGAAGTCCAGCCCCTGGCGGCTGGCGAGATCGGCATACGTGCGCGGATCGTTGGCCTCCATGAAGTCGAACGGCCGGCCGCTGCCGTTGAGCAGCTGCGCGATGCGGATGTTCGTCTGCCCGTTCAGGTATTGCAGGTTGCCGACCTCGAACGACTGGATGAACACCGGCGCCGAGGCGCTGTTGCCGTAGGCGCCGTGCAGGATCTGCACCAGCCGGTCTTCCATGCGCATCAGCCCGTTGGCCGCGGCATGGGCCGCGAAGTAGGTCGGGTGCTTGGTCTCCGGATAGACGCCGATGCTGCGGCCGGTCTCGATCGACTTCGCCTTGGCGAGGTCGATCACCTCCTGCAGGGTCGGAATGACGAGCTGGTTGTTGAAGGCGTTGTTGCCGACGCGCAGGTCGCGCAGGCGCTCCTGCGCACGCACGTCGGTGCGGATTTCGGCCGCCGTGAAGTCCTCGACCCACCAGCCGCCGACGCGAACGCCGTCGAGCGTCTTCACCGTCAGGCGATCGGCGTACTGCGGAAGCTCCCAGACGTTGGTGCTGGTGTCGGTGCGGTTGATCACCGGCTGTCCGTTCACGAGGCGGATGCTGCCGTCGGCGTTGAGGTCGACGCGCGCGAGCATCGGCTCGTGTCGCGCCAGCAGCGCGCCGTCCTTGGTCATCACCAGGTCCGGCTCGATGTAGTTCGCGCCTTGCGCGATGGCCAGCTCGTAGGCGGCGAGGGTGTGCTCCGGCCGGTATCCCGACGCGCCGCGGTGGCCGATGACGATCGGTGCCGCACCGTTGAGGGTGTTCCATTCCTGGGCCTGGACGGGTCCGATGCCGAGCGCGCTGCCGGCGGCCGCCAGTGCGATGACGATGATCCTGGTTCGCATGTGTCGAGGGAAGTTGAAGCGATGCGGCTCATCGTAGAGGCGATGCGACGGCGCCGGCAAGCGAGCGCTTGCAGGGGCTTGTCCCGATGTCGCTGGGTACACGACTTGCCCGCGCGCAAGCTCGCGCGCGAAAGCACTTGCCGTTCGCCCTCGCGAGGCGAGCCGCTCAGCCGGAGCGTCGCGGGCTGCGCAAGCCGGCCCAGCAGACCGTCGTCACGACGATGAACACGACGACGAGGACCAGCGCCACGGCCAGCACCGCGGCCAGGCCGATGCTGGACAGCGAGTGCTCCGCCCACGCCTCGGCCGCGACCAGCAGCGCCGCGGCGATGCTCCAGCGCCGCAGATAGGTTGGCAGCCAGCGCGCGCTGCTCCGGTTGTGGCGCAGGGCAGCGGCGCGTTCCAGCGCCGAGCCGCTGCGCGCATCGCGGAACAGCCAGTCGTAGAAGACGTAGCGGTACAAGGCACCGCGGCGCGGCGCCGGGCGCGCCCCGTGCGCGCTCAGGCAACCTGCTTCGCGCGCCTTCTTCGCCACACGCCGATCGCTCCCACGCCCAGCATCATCATTGCCCAGGTCTCGGGCTCCGGGATCGCGGCCACCGCGATCGTCTGGGCGGCGACGTTCTGCAGTGCCAGCGTCTGCTGGGTCGTGAAGCCGAGCTCGCGGGCCGCGCTCTCGTTCGCACCCAGGCTGCGCGGATCCAGGCCGGTCTCCATGCCGAAGACCGTCAGGGCGTGCAGGTAGTAGCCGTAGCTGCTGGCGTGATAGGCGTCCGAGGCCCACAGGTTGATCTTGCCCGGGTCGATGCCGTCGTAGGGGTTGGCGTCGGCGATCCCCGCCTCGAACGATGCGTTCCAGGCCAGGCCGACGGGGTTGATGCGGCTGACGATGGTCGGGTTGTTCGCCGCGGCGACCTGGTAGCCGCGATGCACGTCGATGCCCATCGCCGTGATCGGCGCGCCGAACCATGGGCTCGGCGTGCGGTAGGTGAGGTCGGCGCGCGACCACGTCGCCGTGAGGCTGATGTCCACGTTCGGGTTCTGCGCCTGGAACACGTTGCCGAGCAGGCCGGTGTAGGTGCTGATCTTCGCGGGATTGTTCGGCGCGGCGAAGTCCAGGTTGCTCTGGCCGTGCATCACGACGTTGTCCCACGGCCGGTTCAGCAGCCCGAGCCAGGTGTTGTAGTGATAGTCGAGATTGCTGCCCGGCTGCGTCTCCAGGTAGACGTCGTAGTCGAGTCCGGACTGCTGCGTGAAGGCCTTGAAGAGCGCCGGGACGCCGCCGATGCCGGTGCCGCGCAGGTCGGTCACGGTCTCCGGATGGAACGAGCGCACCATCGGCGCGAGGTCGCCGTACGTGAAGCTGTTGCCGATGAAGAGGATGCTCTGGGCGGCGTTGGCGACCCCCAGCTGCAAGCCGGTGACCAGGAGCGCGGCGGCGGCAGTCCGTGTGCGGCGGGTGGCGAGCGATCGACGAGCGATGGAGACGAGGCGCATGGAGTCTGTTCTCTGTGGGATGTGGAATGACGAGGACGATCGCGGCGACATGCCGCAGCGCCCGTGGGCAATCCACGTTCCGTGTGCAGCTCCGACCCGCGCGTCCGGGGTAGGACCCGGCCCCGCCACGGAAGGGGATTTGGCCGATGCCGCCGCGGGCACGCCTGCCCATAATGGTCCCGGCCTCCCCGTGGCAACGGCATGTCCTGCGCCACGTTCACCGAACCGCACCGGCTATGTCCGACCTGGATGCTCCCTGGCCGACCACGACTCCGGAAGCGCGCCTGGCCGCGCCGCCCGGCAAGGTGTCGGTGCGCGATTCGCTGAGCCCCGGAACCCGGCTGCACGAGTTCGAGATCGTTCGCGTCCTCGGCACCGGCGGCTTCGGCATCGTCTACCTCGCGCGCGACCACGTCCTGCTGCGAGACGTCGCGATCAAGGAGTACATGCCCGCGGCGCTGGCGCGTCGCGGCGAAGGCGCGATGGTGTCGATGCGCGCCACCGGCGGCGCCTGCGCCGAGACCTTCGCCAAGGGACTGGATTCGTTCCTCAGCGAGGCCCGGCTGCTCGCCAGCTTCGACCACCCGTCGCTGGTCAAGGTGCATCGCTTCTGGCGCGGCAACGCCACCGCCTACATGGCGATGCCGTACTACCCGGGGCAGACGCTGAAGGACGTGCGCCTGGCGATGCCGGTGCCGCCGGGCGAGGCCTGGCTGCACGCGTTCATGCAACCGCTGCTCGGTGCGCTCGAGCTGCTGCATGCGCAAGGCGTGTTCCACCGCGACATCTCGCCCGACAACATCCTGATGCTGCCGGACGGCCAGCCCGTGCTGCTCGATTTCGGCTGCGCGCGACGCGTCGTCGCCAGCAACTCGCAGTCGTTCACCGCGCACCTGAAGCCGCAGTTTGCGCCGGTGGAGCAGTACGCGGAAGAGGCCGGCCTGGCGCAGGGCGCGTGGACCGACCTGTACTCGCTGGGGGCGACCCTGCACTTCGTGCTCACCGGCCGCGCGCCGACGCCCTCGGTCGTGCGCGCGGTGCGCGACGTCCTGCCGACGCTGTCGTCGCTCGCACCGGCGTCGTTCCCGGAGCTTCCCGCGCGCCTCTTGGCGACCATCGACTGGACCCTCGCCCTTGCGCCCGACGACCGGCCGCAGGACGTGCAGACGGTGCGCCGCGCCCTTCGCGGCGAGATCGAGCCGCCGGCGCCGCGGCTGCCAGCTGCGGCCGCGGCCGTGGGCGATCGCGACGTGGCGCCGGAACCATCGCACGAGGATGCGGCCCTGGCCACGGAGGGTCCGGCACTGGCCGCGGTCGATCGGCGGGATGCGGCAGCCGCCGGCGAGCCGGTGGTCGTCGCCCCCGTCGGCGCTCCGGCACGGGACTTCCCGACGCCGCCGGCGAGCCCGCGACGCGGCATGCGTGCCGGCGTGGCGGCGTCGCTGGGGCTCTTGAGCCTGGCGGCGCTCGGCTGGGGCAGCTATGCGCTGCAGCGGCCAGCCACCGTCGTCTCCACGCCGGCGGTGGTCACGCCCGAGCCGGCGAAGGCCGTGCCGAGATCCTCGGCGGCAACGGTCGCCTTGCCCAGCGCGGTCGCGCTGCCGAACGCCGAGCCCGTGGCGCTGCGCACGGCGGACGCCGCGCCCGAATACTCCGCGTGGGACATGCCACCCCACGTGGCCCCGTTCGCCAGCGCACGCCCGAAGAGTCCGGTCCGCTCGACGGTGACAGCGCCGCCGCCGGCACCGACCGAGCGCGGCAGGACGGCGCGGACCAAGCCGCGCGGCGCCGTCGTTCCGGTCAAGGCGGTGATGCACGGCCGCCGCGACGCGTGCAGCGCCACCGCCGGTCTCGTCGCCAGCGCCCTGTGCGTGCTCAACCCCTGCAAGGACCCGCGCTCGCGCACGAGCGCGCAGTGCGTCGATCGGCAGCGTGCCGAACAGCAGCGCCTGCGCTGGATGGAGCGCAGGTAAGGTTCGCGCGCCGCGGCGACCTGTCGCCGCAGAGACAGCGGCTGCCGGCCGGCGGACTAGAGTCATCGTGCTTCAGGCGATGACCATGACCGTCCAGGACAGTGCGTTGGCCCGCATCCGCGCCATCAACGAGACGGCAGCCTTCAACCGCTGGTGCGGGATCGACGTCCTGAGCGCCGACGCGGGCCGGGTCGAGATCGGCATGCCGTGGCGCGAGGAGGCCGGGCAGTACGCCGGGTTCCTGCATGCAGGGCTGGTCGGCGCCCTCATCGACACCGCCTGCGGCTTCGCCGCCGCGACCCTCGTCGGCCGCGTCCTCGCGTCGCACTACACCGTCAATTGCCTGCGACCGGCGGTGGGAGAGCGATTCGTCGCCCGGGCCCGGGTCGTCAAGCCGGGCAAGACGCTGGTCTTCACCGCCTGCGAGCTCTACGCTGTGCAGGGCGGCGAGGAAAAGCTGGTCGCCACCGGCGAGACCCTGCTCTCGGTGGTCGGCAGCGAACGCACGTCGTAGCGTCCGGCTGGCGCTCGCCGGTGGCTTGTGCTCCACTGGCCGCCCCGCACTTTTCGATCCGGAGACATCGATGAGGAATGCCTTTGCGCTTGCGCTCGCGCGCCTGCTGAGCCTCGGGGCCGTCGCCCTGCTCGCGTCGTGCGCGTCGACCACCGAGAGCGCGGCCGATCTCGCCGCGCGGGCCTCGAAGGCGATGGGCGCCGATGAGCTGCGGACGCTGCGCTACAGCGGCGACGGCACCGGCTACACCTTCGGCCAGGCCTTCGTTCCCGAAGGCGCGTGGCCGCGCATCGTGCTGCACTCGATGACGCGCAGCATCGACTACGCGAGCGGCGCCATGCGCGACGAGATCGTCCTGAGCCGTGCCGAGCCGCAGGGCGGCGGCGGCTACCCGCTCTCCGGCCAGCAGCGCAACGACCAGTACATCAGCGGCGAGATCGCCTGGAACCAGACGCCGACCGCGGCCGCGCCGGGGCCGCGCTTCGTCACCGACCGCGTGCACCAGCTGTGGATCACGCCGCACGGCGCGCTCAAGGCGGCGCAGCGCAACGGCGCGAGCGTCCGTAGTGGCGACGGCGGCACCCGCGGCCTCGCGTTCACGCAGCCCGGACGCTTCAGCGCGACCGTCTGGATCGGCGCCGACGGCTTCGTGTCGCAGGTCGACTCACTGTTCGCCGACCCGGTGCTCGGCGACACCCGCGCCGTCACGACCTACAGCGACTACCGCGACTTCTCGGGCGTGCGCTTTCCGACGCGGGTGCGCCAGTCGATCGCCGGCTTCCCGGTGCTCGATCTGCAGGTCCGGGACGTGCAGCCGAACGCGGCCGTCTCGCTCGCGGTGCCGGACGCGGCCCGCGATCAGGGCGAGCGGGTGACGGCCGACAAGGTCGCCGACGGCGTCTGGTTCATCGGCGGCGGCACGCACAACAGCGTCGCCATCGAGCTGGCCGACCACGTCGTGCTCGTCGAGACGCCGCTGAACGACGCGCGCACCCAGGCCGTGATCGACCGCGTCAAGCAGATCGCGCCCGGCAAGCCGATCCGCCACGCCATCAACAGCCACCAGCACTTCGACCACGCCGGCGGCCTGCGCGCGGCGGTGGCCGAGGGCGCGACCATCGTCACGCAGGCGGCCAACGTGCCCTATTTCGAGCGCGTCTTCGCACAGCCGAGCAGCATCCGGCCCGACCGCATGGCGCAGGCGGGCAGGCGGCCCAGCTTCCTCGCCGTTCGCGACCGGCTCGACCTCGGCGACGCGACCCAGCCGATCCAGGTCCACCGCATCGCCGGCGGCCCTCACGCGGAAGCCTTCGTGATGGTGTACCTGCCCAAGGACAAGCTGCTGATCGAGGCCGACGCGTACACGCCGGGCCCGCCCAACGCGCCGCCGCCTCCGGTGCCGAACGCGAACAACGTGAACCTGGTCGCCAACATCGAGCGCCTCAACCTGGCCGTGGACCGGATCTTGCCGCTGCACGGCCGCGTCGTGCCGCTGGCGGAGCTGTACACGGCGGTCGGGAAGACGCCGCCGGCGCGCTGAGCCGGGCGGCACGCCCGACGCGCGCATGCGATCGATGGACCTCAGCTCCTGGCAGGGCGTTCTCACCACGCTCGTCGGCCTGGTCGTCGTTTCGCTGGTGGTCGTCGGCATCCGCCTGCTCGTCATGCAGAGCGTGCAGCAGCGGCGCGAGCGGCAGAACCGGCAGATCAACGAGCGGCTGAAGACGCTGATCGCCGCGTACAAGACGCTGGGCGGCTCGTTCACCGGCGATCTCGCCGTCGATCCGCGCCATCTGCGCGACCTGCGCGACTTGCGCGACCGGCGTCGGCCGGCGACCGAGGGCGAGGGCGATGCCGACGCGTTCGAGGCGCCGGGCGACTCGCCTGCCGACACGCCCGGTGCCGAGCGCCGCCGCCGGATGCGCGACGCCGTCGAGGCGGCGCTCTCCGACGTCATCTTGCTCGGCACCGAAGAGCAGGTGCGTCTCGCCGCGCGCGCTGCGGATGACATGGTCGCCGGGCGCCGCATCGAGATCACCGAGCTCGTGGTGTCGCTGCGCACCTTCGTCCGCGACGTGCTCGACCTCGACCCCGTCCCGCCGGGGCTGACGATCCCGAAGCAGGGCCCGCTGCGCACCACCGGCGGCGGCTCGTCGCGCGGCGGCGAGCGCGGGGCCGGCGGTCGCAGCGGTCGGGGCGGGGGCACGGGCCAGGCTGGCGGCGCGACGGGCGCCGTGGCGCTCACCCAGGCGGGCGCGGTGGATGCGGCCGGTGCGGCCGATCACGTCGCGAACCCCTAGCGGGCGGCGTCGCGCTGCGAAAGCGGGTCGGTCTCGATGAGCATCGACCGCGCTGCCGAGCTGATCCGCGCCCTGCAGCTCCAGCCGCATCCGGAAGGCGGCCACTTCCGCGAGGTCTTCCGCTCGCCGGCCTCGGTGCGACCGGACGACGAGCGGCCGGGGCGCAGCGCGCTCACGACCATCGACTTCCTGCTCGCGCGCGGCGAGCGCTCGGCCTGGCACCGCGTCCGCTCGGACGAGGTCTGGCACCTGCTCGAAGGCGGTCCGCTGCGCCTGTGGTTGATGCCGCCGACGCTCGATGCGGTGCAGGCGGTGACGCTCGAGCGCGTCGACGTCGCCCAGGGCACCGCGCCGCGGCATGCGGTGCCGGCGCAGTGCTGGCAGGCCGCCGAGCCGCTCGGCGACTTCGCCTATGTGGGAGCGACGGTCGGGCCGGGCTTCGACTTTGCCGACTTCGATTTCCTGCGCACCGACACCGTGGCGCGCGCGCGCCTGCTGGCCCTGCGACCCGATCTGGCGCGCCTGCTCGATTGAACGCCCGCACAACGGGGCGGCTGGGTCGGCGTTGCCGAGGGCTCGGCCCGCCTACAGCCGCGTCGTCTCCAGCGCGCGGACCATCAGCTCGTCCTGTGCGAAGCGCTGCTCCAGCGTCTTCCGGTACCGCGACCACCAGCCCGGATCGAGCGGCTCGACCATGACTTCGTAGACCACGATGTCGTCCTTCTCGACCTGCGCGCCGTCGGCCCACAGGCCCTTCGCCGGCGCGCGCGAATAGGCGGTGAGCCCGCGGAACCGGTCGACCAGCTCGCGGCGCACCTCGTCGTACAGCTCGCGAGGCAGGGCGACGCCGGCGTTGTCGTAGACCGGGAGGAAGATCTGGACGAGGTGCATGGACGCACTGTAGGCGCCTCGCGCGGCCTCAGCCCTGCTCCTGACACGGCAGCCGGGCTCACGCACACTTCGCCTGCACGCCATCCCGAGCCATGTCCGCTGCCAGCGCTTTTCGCTTCGACAACAGCTACGCCCGCGAGCTGAAGGGCTTCGCCATGGCCTGGCGGCCCGACGTCGTCCCGACGCCGCGCTCGCTGTTCTTCAACCGGGATCTGGCCGAGGAGCTCGGCCTCGACGCGGCGGCGCTCGAGGGCGAGGCCGGCGCCGCGCTGTTCGCCGGCAGCGTCGTGCCCGAAGGCGCCGAGCCCATCGCCCAGGCCTACGCGGGACATCAGTTCGGCGGCTTCTCGCCGCAGCTCGGCGACGGTCGCGCGGTGCTGCTCGGCGAGGTGATCGATCGCCATGGCAAGCGCCGCGACATCGCGCTGAAGGGCTCCGGGCGGACGCCGTTCTCGCGCGGCGGCGACGGCAAGGCCGCGGTCGGCCCGATGCTGCGCGAGGTGCTGATCGGCGAGGCCATGCACGCCCTCGGCATCCCGACGACGCGGGCGCTGGCGGTCGTCGCCACCGGCGAGCCGGTGCAGCGCGAGACCCCGCTTCCAGGCGCGGTGCTGACCCGCGTCGCGGCGAGCCACATCCGCGTCGGCACCTTCCAGTTCTTCGCCTTCCGCAACGACGTCGAGCGCGTGCGCGAGCTCGCCGAGTACACGATCGCGCGCCACGACCCGGAGCTGGCCGGCACGCCCGGACGCTTCCTCGGCCTGCTCGAGAACGTCGCCCGCCGCCAGGCGGCGCTGATCGCGCAATGGATGAACGTCGGCTTCATCCACGGCGTGATGAACACCGACAACATGGCGATCTCGGGCGAGACCATTGACTACGGCCCCTGCGCCTTCGTCGAGGCCTACGACCCGGACGCCGTCTTCAGCTCCATCGACCGGCGCGGCCGCTACGCCTTCGGCAACCAGCCCGACATCGCGCGCTGGAACCTGGCGCGGCTGGCCGAGACGCTGCTGCCCCTGATCGCCGACGAGCCGCAGCAGGCCGCCGGGCTCGCCACGAAGGTGCTCGACGACTTCGTCGGCTGGTATCGGGCCGCGCTGCTGCGCGGCCAGCGCGCGAAGCTGGGCCTCGGCCGCGCCGACCCCGCCGACGACGAGGCCGACACCCGCCTCGCCGACGACTGGCTGGCCCTGCTGCACGCCCAGCGCGTCGACTTCACCCTCGCCTGGCGACGCCTCGCCGACGCGGCCGCCGGCGACGAGGCGCCGCTGCGGGCCTTGTTCGCCGTCCCCGATGCGCCCGATGCCTGGCTGGGGCGCTGGCGCGACCGGTGCGCCGAGGAGGTGAGCGGCGCGCGGCCGAGCGATGCCGGCTTCGACCCCGAGCGGGCCGAGCGCATGCGCCGCGTCAACCCGTGGCTGATCCCGCGCAACCACCGCGTCGAGGAAGCTCTCGCCGCAGCCTCGGACGACGACGATCTCGGCCCGTTCGAGCGACTGCTGCAGGCGCTGCGCCGGCCGTACGACGAGCGCGCCGAGGACGCGCGCTACGCCGAGCCGGCCGCGGCCGAGGTCACTGCCTGCTACCAGACGTTCTGCGGCACCTGAGCGGCGACGTGATCGCACGCGGCGTGCCGTTGCTTCTCCAGAACGCTCTGCGTCGAAGCGCGCGCGGCGCCTGCAGCGCCGTCGCGGCCGTCGTGGCCATGCTCGCCTCGATCGGCCCGGCCGCGGCGCAGTCGCCGCCGCCCGCCGACTGGACGGCAAAGCTGAAGCGCGATCTCGCCGCCATCGACCGCCAGCAGCGCGCCCGCCTCGGCGTGCACGTGCGCGACCTCGACACGGGCGCCTCGGTCTCGCACCGCGCCGACCAGCGCTGGTACCTCGCCTCGATGGTCAAGGTGCCGATCGCGATCGCCGTGATGCGCGGCGTCGAGCAAGGGCAGTACGGCCTCGACACCCGGCTGACGCTGCGCGCGTCCGACCTCGTCGACGGCGCCGGCACGACCCAGCTGGCGCCGGTCGGCAGCTCGCTCGCCATCCGCACCCTGCTCGAGCAGATGATCGTGCACAGTGACAACACCGCCACCGACATGCTGATCGGGCTGGTCGGCCTGGCCGAGGTGAACGCGCTCGTCCGTTCGCTCGTGCCCGAAGGGCTGCAGCGCATCACCACGCTCGGCGAGGTGCGGCGGCTGGTCTACGGCAACCTCGTGCCCGGCGTCGAGCGGCTCACCGGCAACGACCTGCTGCTGCTGCGGCACGC
The DNA here is from genome assembly GCA_036263655.1 of Caldimonas sp. Lineage (GTDB taxonomy): Bacteria > Pseudomonadota > Gammaproteobacteria > Burkholderiales > Burkholderiaceae_C > Schlegelella_A. Next base: position 24,211 of record DATAGP010000037.1, on the reverse strand, counting down.
GCGCTCGGACGCCGAGCGCCTGCAGATCCTGCACCAGCTCGTCGACGTGCCCGAAGCGCGCCGCCTCGTGCCGACCGTCGACGCGGCGTATGACGCCTACTACGCGAGCGGCCTCAACTCCGGCCGCCTCGACGCCTACGCCGACCTGCTCGCCATGCTGGCCGACGGCAAGGCGCTGTCGGCGTCGTCCACCGAGTACCTGCTCGGCGTCATGGAGCGAGTCGCGACCGGCACGCACCGGCTCATGGCCGGCCTGCCGAAGACCGCACGCCTGGCGCACAAGACGGGCACGCAGCGGCGCCGCGTCTGCGACGGCGGCCTCGTGCGCTGGCGCGAGGCAGGTGGCGAGCGCCGCGCCGTCGTCGTCGCCTGCACCCGCGACGAGGCGTCGCTCGAGCGCGCCGAATGGACGCTGATGCAGGTCGGGCTGGCGCTCTGCCGGTCGGGCCTGATGACCTCCGGAGTTGCCGATGCTTCCTCGTGCCCCGCGCCGCCGGCGTTGTCGCTTCGCCAGCCTGGCGCTGTGCCTGCTTCTCCTCGGCGCTGAGGCGGCGCGTGCCGCCGGCTGGAGCGAGGCGCTGCAGACGGCGGTCGTGCGGGTCGACGGCGAGACGCCGGGCCGGCTCGGCCTCTACGTCCGCGATCTCGGCAGCGGCGAGACCATGAGTCACGGCGGCGACGCGTTCTGGTATCTGGGCTCGACCGTCAAGGTGATGGTGGCGATCGCCGTGCTGCAGGAGGTCGACGCCGGTGCGCTGCGCCTCGGCGATGTCGTGAGCCTCGCCGCCGCCGACCGGATCGAGGCCGGCCAGCTCGTGTGGCAACCCGTCGGCACCCGCTACACGATCGACGCGCTCCTCAAGCGGATGCTCGGCGACAGCGACAACACGGCGGCCAACATGCTGATCCGGCGCGTCGGGGTGGGGCGCCTGAACGAGAGCGCCCGTGCTGCCCTCGGCGCCGCCGGCGTCGGCGAGCTCACCGACTTCGCCGCCATCCGCCGCGATGTCTATGCCGAGATCCACCCGGCCGCGCGCGAGCTGTCGAACGACGCGCTGGTGCGCATCGCCGCGGCGCCGCTCGGGCCGGAGCGCGTCGAGGCGGTGCGGCGCGCCGTCGGCAGGCCCGCCGGCGAGCTGCGCGCGAAGACCATCGGCGAAGCCTACGACCGCTACTACCGCACGCGCCGCAACTCGGCGACGCTCGAGGCCTACGCCGCGATGCTGGAGAAGCTGGTCCGCGGCCAGCTGCTCTCGCCGGCGAGCACCGAGCGCCTGTTCGCGCACATGAAGCTCGGCATCTACACCAACTACCGCCTGCAGGCCGGCCTGCCGCGCAGCGTCTCGTTCATCCACAAGACGGGCACGCAGTACCTGCGCGCCTGCCACGCCGGAGCGATCGCGCCGGAGGGCGGCGGGGCGAGGGCGATCGTCGTCGCCGCCTGCACCGCGGATCTTGACGAGCAGCGTGAGGCCGGCACCGTGCTGAAGCGCGTCGGGCAGGCGATCAGCCAGACGGTGCTGGCGGCGCCTCGCTGAGCGCGTGCGAAAGCTCGCGCACGCGGGCCGAGGCCACGAGGCTGGCCGGAGGCGTTCTAGCCCGCGCCGCCCGCGCCCGGCACGGGCCGCGTCAGGTAGACGCCCTCGCGGCCGACGATCGCTTTGCGGGCCGGCATGAACACGGTGCATTCGTCGCACGGCGCGCGGATCTCGAGCGCCCCGTCGGTGGCGATGAGCTCGTCCTTGGCGAAGGTCTCGAAGCCGACGAGCGGCCGGACGAAGGCGAAGCTCGCGTCCTGGATCACGTGCGTGCGGAGCAGCTCGAAGCGGCGCGTCTCGGGGGGCGGCGCGACGGGACGCTCGATGAGCCCGAAGTGGCCGAGGAAGTCGAGCGCCACCTCCTGGGCCAGCTCGGCGCTCGCCTGCCTGAAGTGCTGGCCGCACTCGACCACCAGGGCGGCGCCGGCGCCGCCGGCGGCGAGGCCGTGCGCGCCGTGCTGGATGAGCGGCGTGCCGGAGCCGAGGCCCGCCGGCATGACGAGGTGGACGTTCGGCCGCGGCAAGGCGGAGGCGACGGCGACGTTGCGCTCGAACGCCGGGTAGACCCAGAACGGCACGACGTCCTGGCTCGTCGAGTGGATGTCGAGGATGTGGTCGGCCGCCGCGACCGCCGGACGCATGGCGCGGGCGCGTCTGAGCTCGACGCTGTCCTCGTTGCCATCCAGCCAGGCGCTGGACCAGACGCGGTTGAGGTTGTGGGTGATGAGCCGGCTCTCGAACGGCTGGGCGCGGTCGAAGGTCTCGTACGCGGCGACGTTGGCGAAGCTCAGCGTCAGGGTGCCGATGCGCGGACGCACGCCGCTGTCGAGCAGGTGGCACACGGCGACCATGCCGCAGAACTCGTTGCCGTGCGTCAGCGCATTGATGAGGACGTGCGGCCCCGGCCGGCCCGAATCGAAGCGATGCACGTAGTCGATGCCGGTGTTGCCGGCGCGGTAGGGGGACAGGTCGCGCGGCAGGACCTCGAAGACAGGCGCCGTCGCGCTCATGCCGCCTGCCGGCGCGGCAGCTTCCAGCCGGGCCGCACGTAGTGGCAGGTGTAGCCGTTGGGGATGCGCTCGAGGTAGTCCTGGTGCTCCGGCTCGGCTTCCCAGAAGGGGCCGACCGGCGCCAGCTCGGTGACGACGCGGCCCGGCCACAGGCCGGACGCCTCGACGTCGGCGATGGTGTCCTCGGCGACCCGCTTCTGCTCCTCGCTGGTGTAGAAGATCGCCGAGCGGTAGCTCATGCCGACGTCGTTGCCCTGCCGGTTCTTCGTCGTCGGGTCGTGGATCTGGAAGAAGAACTCGAGCAGCTCGCGGAAGCTCAGCTGCTCCGGGTCGAAGACGATCTCGATCGCCTCGGCGTGCGTGCCGTGACGGCGGTAGGTCGCGTTCGGCACGTCGCCGCCCGAGTAGCCGACGCGCGTCGACACGACGCCCTTCATGCGCCGGATGAGGTCCTGCATGCCCCAGAAGCAGCCGCCGGCGAGGACGGCGCGTTCGGTGCGGTTCGTGGTCGTGGTCGTCATTTCCTGTTCTCCACCTGGTCGATGTAGGCGCCGTAGCCCTGCGCTTCCATGTCGTCGCGATGGACGAAGCGAAGCGACGCCGAGTTGATGCAGTAGCGCAGCCCGCCGCGGTCGCGCGGCCCGTCCTCGAACACGTGGCCGAGGTGGCTGTCGCCGTGCAGCGAGCGCACCTCGGTGCGCACCATGCCGTGCGAGACGTCGCGCAGCTCGCTGACGTTCGCCGGCTCGATCGGCTTGGTGAAGCTCGGCCAGCCGCAGCCGGACTCGAACTTGTCCGACGACGCGAACAGCGGCTCGCCGGAGACGACGTCGACGTAGATGCCGGGCTCGTGGTTGTCGAGGTACTCGCCGGTGCCGGGGTACTCGGTCGCGTTCTGCTGCGTCACGCGGTACTGCTCGGGCGTCAGCCGGGCCACGGCCTCGGCCGTCTTGCGATAGGGAGTCGTCACGGGTGCCTTTCCTTGCCGGCGGCGGCCGGATCAGTCCGGCGAGGTGCGATCGACGCACGCGCGGCGCGGAAACGATGCTAAGCCGGAGTCGACGTCCTTGCGCATCCATGCCCAAGGCGGGCCGCGGGCGGGTTCGGGCGCGAAGACGGCCGGGCCGGCGCGCTGACCGCGTGGGCTTCGAGGTGCTCGACGATGCGGGCGTTGACCGCCGCGGCATGCGTGATCGGTCCCATGTGCCCCATCCCGGCGAGCACCTCGTGCCGGGCGCGGGGCAGGGCGAGGCGATAGAGCTCGGCCAGGCGACGCGTCACCGCCACCGTCTCGGCGCCCGACAGGAAGGTGAGGGGCACACCCGCACGCAGGAGCTGCGCCGGCCCGAGCGGGTCGTGGAAGAGGGCGTCGAACTGAGCGCGCACCGCAGCCATCCGCTCGACGATCTTCTGCTGCGCTCCGGCCGGCAGCGCGTCCCAGGCGCCGGTGCCGGACCAGAATTCGACGAAGCGCCGCGCCGCGCCGGCGGAATCGCCTCGCTCGAAGCGCTCGGCCATGAACTCGACCGTCGCCAGGACGTCGCGCGCCGGGCCGTGCATGCCGCCGTCCGAGAACACCCACCGGAACAGCACCGGCTCGTAGGCGAGCACGCTGCGCACGAGGCCCGGCGCGATGGTGGCGAGCTTGAGCGCAACGGCGCCGCCGTAGGAATGGCCGACCACGTGGGCGCGGCCGCCGTGCTCGAGCAGCGGCGCGAGCGCGAGCGCGGCTTCGTCGGCAAGCATGGGCGATCCGGGGCCGCGCCAGGCGGAGCGCTTGCCGTGGCCGTGCAGGTCCAGGGCATGGACGCGGAAGCGGGGCTCCAGCTGGGCGACGAGGCTGTCCCACTGCCGTGCCGAGCTGGCGCTTGAGTGCAGCAGGAGAACGAGGGGGCGTGAAGCGGTCATGGGTTCGTCCTTTCGTGGACGAACTTTGCGAGCGCCTGCGTTGCACGGGCGTTCCGCGGCCGGTGCGACCGGAGGCCTGGCCGCGCCTGCCTGGCTCAGCGCCCTGCGCGCAGGACGGCGATGAGCGGAGCGTGCGCGAGCGGCGCCTCGACCACGGCGCGGTGGACCACTTCCTCCAGCGAAAGCGAGTGGCCGGGCTGCGCCGGCTCGGCCGCGGCCGGCTCCCACGCGTCGAGCGAGCGCTGCAGCGGGCGGCGCAGCTGCGGATGCAGGTCGGGCAGCGCCGCCAGCAAGGTCAGCAGGCGACGCCCGCAGTGCGGCTCGCCCTGCGCCTTGAGGACCTCCGCCAGGACGATCGTGCCGGACTGCAGGAGGTTGGGGATGCCGATGGCGCTGGCCAGGGTCAGCGCGGCCGCAAGCTCGCCGCGTGCCGCCGCGAGGTCGCGGCGCCGAGCGGCGAGGCGCGCGGTCTGCAGCCGCATCCAGCACGCCACGGCGCGGTTGGCGGTCGCCTCGGCGAGCTGCAGCGCCTGCGCGGCATACGCCTCGGCCGCGGCGTTGTCCTCGGTGTTGACGGCGATCTCGGCCAGGTTCGCGAGCAGGTAGGCGCGCGTGCTGGCGATGCCGTGCCGGTCGCAGATCGCGAGCGCCTCGCGGACATGGGCGCGCGCCGACTCGTACTCCTCGCGGTCGAGGTAGAGGGCGCCGAGGTTGTTGAGGCAGAGCGCCTCGGCGCCGGCATCGCCGATGCGCCGGTGCTGCGCCAGCGCGTCGAGCGTCAGCCGGAGGGCCGCGTCGTAGTCGCCGGTGGCCTTCTCGACCAGGGCGAGGTGATCGGTCATGGTCGCCGCGTTGCGCGGATTCGTGTGCGCCGGTCCGAGCTGGAGCGCCTGCCGATAGTGGCGCTTCGCTTCGGCGTGCCGGCCGAGCCGCAGGTTGCAGCCGCCGAGCACCTTCAGGCAGGTCAGGCGCGTCTCGACGTCGCCGCGGCTGCCGGCCAGCGCCAGCGCACGATGCGCGTCGGCCTGGGCCTCGCCGTAGCGGTTCAGGCGGTAGTGCAGGTGCGCCGTCTTGCTGAGCAGCAAGGCCTCGAGCGACGGGTCGGCTGGCTCGGCGAGCGCCTCGAGGGCCTCGCCAACGAGGCCCATGGCGGCATCCAGGCGGCCCTGGTAGTCGCAGTACTGGACCATCGCTTCCGCGCTCTTGCGCAGCAGCTGGGCGCTGCCGTGCTGAGCGGCCCAGCGCCAGGCAACGCGGCAGTTCTCGAACTCGGTCTCGACCTGGCGCAGCGCCTCGCGCTCGCCTTTCTCGGTCGGCTCGCGCAGCTGCCGCAGCATGCGATGGAAGTGGGACGCGTGCGCTTCCTCCGCCGACGCGCGCGCGTCGCCGTCGCCGAGCCGTGCGCTGGCCAGCTGCTGCACCAGGGGATGCAAGTGGATGCGGTCGCCTTCCTTGCGCAGCAGCGACTTGTCGGCGAGCGCGCCCAGCACCGGCAGCGAGGCGCCGGCGACGGCCCGGGCCGCATCGGCCGAGAAGCCGCCGCGGAAGACCGACAGGCGTGCCAGCGCCTCGCGCTCGGCCGGGCTCAGCAGCTGCCAGGAATGGTCGAAGACGACGTCGACGCTGGCGTGCCGGGCCGGCCGGCCGGCATCGTCGGCGCGCAGCAGCTCGGTGCCGAGGCGGAGCTCGGCGGCGATCGACTGGCACGAGAGCACCCGCGTCCACGCCGCCGCCAGCTCCAGCGCCAGCGGCAGCCCTTCGACCAGGGCGCAGATCTCGACGATCGCGGCAGCCTCGCTGCTCGCGATCAGCGCCGGCTCGACCCGGTGCGCCGCGTTCACGAACAGGCGCACGGCGTCGAAGGCCTCGATGCGGTCGGCGTCTTCCAGCTCGGGCGAGGGCAGGCCTTCGAGCGGCAGCAGCCACTCGAGCGCGATGCCCAGTCGCACTCGCGAGGTGACGAGGAGCTTGAGGCGCGGGCACGCCTCGAGCAGCGTCTGCAGCACCGGCGCCGCGGCGGCGAGCTGCTCGAAGTTGTCGAGGACGAGCAGCATCTCGCGGCCGCGCAAGGCATCGATGACCTGCTCGAGCAGGTCGCGGCCGCCGGCCGGCCGGACGTCGATCTCGCGCGCCAGCCGTGCGGCGAGCTCGGCAGCATCGGCGACGTCCTCCAGCGGGATGAAGAACGCGCCGTCGGCGAAGGCTGGCGCGAGCTCGTGCAGCGCGCGCTGGGCCAGCCGCGTCTTGCCGATCCCGCCGGGTCCGGTCAGGCAGAGCAGGCGGCAGTCGTCCTGCGCCAGGCGTGCGGCGATCCGGCGCAGCTCGACCTGGCGGCCGACGAAGCCGTCCTCGACCGGCCCGCGGGCTTTCGCTGTGGCCGCAGGCGGCAAGGGCGCCGACGCGGTGCCCAGCGAGTCGTGCAGGGCTGCCAGCTCGGCGCTCGGAGCCATGCCGAGCTCGCTTCGCAGGCGCGCCACGAAGTCGCGATAGGCCAAGCGACCCTGCGCCGCCTGGCCGGATCGGCCGAGCCAGGCCATGTGCCTGCGCAGCGCCGCTTCGTCGAGGGGGTCGGACTCGAGCAGCCGCGCCGAGAGCTCGACGCCCTCGGCCGGGTCGATGTCGGCACCGAGCCGCTCCAGGGCGGCCTGTCGCCAGGCGACGCGCAGCCGGTCGCGCTCGAAGCCGAGCCAACTTGTCCAGGCCTCGTTGGCGTCGTCGTCGAAGCCGGCCAGGACCTCGCCGCGGCGAAGCGCCAGCGCATCCGCCAGGCGCTGCTCGCGAAGGGCGGTCTCGAAGTCGACGACGTCGGTGGCGACCTGGAAGCGGAGCGCGCCGACCTGCGTCTCGATCCGGTCGGACCAGGGCAGCGCCTGCAGGCGAAACAGGATCTTGCGCAGGTTGGTGTACGCGAGCCGGTCCTCGAGCTCCGGCCACAGCAGGTGCGCGAGCTCGGCCCGCGTGACCCACGACTGCTTGAGCGCCAGGTAGGCGAGCAGCTGGTTGCGCCGTTCGAAGGCCAGCGGCCGCAGCTCGCCCGCATGCTCGAGAGTCGGTGAGCCGAGCAAGCGCAAGCAGACCGTCATCCCGCCCCCGTGTTCGCCTTCGTGGCCGCGCGACGGCGGCTTTGCAAGCCGGCATTGTGGTTCGAACGCGGCAGCGCGGAACGGTCGTGCAACGCAGCGCTTTCTAAGGTGCGGCTTCATCCAGAAGGAAGCTGCCATGCTCGAACGACCTGCCTTTCGCCAGCGCGCCGCCTATCCGGGCGGCGTCCTCCTCAGCACGCTCGCCGTGGCGCTCGCGGCGTGCGCCAGCCCGGGCGTTCCCGACGCGCTCCGGCCCGACCCCGCCGAATCCCTGGCCCTGGTGCTGTCCGCCGAGGGCGTGCAGGTCTACGAGTGCCGGCCCGGCCACGAGCCCAGCGCCGGCTGGACGTTCGTCGCCCCCGAGGCGGAGCTGTTCGAGCGCGGGCGTCCGGTCGGCCGGCATGGCGCGGGGCCGTTCTGGCAGCTCGCCGACGGCAGCCGGATCGTCGGCACGCCGAAGCAGCGTGCGGAGGCGCCGGACCCGCGTGCCATTCCCTGGCTGCTGCTCGGCGCGCGCTCGACCGGGGCGAAGGGTGTCCTCAGCGGCGTCACCAGCGTCCAGCGGATCCACACGGCGGGCGGCACCGCCCCGAGCTCCGGCTGCGATGCGGCGTCGGCAGGTTCGACGACGCGCGTTCCCTACGTGGCCCAGTACAGATTCTTCAAGGTGCGCCACTGAGCTCGTCCGGCACGCGGTTCGCCTCTGCAGCCGACGCCGACACCATGACCGTGCTCTTCCCGACCGTCGGCGCGAGCAGCGCCTTGCAGTGCGGCACGCTCGTGCTGTTCGAGCGCCAGTTCCTGTCCGCCCGTTCGGTGGCTTCGCGCCGGGCAGCCGCGAGCCGGGCCTGATCGAGAAGCTCGGCTTCGGCGGCTGCATCGAGTCGATGGCCTGCAGTGCAGCTGAAGCGACTGAAGCCGCGGCGACGACGCACGACGAGCAGCGCACGACCAACAGCCCGCGCTGCGGGCTGTTCGTCGGAATCGCGGGAGATCAGGGACGGGTCGTGCCGCCGCCCGAGCCGGAGCCTCCGGCCATCGAGTGGCCGCCGCCCTTGCTCATCGCCTGCACCATCTGCAGGTGCTCTTCGAGCGCGGGCAGGTTCTTGGCCGCGAAGGCCTTGGCCTCGGGGTTCTTCCCGGACTTCGCCTCGGTGCGGAACAGCGACACCGCCTGGCGATGATCGTCGAGCAACAGCCTCAGGTATTCGCGGTCGAACTGGGCGCCCGCGGTCATGCCCTGCAGCTTCTGCGCCGCCTGCTGGTGCTTGCGATCGAGCGCCGTCGGCAAGGTCACGTTCTGCTTGCTGGCGATCGACTTCAGCTCGTCGCTGGTCTTCGTGTGGTCCTGGATCATGCGACCGGCGAGCTGCTTCACGTCGTCACGGCTCGCCTTCTGCTGCGCGATCTGGCTGAGCTGGATCTCGGCCATGTCGCTCATCGCGGCCTTCTCCATGAACGCGCGATCGGCCGCTTGCGAGGCGTCGGGCGTACCGCCGGGCGTGAGGCGGCCGGTCGCCGTGCTCCCGCCAAGGATGCCGGTGCCGCTGGTCGCGCCCGGCGTGGAGCCGGAACCCGACGACCCCGATCCGGTGCTCGAGCCCGTCGACTGTGCCGACACGCCGCCGGCGGTGGCGAGACAGAGGATGCCGATCGCGAGGGCGATGCGGTGTGACTTGCTGATGGGCGCCATGCGCTGCTCCTGTGGGTGGATGCACAGGTTCGGCAAGGCACGTGCCCTTGGCGCCGAGCGCGCGAGGCATCGCGCCGGCGTGCGCTCGCCTCAGTACATGGGATACAGCCGCTCGGCCGGAATCACTTCCTTGACGCCGCCGGGCGTCTGCCACGAGACGTGCGCCTCGGTCAGGCCTCCGCCCTGGAAGTAGCGGATCCTGATCGGGTAGCGCTCGCCGGCGACGAGGTCGATCGTGCCTGCGTACTCGGTCGGCCCCTGGAAGAACCAGGCATCGATCACGGCGGTGTCGTTGATGTGGATGCGCATGCCGTCGTCGGTGGTGCCGAAGATGGTGTACGTCCCGGTCACCGGCGCCTCGATGTAGCCGGTCCAGATCACCGAGACGTTGTCGTTCTGGCCGTTGAGGATGGTGTGCGACGGCCCGGTGCCGGTCCACACGTTGTCGATGTAGGGATCGATGAGCGTCTGGGCGAGCTCCGACTCGTCGATCTGGCCGTAGTACTGGGCCATGAGCCCCGTGCCGCTCGCCGGTGCCGCCGAGGCGAGGCGCATGCCCGGCGAGACCGCCGCGGCCTTGCCGCGGCGCGCGGCCGTGGCCCAGGGGCTGCCGGCAGCGACCTGCGTCATGTCGACGGTGCTGAACGAGGCCCAGGCGAAGGTGTCGGCGACGAGCAGCGCGGCGCGCACGGTGTTCGCGAAGAGGCCGACGTCGTTCGGCAGCATGTTGCCGTGCGCGCCGTCCAGGTCACGCAGGCCGAAGGAGGCGGTGACGGCGTCCGGCCAGGCCGCGCGCAGCGTCTCCGGGACGAACGCGCTCGCCGTCGCCGCCGACGCGAGGCCGGCCTTGCGCCAGGCCGCCGAGCTGCTGAACTGCTCCTGCGTGCGCAGGCCGTAGTCGGTGCCGCCGTCGACGAGCAGCGAGCGGGCACCCTTGCCTTCGACGAAGCCGGCGAAGAAGGAGCCGAGCAGGCCCGCGGTGGTCGGGCCGCAGGGCGCCTCGACGAACACCTGCGCCGGGTCGCGCTGCTCGCAGTTGACGAGGGACGAGGGAGACTTCGGCTCGGCCCCGGCCGGGCCGCGCAGGACCACGACCACGGCATCGGGAAACTCGGCCCCGATGGTCTGCATGATCATCCGGCCGACGCTGCGCGTCTGGTCGTGGTACTCCTCGACGCTCCTCGCGTCCTGCTTGATGTCGTACGGATAGCTGACGCGCAGGCCGGCCGAGCTTTCGTTGTCGATGACGATGCCGACGAGGCCGGCATCGCGGGCGACCCGGGCCAGACGCGCGAAGTTCGCGAGCACCGGCGTCCAGTCGTCGAAGGCATCCAGGTCGCGCTGGACCGTCACGACTGCGAAGTTGTGCTTGAGCCGGGCCGGGCGGAGCGCGTACAGCGGCTCGAGGTCGCCGGCCACGGTGGCGGCGCTGAGCGGCGCGGCCTTCATGACCGCGTCGCTCGAGTTCGGCAGGCGGAGGAAAACGCCGTCGAAGGCGTCGAGCGCCGCTTCCATGGTCGTCAGCCGGTCGCGCAGATGGGCCGGCGTGACGGCGATGGCGTCGCGCTGGTGCAGGACCAGCTTCTTGCCGCTGCGAAACTCGGTGTACAGCGCCGCGCCGCCGATCGGGCCGGGGCCCGCGTCGTAGCTGCCGACGTCGGCGGAGTTCGCCGTGTTGCCACCGCCCCCCGCACCGTCTCCGCCACCGCAGGCGACCAGCACGCACGCGGCGATCGCCGCCATCGAATGAACAAGTCTCACACGCGTCTCCCTGAGCACGGGCGTGGACTGTGCCCGCGGACGTCAGCGAGACCTGTAAGGCGCTTGTAAGACGTGCGGCGGCGGCGCAACCGCGGCGAGCCGACGCTCCAAGAGGCCGCCGCAAAGCGACGACCTTCCGCGTCGGCCTGTAAACGGGCGTGTCAGCGATCCGCGTAGCGATCGGTGTACGGGTCGGAGTCGGAGCCGGAGTTGCGGATCAGCGCCATCAGGCCGATGAGAACGGCGCCCGCCGCGGCGATGCCGAGCGCGGCGCGTGCCGGCTCGTCCTTGGCGTAGTTCGCTGCAGCTTCGAACTGCGGACGCAGCTTGTCGACCACCGGCGCCGCCTGGTCGCGCAGGCTCTGCCAAGCCTCGGCGACGGTGTCGCTCACGCTTTCGGCGGCGTCGGCGGCGCGCTTCTGCGTCGAGCCCAGGGTGTCGGACGCGCGCTTCTCGCCGGCGCCGAGCGCTTCGGCGGCCCGCTTGTGGGTCGAGTCCAGTGCGTTCTGGGCCACGCTGTGGGCGCGGTCCGCCAGGTCGAGCGCAGCTTCGCGGATCGCCGACAGCGTCGAGCCGGCGACCGCGCTGGCGGTCGAGCCCATCTCGCGCATGTCGGGGCGGCTGCTGCCTCCCGAGCGCACGAGGAGGGCGACGATGCCCATCAGGGCGGCGCCGGCGGCGGCGGACATGAGCATGGCCTTGGTCGGCTCGTTGCGCGCATACGAGGAGACGGCGTCGATCTGCGGCTGGATCCGCTTCACGACGGCATCGGTCTGCTCGCGCACGGCTTGCGACGCTGACTGGTAGGCGACGTTCGCCTTGGCGGCGAGGTTGTCGGCGGCCGACGGGGTGGAGGAGCTGGCGGGTGTGGTCATGGTGTCCATGGTCTTTCTCGCATTGGGAGGACGGCGCCGTCCAGCGCCTGCCCCCTTACCTTAGGGGCGCGGCCCTGTGCGAGATGTGGGACAAGCCGGGACATCGCAGTAAGACAGCGCCGACGGTCGGCGATGCCGCTGAATATCATCCTCCCTTTCGGCCTGCCGAGCGCGTTTTCCCATGTCCATGGTCCAGCTGGCGCTGAGGCGCCCCTACACGTTCATCGTGATGGCGATGCTGATCGTCCTGGCCACGCCGTTCGTGCTGCGCAACATGGCGACCGACATCTTCCCGGAGATCGACATCCCGGTGATCTCGGTGATCTGGAACTACGGCGGCCTGCCGGCGCAGGAGATGGGTCAGCGCATCGCCGCCCAGACCGAGCGCAGCCTGACGACGACGGTGAGCGACATCGAGCACATCGAGTCGACGTCGCTTTCGGGGATCAGCATCATCAAGGTCTTCTTCCAGCCGAACGCCAACATCCAGACGGCGATCGCGCAGGTCGTCGCCATCGGCCAGACGCAAGTGCGGCAGCTGCCGCCCGGGATCACGCCGCCGCTGATCATCAAGTACTCGGCGTCGAGCATCCCGGTCGTCCAGCTCGGCCTGTCGAGCCCGACCCTGCCCGAGCAGACCGTGTTCGACGCCGCCGTCAACACGCTGCGGCCGCAGCTCGTCACCATCCCCGGCGTCGCGATCCCGTTCCCCTACGGCGGCAAGAACCGGATCATCTCGGTCGACCTCGACATGCAGGCGCTGCAGGCACGCGGCCTGGCCCCGGCCGACGTCGTCAACGCCGTCAACCTGCAGAACCTCATCCTGCCGTCGGGCACGGCCAAGATCGGCGCCACCGAATACACGGTGCGCATGAACGGCTCGCCGGAGGCGATCGCCGGCCTCAACGACCTGCCGGTGCGCACCGCGAACGGCACGACCACCTACCTCAAGGACGTCGCCTACGTCCGCGACGGCTTCGTGCCGCAGACCAACATCGTCCGCCAGGACGGCGCCCGCGGCGTGCTGCTCTCGGTGCTGAAGAACGGCGGCGCGTCGACGCTCGACATCGTCGACAACCTGAAGGCGCTGCTGCCGCGGGTGCAGGCGACCCTGCCGAACGACATCAAGCTGGCCCTGCTCTTCGACCAGTCGGTGTTCGTCACGGCGGCGATCCAGGGCGTCGTCTTCGAGGCCCTGCTCGCCGCCGGCCTGACCGCGCTCATGGTGCTGCTCTTCCTCGGCAACTGGCGCTCGACGCTGATCATCGCCCTGACCATCCCGCTCTCGATCCTGGCCTCGGTCATCGCCCTGCATGTCGTCGGCGCGACCCTCAACCTGATGACGCTCGGCGGCCTGGCGCTTTCGGTCGGCATCCTGGTCGACCAGGCGATCGTCACGATCGAGAACATCGAGCGCCACCTGCACCTCGGCAGGCCGCTCGAGGACGCGATCGTGGTCGGCGCCCACGAGATCGGCATCCCGGCCTTCGTCTCGACCCTCTGCATCTGCATCGTCTTCGTGCCGATGTTCTTCCTCTCCGGCGTCGCGCGGTTCCTGTTCGTGCCGATGGCCGAGGCGGTGGTGTTCGCGATGATCGCGTCGTACATCCTGTCGCGGACGCTGGTGCCGACGCTCGTCATGCTGCTGATGCGTCACTCGCATGGCGGCGGCGCTTCGGCAACGGCGAGCGCCAGGCCGAGCCTGCTGCAGCGCACCTATCGCGCCTTCGACCGGCGGTTCGAGCGTGTGCGCGGCGCCTACACCATCACCCTCGGCGCACTGCTGCAGAAGCGCGGCGTGTTCGGCATCGTCTTCCTCGCCTTCACCCTGCTCTCCTGCGGCCTCTATCCGGTGCTCGGGCGCGACTTCTTCCCCAACGTTGACGCCGGCCAGATCCGCCTGCACCTGCGTGCCGCCACCGGCACGCGCATCGAGGAAACGGCGCGCATCGCCGACCAGGTGGAGGCGGCGATCCGCCAGCTGATCCCCGCCGACCAGCTCGAGACGATCCTCGACAACCTCGGCGTGCCCAACAGCGGCATCAACCTCTCGTACAGCAACGCCGGGACGATCGGCACGCTCGACGGCGAGATCCTGCTGTCGCTGAAGAAGGGGCACCGGCCGACCGAGGAGTTCGTGAGCCTGCTGCGCGCCGAGCTGCCGAAGCGCTTCCCGGGCATCGAGTTCTTCTTCCAGCCCGCCGACATCGTCACCCAAATCCTCAATTTCGGCCTGCCGGCCGCCATCGACGTCCAGTTCACCGGCAACAACATGATGGCCAACGCCGCCCTCGCCGGGCAGCTGGTCAAGAAGATCCAGCAGATCCCGGGCGCCGTCGACGTGCACGTGCACCAGCGCTTCGACGCGCCGTCGCTCAGCCTGCAGATGGACCGCACGCGCCTGCAGCAGATGGGCATGTCGGCGCAGAACGTCGGCCAGAACGTCCTCATCTCGCTCTCGGGCAGCTCGCAGACGGCGCCCGCCTTCTGGCTCAACCCGCAGAACGGCGTCGTCTACCAGGTCGCGGTGCAGACGCCGCAGTACCGCGTCGACTCGCTCGACTCGCTCCTCAGCGTGCCGGTGGCGGGCACCGGCGCCGGCAACACGGCGCCGCCGCAGCTCCTCGGCAACCTCGTCGACGCGCAGCCGGCGCGCCAGCTCGCCGTCGTCTCCCGCTACAACATCTCGCCGGCGGTGGACATCTACGCCGGGGTCCAGGGCACCGACCTCGCCAGCGTCGCCGCGAAGGTGCAGGCGCTCGTCGACGAGATGCGGCCGCAGCTGCCGCGCGGCAGCCAGGTCGAGCTGCGCGGCCAGGTGCAGACGATGAACGCGTCGTTCGTGGGGCTCGGCGTCGGCCTGGCGATGGCGATCGTCCTCGTCTACCTGCTGGTGGTCGTCACCTTCCAGTCGTGGATCGACGCCTTCATCATCATCGCGGCGCTGCCCGCCGCGCTCGCCGGCATCGCCTGGATGCTCTTCATCACCGGCACGACGCTGTCGGTGCCGGCGCTCACCGGCGCGATCATGACCATGGGCGTGGCGACGGCGAACAGCATCCTGCTCGTCTCCTTCGCGCGGCAGCGGCGCGACGAAGGCGCGGCACCGGCCGCGGCCGCGCTCGACGCCGGCGCGACGCGGATCCGCCCGGTGCTGATGACGGCGCTGGCCATGATCATCGGCATGATTCCGATGGCGCTCGGCATCGGCGAGGGCGCCGAGCAGAACGCGCCGCTCGGCCGCGCCGTCATCGGCGGCCTGGTCTTCGCGACCGCGTCGACGCTCCTCTTCGTCCCGGTCGTCTATGCCGGCGTTCACGACCGCCTGGTCCGGCGTCGCGAGCGGCGCCGTCCGGCCGGCGACGGCCTGGCGCCGCAACTGCAGGAGAGCTGAGCGATGACGGACTCCGGCGATCCGACCGTGGCCGCGGGCAGCGAGCGCGCCTCGCCGGCCGAGCGCAATCGCGTCCTCCGCCGGGCCAAGCTCGCGGCGGTGATCGTCCTGGTGCTGCTGGCCGTCGGCGCCGGGCGGACCCTGATGAGCCGGCTCGCCAACGACCGCGTGCTCGAGTCGAACACCGGCCTGCACTCGGTGCTCTACGTCAAGACGACCTTCGCCCGCGCCGGCGGCGGCGGCCAGACGCTGGCCCTGCCGGGAACGCTGCAGGGCGCGCAGCAGGCACCGATCTCGGCGCGGGCGACGGGCTACGTCAAGCGCTGGACCAAGGACATCGGCAGCCGCGTCGAGCGGGGCGAGCTGCTCGCCGAGATCGAGTCGCCCGAGATCGGCCAGCAGCTGTCGCAGGCCATCGCCGCGCGACAGCAGACGGCGGCCAGCCTGGCGCTGGCGCGCAGCACGGTCGAGCGCTGGGAGGCGATGCGGCAGAGGGACGTCGTCTCGCAGCAGGAGCTCGACGAGCGGCGCAGCGCCGCCGCGCAGGCCAGCGCCAACCTCGCCGCCGCCGATGCCAACGTGCAGCGGCTGCGCCAGCTGCAGGGCTTCACCCGCGTCGTGGCGCCGTTCTCCGGCGTGATCACGCGCCGCAACGTCGACGTCGGCGACCTCATCGATTCGGGCGGCAAGGTGCTGTTCGTCCTGACCCAGGTCGATCCGCTGCGCGTCTACCTGAACGTGCCGCAGGCCTATGCCCAGCTCGTCAGGCCAGGGCAGAAGGTGGTGGTCACGCAGACCGAGCTGCGCGGCCAGTCCTTCGCCGGCGAGGTCGCCCGCACGGCGGGATCGATCGACTCGGCGACGCGGACCATGCAGGTCGAGATCAGCCTCTCCAACCGGGACCGGGTGCTGCTGCCCGGCGCCTACGTGCAGGTGGCGCTGCCCCTGGCGGCGAGCGAGACGCTGGTCGTTCCCACCAACGTGCTGCTCTTCCGTCCGGAAGGTGTTCGCGTCGCGGTGGTCGATTCGTCGAGCCGGGTCAAGCTGCGGCCGGTGACGATGGGGCGCAACCTGGGCGAGGCGATCGAGATCCTGGACGGCATCGCCGCGCGCGACCGTCTGGTCGTCAACCCATCGGATTCGCTCGCCGACGGCGACGCCGTGCAGGTCGCCGCCGACGAGGCCGCCTCGGCGCCGGCGCCGGGCAGCGTCGCCAGCCGGCCCGGCGCCGCCAAGGTCCAGCCGTGAGGCGCGCCGGGTCGACCCCGAAGCCCGCGCTCGTCGGCGCCTTCGTCGTCGCGCTGGGCCTGGCCGGCTGCGTCGCCGGCCCCGACTACGTCCGCCCCCAGGTCGAGGTTCCGCCGTCCTGGCAGATCGAAGCGCCCTGGCGCGAGGGCAGGCCGGCCGACGCCGCACCGAAGGGCGCCTGGTGGGAGCACTTCGGCGACCGGCGCCTCGACGCCCTGCAGCAGCAAGCGCTGGCGCGCAGCCCGACCCTGGCGCTGGCGAGCGCCCGCCTGGAGCAGGCCCGCGCCGTCGTCCGGGCCCAGTCGTCGGGGCTCCTGCCGACGGTCAGCCTCGGCGCCCGGGCGGCGCGCGCGCGCATCTCGGCGAACCGGCCGCTGACCAACTACGACGGCACCAACGTCTCGACGGTCCAGAACGACGGCGTCCTGTCGCTGTCGGTGGGCTACGAGTTCGACCTCGCCGGCCGCGTGCAGCGGACCATCGAAGGTGTCCAGGCCAGCGCCCAGCAATCGGCGGCGGACTTCGAGAACACCCGGCTGCTCCTCGGCACCGACCTCGCCACCGCCTACTTCAACCTGCGCGCCGTCGACATCGAGATCGACGTCCTGACCCGCTCGCTGGCCCTGCAGCGCCGCTCGCTCGACTTCGTCACGACGCGCCGCGACCTCGGCGCCGCGTCGGGGCTCGACGTCGCCCAGCAGCAGGCCTTGCTCAGCACCACGCTGACCCAGTTGGAGCTGCTGCGACGGCAGCGCGGCCCCTTCGAGCACGCGATCGCCACCCTCACCGGCACGCCGGCGCCGAGCTTTCGCCTCGCGCCCGACATCACCGAGCTGGTCCCGCCGGCGGTGCCGGTCGGGGTGCCGTCGGACGTGCTCGAGCGCCGGCCCGACGTCGCCTCGGCCGAGCGCGCGATGGCCGCCGCCAACGCGCAGGTCGGCATCGCCCGCGCCGCCTACTACCCGAGCATCACCATCGCCCCGAGCGTGGGCGTGCAGAGCCGGACGCTCGCCGACCTGTTCGAGGCCTCGAGCCTGCTCTGGTCGATCGGCGCCTCCGTCGCCCAGCCCATCTTCAACGGCGGCCGGCTCGCCGCCAACGAGGACTTCGCGCGCGCCAACTACGACGCGACCGTGGCCTCCTACCGGCGCGTCGTCCTGACGGCAATGCAGGAGGTCGAGGACGGCATCTCGGGTCTCGTCGCGCTCGAGCGGGCGACGGCGCAGTCGCGCGCCGCCGTCGCGGCGGCAGGCCGCGTCCTCGAACTGGCGACCGCGCGCTACGAGCTCGGCGCGACGACCTACCTCGACGTGATCACGGCCCAGCAGTCGCTGCTGGCAGCCGAGCGCCTGGCGGCCCAGCTGGTCGGACAGCGCCTGCTCACTTCGGTGTTCCTGATCAAGGCCCTCGGCGGCGGCTGGGCTTGAACTCGGGGGAGGGCGGCCTCAGTTCCGATGCATCGCCCCCGGCACGAGGGGCCTCAGGACGCTCTCATGGCCCCGCAACGCGCCGACTCCCTCCACGCCCGCCTCGAAACGCTGATCGCCCTGGCTCGCCTGCTCGAGCGCGTCGAGGCCAGCCCCGTCGCGGTGAGCGCCGATCAGTACCGCGCCCTGGTGCGTCAGCTCAAGGTAGTGCTCGCGTCCAAGGTCCCCGAGCCGGCCCTGAAGGCGGTTCTCGCCGCGCACCCGGCGACCGCCGAGCTGTACGAGAACATGCACTACGAGGTGTCGGGCCTATCGCGCTCGCCGCTCGACCGTTCCGTCGCGACCGAGCTGCTGGCTGCCGACCTGATTCACCGGGCTGCGCGGCGCCGGACCGGCGACGCCTGAGCGCGCGTCGAGGAGGGTCGACGGGCTGCGCTCGGCCGCGGCCATGTCGGCCACCAGGCGGCGGAAGCGCACGACCGCCGCGTCCATCGCCAGCAGCATCATCGGGTGGCCGGGGTCGGCGGCGATCGCCTGCGCCTGCGCCGTGATCATCGCCCGGTCTTCTTCGAAAGCCACCAGCAGCGAGCGGTAGAGCGCCTCGGCGACGCCATGGTCGCCGTCCTCGACGCGTCGTGACTGCTGGAAGAAGTAGTGCGTGGTCGTGTCGGTCTCCGGCGTGACCGTCTGGCAGCTGTGCAGGCGAACGGCGCGCCGCATGTCGCCTTCCGCGTCCTCGACCGGCCGCCCGCCCGAATGCATGAGCAGCGTGCCGGGAAGGAGGAAGTCGTAGATGAACCAGCGGTCGAGGTTGCTGCTGATGTCGCGGATCGTCTTGTAGTAGGGCGGCGGCGGCACGTCGTGGATGCGGCGCGTGACCCGGATGCCGCGCGGCACGGCCTCGATCTCGGCCCGCGCCTGGGCGATCGCCGTCGTGCCGCCGAGCGTCTTCTCGTGCACGTAGCTGAGGTGCGAGAAGTCGAGCAGGTTGTCGCAGATGAGCGCCTGCGACGTCGCGTAGTGCATGTAGCCCGGCACGTAGTCCCAGTCCGGGTGGTCGCACGAGAAGTTGTCGGGCAGCAGGGCCGGGTCGGCCTTGGACTCGTCGCCCATCCACACGAACACCCACTTGTTCTTGGTCACGACGGGGTAGCGCTGCACGCGCACCTTGCCGGGCACGGTTTCCGAGCCGGGGATCTCGATGCAGCGGCCGGTCGGGTCGAACAGCAGGCCGTGGTAGCCGCAGCGCACGCAGTCGCCTTCCTTGCGCCCCTTGGAGAGCGGCGCCAGCCGGTGGCAGCAGCGGTCGCGCAGGCCGACGATGGCGCCGTCATTTGTTCGGTACAGGAGGATGGCCTCGCCCAGTACGGTGCGCGAGAAGAGGCCGTCCTTCGGGACCTCGTGGTCCCAGGCGATGACGTACCAGCAGTTGCGAACGAACATGGGGATCTCTCAGCGGGCAGCGCGAGGATAGGACGGGCGCCGCGCGGAGGCACCCCGGGACACTCCCGACGACAGGCGCGGAACGAACGCGGACGATGCACCCGAAAGCCACAGGAGACAAGCGTGAGCCGCATCCTCTCGAGCCTTCGCATCACCGCCCACCCGCATCTGCGGGGGTTCGCGCTGGGCCTCGGCCTGGCCCTCGCCGCGGCCGCGCCTTCCGCGTGGGCCGAGATCCACATCGGCGTCACGATCTCGACCACCGGACCCGGCGCGTCGCTCGGCATTCCGGCCGAGCAGGCGCTCAAGATGTGGCCCGCCGAGATGGCCGGCGACAAGGTGCGCTTCACGATCCTCAACGACAACACCGACACGACGACCGCGGCCAGGAACGCGCAGCGCCTCATCAGCGAGGAGAAGGTCGACGTCATCATCGGCTCCTCGGTGACGCCGACCTCGCTGGCCGTGGTCGAGGCCGCCGGCGCGGCCCAGGTGCCGGTGATGTCGCTCGCCGGCGGCGGGGCCATCGTCCTGCCGCCCGACGGGCCGCGGCGCTGGGCCTTCAAGCTCTCGCCGACCGAGCCGATCTCCATCGGCCTGGTGCTCGACCACATGCTGAAGATGAAGGGCAAGACGATGGCCACCATCGGCTTCGCCACCAGCTACGGCGAGGGCTTCCTGAAGGCCGTCGAAGCGGCGGCGCCGGCCAGGGGCATCCGGATCGTGGCCACCGAGCGCTACAACCCGAGCGACGCGAGCATCACGGCGCAGATCCTGAAGATCGTCGCCGCCAACCCCGACGCGGTCTACATCCTCGCCTCCGGAACGCCCGGGGCGTTGCCGCAGATCGAGCTGGCCCGGCGCGGCTACAAGGGCCTGGTCTACCAGACGCAGGGCGTCGCCAACAACGACTTCCTGCGCGTCGGCGGCAAGGACGTCGAGGGCGGCTACATGACGGTCGCACCGGTGCTGGTCGCCGAGCAGCTGCCCGAGTCGAACCCGGTGAAGAAGGCGGCGGTCGACTTCGTCCAGGGCTTCGAGGCGAGGCACGGCCCCAATTCGCGCTCGCTGTTCGCGGCGACGGCGTGGGACGCGCTCCTCATCATCCAGGAGGGCGCGCGCGAGGCGATGAAGAAGGCCCGGCCCGGCACGCCCGAGTTCCGCACCGCGCTGCGCGACGCCATCGAGTCGCTGCGCAACTTCGTCGGCTCGGAAGGCGTCTACAACATGAGCCCGACCGATCACAACGGCGTCGACGCGCGCAGCCAGGTGATGGTCAGGATCGAGAACGGCAGCTGGAAGCTGCAGCCCTAGACGGCTGGCCGCGCCGCGGCTCAGAGTTTGGGGATGCGCAGGGTCTTGCTGATCATCAGCGTCCCCGAGAGCGCGAACAGCAGGGCGAGCGGGTGCAGCTCGCCGCCGAGGAAGGTCCAGGCCCCGCCGGGCAGCGCGTCGCCGATCCGGCCCTGCCAGGCGGCCCAGGCGAGCACCGCCGTCAGGACGACGCTGGTCGGGATCGGCGTGCCCTCGAAGTACTTGACCTTGCCGCTCTCCGCCGAGAGCGACTCGGCGGTGACGTTGAAGCGCGCCAGGCGCGACACGCCGCAGCAGACGAAGTAGACGAGGATCACCGCGTCCCAGGCGCCGTCCAGGCCGCAGGCGAAGGCCAGCGCGGCGGGCGCGACGCCGAACGAGATCACGTCGGCGAGCGAGTCGAGCTCGCGACCGAGGGCCGAGGAGGTCTGTCGCCAGCGCGCGATGCGGCCGTCGAGGACGTCGAACACGAACGCCGCCGGCGCCAGCGCCGCGGCCACGAGCAGGTCGCCGACGTCGCGGCTGACCAGGTAGCGCATGGCCATCAGCACCGCGGCGACGCCGCAGGCGGCGTTGCCCAGGGTGAAGAAGTCGGCCAGCTGGAAGCCGCGGATCATCGAGAAGTGCTTGGGATTCTTGTCCGCGCTCGCGGCAAGCGTCATGGCGGGGGCCTCCTGGCTGGCGGTCGGGGATGCGGTCGTTGCGAGTGTTCAGCATCCGCGGGCCGGCGTCTGCCAGTCATTTCCCACATGCGAACAGGCAGTCGGCGCCTCGCCGCGACCCGCCGCCTGGGCTCTACTGGGCCGTCGCCGCCCCGAGGCGGCCGAACGACGGAGACGAGCATGGAAGCATCGACCACCCAACCCACCTCGAGCCGCCCGGACGACCAGCGCGAGGCCCTGAAAGAGTCGGAGCGCAAGGCGACGGAGCAGCACCCGACGACGTTCCGCGACGAGTCCAACGAGGACAAGGTCGTCGAGATCCCGCCGGTCGGCAAGGACGAGAAGCCGATCCGCGGCCTCGACCCGCACTAGAAGAACACGCCGGCCATGGCCGCCCCCGGCGGCGGCCTTGGCCTCATTCCTCCTCGGCCCAGGCGTAGCCGTCCCTGGCCACCAGCGCGCTCGCCGCGGCCGGGCCCCAGGTGCCGGCGGCGTAGGGGCGCGGCCCGCCGTCGTCGTGGCGCCACGCCGCCAGGATGGGCTCGACCCAGGCCCAGGCCTCCTCCTGCTCGTCGCTGCGCACGAACAGGTTCAGGCGGCCGGCGATCACGTCGAGGAGCAGGCGCTCGTAGGCGCCGACGCGGTTCTCGGCGAAGGCCTTGTCGAAGTCGAGGTCGAGCGACACCGGCGCGAGCGCCTCCGACTGCCCCGTGCCCTTCGCGGCGAGCAGGTGCAGCTCGAGGCCGTCCTCCGGCTGCAGCTTGATGACCAGCTTGTTCGCCGGGTTCATGCCGGGGAAGATGTTGTGCGGCGTGGGCCGGAAGTTGACGACGATCTGCGCGTCGCGCGCCGCCAGGCGCTTGCCGGTGCGCAGGTAGAAGGGAACCCCGGCCCAGCGCCAGTTCTGCACCTCGGTGCGCAGGGCGACGAAGGTCTCGGTGCGATTTCCGGCCGGGACGCTGTCTTCCTCGAGGAAGGCCGGCACCGGCTCGCCGCTGCCGTTGCCGGAGCGGTACTGGCCGCGCACCACGTCGCGCCCGACGCTGTCGGGCGTGAACGGCTTCAGCGAGCGCAGCACCTTCAGCTTCTCGTCGCGGATCGCGTCGGCGGTGTTGCGCGACGGCGGCTCCATCGCGACCATCGTCAGCAGCTGCAGCGCATGGTTCTGGACCATGTCTCGCAGGGCGCCGGTGCGGCTGTAGAAGTCGCCGCGGGTGCCGACGCCGATGGCCTCTGCCAGCGTGATCTGGATGTTGGCGATGCACTCGCGCCGCCAGAGCGGCTCGAACAGCGCATTGCCGAACCGCAGCGCCATCAGGTTCTGCACCGACGGCTTGCCGAGATAGTGGTCGATGCGGAACGCCTGCTCCTCGCGGAAGACCGAGCGCACGACGCGGTTGATCTCGCGGGCGCTCACCAGGTCGTGGCCGAGCGGCTTCTCGAGCACGACCCGAACGTTCGGTCCGTTGAGGCCCGCCGCCCCGAGCTGGGCGCAGACGGTGGGGAAGAGGTCCGGGCTGGTCGCGAGGTACATCACCACCACCTCGGCCGCGCCGCGGTCGAGCCAGGCCTTCAGCGCACCGTAGCCCTCCGGATGGGACAGGTCCAGGCGCTGGTAGTGGAGGAGGTCGGCGAAGCGCGCGAACTCGTCCTCGCTCGGCCGCTTCGCGCCTTCGACCTCCTGGAAGCGCTCCTTCAGCCAGCCGCGATAGGCCTCGTCCGAGAGCTCCTGCCGGGAGACGGCGAGGATGCGGCCGCCCTCGGGCAGCTTGCCGTGGCGGAAGGCCTGGAAGAGGGCAGGCAGCAGCTTGCGCCAGGCCAGGTCGCCGGTGCCGCCGAAGAGGACGAGGTCGAAGGACATGAGGGACAGGATACGATGCCCCGCGATGAAAACACCGTTCGCTTCGGCCGAGAAAGCTGTCCGATTTCGCGCTCTGCACGAGGGGCCGCGTGCCTTCGTGATCGCCAACGCGTTCGACGCCGGCTCGGCGCTGCTGCTGGCGAAGAAGGGCTTCGAGTGCCTGGCGACATCGAGCGGGGCGGCGGCGGGCGTGCTGGGCCGGCGCGACGGCGAGATCTCGCGCGACGAGGCCCTCGCGCATGCGCGGGCCATCGTCGAGGCGACCGACCTGCCGGTCTCCGGCGACCTCGAGAACGGCTTCGGCGACGCGCCCGCCGACGTCGCCGAGACGATCCGCGGCGCCGGCGAGGCCGGGCTGATCGGCGGATCGATCGAGGACTACAGCGGCGACAAGTCGCGCGGCATCTATCCGCTCGAGCTCGCCGTGCAGCGCATCGAGGCCGCCGTCGGCGCCGCCCGATCGCTCGGATTTCCGGGCTTCGTGCTCACCGCCCGCGCCGAGAACTTCCTGCGCGGCCGGCCCGACCTCGCCGACACGATCGCGCGCCTGCGCGCGTACGAAGCGGCCGGCGCCGATGTCCTGTTCGCGCCCGGCCTGCCCGACCTCGACGCGGTGCGCGCCGTCTGCGCCGCGCTGACGAAGCCCTTCAACTTCATGGTCGGGATGAAGGGCAAGTCCTGGGACGTGGTCACGCTCGAGGCGGCGGGCGTTCGCCGTATCAGCCTCGCGACATCGCTGTGGCGTGCCGCCATGGCCGGCGTCGCCGCCGCGGCCGACGAGGTCCGCGGCAGCGGCAGCTTCGGCTACGTCGAGCGGCTGTAGCCGCGCCGCGCTCTGGCACGCCTGACCGCCGTGCCGATCGGCGGAACAGACACGCCGATCGGCCCCCGCCGCCCGCCCGCCGTTCGGTCAGGGCGACGGGTCGGGGTTGCGCTGGCGCCGCTCGATGTCGCGGTTGAGCTCGCGCTCCATCGGCGTCAGTCCGGGCGGATC
>DATAGP010000036.1:0-7877 GCA_036263655.1 Caldimonas sp. | reverse complement strand
GGCCGCGGCGGGCGGGGCCGAGGCGAGGAGCCGCGATCCCGCCGAGGTGACCTCGCCGGCGACGTCGAACAAGTCCTTGATCGACACCGCGAGGCCGGCGAGGGGCCCCGGATCGGCGCGGCTGGCGACGCGCCGGTCGGCGAGGGCGGCGGCCTCGCGCGCCGCAGTGAAGCTGGTGGAGATGAATGCGTGCGCCGCGGCAGGCAGCTGCGCGGCCGCGATCGACTGCTCGACGAAGACCTGCGCCGCCGAGCCTCCGGCGAGGACGCGGCGGGCGGCGTCGGTCAGATCGTCGCTCATCGCGATGCTACAATTCCGCGCTTTGCCCCGGGCAGCTTGCGGTGGGGCTGGACTCTTCGGTTCGGCGCTCTTCTCACCTCATCTGCCCCAATTCGCGAACCGGTTCCTTCAGGGTGTCGCAGCGGCCGATCGATCTCGATCACCGCCGCGATTCGAGCCGGGATTCTAGAACCAACCTCGGAACCTCCATGTCGATCACGATGCGTGAAATGCTGGAAGCGGGTGTCCATTTCGGGCACCAGACGCGCTTCTGGAACCCGAAGATGGCCCCGTATATCTACGGCCACCGGAACAAGATCCACATCATCAATCTCGAGAAGACGCAGCCGCTCTTCGACGATGCGATGAAGTTCGTGCGCCAGCTCGCCGCCCGGCGCGGGACGATCCTCATGATCGGCACCAAGCGCCAGGCGCGCGACGTGATCGCCGCCGAGGCCAAGCGCGCCGGCATGCCCTACGTCGACCAGCGCTGGCTCGGCGGCATGCTGACCAACTTCAAGACGGTCAAGGGCTCGCTGAAGCGGCTCAAGGACATGAAGGCGCAGATCGACGCCGGGACCGAGATCCGGATCAAGAAGGAAGCGCTGATGTTCCAGCGCGAGCTGGTCAAGCTCGAGAAGGACATCGGCGGCATCCAGGACATGAATGCGCTGCCCGACGCGATGTTCGTGATCGATGTCGGCTTCCACAAGATCGCCGTCGCCGAGGCCAAGAAGCTTGGCATTCCGATCATCGGCATCGTCGATTCGAACCACTCGCCGATCGGGATCGACTACGTCATTCCCGGCAACGACGACTCGTCCAAGGCCGTTGCGCTCTATGCCCGGGCGGTCGCCGACGCGGTGCTCGAGGGCAAGGCAAACGCCCAGAACGACGTCGTCCAGTCGGCGGCCGAAGGCGACGAGTTCGTGGAAGTGGACGAAGCCGCCGCCTGATCGCCTGCTCCCGCCGCTCGCCCGGCGGGCTGAACCAGGGGCTGCTTCAGCCCCTTTTTTGCAACCCGAGAAGTCGCGACGACTGCCCGCGCCGGCGCAGCCGTTCGCCAAGGAGAGACCCGATGGCCGCAATCACCGCAAGCATGGTGGGTGCCCTGCGCGCGAAGACCGACGCGCCGATGATGGAGTGCAAGAAGGCGCTGACCGACGCCGATGGCGACATGGAGCGGGCCGAGGAGCTGTTGCGCGTCAAGCTCGGCAGCAAGGCCGGCAAGGCGGCTTCGCGCATCGCTGCCGAAGGCGTGGTCGCGGCCTCGGTCGAGGGCTCGACGGGTGCGGTGGTCGAGGTGAATTGCGAGACCGACTTCGTCACCAAGAACGACGCGTTCCTCGCCTTCGCCCGCTCGCTGGCGGCGCTGGTCGCCCGTCACGACCCGGCCGACGTGGACGCGCTCGCCGCGCTGCCGCTCAGCCAGGACGGCTTCGGCCCGACGGTCGAGGACGTCCGCAAGGGGCTGATCGGCAAGATCGGCGAGAACATGTCCATCCGCCGCTTCAAGCGCTACGCGGGCGGCGGCAAGCTGGCCAGCTACCTGCACGGCACGCGCATCGGGGTCCTCGTCGAGTACGAGGGCGACGAGGTCGCGGCCAAGGACGTCGCCATGCACGTGGCGGCGATGAAGCCGGTGGCGCTGACCTCGGCCGACGTGCCGCAGTCGCTGGTCGACACGGAGCGCAGGGTCGCGACGCAGAAGGCCGCCGAGGACGCCGAGAAGGCGAAGGCGGAGAACAAGCCCGTGCAGTCGCCGGAGATCCTCGCCAGGCGGATCGACGGCTCGGTGGCCAAGTACCTCAAGGAGGTCAGCCTCAACAACCAGCCCTTCGTGAAGAACGACAAGCAGACGGTCGAGCAGATGCTGAAGGAGAAGGCGACGCGCATCAAGGCGTTCACGCTGTACGTCGTCGGCGAAGGGATCGAAAAGAAGACCGGCGACTTCGCCGCCGAGGTCGCGGCCCAGGTCGCGGCCGCCAAGGGCAGCTGAGCCCGGCACCTGCCGGAACCAAACCATCGCCGGATAGACTCTCGCTCGCCCCGACGGACAACCACGGGGGGAGTCGAACGAATGGCAGCGTACAAGCGCATCCTCCTCAAGCTCTCCGGCGAAGCCTTGATGGGCGATGACGCGTACGGGATCAACCGCTCGACGATCGTGCGGATCGTGCGCGAGGTGCAGGAGGTCACGCGGCTCGGCTGCGAGGTCGCGGTCGTCATCGGCGGCGGCAACATCTTCCGCGGCGTCGCCGGCGGGTCGGTGGGCATGGACCGCGCCACCGCCGACTACATGGGCATGCTGGCGACCGTCATGAACGCGCTCGCGCTCGCCGACACGATGCGCCAGGAAGGCATCACCGCACGAGTGATGTCGGCGATTGCGATCGAGCAGGTGGTCGAGCCCTATGTCCGCCCGAAGGCCTTGCAGTACCTCGAGGAAGGCAAGGTCGTCGTCTTCGCCGCCGGCACCGGCAACCCGTTCTTCACCACCGACACGGCGGCTGCGTTGCGCGGCGCCGAGATCGGTGCCCAGATCGTCCTGAAGGCCACTCGCGTCGACGGCGTCTACAACGCCGATCCGAAGAAGGACCCGACGGCCACCCGCTACACCCGGATCAGCTTCGACGAGGCCATCGTGCGCAACCTGCAGGTGCTCGACGCCACGGCCTTCGCGCTCTGCCGGGACCAGAAGCTTCCGATCCGTGTCTTCAGCATCGCCAAGGCCGGCGCGCTCAGGCGCGTCGTGATGGGCGACGACGAAGGCACGCTCGTCCACGTGTGAGGACACCACGAGATGACCATCGCTGACATCAAGAGCACGGCCGAGCAGAAGATGGCCCGCTCCGTCGAGGCGTTCAAGAGCGAGCTGCAGAAGATCCGCACCGGCC
Organism: Caldimonas sp.; assembly: GCA_036263655.1. Classification (GTDB taxonomy): domain Bacteria; phylum Pseudomonadota; class Gammaproteobacteria; order Burkholderiales; family Burkholderiaceae_C; genus Schlegelella_A. The sequence goes on along the minus strand of DATAGP010000036.1, from coordinate 4,701 downwards.
GTGCCCACCCGGGCATCCTCGACCAGGTGCAGGTCGAGTACTACGGCTCCATGGTGCCGATCAGTCAGGTGGCCAACGTCACCTTGCTCGACGCGCGCACGATCAGCGTCCAGCCCTGGGAGAAGGGGATGGGCGGCAAGATCGAGCGCGCGATCCGTGAGTCGGAGCTCGGGCTCAACCCGTCGAGCCAGGGCGACCTCCTGCGCGTGCCCATGCCGGCCCTCACCGAGGAGCGCCGGCGCGACCTGACCAAGGTCGTCCGCCACGCCAGCGAGGAGGCGAAGATCGCCGTGCGCAACCTGCGCCGCGACGCCAACGACCACGCCCGGCGGCTGACCAAGGACAAGTCCATCTCGGAGGACGAGGAGCGGCGCTCGCTCGACGACCTGCAGAAGCTCACCGACCGGACCATCGCCGAGATCGACCGGCTCACCTCGGCCAAGGAAGCCGAGATCATGGCAGTCTGATGCCGGGCACCTGCAAGCGGCCCGGCGCCGGCGAGCGCGGCACATGACGAGTGCATCGGCAGCCACGCGCGTGCCCCGGCACGTCGCCATCGTCATGGACGGCAACGGCCGCTGGGCCGTCAAGCGGCACATGCCGCGCTTCTTCGGGCACAAGCAAGGTGTCGATGCGCTCGTGCGCACCGTCCACGCCTGTGCCGATCGCGGCATCGAGTACCTCACCGTGTTCGCCTTCTCGTCGGAGAACTGGAAGCGGCCGAGCGAGGAGGTGTCGGGCCTGATGGGCCTGGTCCTCGTCGCCGTGTCGAAGTACCTCGGCAAGCTCGCCGGGGACGGCGTGCGGGTGCGCATCGTCGGCGACCGCGCGCAGGTGTCGGAGAAGCTGCGCCAGGCCTGGCAGGAAGCGGAGGACAGCACGCGCCACAACACGCGCATCAACCTCTCGGTGGCCTTCAACTACGGCGGCCGCTGGGACATCGTCCAGGCGTGCCGGCGCGCGATCGCGGCCGGGGTCGCCGCCGACGAGCTCGACGAGGCGACCCTGAACAGCTACATGGCGCTCAGCTACGCGCCGGACCCCGACCTCTTCATCCGCACCGGCGGCGAGGTGCGGATCAGCAACTTCCTGCTCTGGCAGGCGGCGTATTCCGAGCTCGTGTTCACCGACTGCCTGTGGCCGGAGTTCGGCAGCCACGAGCTCGATGCGGCGCTGGCGCAGTACGCGCGTCGCGACCGGCGCTTCGGCGCGGTGGCCAGCGCGGCCGAGCTCGTCTCGAGCGGATCCTAGGCCCTCGCGTGCTGAGACAGCGCGTCGCTACCGCCCTGGTGCTGCTTGCGCTGCTGCTGCCCGCGTTGATCGCCGAGAAAGTCTGGCCGTTCGCGGTGCTGTCGCTGCTGGCTTTCGCGGCGGGAGGCTGGGAGTGGGCCCGCCTCAACGACGCCGGCCGGCAGGCCGTGCCGCTCGGCGTCGGCCTGGGGCTCGCCTGCGTGCTGGCGCTCTGGGCTGGCTGGACCACCTCGGCGCCGCGCGTCGCCTGGTGGGTGGCGATGGGCGCCTGGGTGCTGGGGGGTGCCTGGGTCCTCAGCCGCGGCGTCGCGGGGTGGCCCCACGTGCCGCGGGCGATCCGCATCGGGGTGGGCCTCGTCGCCCTCTGGACCGCCTGGCTGGCGATGGCCAACGCCAAGGCCGGCGGGCTCAACTTCATCCTCTCGATCTTCTTCCTCGTCTGGGCCGCTGACATCTTCGCCTACTTCGGCGGCCGGGCGTTCGGCAAGCGCAAGCTGGCGCCCGCGATCAGCCCGGGCAAGAGCTGGGCCGGCGTCTGGAGCGGCATGCTGGGAGCGCTTCTCGTCGCCGGCACGTGGGTGTTCATCGACGGTCGCGGCATGACCTACTACGACAGCCTCTACACGCTTGTCAACGAGCGGCTGACCAGCATCGGCCTGGCGCTCGTCGTGGTGTTCCTGGTTGCGATGAGCGTCGTCGGCGACCTGTTCGAGTCGCTCGTGAAGCGCAGCGCCGGCGCCAAGGACAGCAGCGGTCTTCTTCCCGGCCACGGCGGCATCCTCGATCGGCTCGACGCCTTGCTGCCGGTGTTTCCCATCGCCCTGGCGCTGGCCTCGCTGTCGCCGTCATGACCGGCACGCCGCAGCGGATGCCGCAGCGGGTCTGCGTCCTCGGCGCGACCGGGTCCGTCGGCATGGCCACGCTCGACGTCATCGAACGCCACCCGCAACGCTTCGAGGTGTTCGCTCTGACGGCGCAGCGCCGGCTCGACGAGCTGCTGGCGCTGTGCGTTCGCTGGCGGCCGCGCTACGCCGCGATGGCCACGCCGGAAGACGCGGGGACGCTGCAGGCGCGGCTGCGCGATGCGCAGCTGCCGACCGAGGTGCTCGCCGGTGCGCAGGCCCTGTGCGAGCTGGCGGCGCATCCGGAGGTCGACGTCGTCATGGCGGCGATCGTCGGCGCGGCAGGGCTCGCCCCGTGTCTCGCCGCGGCCGAAGCGGGCAAGCGGATCCTGCTCGCCAACAAGGAAGCGCTGGTCCTCGGCGCCGAGCTGTTCACCGGCGCCGTTCGCCGCGGCGGAGCGACGCTGCTGCCCATCGACAGCGAGCACTCGGCCATCTTCCAGTGCCTGCCTGCCGACCGGTCGACCTGGCAGGAGCAGATCGATCACATCGTCCTCACCGCCTCCGGCGGGCCGTTCCGCGGCCGGGACCCGGCGACCCTGGCGGCGGTGACGCCCGACGAGGCCTGCGCGCATCCCACCTGGGTCATGGGTCGCAAGATCTCGGTCGATTCCGCGACCCTGATGAACAAGGCGCTCGAGGTGATCGAGGCGCACTTCCTGTTCGACCTCGCGCCGGAGCAGATCGAGGTCGTCGTTCATCCGCAAAGCATCATCCATTCGATGGTCGTGTGCCGCGACCAGTCGGTGCTGGCGCAGCTCGGCACGCCGGACATGCGCGTGCCGATCGCCGTCGGCCTGGCCTGGCCGGAGCGGATCGCCTCCGGCACCGAGCCGCTCGACTGGCGCAAGCTCGCCGCGCTCACCTTCGAGCCGGCCGACCCCCGCCTCTATCCGAGCCTGACCCTGGCGTGGAATGCGCTGCGCGGCCGGCCGGGCAGCAGCGCCGTGCTCAATGCCGCGAACGAAGAGGCGGTCGCCGCGTTCCTGACCGGAACCATCCGCTTCGACGCGATTCACACCGTCAACTGCCGCACGGTGGAGGGACTGGTCCCCGAGGCGGAAGCGACCGGCTCCCTGGAAGCGCTCCTCGCGCTCGACGCCGAAGCCAGGCGCCGGGCGCAGGGGTTCGTGAGAGTACTCGCCGCATGATCACCACGGTTCTTGCTTTCCTGCTGACGCTGGGTCTGCTCATCGTCGTGCACGAGTACGGCCACTACCGCGTCGCCGTGGCGTGCGGCGTGCGGGTGCTGCGCTTCTCGATCGGCTTCGGCCGCGTCCTGTGGCGGCGGCAGAAGACGCCTTCCAGCACCGAGTTCGTCATCTGCGCGCTGCCGCTCGGCGGCTACGTGCGCATGCTCGACGAGCGCGAGGGCACGGTCGCCCCCAGCGAGCTCCACCGCACCTTCAACCGCAAGCCGCTCTGGCAGCGGGCGGCGGTGGTCGCCGCCGGGCCGGCGGCGAACCTGCTGCTCGCCATCGCGCTCTACGCCACCGCCAACTGGGTCGGTGTTAACGAGCCGAAGGCGCTGCTCGGGCCGCCGGCGGCGGGGAGCATCGCCGAGCGGGCCGGCCTGCGCAGCGGCGACTGGGTCCGCGCCTGGTCCCAGGGCAACGACGAGTGGAAGGACATCCGATCGCTGACCGACCTGCGCTGGCAGGTCACGCAGGCCATGCTGCACGGCGAGGACATCGACCTGCTCGTCAGCAGCCGCGAAGGTCGCGGCCAGCGGCGCGTCCGTCTCGAGCTCGCCTCACTCGGCGCGACCGAGCTCGACGCCAAGACGATGCAACGGATCGGCCTCGGGCAGGCCTGGAGCGAGCCGGTGCTCGGCGAGGTGAAGGCCGGAGGCGCGGGCGCCGCGGCCGGGCTGCGCGAAGGCGATCGCATCCTCAGCATCGACGGCCGGCCGATCGAGGACGGCGGACAGGCGCGCGAAGCGATCCGCGCCAGCGGCAAGACCGGCGCCGCCGTTCCGATGCAGTGGCGCATCGAACGGCAGGGCACGCGCCTCGACCTCCTGGTCACGCCGGCCGTGACCGTCGACGGCGGCAGCCGCGTCGGCCGCCTCGAGGTCTTTCCAGGTCGCCCGCCGGAGATCGTCTCCGTTCGCTACGGCGTGTTCGAGGGACTCGGCAGCGCGGTCTCGCAGACCTGGCAGGTCTCGGCACTCACCGTGAAGATGCTGGGCAAGATGCTCATCGGCCAGGCCTCGCTGAAGAACCTCAGCGGACCGGTGACGATCGCCGACTACGCGGGCCAGTCGGTCCGTCTCGGTCTTGCCTACTACCTCGGCTTTCTCGCCGTCGTCAGCGTGAGCCTCGGCGTCCTCAACCTGCTCCCTCTGCCGATCCTCGACGGAGGACACCTGATGTATTATCTTTTCGAGGCTGTGACGGGGCGTCCGGTCTCCGATCTGTGGCTCGACAGACTGCAGCGCGGCGGGGTTGCCATCATGCTGATGATGATGTCCCTGGCCCTCTACAACGACATGGCCCGCTTGCTGGGTCTCCAATGACCGACTGCATGCATCCCGACCAGCGTCCGC
>DATAGP010000035.1:0-38323 GCA_036263655.1 Caldimonas sp. | reverse complement strand
CGGCCGGCAATGGCCCGCGGGCTGCCGCCGCGCCGCCGACGCGGACGAACGCGCTGGCGAAAATGGCGCAGACCGCCAGCCGAGGACGCCATGAAGATCGTCGAGATCCGCGAAAGCACGAAGCCCATCCAGTCGAACATCCGCAACGCCTACATCGACTTCTCGCGGATGACGCTGAGCCTGGTCGCCGTCGTCACCGACGTGGTGCGCGACGGCCGTCGCGTCGTCGGCTACGGCTTCAACTCCAACGGCCGCTACGGCCAGGGCGCGCTGATGCGCGAGCGCTTCATCCCGCGCGTGCTCGAGGCGCCTCCGGAAAGCCTCCTCGACGAGCGAGGCGTGCTCGATCCGCACGCGGTGTGGGCGGCGATGATGAGCAACGAGAAGCCGGGCGGCCACGGCGAGCGCTCGGTGGCCGTCGGCACCATCGACATGGCGGTGTGGGACGCGGTCGCGAAGATCGAGGGCAAGCCGCTGTTCCAGCTGCTCGCCGACCGTTACGGCGACGGCCGGCCGAAGCGCCAGGTGTTCGTCTACGCCGCCGGCGGCTACTACTGGCCGGGCCAGGGACTCGAGGGGCTCGAGCGCGAGATGAGGAGCTACCTCGAGCGCGGCTACTCGGTCGTGAAGATGAAGATCGGCGGCGCGCCGCTCGACGAGGACCGGGCCCGCATCGAGGCCGTGCTGCGCCTGCTCGGGCCCGGGCAGCGCCTCGCCGTCGACGCCAACGGGCGCTTCGATCTCGAGACCGCGCTCGCCTACGCCGAGGCGCTGTCGCAGTACCCGCTCTTCTGGTACGAGGAAGCGGGCGACCCGCTCGATTACACGCTGCAGGCCGAGCTGGCGAGGCACTACGCCGGCCCGCTGGCGACGGGCGAGAACCTGTTCTCGATGCAGGACGCGCGCAACCTCGTCCGCTACGGCGGCATGCGGCCCGACCGCGATTGGCTGCAGTTCGACTGCGCCCTGAGCTACGGCCTGGTCGAGTACCTGCGCACGCTCGACATGCTGAAGGCGCACGGCTGGTCGCCGTCGCGCTGCGTGCCGCACGGCGGGCACCAGATGTCGCTGGCCATCGCGGCGGGCCTGCACCTCGGCGGCAACGAGTCGTACCCCGACCTGTTCCAGCCTTACGGCGGCTTCCCCGACGGGGTGGAAGTGAAGGAGAGCATCGTCACGCTGCCGGAGCTGCCCGGCATCGGCTTCGAGGGCAAGGCCGACCTGATCAGCGAGATGCAGGCGCTGGCGCGCTGACCCGCCCGGCGCGGCTCTCCGCGCGCCCGGCGAGGAGTCGCTGGACCAGCGGGTGCAGCACCTTCTTCTCGGTGCCGATCGCCAGGAACTGCTCCTCGACGCCATCGCAGGCGCCGACCTGCCGGACGCGGTAGCGCGCCAGGAGGTCGGCGTGGCTCATGAGCGCCGCCGGGAAGACCCCCATACCGCCCGCCCCGAAGGTCTTGAGCAACGCGCTGTCCTCGAACTCGCCGACGATGCGCGGCCGCACGCCGTGCCGCTCGAACCAGCGGTCGAGCCCGGTACGCACGGCCGCGTGGTGGGTCGGCAGCAGCACCGGAACCTCGGCCAGCGAGCCGGGGAAGCGGCGCCGCGCGGCGGCGGCGAGCGTTGGCGGCGCGTACCAGGCGACGTCCGAGCGGCCGAGGGCGTGGCTGTAGAGCTTGAGGTTGGCATTGGCCGGCGCGGGACGATCGGCGACGACGACGTCGAGCCGATGCAGGGCGAGGGCGCCGAGCAGCTCCTCCATCTCGCCTTCGTGGCACAGCAGGCGCAGGTGCGGCTCGGCGAGCACGGGCTGCAGCAGCTGCCGCGCGACGAGCTTGGGCAGGCCGTCGCAGATGCCCACCGCGAGGCGCACGCTCGGCGCGCTCGCCGCCTCCCGGACCAACGCCGGGAGCTGCTCGCCGAGCTGGAAGATCTGCTCGGCCTGCTGCATGGCCGCTCGTCCGGCGTCCGTCAGGACGAGGCCGCGCCCGGACGGCTGCAGGAGCGCGTAGCCGAGCGAGCGCTCGAGCTCGCGCACCTGCGAGCTCACCGTCTGCACCGCCATGCCGAGGCGCGCCGCGGCGCGGGCGATGCCGCCTTCCTTGCCGACGACCCAGAAGTAGTACAGGTGGCGGTAGCTGAAGCTGCGGCTCATGGGGAATCGGTAGGTCAGGTTTTTACGAAACGTCGTTATCCGATTTTCTGCTTTTTCGGATGGCCGAACGTTCCTATCGTCGCGCTCTCCCGCACCTCGAGAACTCGCGTCGACCATGGAATTCCTCACTGCAGCGCTCGCCACCGACATCCAGGGAACCGCCGCCTGGCTGTGGCTTCTCTTCATCGGCATCGTCGTCGCCCTGCTCGCCTTCGACCTCGGCGTCCTGCACCGGGGCAGCCGCGAGATCGGCGTCGGCGAGAGCCTGTGGCTCTCGGCCGGCTACGTGACGGCGGCGCTCGTCTTCGGCGCGTGGGTATGGTGGGTCCTCGGCCCGGGCAGCGGAATGGCCTACTACACGGGCTTCCTGATCGAGAAGTCGCTGTCGATGGACAACGTCTTCGTGATCGCCCTCATCTTCACGTTCTTCGCCGTCCCGCGGCAGTACCAGCACCGCGTGCTCTTCTGGGGCATCCTCGGCGTCATCGTGCTGCGCGCGATCATGATCGGGCTCGGCGCGGCGCTGGTCGGGCAGTTCAGCTGGGTCCTCTACCTGTTCGGCGCATTCCTCGTCTTCACCGGCGTGAAGATGTGGGTCCTCGCGGATCACGTGCCCGACATCGCCGGCAACCCGGTCCTCAAGTTCGCGCGTCGGCACGTGCCGGTCACGGCCGAGCTGCACGGCGATGCGTTCTGGGTGCGGCGACCCGATCCCGCGACGGGGAGGACCGTGCTCTGGGCCACGCCGCTGTTCCTCGCCCTGCTCGTGATCGAGCTCGTCGACCTGGTGTTCGCCGTCGATTCCGTGCCGGCCATCTTCGCCATCACCACCGACCCGTTCATCGTCTACACGAGCAACATCTTCGCCATCCTCGGCCTGCGCGCGCTCTACTTCGCGCTCGCCGCCATGATCCATCGCTTCAGGTACCTGAAGTACGCGCTCGCGCTGGTGCTCGTCTTCATCGGCACCAAGATCTTCCTGGTCGGCTTCGTCGGCAAGCTGCCGCCGGCACTGTCGCTCGGCGTGACCTTCGGCCTCATCGCCGGTGGCGTGCTGCTGTCGCTGTGGAAGACGCGCGGCCAGCCGCTGCTGCCGAAGGAGGCGTGAGGCGACGCCGCGCCGCCGGGGCGCCGGAGTCCTCCTACTCCCGCATGCGCGAACGGACGATGGGCCGCGGCCGGGCGGCGCGCTAAAAGGCAGGCGAAGAGGAGGCTGCATGCACCGATCCATCGCACGTTCCACCCCGCCGCCGGCGCGCGCCTGCGCCGCTTTCGCGGCGGGCCTGCTCGGTGCCTCGCTGCTCGCCGCGTCGAACGCGGCGCACGCTGCCGACTGCCTGAACATGACGCGGCTGACGGTGCCCGGTGCCGAGCGCGCCGAGGCGGCGTGCCTGCCGGACCTGTCGACGAAGTACCTCGTCGCGACGCCGTACACCGACGCGAGCGACTGGGCGACGCTGCATTCGCAGCAGACGCGCAACCCGACGACCGTGGTTCCGGGCATCCAGATCGACGGCTACTTCCCGGACACGTCGACGACGAACACGACCCGCGGCTGGTTCCACGACGCGCAGTTCGTGATCCGCCTGCCGCACCAGTGGAACGGCAAGCTCGTCGTCACCGGCGCGCCCGGCGTCCGCAAGCAGTACGCGACCGACTATCTGATCAGCGACTGGGTGCTCGCCCGCGGCTACGCCTATGCCGCGACGGACAAGGGCAACACCGGCACCAGCTTCTACAACGACGGGGCGCAGCCCGGCGATGCCATTGCCGAGTGGCACCGCCGCGTCACCGAGCTGACGATCGCCGCCAAGGACGTCGTCCGCCAGCACTACGGCCGGGTCCCCGACTTCACCTACATGACCGGCATCTCGAACGGCGGCTACCTGACGCGCCACGCCCTCGAGAACCGCCCGGACCTCTACGACGGCGGTGTCGACTGGGAAGGGCCGCACTGGCGCCCCGAAGGCCCGAACCTGTTCACCTTCCTGCCAGCGGCCCTGAAGCACTACCCGGCGTACCGGCTGGGCAGCGAGCCGGCGCACCGAGCCATCCTCGACGCCGGCTTCGCGCCGGGATCCGAGTTCATCTGGGAGCATCACTACGCCGTCTACTGGGACCTGACGCAGCGCACCTACCGCGAGGAGATGGACCCCGGCTACGACGGCGCGCTCGCGGCAGGCGTTCCCTTCTGCGCCCCGGGCACGCCCGCCTGCGACGCCGACTACGACTACGCCAGCCGGCCGCAGGCGGTGCAGGACGCGGTCGGCCGCGTCGCCCTGAGCGGGCGCATCGGCAAGCCGATGATCACCCTGCACGGAACGCTCGACACCTTGCTGCCGATCGGGCCGAACTCGGATGCGTATGTCGAACGCGTGCTCGGCCAGGGCCGCGGCCACCTGCATCGCTACTACGTCGTCGAGGGCGGCAACCACGTCGACCAGCTGTTCGACGTCTTCCCGGACCGGCTGCGGCCGATCGCGCCCTGCTACCGCGCCGCCTTCATGCTGCTCGAAGCCTGGGTCGAGCCGCGGCACGGCAGGAAGAAGCCGCCGGCGAGCAAGACGCTGCCGATGGCCGGCGCCGTCGATCCGGCCAACGTCTGCCCGATCTGAGCGGCGGGCGCGTTCGGCCGCGCAGCGGCCGCGCCGAGCGCATCGGTGCCGCAGCGGCGAGCGCTTCGGTGCCGCGGCGCCGCGATCGTCACCCGTCGCCGAGGGCGACCGCGGGCGCGCCCATCGTCCCCGCCGCGTCGCGCGAGTGCCAGAGCACGCGCGCGACGATGTGCGGCGCGAACAGCGACGGCGGCCGCGCGATCAGGTGCGCCACCTTCATGAAGGCGAGCGCCACCGTCGGGTCGCGCGGCGCGGCGCGGAAGACGCGCGCCAGGTAGGCGTTGACGAAGCGCACCGCGTGTGGCCGCTCGCCCGGCACGCTGGCGATGGCGAGGTCGGCGCCGACGGCGAGCTGCCAGGGCACGTCGATCGCCTTCGCGGCAGCGCGGAAGAAGCGGCGGTGCAGGCCGCCCAGGCCGGCGGCGAGGGCGCGCTGCAGGGCCAGCGCCTCGCAGGCGGCGACGCTCATGCCCTGGCCGTAAACCGGGTTGAAGCTGGCGATCGCGTCGCCCATCGCCAGCAGGCGCTCGGGGAAGGCGGCGAGCCGCTCGTAGCGGCGGCGCTGGCTTGCGGGAAGCCGTAGCGCAGCACCGGGCCGATCGGCTCGGCGTCCTGCAGCAGGCGCGCGAACGTCGGGTCGCCCATGCGGCGGGCGCGCTCGCGCATCGCCTCGATCGTGGCCGGCGGGTGGTCGCCGGCGTAGCCGCCGAGCGTCGCGACCCAGCGCAGCGTGCCGTCGGCGTCGGCCTCCTGCGCCAGCAGCACGCCGGGCAGCGGCAGCTCCGGCGTGGCCGTGAAGATCATTGCCGCGATGCCGGGCGCCTGCTCCGGCTCGCGGCGCAGGTAGGCGGTGGCGTAGCCGATGCCGACGTCCACGCGCTCCTCGGCCGGCGCGTCGAAGCCCCACTCGCGCAGCCAGGTGGGCAGGCGAGAGCCACGGCCGGTGCAGTCGACGACGAAGTCGGCGGCCAGCGTCTCCTGCGCGCCGGTCGCCCGCTGCACGATGCGCACGCCGGTCACGCGCGAGCCTTCGAGCACCGGCTGGACCACGTCGACGTCGGTCACGGCGCGGACCTGCGGCAGCGCGAGCACGCGGCGGCGCACCTCGGCCTCGATCGCCAGGCGGCTGCACGCCAGGCCGCGCCTGCCGCAGCGGCCGGACGCGAAGCGGCGGCCGGCGGCGACGAAGGGCGCGTTCGTCTGCAGGTCGCCGACCAGCGCACCGCGCGCCTCGAGGGCCTCGGTGAAGCCGGGGAACAGCGACTCGAGCACCTCGCGGCCGCGCGCCAGCAGCCCGTGCGCATGCACGGCGTGCGGCGTTCCCTTGCGCGCCTGGGCGCCGTCGGGCAGCGCATCGCGCTCGAGCAGCCAGACCTCGTCGAAGCGCTCCGCGAGGACGCGGGCGGCGAGCAGGCCGGCCATGCTGGCGCCGAGGACGATCGCGCGACGGCCCAGCGACGAAGAAGACGGCTTCGATCGGAACATGGAGCACCTCCGGTTGACAAAAGGTGCCCTCAGCATCGGCGCAGCCGGCGCCGAAACGCCAGCCGAAAACGCTGTCGAAGCGCTGCCGAAAACGCTGTCGGCTACGGTGCGATGACGAACCCGCCGCGCGGTATGAGCCCGCAGCGCGGCGGCTCAGCTCGCCTCGTGCGCCGTTTCCTGGTCCCAGAGCACTTGCGCCACCCGCTCGATGCCGGTCGCGAGCTGATAGCGATAGGTGCCGAACGGCAGCCCGAGGCGCTCGGCGGCGAGCTCCTGCGAGCCGGCCGGGTGGACGTAGGTGAGGTCGAGCGCGCGCCAGAACTTCGCGTCGCGCGAGCGCGCGGCGAGCGAGCGGGCGGCGTCGACGAGCAGCCGTCGCAGCGCGTCGACGGGCGCCTCGCCGTCGCCGGCTGCCGCCTGCACGACGGTCGACGCGACCAGCGGGTTCGCGGCGAGCGCCGTCCGCTGGTGCAGCTGCCTCAGTCCCTCGCGCACCGCCTTTTCGAACTCGGGGCGGGCCAGGCGCTGCGGCTCCGGCACACGGCGCGCCGGATCGAGCGGCGCCTCGCGGCCGAGCTCGCGCTCGCCCATGCCGTCGAGCCAGGGCGCGATCGGCGCCGATCGCCAGTCGCGCAGGTAGCAGCCGAGCGAGCGGCCGTCGACGACGCAGTCGCACGAGGCCATCCGCACGAAGCCGATGTGCTTCATCATCGGCGCCCAGTGCGGCGGCTGCTCGACGCAGATCACGAAGGCGCCGAGATTCGGCAGCGTCAGCCACTGGTGGAACTGCGACATCTGGATGCCGTTCATGGCCGCCGACGGCCGCAACTGCCCGCCGTCGGCGACGTTCCAGCGCGCCAGCAGCTGCCGGTCGCCGGGCCGCGGCGGGGCGACGTCCCGGAGCTCGCGCCAGACCGCGGCGAAGACCGGATCGGCCGCGCGCTCGTCCTCGTGCAGCGCCGCCAGGTCGATCGACAGCGTCGCCGCGACGAGCTGGCCCGGCGCCGGCCGGACGACCCACGGCGTCGTCGCGCGATGGCCCCACCAGCGCTCGATCGCGGCGTGCTGGGCCGCCGGCATCTCGTGCGCGACGAGCTCGCGCAGGGCCGGCAGGTCGCTCGCGTCGCCGGGTTCGAAGTAGACGCTGCCGAGGGCCCGGAAGTCGACGAAGGGCTTCATCGCCGGCGAGTGCCGGTGCAGGAAGAGGATGTCGAAGGTGTGCTTCGGGAAGTGCGTGGGGTCGGCGACGCCGCGGATCAGGTGCCGGCGCACGGCCCGGTGCACTTCGCGGTGTCGCTCGGGGTGGCGCCAGTGCAGCTCCTCGTCGATGGCGTCGCGGACCAGGTCGTGCGGGAACAGGCCCGCGGGCCCGCTCTCGACGACGCTCAGCGACGCGAGCCAGTCGAACAGCTCGCGCGCCCGCTCGCGCTCGACGGCGTCGGCGAGCAGCGCCTCGGTGGTGACGCGGGCATGGGCGCAGACCTCGAGCGCGCGCCGATGCAGCTCGGTCGGCGCCTGCGCGCCGAAGCGCTCGGCCAGCTCGCGCACGACGTCGCGGCCCAGCTCGGCCGGCACCTCGCCGGAGCGCGCGACGACGTCGGCGAGCAGCGTGAGGGCCAGCGGGTGGCCGTGGCTGATCTCGATCAGCCGCTCGTGGCACGGTGCGGCGATGCCGCGTGCCGCGAGCAGGCTCGCGCACTCGTCGGCGGCCAGGTTGCGCAGGCCGATGACGCGGGCGCCTTCGCGCCAGAGCGGATCGGTGCGCCAGGCGGCGTCGGGCGTCGACCGGCCGGCGATGAGCACGCGCGTCGTCTCGGGCAGCTCGGCGAGCACCGTCTCGCGCAGCCACGCCTCGAGGTGGGCGATGCGCTCGAAGGTGTCGATCAGGAGCAGGCGCCGCGGCGTGCCGGCGCAGCTCGCGAGGACGCTCGCCACGTCGGCGTTTTCGGGCGCGAGGCCGAAGGCACGGCCGAGCGCGCGCAGCACGCCCGGCGGCGTCGGCTCGATGTCGCGCGCGTCGAGCCGGAGCGAGTCGATGCCATGCGATGCAGCCAGCGCACGCACGCGCTCGAGCAGGCTGGTCTTGCCGACCCCGCCGGGACCGTGGACGACGAAGACGGGCACCGGCGGCGGGTCGATCGCGAGCGACTGGTCGAGCAGCGCCAGCTCGGTCGTGCGGCCGACGAAGTGCTGCGCTGCCCGCGACCGCAGGCGGTCGACAAGTCGGTCCATGGCGGGCCAATGATAGGAGCGGCGTCGACACCACTGCGGGAACAGCTGATGCCACGCGCAAGGCGGACCGCTCGACAGATCAGACGGAGGGACATCATGCGACTCCAGCAAACCCTGACCGGCGGCGTGCTGGCCGCGGCCGCCGCCTTCGCACCGGCGCTCCACGCGCAGACGCCCGAGCTCCTCGATGCGCGCCTGACGGTCCGCACCGTCGTCTCGGGCCTGGCGCAGCCGACGAGCATCGCCTTTCTCGGCGGCAATGATTTCCTGGTCTTGGAAAAAGCGACCGGCAGAGTGCAGCGGGTGGTGAACGGCGTGGTCCAGGGCACCGTCCTGGACCTCGCCGTCAACTCCGCCTCCGAGCGCGGCCTGCTCGGGATCGCGCTCGACCCGCAGTCCTCGACCGGCGTCTACCTGTACTGGACCGAGAGCTCGACCGGCGCCGACTCGACCGCACTCGATCAGGTGCCGCTGCTCGGCAATCGCGTCGACCGCTATGTCTGGAACGGGACCAGCCTGACCTTCGACCGCAACATCATCCGCCTGCGCGCCTTGCAGGCCGACCCGAACCAGCCGCTGCGGGGCAACCACAACGGCGGGGTGCTCCGCTTCGGCCCCGACGGCAAGCTCTACGTCTACGTCGGCGATGTCGGCCGGCGCGGCTGGATGCAGAACCTGCCCTGCGGCCCCACGGCCGCGTGCCCCGGTCCCACGGTGCCCGACGATCAGTTCGGCGGCCCGGCCCCCGACGACGCCCACCTGACCGGCGTGATCCTGCGCCTGAACCCCGACGGCAGCGCGCCCGCGGACAACCCGTTCTTCGCCGTCGGCGGGTCCCTCGGGGGCGAGGTCGGCGCCAACCTCCAGAAGGTCTTCGTGTACGGCGTGCGCAACGGCTTCGGCATGCAGTTCGATCCGCAGTCCGGGCGGCTGTGGGCGCAGGAGAACGGCGACGACAGCTTCACCAAGCTCGACCGCTACGAGCCCGGGCAGAACAGCGGCTGGATCCAGATCCGCGGCCCCGTCGACCGCATCGCCCAGTACAAGGACATCGAGGTCAACCAGTTCAACCTGAACCTGCAGCAGCTGCGCTGGCCGCCGACCCTCATCGCCGACACCCCTGCGGAAGCCGTGGCCCGCCTGTTCTCGCTGCCCGGCTCGCAGTACAAGGACCCGCAGCTGAGCTGGAAGTACGAGGTCGCGCCCGCGGGCCTGGGCTTCGCGCCCGCGGCCCTCGGCCCCGACTTCGCCGGTGACCTGTTCATGGGCTCGGCCCTCGACCCGGGCCTGGCGGGCGGCTTCCTGTTCCGCATCAAGCTCACGCCCGACCGGCTGAACCTGAGCTTCAGCGACCCGCGGCTCGCTGACCGGGTCGTCGACAACGTCACCAAGACCGAGATCACGGAAAGCGAGAGCCTGCTCATCGGCCGCAACTTCGGCACGGCCACGGCCATCGAGCCGAGCCCGCGCGGGACGCTCTATGTCGTCTCGCTTTCCAAGGGGTCGGTGTTCGAAATCGCCGCCGCCCGCCTCGTGTGCGACGCCGACGCCAACGGCAGGGTCGACCGCAACGACATCGCCGGGATCCTGTCGGCGCGCGGAACGGCGGCCGCGGCCGACGATCCGCGCGACGCCGATCGCGACGGAACGATCACCGTGCTCGATGCACGTGCCTGCACCCTGCAGTGCACGGCGGCGCAGTGCGCCCCGTGACCGCGCCGCTCCGGCACGAAAACCGAGTCAACGTCGACAGAAGGAGAGATCGTCATGCGAGCCTCGATGAAGGATGTCGTGCGCCAGGCGGCCGTCGCGCTCGGCGTCCTGCTCATGCTGCCGTCCGCCGGCGCGGCGGTGATCACCTTGACGCCGGCCTCCACGCCGACGATGCCCGGCAGCTCGGTGCTCGTCGACGTCAGCGTGTCCGACCTCGGCGGCGCCGTCGTCGGCGGCTTCGACCTCGACGTCGGCTTCGACCCGGCGCGGCTGAGCCTCGCCGGCGTCTCGTTCGGGCCGGCGCTGGGCAACCCGGCCAGCTTCGAAGCCTTGACCAACGTCTCGCTGTCGCCCGGCATCGTCGACTTCAGCGAGGTCTCGCTGCTCGGCGCGGCCCAACTGGACGCGCTTCAGCCGGCGAGCTTCTCGCTCGCCACCTTGTCCTTCAACGCGATCAACCCGGGAACCGTCGCCTTCACGCTGCTCGGCACCTCGCTGCTGAGCGACGCCGCCGGGCGCGCCATCCCGATCACGCAGGCGGCGGTCATCCCGGAGCCGGAGACGGTGTTCCTGCTCGGCCTCGGCCTCGGCGCGCTGGCCTGGCGGCGGGCGCGGCGCGACGCCGTCGCAGCCAGCGGCGCACGCGTCGCCTAGCGACTGGCGGCCGCCGACCCTGCCCGCGGCACGGCCGCCGCCGCCTCACTGCTGCCGGGATTGCCCGAGCTCGACCACGTTGCCTGCGGCCACCCCGTCCTCTGCCTTGACGAGGTGGCCGCTGACCGACGCACCGACGTCCATCTGCAGCTGCTTGTAGCGGATGGTGCCGCGCACGCGGGCGTCGGACTGCAGCTCGAGGCGCTGCTCGATGTCGAGGTCGCCAGTGACGATGCCGTTGATGACCGCGTCGCTGCAGCGGATGCTGCCTTCGATGCGGCCCTTGTCGGATAGCACGAGCAGGGACGCGCCCTTGCCGTCGACCTCGCGGCCGATGACGTCGCCCTTGACGAGGCCGTCGATGCGCATGCCGCCGGTGAAGACCACGTTTCCGGTGATCTCGACGTCCTCGGCGACGAGCGTCGAGAGCGCCGCCATCTTGATGAAGGGCTGCTTCTTCAGGTTCGCGAACATCGTCGTGCCTCCGGTCGGTGAACTAGTGCTTGCCTTCGCGCGCCTTGCGGAAGAACGTCAGCTCCTCGGTCGACTCGCGCAGCCGCTGGTTGAGCGCATCGACCTGGCGCTCCAGCTCCTGGTTGCGCGCCGCTGCCAGGCGCAGGGCGAGGCGGGTCTGGTCGACTTCGTGGCGCAGCGGCTGGATCTGCGCCTCGACCTCCTCCGGCGCCGGCCCCGTCTTCAGGGTGGCCGAGGCCGATTGGACGAGCGCCAGCGCCGGTTCGCGGCCGGCGAAGCCGGCGCCGACACCGGCGGTCAGCGCGGCCAGCAGCAGCAGCGAGCGCAGCAGCCAGCGCTGCGCGCCGTGCTGCGGCATCAGCTCGAGCCTGACCTGCGTCAGGCGGCGGGTGGCGATGCGACCGAAGCCCATTTGGCGTCCGCTTCGCTCAGATCCCGGCGAGGTAGCGCTTCGGGTCGACCTGGCCGCCGTTGCGAAGCACCTCGAAGTGCAGGTGCGCGCCGCTCGACCGGCCGGTCGAACCGACCAGGGCGATGCGGTCGCCGGGAACGACGACGCGGCCGATCCCGACCAGCAGCCGGGAGGCGTGCGCGTAACGGGTCGCCAGGCCGTTGCCGTGGTTGATCTCGACGGTCCAGCCGTAGTCGTTCTTCCAGCCGGCGAACACGACCTTGCCGCCGGCGGCGGCGGTGATCGGCGTGCCGTGCGCGGCCGCGAAGTCGAGCCCGGCGTGGAACGCCCTGGAATGCGCGAACGGGTCGATCCGGTTGCCGAACGACGAGGTCAGCCCGGCGCCCGGGATCGGCAAACGGGTCGGCAGGCGCATCAGCTCGAGGCTGCGCCGCACCGTCGCATCGGCGATGGAGGCGATCTTCTCCTCGATGCGCATGAGCTGCGCGTCGAGCGCGTCGAGGTCCAGGCTGGCGGCCGGGCGCGCGGGCAGCCACGGGCCGCCGCTCGCCCCCACGGGCGCCATGGTGTCGGTGGTGGCTTCCTGGCGCACCGGCTCGCGCCGCGGTGCAGCGCCCGTGCTCGCGGCCGACGGCTCCTTCTGCAGCACGCCGATGCGCTTGCCGAGCTGCGCCGCCTCGCTCTCGAGGCGGAACAGGCGGCCCGAGAGGGCGCCGAGCTGCTCGAGGGTGAAGGGATGGGCCGGCTGAGGCGCGCTCGGGCCCGCGACCACCGGCACCTGCACGACCTGCGCTTCCGCGACCGCGTAGCCGAGGCCGCCGCCGGCGGCGAGCAGGCCGAGCGCGCCGAGGACGGCGGCGCCGACCAGGGGTCGCATCGAAAGCGTCCGCACCGGTGACCGGCTCGAGGCGCCGGTGGCAATCATGACGAAGGCCATGTCGTGGTCTCCCTTCCGAACTCGCTATCGAACGGTTCGACCCGTCCGACGGCGGCTTCGCGCACCTCGCGCCGCCACCGAAATTCATCCTAAGCGCGAGTCCGGCGCAAAGGCGCTTCCGGCGCTGCAACGGAATGTTCTGCGCGGGTGCGGCGGGCGAAGTTCACGCCCTTCCCGGACCGCCTTGTATCCAGTCGTAGCGGATCGAAAGCGGATGGCGGGCGTCGCCGTGCCTCCGTGCCGGTCGCCTGTCTCGCTAGACTGTCCCGACACGCAACGGCGAGGAACAGGCATGGCACCGACGATCAGGCGCAGGCGCGCCTTGCGCTGGCTCGCGGCGCTGCTGTGGCTGGTGCTGGCGCTCGTCGTCGCGGCGATCGTCGGCGGCTGGTTCTTCCTGCGCGCGAGCCTGCCCGCGCTCGACGGCCGCGTCGAAGCCGCCGGCCTGCGCGCGCCGGTCAGCGTCAGCCGCGACGCGAACGGCGTGCCGGCGATCCGCGGCAGCGACCGCACCGACATCGCCTGGGCCACCGGCTACGTGCACGCGCAGGAACGCTTCTTCCAGATGGACCTGCTGCGCCGCGCAGCGACCGGCGAGCTGTCGGCGCTGATCGGCAAGGCGCTGCTGCCGGTCGACCGCGAGCGGCGCCTGCACCGCTTCGGCGCGCGCGCCGGCCCGGCGCTGGCGGCGCTCGCCGAGCCGGACCGCGCCGTCATCGAGCGCTACGCCGCCGGCGTGAACGCCGGCCTCGCGGCCCTCGACGCCCGTCCGTTCGAATACGGGGTGCTGCGCGCGACGCCGCGCCCGTGGCGGGCCGAGGACAGCCTGCTCGTCGCCTGGGCGATGTACTTCGACCTCCAGGAAGAGCAGATGCAGCGCGTGCTGTCGCGCGGCTGGCTGCGCGACCACGGCACGACGCCGGCGCAGCTCGCCTTCCTGCTGCCGACGGCGAGCGCGCACGATGCGCCGCTCGACGCCGCGGCGATCGACGAGTCCCCGGCGCCGCTGCCCGCCGAGGCGCCCGCCTGGTTCGCCAAGGCCGGCCGGCCGAAGACGGCCGCTGCCGCAGCGCCGGTTCTGGCCGAGCGCGTCGACGCGCTGGGCGAGGCCGCGGTCGGGAGCAACAGCTGGGTGCTCGCCGGCAGCCGCACGAAAAGCGGCGCGGCGATGGTCGGCAACGACATGCACCTGAACCTGCGCCTGCCGCACATCTGGTACCGCGCCGCCTTCGAGATCGAGGCCGCGGCGGGGCAGCCGGCCCGGCGCATCGTCGGCGTCACCCTGCCGGGCGTGCCGATCGTCGTCGCGGGCAGCAACGGCCAGGTCGCGTGGGGGATGACCAACAGCTACGGCGCCTATCTCGACCTGCTCGAGCTGGAGTTCGACGCCAAGGACCCGCTGCGCTACCGCCTCGGCAACGGCCCGCCGGCTGCGAGCGGCGGCGGCGCCGGAAGCGGCGCGAGCGGCGACGGCTGGGGCCTGCTGCGCACGGTCGAGGAGTGGATCGCCGTCGCCGGCGCTGCCGACGACGTGCTGCGCGTCGCCGAGACGGCGTACGGCCCGGTCTGGGAGCGCGGCGGCCGCCGCTACGCCATGCACTGGGTCGCGCACGACCCCGGCGCCGTCAACCTCGCCCTGCTCGGGCTCGAACGCGCCGGCAGCGTCGCCGAGGCGCTGGCGGTCGGCCAGCGCTCGGGCGTGCCGGCGCAGAACATGGTCGTCGGCGATGCCGCCGGGAAGATCGGCTGGACCCTCGCCGGGGCGCTGCCCGCCCGCGCCGCGACCTGGGCCTCGACCTTCCCGGCGCCGGCCGCGTCAGCCGCCTCCCACACCTGGAGCGCTCTGGCGGCGCCGGGCGCGCACCCGGTGCTCGTCGATCCTGCCGCCGGGCAGATCGCGACCGCCAACTCGCGCCAGCTCGCCGGTTCGGGCTACGCGGCCATCGGCGACGGCGGTGCCGACCTCGGTGCGCGCCAGCGCCAGGTCCGCGACGCGGTCACGGCCCTGCCGGCCGGCAGCGACGAAGCCGCCGTCTACCAGGTCTTCCTCGACGACCGCGCGCTCTACCTCGCGCCCTGGCGGGACCGCGCCCTGCAGGTGCTCGCCGACCCGGCGGCAGCGTCGGGCCGGCGCGCCGAGTTCAGGCGCCTGCTCGAGAGCACCTGGACCGGCCGGGCCAGCGTCGACTCGGTGGCCTACCGGCTGACGCGCAGCTTCCTCGGCGCGCTCTACCTGCGCCTCTTCGGCGGCGTCGACGAGGAGCTGCACGCGGTCGACAAGGCGGCGAGCTTCGCCCGCGCCACGCCGCGCTGGCCGACGGTGATCGCCCGCCTGCTCGACGAGAAGCCGGCCGCCTGGCTGCCGAAGGGCAGCGCCAGCTGGCAGGCGGTGCAGCTGGCCGCGATCGACGACGTGATCGCCGAGCTCGACAAGGAAGGCACGCCCCTCGAGCAGGCCACCTGGGGCCGGCGCAACACGACCCGCATCGCCCACCCGATGGCGAGCGGCCTGCCGTTCGGCACACGCTGGCTCGCCGCCCCGGCCGAGCCGCTGCCCGGCGACCGCGACATGCCGCGCGTGGCGGCGCCGGCCTTCGGCCAGTCGGAGCGCTTCGTCATCACGCCGGGACGCGAGGCCGAGGCCGTCTTCAACATGCCCGGCGGGCAGAGCGGCCACCCGCTCAGCCGCTGGTTCCTGGCCGGGCACGCCGACTGGGTCGCCGGACGGCCGACGCCGCTGCTGCCGGGAGAGCCGGTGCACACGCTGGCCTTCGTGCCGCGCTGACCGGCCTCGGCTATCGTCGCTGCCTGCTTCCCCGCATTCGCAGAGCCTCCGCCAGAGGGGCTTGCGCCCAAACCCATCGGAGACAAACCCGTGATTCGACTGCATCGCCTCTTCGCCTGCTCCCTGCTCTGCGTCGCCGCCCTGGCCGGCCCGGCGCAGGCCCAGACCTCGTATCCGGCCCGGCCCGTGACCTGGATCGTTCCCTATCCGCCGGCCGGCACGACCGACGTGCTGGCGCGCATCGTCGCGCAGTGGCTGAGCGAGAAGATGGGGCAGCAGTTCATCGTCGAGAACAGGCCGGGCGCGGGCAACAACCTCGGCGTGCAGCACGTCGTCAACGCGCCGCCCGACGGCTACACGATGCTGCTCGTCAACCCGGCCAACGGCATCAACGCGACGCTCTACAAGAACCTGCCCTTCAACTTCATCCGCGACATCGCGCCGGTCGCCGGCCTGATCCGCACGCCGAACGTGATGGAGGTGCCGCCGTCGTTCCCGGCCAAGACCGTCGCCGAGTTCATCGCCTACTGCAAGGCCAATCCGGGCAAGATCAACATGGCGTCGTCGGGCAGCGGCACCTCGGTGCACCTGTCGGGCGAGCTGTTCAAGTCGATGACCGGCTGCGACATGCTGCACGTGCCGTACAAGGGGGCCGGTCCGGCGCTGATCGACCTCATGGGCGGGCAGGTGCACGTGCTGTTCGACAACCTGCCGTCGTCGATCGGCCACATCAAGAGCGGCAAGCTGCGCGCGCTCGCCGTCACCTCGCAGGAGCGCGAGCCGTCGATGCCGCACCTGCCGACCGTCGGCGAGACGGTGCCGGGCTACGAGGCCACGGCCTGGTTCGGCATCGGCATGCCGAAGGGGACACCGCGCGAGATCATCGAGAAGGTCAACGCCGAGGTGAACCGTGCCCTCGCCGACCCCAAGATGCGCGAGCGCCTGGCCGAGCTCGGCGGCAAGCCGATCGGCGGCACGCCGGAGGACTTCGGCAAGGTCATCGCGGCGGAGACGGCGAAGTGGGAGAAGGTCGTCATCTCGTCCGGCGCCAAGGTGGAGTGAGGGCCGCAGGTCGTCGCCGCGGCGAACCCGGCCCGCTGCGCCCATGAGCGGCGACGCGCGGCTCGCCGAGGCGCTGGCCTTCGCGCAGGCGCACGAGGTGCCCTGGCCGCGCGACCCGCACGCCGCGCCGCCGCCCGGCCGCCCGCCCTGGGGCGTGCACCACGACGACCCGCCGCCGTACAACCGCCTGCGCGGCCCGGTGCACGCGCGCGGGCCGCAGTCCGGCGTCGTCCTGCAGCACGGCGAGGAGATCGCGGCCTGGGGCGAGCCCGACCGCGCCGACCTCACCTTCAGCGTCGCCAAGACCTACCTGGCGCTGCTCGCTGGCGTCGCCCATCGCGTCGGTCTGCTCCCGGACGAGGACGAGCCGGTGGTCGCGCGCCTGCCCGGCATCGGCTTCGACGACGAGCACAACCGGCCGATCACCTGGACCCATCTGCTGACGCAGACCAGCGAGTGGCGGGGCACGTCCTTCGGCCTGCCCGACACCGTCGATCGCTGGCGCAAGGTGGCGCAGGATCCGCGCCCCGCCGCCGGGCCCAAGGGCGGTGCGCGGCCGCTGCAAGCGCCCGGCACCTACTGGGAATACAACGACGTGCGCATCAACCAGCTCGCGCTGGCCCTGCTGCACCTGTTCCGCCGGCCGCTGGCCGAGGTCTTCCTCGACGAGCTGCTGCGGCCCCTCGGAGGCGGCGCCGGCTTCGCCTGGCGCGGCTACGACGACGCCTGGGTGGAGCTTGCCGGCGTCGGCCGCGTGCCGTCGGTGCCGGGCGGCTCGCACTGGGGCGCCGGCGTGTCGATCGGCGCGCGCGACCAGGCGCGCGTCGGGCGACTGGTGCTCGAGGGCGGCGTCGGCGCCGGGCGGCAGCTCGTGCCGCGGGCCTGGATCGAACGCATGGCCGAGCCCTGCCCCGTTGCGCCGTTCTACGGGCGGCTGCTCTGGCTCAACCGCGACGGCAAGGCCTTCGCCGGCGCGTCGAAGCGGGCGCTGTTCATGATGGGCGCGGGCGGCCACTACGTGTGGATGGATCCAGCGCTCGACGCGGTCGTGGTGTTGCGCTGGCTCGATCCTGCGCACGCGGCGCGGACCATCGAGCGCTTCGCCGAGGCGCTGCGCGGTGGCTGAACGCGCGCCCCTCAGGCGCCGCGGCGAGAACCCACTGGCGCCCCGGCAGCGGCCGGCATAAGCTCGTCGGTCGGTCGCACGGCGGGCTGCTGCAGCACGTCGGGAGCCGGCCGGATCGGAGCGAAGGGACCGCCATGTTGTCCGATGCCTCTGTCACGACGATGCTGCCGGTGCGCGACCTGGAGCGTGCCCGCGGCTTCTACGAGGGCTGCCTGGGACTGAGGCCCGGCAGCCTCAGGCCCGACGGCAAGTTCGTCTACACGGTCGGCGGCAGCACGCTGGCCCTGTTCCCGAAGCCGGAAGGGACCCAGGCCGACCACACGGCGATCAGTTTCCGGGTGGACGACATCGCCGCCAGCGTCGAGGCCTTGAAGCGCGCCGGCGTCAAGTTCGAGGACTACGACTTCCCTGGCTTGAAGACGGTCGACCACGTCTGCGTGCTCGGGGCCGAGAAGGCCGCATGGTTCATGGACACCGAAGGCAACTGCCTGTGCATCCACGAGGACTTGCCGGAGGCCTAGGGTCCGCATCGCCGGCCCCGCAAGAAGACCCGGCTACGGCGTCCGGCCTCTCAAGGCCGAGCACGGATCGCCGCGCGCGACGGGCGCCGTCCGCACCACGGCGTCGAAGGCGGCCTCGGGCGTTCGCTCATCGCCTCGCTCCAGGTAGCCCACCGACCAGACACCGCCGGCCTGCAGCCAGCGCGGCACGCCGATGTCCTTGCGGACGTGGCCGTTGCCGGCCAGGAGGACGGCGCCGCGCCCGCCGTGCCGGCGCAGTGCGTCGGCCATGACAGCGTCGCGAGCGAACTGCGCGCTCGCCACGCGCGGCCACATCGCCGCCGGCAGCGCGCCGCAGTGGCCGGCGTCGATCTCGCGCTCCTGCGCGCGCTGCCAGTCGGCCTCGATCGGCCGGTCGAGCCCGAGGGCACGCAAGGCAGCCGCGTCGAACACCGCCGCGTTGCCGCCGCGAACGATCTTCGCCGCGTCGGCGTTCGACAGGTTGCCGGCGACGAGCGGCAGGTCGTGCGCGAGCGCCAGCGCGACGAACGGCCGGTAGAAGCTCCAGTTCCAGCCGCCGCCGGGCCGTGGCGGCGCCGTCGCGGCCTGCTCGATGACGTGCCCGGCATCGCCGGGCCGCTCGCGCCGGGCGCGATCGATGTCGCCCTGGCGCTCGCGGTCGAACTGCTCCATGACGATCGCCGGACGCCAGCCGGACGCGACCGCGCGGCGCAGCGCGTCGAGGCGGAGCCGGTGCTGCTCGGCGCTGTCGTGCACCTCGCCGAGCAGGACGATCGTCCCGCCATCGAGCGACGCCGGCCAGGGCGCCGAGGCCGCGTCGATCGCCGGCGAGGTCGTGCACGCGATCAGCGCGGACGCAAGGGCGGCGGCGGCCAGGCGCTCGAGGACGGCAAGGATGCGCATGGGCGGATCGGCAGCGGCCTGCGCGCGGGGGGGCTCCATCGACCCGCGACGGCCCCGACCCCTTGGGCTCGGTCAGCGGTAGAAGGCCTCCACCCGTCCCTTCAGCTGGATCAGCAGCGGCTGGCCGGCGCGGTTCTTCGTCTTGCCCGCGGCGACCTTGACCCAGCCTTCGCTGATGCAGTACTCCTCGACGTCGTGGCGCTCCTTGTCGTTGAAGCGGATGCCGATGGCGTGCTCGAACACCGCCGCCACGTGATGCCGGCTGCGCGGGTCCACCGACAGCCGGTCGGGCAGCGGCGGCCGCGCGGGCGCAGCAGACGCGCCGGCGGCGTCGCCGCCGGCGGCGTCATCGTTCGTGGCCGACAGCCACTCCCGCATCGCCTCGGTCACGGCGTCGGGCTGCTCGAGCGGCACCATGTGCCCGGCGCCGTCGACGACGACGAGCTTCGCGCCGGCGATGCCGGCGGCGATCTCCTCGCTCAGCGCCAGCGGCAGGAGTCGGTCCTCGCGGCCGCAGACCACGAGCGTCGGGCAGCGGATCTGCGCCAGCAGCGGCCGGCTGTCCGGCCGGGCGATGTTCGCTTCCTGCTGGCGGACGAAGGCGGCGCGACCGACGGCGTGCGCCATAGACCGGCAGATCTCGACCAGCGGACGGTCGCCGTGCCGCGACGGCGGCAGCATCTTCTCGATCAGGCCCTGGACGACGCCGTCGAAGTCGGTCTCCGACCGGGCGATCGCGGCCCGCCTCGCCTCCGTCGACTCGGGCGAGTCCGGCCGCGCACTCGTGTCGACGAGGGCCAATGCGCCGACGCGCCCGGGTGCCTGGCGCATGATCTCGAGAGCGACGTAGCCGCCCATCGAGAAGCCGGCGAGGGCGAAGCGCTCGGTCGGTGCGCGGGCCAGGGCGTCGGCCGCGAGCGCCTGCACCGAATCGTGCGAGGTGGTCGGGACGGCGGTGACGGCGTGCTCCGGCGCCAGGCCGGCGACCTGGTGGGCCCAGAGCCGTTCGTCGTTGAGCAGGCCCGGCAGGGCGAGGAGGGGCAGGCGGTTCATGGGCGCTACCTTACTGCTTCCGGCGGCGACCAGCGCCGGCGCGGCGTCGGCTGCGGCGCAGCGCCGGCGGCCGATCTTCGCCAGGGTCGCGGCGAGCCGGTAAGCTCCACGTCCTCCCCGCCTGGAGACCGCCCATGTCCGTCCGCCCCCTGATCACGCCGCGCGTCGAGGCGCCGGACGACGCCGTCGCCGAAGCGCGCGTTCATCTCGCTGCCGCGCTGCGCCTGGCTGTCCTGCACGAGCTTGAGGAAGGCATCGACAACCACTTCACGATGACCGTCCCCGGGCGCGACGGCCAGTACCTGATCCTGCCGTACGGCCTGCACTGGTCCGAGGCGCGGGCGAGCGACATGATCGTCTTCGACGAGCAGGGCCGCGTGCTCGAAGGCGGCGGCATGCTGGAGCTGTCGGCGCAGTGCATCCACGCGCCGCTGCACCGGATCACCGGCGCGCGCGTCGTGCTGCACACGCACCAGACCTGGGCGATGGCGCTCAACATGCTCGAGGACAACCGGCTGCTGCCGTCGAGCCAGACCGCTGCCTTCTTCATGGGCCAGATCGCCTACGACGACGACTACACCGGCCTCGCCGCGACGCTCGACGAAGGCGGGCGCCTCGCCGCCGTCATGGGCAGCCGGCCGATCGCCTTCATGAAGAACCACGGCGTCATCGTCACCGGCGACACCGTGGCGCAGGCCTATCGGCGGCTGTACCGGCTCGAGCGCGTCTGCCGCACCCAGGTCCTGGCGATGGGCACGGGTCGGCCGCTGCAGGTGCTGGCCGACGAGATCGTCGCCCGCGTGCAGACGCCGAGCCCCGACGAGCGTCACCCGCGCGCGGAACGCGAGCGCCTGTTCTTCGAGGCGATGATGCGGGTGCTCGACCGCGAGCTGCCGGGCTACCGGGACTAGGCGGCCTCGTGTCGCACGATCCGCTGCCGAACCGCGACGCGCCCTCGGCCGAAGGGGCGGCCCGGCCCGTCCGCGTGCTCATCGTCGACGACAACGCCGACAACGCCGAGGCCCTGGCCGCCTACCTCGAGCTGGAGGGCTGCGAAGCCGGCATCGCCACCGGTGCCATGGAGGCGCTGGAGCGCTTCGCGTCGTTCGCCCCGCACGTGGCCGTGCTCGACATCGGCATGCCGCAGATGGACGGCTACGAGCTGGCAGCGCGCCTGCGCGCCTCGGACGCCGGTCGTTCCTGCCGGCTGATCGCCGTCACCGGCTACGCCACGAGCGACGATCGCGAGCGCGCCGAGGCGGCCGGTTTCGAGACGCATCTGGCCAAGCCGGTCGACCTCGACGCCCTGGTGCGCGCGGTGCGCGGCGCGTCCCGGCCCCCGGCCGCCGGCGCTGCCGTCTGATCGGCTCGGCTTTCGGCTTCGGCCTCGGCCTCCCTAGCCCGAAGCGCCGGCGCGCCGGCTCGGCCGGCGGCGCACTCGGGCGGCGAGCAAGGCCATGCCGCCGGCCATCAGCAGCACCGTCTCCGGCTCGGGGATCGCCTGCACCGGCCCGAACTCGAGCACGCCGTTGTCGACGACATGGATCGCCGTGCCGTTGCCGAGGATGTCGATCGTGAACGAGACGATGTCCTCGAATCCGGCGCCGAACCCGACCACGCCTTCGAAGCCGGCGGCGACGTCCTGGATGCTGCCGTTCGAGGCGCTGAAGCGAAGTCCCTGCGGGTTGCCCTTGATCTCGAGGCTGACGAAGTCGAAGGCGCCGCCGGAGAAGGTCGTCAGCAGCGTGTTGGAGAACACCGGGTTGCTGATGCCGTGATGCCAGGCCAGCGTCTGGCCGTTGGGGACGTCGAGGTGGTTTCCGGCATTCACGGTGCGCAGGGTGAAGCCGTCCTGGTTGTAGGTGTTGTTGCTGCCGCCGTTGCTGGAAAAGCCGCTGTCGCGGAAGTCCAGATTGACGACGACCGCCGCGGCGTCGAGCGACGCGGCGGCACCTGCGCTGAAGACCAGGCCGGCGAGCGCGGCCCTGAATGAACCCGACATTCCCTTGCTCCTCGAAGACGACCGTGGCGGTCGGTGACCGGGCCGCTTGCGAACCAGCCCGTGATGACGGCTAAGCTCGACGGTTGTACCAGAGGAAGGCCGTGGAGCGAGTCGATGCCGTGGTGGTGGGCGCCGGAGCGATCGGCCTGGCATGCGCGCGCGAGCTCGCGCTGCGCGGCCTCGAGACCATCGTCCTGGAGGCGAGCGGCGGCATCGGCAACGGCACCAGCTCGCGCAACAGCGAGGTGATCCATGCCGGCCTCTACGACGCGCCGGGCTCGCTCAAGGCGACGCTGTGCGTGGCAGGGCGTCGGCTGCTCTACCCCTATTGCGAGTCGCGCGGCGTCGGCCATCGGCGCTGCGGCAAGCTCGTGGTCGCCGCCTGCGAGGCGCAGGTCGAGGCGCTGCGGGCGATCGAGCGGCGCGCCCTTGCCAACGGCGTCGAGGGCCTGCGCTGGCTGAGCGGCGCCGAGGCGCGCGCCCTCGAGCCGGCGCTGCACGCGGAGGCGGCGCTGCTCTCGACGGTGACCGGCATCGTCGACAGCCACGCCCTGATGCTGGCCTACCTCGGCGACCTGGAGAACGCCGGCGGCGGACTGGTCGTCCGCTCGCCGCTCGAGGCGGCGAGCGTCGACGCGGGCGGCATGGCGCTCGTCATCGGCGGCGTCGAGCCGATGGAGATCGGCACGCGCATCCTGGTCAACGCCGCCGGGCTGCACGCGCAGGACGTGGCACGACGCATCGACGGGCTCGACCGGTCGAGCATTCCGCAGGCGTGGTTCGCGAAGGGGAACTACTACGCGCTCGCCGGTCGATCGCCGTTCACGCGTCTCGTCTACCCGGTGCCCGAGCCGGGTGGCCTCGGCGTGCACCTGACCCTCGACCTGGCTGGCCAGGCGCGCTTCGGCCCCGACGTCGAATGGCTGCTGGAGGCGACGTCGCCCGACGCCATCGACTACGCGGTCGACCTCAAGCGCAGCGAGCGCTTCTACGCCGCCATCCGCCGCTGGTGGCCGGCGCTGCAGGACGGGGCGCTCGCGCCGGCCTACAGCGGCGTGCGTCCGAAGCTGCAGGGGCCGGGCGAGCCGGTTAGCGACTTCATGCTGCAGGGGCCCGAGGCGCACGGCGTCGCCGGCCTCCTCAACCTCTATGGCATCGAGTCGCCGGGGCTGACGGCGAGCCTGGCGATCGCCCACGAAGCGGCACGCCGGCTCGGCCTCTGAGGCAAACTTTCGATGATGCGCGCGGCGGACGCGCACGTCGAGGGCATCCCGCGCCGGGACAGGGGAGGAGACGGAGGGGCAGCGGGCAGCCGCGCAGAATCCGCCCAGCCCGTCGGCCGTGGGGACGGCCCATGCGCCGCGCCGGACAGCACAGGAGACTTCCATGAGGTTTCATCGTCTGGCGGTTGCTGCCGCCATCGCCTGCTCGCTCGCGGGCACCGGCTCCGCCCAGCATGCGCATCAGCACGGCGGCCATCTCGGCAAGGTCACGTTCGCGAACTCGTGCGAGCCCAAGGTCCAGGGCGAGCTGCAGCGCGCGGTGGCCATGCTGCACTCGTTCTGGTTCGGCGCCGGCGAGAAGGCGTTCAGGCAGGTGCTCGCCGACGATCCCGGCTGCGCCGTCGCCACCTTCGGCATCGCCGCCCTGCTGATGAACAACCCGCTCGCCGGCCAGGGCGCCTCGCCGCAGGCGGCCGCGGCGGCGCAGGCGGCGATCGCCGAGGGCCGCCGCATCGGCGCGAAGACCGAGCGCGAGCGCGACTACATCGAGGCCGTCGCGGCCTACTACGCCGACTTCGGGGCGCGGTCGGAGCGTGCGCGACAGGCAGCGCGCGCGCAGGCCTTCGAGGCGCTCGCCGCCAAGTACCCGGACGACGACGAGGCGCAGATCTTCGCCGCCCTGTACGTGGCCGCGACCCAGTCGCAGGCGGACCAGACCTACGCCGCCTACCTGAAGGCCGCCGGCGTGCTCGAGAAGCTCTTCGTCAAGTATCCCGACCACCCGGGCGTCGCCCACTACCTGATCCACAGCTACGACGCGCCGCCGATCGCCGCCAAGGGCCTGTCCGCGGCGCGGCGCTACTCGGCGATCGCGCCCGACGCGCCGCATGCGCTGCACATGCCCTCGCACATCTTCACGCGCGTGGGTGCCTGGGAGGATTCGGTCGCCGGCAACCGCCGCTCGGCCGACGTCGCCAAGAAGGACGGCAACGGCAACGAGGCCTTCCACGCCGCCGACTACATGGTGTACGCCAACCTGCAGCTCGGCCGGCACGAGGCGGCGCGCAAGGTCATCGAGGAGTTCGATCGCGAGGTCAAGGTCAACCCGTCCGTGTTCGTCGGGCCGTACGCCGCGGCGGCGATCCCGGCGCGCCTGGCGCTCGAAGCGGGCGACTGGGGCGCGGCCGCCCGGCTGCCGCAGCAGGAGACGCAGTTCCCCTTCGTCGCCGCCATCACCACCTTCGCCCGCGCCCTCGGCGCGGCGCGCCAGAACGACGTCGCCGCCGCCGAGCGCGAAGCGCAGCGCCTGGAGCTGCAGCACAAGGCCTTGCTCGACGCCAAGAACGGCTACTGGGCGACCGAGGTCGAGGTCCAGCGCCTGGCCGCCGCCGCCTGGATCGCGCAGGCACGCGGCGACAGCGCCGAGGCGCTGCGCGCCATGCGTGCCGCGGCCGAGCTCGAGGATCGCAACGAGAAGCACATCGTCACGCCGGGCCGGGTGGTGCCCGCGCGCGAGCTGCTCGGCGAGCTGCTGCTGGTCCAGAAGCTGCCTGCCGAGGCGCTGAAGGAGTTCGAGCTGTCGCAGCAGCGAGAGCCCAACCGGCTGCGCGGCCTCGCCGGCGCGGCGCAGGCGGCCGAGGCCGCGGGCGACCGCGACAAGGCGCGCCGCTACCACGGCATGCTCGTCGAGCTGACGAAGCAGGCCGACACGCCGCTTCCTGCGGTGCAGCGCGCCAGGACCTTCCTGGCCGCCCGCTAGACGGCAGCCGCACCGCGGCTCGGGCCGCGGTGCCGGCCCCGAAGGCCTCTACAGGCCGCTGCGGCCGCCGCCGGTCATGCCGCCGCCGGGCATGCCGCTGCCCGCCATGCCGCCGGACATGCCCCCGGACACCGTCTCCGGCGGCCCGGAGCCGTTGCTCACCGTGCCGCCGCCGCTGACCGTGCCGCGCCAGGCGCCGGTCTCGCGACCGCGGCTCTGCAGGAAGTCGGCGAAGCGGTGCAGGTTCGTGCTCGTCTCCAGCTTGACGGCGCCGAGCGCGTCGCCGGCCTTCTCGAGGAAGTTGCGCGGCTGGTACGACATGCGCAGCGTGACCCGGGTGCGGTTGTCGCCGAGGCGGGTGAACGTGACGGCGCCGGAGTTCGGCGGGCCGCTGGTGCTGCGCCAGGCGATGCGCCGGTCCGGGATCTGGTTGGTGATCTCGGCGTCCCACTCCTCTTCCTTGCCGGCGATGCGGGCGCGCCAGTGGAGGTGCGTGTCGTCGATCTGGCGGACCTCGAGGACGTCCTGCATGAACTTCGGGAAATCCTCGAACTGGGTCCACTGGTTGTAGGCGGTGCTGACCGGCACGTCGATCTCGATCGAGTCCTCGACGAACGACTGCTCGCCCTGCTGGGTCGACGACGCCGGGCCGTCCATCCTCTTCTTCAGCCAGATCCCTGCCGCTGCCAGCGCGACGATGGCGACCAATCTGCTTCCTGCCATGACATGTGCTCCTTGTGAATGACCGCTGGGCAGCGGCCGTGTCCGGGGAGCCCGGCATTTCCCGTGCCGCTCCGCCCGCCGCCTGCGGCCGCCGATGGGGTTCTCCCGGCTGCCTCCGCCGTCCCCGCGCGCGGACACTACGGCGATGCCCGCCGGCCGCTCCGCCCTCGCCGCGACCCGCCCTTCGTCGCACGGATGAGCTCGCTGAGCCTCGAGGGCGTCAGCAAGCACTGGGGCACGGCCAAGGCCGTCGACCGCGCCACCTTCGCCACCGCCTCCGGCCAGCTGGTGGTGCTGCTGGGTCCCTCGGGCTGCGGCAAGTCGACGACGCTGCGCATGATCGCCGGGCTCGACACGCCGTCGGAAGGCCGCATCCTCATCGACGGCCGCGACGTCACCGGCGTCGCCCCCGCGGCCCGCCGCATCTCGATGGTCTTCCAGTCGTACGCGCTGTTCCCGCACCTGAGCGTCGCCGAGAACATCCTGTTCGGGGTGAAGGTGCGCAAGGAGCCCGCCGCCGAGCATGCCGGGCGCCTGGCCCGCGTCGCCGACCTGCTCGGCCTGACGACGCTGCTCGACCGCAAGCCGTCGCAGCTCTCCGGCGGCCAGCAGCAGCGCGTCGCGCTCGGCCGGGCGATCATCGCCGAGAGCAAGGTCTGCCTGATGGACGAGCCGCTGTCGAACCTCGACGCGCAGCTGCGCCAGGAGATGCGGCGCGAGATCCGCACGCTGCAGCAGGCCCTCGGCATCACCATGGTCTACGTCACGCACGACCAGACCGAGGCGATGAGCATGGCCGACCAGGTCGTGCTGCTGAACGCCGGCCGCATCGAGCAGGACGCGCCGCCGGCCGAGCTCTACGCCCGCCCGGCGACGGTCTTCGCCGCCCGCTTCATCGGCACGCCGCCGATGAACATCGTCGCCGCGCCGGGCCGTCCCGACCTGAAGCTCGGCGTGCGGCCGGAGCACGTGCGCCTCGACGCCGGCGGCTTCGACGCCGTCGTGCAGAGCGCCGAGTACCTCGGTGCCGACACCGTCGTCACCTGCTCGACATCGGCCGGCGGTACGCTTGCCGACACGATCGCCGCGCGCCTGCCCGGCCAGCACGGCCTCGCCCCCGGCGCGCGCGTGCGGCTCGGCTGGTCGCCCGAGCACACGCACTGGTTCGACGCCGCGAGCAGCCGCCGTCGCGACGACGCGGACGCGGCCTTGGCCGCGTGACCCGCCGACCACTCCCCTTTCGTTCCCGATGGAGACCCGCATGAAGAAAGCCCTCGCCCTGATCGCCCTCGCCGCCGCCTGCGCCGCGCCCCTGCCCGCCGCCGCGCAGCGCGTGACCGAAGTCAACTTCTACTACCCGGTCGCCGTCGGCGGCCCGGTGACGAAGACCATCGACCAGATGGCGGCCGACTTCGGCAAGGAGAACCCGGACATCAAGGTCAACCCGGTCTACTCGGGCACCTACCAGGAGAGCATCGTCAAGGCGCTCACGGCGACCAAGAGCGGCAAGCCGCCGCAGCTCGCCGTGCTGCTGTCGACCGACATGTACTCGCTGATCGACGAGGACGCGATCGTCCCGATCGACGACATCGCCAGGAGCGCCGACGACCGGAAGTGGCTCGACGGCTTCTACAAGAGCTTCATGATGAACAGCCGCACCGGCGGCAAGACCTGGGGCATCCCGTTCCAGCGCTCGACCATCGTCCTCTACTGGAACAAGGATGCGTTCAAGGAGGCCGGGCTCGACCCGGAGAAGGGCCCGGCCAACTGGGACCAGATGGTCGAGTTCGCGAAGAAGCTGACCAAGCGCGACGCCAGCGGCAACGTCACGCAGTGGGGCGTGAAGATCCCCTCGTCGGGCTTTCCGTACTGGCTGTTCCAGGGCCTGACGACCCCGAACGGCGTCGAGCTGATGAACGAGGCCGGCACCGAGACCTACTTCGACAAGCCGGAGGTGATCGAGGCGCTGCAGTACTGGGTCGACCTCTCGGCGAAGCACAAGGTGATGCCCGGCGGCGTGATCGAGTGGGGCACGACGCCGAAGGACTTCTTCGAGAAGAAGGCGGCGATGATCTGGACCACGACCGGCAACCTCACCAACATCCGCACCAACGCCGGCTTCCCGTTCGGGGTGGCGATGCTGCCGGCGAAGAAGCGCCCGGGCAGCCCGACCGGCGGCGGCAACTTCTACATCTTCGCCAAGACGACGCCCGCCGAGCAGCAGGCGGCGCTGAAGTTCGCGAAGTGGGCGACGGCGCCGCAGCGCGCAGCGGCGTGGAGCATCGCCACGGGCTACGTCGCGGTGACGCCGGCGGCCTGGGACACGGCCGAGATGAAGAAGTACGCGCAGGAGGTGCCGCAGGCCCTGGTCGCGCGCGACCAGCTGCAGTACTCGGTGGCCGAGCTCTCGACGCACGACAACCAGCGCGTCACGACGGCGCTGAACAACGGGTTGCAGGCGGCGCTGACCGGATCGAAGCCGCCGGCGGACGCGATGCGCGACGCGCAGCGCGAGGCGACGCGGATCCTGCGCGACTTCAAGAAGTGACGCGCGTCATCCTGAGCCGGAGGCGAAGGATCTCTGCGTCGCAGCGATGAGATCCTTGGCTGCGCTCAGGATGACCACGGGGCCGGGCGCCGTCACGCCCTGGCTGCTGCTGCTGCCGGCCCTGGTGCTGCTCGTCGCCTTCACGCACTGGCCGGCGGTCGCGACCGTGTGGCACAGCGTGATGTCGACACCGAAGAAGTCGCGCCCGTCGCGCTTCGTCGGCCTCGACCACTACCAGGCCATGGCGCAGGACGAGGTGTTCTGGCAAGCGCTCTGGAACAACGTCATCTACGCCGCGGCGACGGTGCCGCTCTCGATCGCCCTGGCGATCGGCATGGCGCTCTGGGTCAACAGCCGCATCCGCGGCCGCGGCTTCCTGCGCCTCGCCTACTTCACGCCGACGGTGCTGCCGATGATCGCCGTGGCCAACATCTGGCTGTTCTTCTACACGCCGCAGTACGGCCTGCTCGAGCAGATCACGCAGGGCCTGGGCCTGCCGAGCCGCAACTGGCTCGGCGACCGCAGCACCGTGCTCGGTGCGGTGATCGCCGTCGCGGTGTGGAAGGAGGCGGGCTTCTTCATGATCTTCTACCTCGCGGCGCTGCAGTCGATTCCACCGCAGCTGGCCGAGGCGGCTGCCCTCGAGGGCGCGTCGCGCTGGCAGTACTTCCGCCGCATCCTCTTCCCGCTGCTCATGCCGACGACGCTGTTCGTGCTCGTCAACGCGCTCATCAATTCCGTGCGCCTGGTCGACCACCTGTTCGTGATGACGCGCGGCGGCCCGGACAACGCCAGCATGCTGCTGCTCTACTACATCTACCAGGTCGGCTTCAGCTTCTGGGACACCGGCTATGCGGCGGCGCTCACCGTCATCGTCCTGCTCGCGCTCGGCCTGGTGGCGTTCGTGCAGATCCGCTTCCTCGAGCGGCGGACGCACTACCAGTGAGGCGTGGCGAGGCGGACGAGGCATGACGCCGACGAGCACCGTCTTCTCGCCCGGCCCGGCGGCGCGCGCGCTGGAGACCGTCGCGGCCTGGCTGCTGGCGCTGCTCTGGATCCTGCCGCTCGCCTACGCGGTGTGGACGGCGTTCCACCCCTCCGCCTTCTCGACCCGCTTCGAGCTCGGTGCGCCGCTGACGCTGCAGAACTTCACCAACGCCTGGAGCGCGGCGCCCTTCGCGCGCTACTTCCTCAACACGACCCTGCTCGTCACCATGGTCCTCGCCGCGCAGCTGGTGCTGGGCACGCTGGCCGCGTACGCGCTGGCGCGCTTCGAGTTCCGCGGCCGCGACCTTGTGTTCGGGCTGGTGCTGCTGCAGCTGATGGTGATGCCCGACGTCCTCATCGTCGAGAACTACGCGACCATGAACGCGCTCGGCCTGCGCGACACCATCCTCGCCATCGGCCTGCCCTACTTCGCGTCGGCGTTCGGCATCTTCCTGCTGCGCCAGACCTTCAAGACCGTGCCGCGCGAGCTCGACGACGCCGCTCGCGTGGAAGGCGCGAGCGCGCTGCAGGTGCTGCTGAAGGTGTACGTGCCGCTCGCCAGGCCGGTGTATCTGGCCTACGCCCTGGTGTCGGTGAGCTACCACTGGAACAACTTCCTGTGGCCGCTCATCATCACCAACTCGGTCGAGACGCGGCCGCTGACGGTCGGCCTGCAGGTGTTCTCGTCGACCGACCAGGGTGTCGACTGGTCGATCATCACGGCGGCGACGCTCATGACCTCGGCGCCGCTGCTGGTCGGCTTCCTGCTGTTCCAGCGCCAGTTCGTCCAGTCGTTCATGCGCGCCGGCATCCGCTGACGCCGAGCAGCAGGTGATGTCCGCGGGCGCGCGCCTTGCCGCTCGCGGCCATGAACACCCGCAACGAAGCCCAGGCCCGCAACGGCGCCGAGGTCCTGGTCGACGCCCTCATCGCCTGGGACATCGACACCGTCTTCGGCATGCCCGGGGATGGCATCAACGGCCTGATGGAGGCGCTGCGCGAGCGCGCCGGCCGCATCCGCTTCGTCCAGGTCCGGCACGAGGAGTCGGCCGCCTTCATGGCCTGCGCGCACGCCAAGTGGACCGGGCGGATCGGCTGCTGCCTAGCGACGACGGGCCCCGGCGGCGTGCACCTGCTGAACGGCCTCTACGACGCGAAGCTCGACCAGGCGCCGGTGCTCGCGATCACGGGCCTGCCGTACCACGACCTCGCCGACACCTTCACCATCCAGGACGTCGACCTGCCCCGCCTCTTCGCCGACGTCGCCGAATACAGCGCCCGCGTCATGAGCCCGGCCCACGTCGACAGCGTGGTCGCGCTGGCCTGCCGCACCGCCCTGACGCGGCGCGGCGTGGCGCACCTGTCGATGCCGGTCGACGTGCAGGAGGCGACGCTCGAGGACACCGAGTCGTCGGACCGCAACGTGAGCGGGCACGCCTCCTTCCAGCCCGCGGGCGAGCGCCGCCTGCCGTTCGATGCCGACCTCGACCGCGCCGCGCAGCGACTCAACGCGGCGTCGCGCGTCGCCATCCTGGCCGGCCAGGGCGCGCTCGGCGCGCGTGCCGAGCTGCTCGCCGTCGCCGAGGCGCTGGCCGCACCCATCGTCAAGGCGCTGCTCGGCAAGGCGGTCGTGCCCGACGACCATCCGCTCACCACCGGCGGCATCGGCCTGCTCGGCACCCGGCCGTCGCAGGACGCGTTCGAGCGCTGCGACGCGCTGCTGATCGTCGGCTCGACCTTTCCGTTCATCGAGTACTACCCGAAGCCGGGCCAGGCGGTCGGCGTGCAGATCGATCGCGATGCGATGCGGATCGGCCTGCGCTTCCCGGTCGAGGTCGGCCTGGTCGGCGATGCGCGCGAGACGCTGGCCGCCCTGCTGCCGCGCCTGCGCCGCAAGGACGAACGCGGCTTCCTCGAGGAAGCGCAGCGCGGCGCGCGCGAGTGGCGCCGCCTGCTGCACGAGGCGGTCGAGCGGCCCGGCGCGCCGATGAAGCCGGGCCGCATCGCCCGCGACCTCGGGGCGCGGCTCGCGCCCGACGCCCTCGTCGCCTGGGACTCCGGCCACAACACCGGCCTTCTGGCGCGCTACTGCGACGCGCAGGAAGGGCAGCGCTATGCCGGCTCGGGCCTGCTCGCGTCGATGGGCTCGGCCCTGCCGTACGCGATCGCGGCGCAGCTCGCCTTTCCCGATCGGCAGGTCGTCGCCTTCGCCGGCGACGGCGGCATGACCATGCTGCTCTGCGAGCTCGCCACCGTCGGGCGCTACCGGCTGCCGATCAAGATCGTCGTCGTGCGCAACGACTCGCTCGGCCAGATCAAGTGGGAGCAGATGATGTTCCTCGGCAACGTCGAGACCGAGTGCGCGCTGCAGCCGATCGACTTCGTGAAGATTGCCGAAGGCTTCGGCCTGCGTGGCCTGCGCGTCGAGCGCGCCGAGGACTGCGGCGCCGTGCTCGACGACGCCTTGCGCCACGACGGGCCGGTGCTCGTGGAGGCAGTCATCGACCCGAACGAGCCGTTGCTGCCGCCCAAGCGGCGCGAGAAGTACGCGCGCAACCTGCAGCAGGCGCTGGAGCGGGGCACCGAGGAGCACGAGGCGATTGCGCAGGCGCTGGCGGAGGAGCCGGCGCGGTCGATGCTCGCCGGCTGAGAAGCGCACCCACGCCAGCGCAGAGGCAGCCGCGGACGCAGGCGTCGACAATGGCCGCATGAAACTCGTCAGCTGGAACATCCAGTGGTGCCGTGGCTGCGACGGCAGGGTCGACCCGCAGCGCATCGTCGATCACGCGCTGGCGTTCGCGGGCGGCGACATCGACGTCCTCTGCCTGCAGGAGGTGGCGGACAACTTCGCCGAGCCGGCGCTGAAGGGCAGCCGCGGCGAAGACCAGTTCGCCGAGCTCGCCGCGCGCTTCCCGGGCCACACCGCCGTGCCCGGCGTCGCCGTCGACGTCGCCGGCCCGGCCGGCACGCGGCGTCGCTTCGGCAACATGGTCCTCAGCCGCTATGCGGTGCGGCAGGTCCTGCGTCACCAGCTGCCGTGGCCGGCCGATCCCGGCAAGCGCAGCATGCCGCGCCTGCTGCTCGAGACGCTGCTCGACACGCCGTTCGGGCCGCTGCGCGTCATGACGACGCACCTGGAGTACTACTCGCGGACCCAGCGCGCTGCGCAGGTCGAGGCGCTCCGTGCCCGCCACGAGGAGGCCTGCGGGCACGCGCACGGCCGCGGCGCCTGCGATGCCGCGGGAGACCCGTTCGACGCCCAGGCGCAGACGGTCTCGACGATCCTGACCGGCGACTTCAACTTCCGCCCCGAGGACCCGCTGCATGCGCGCCTGACGGCGCCGTTCGGCGATCCCACGCGGGTGCCGGCGCTGCAGGACGCCTGGACCAGCCTGCACCCCGGCGTCGCCCAGCCGCCGACGCTCGGCGTGCACGATCACGCTCAGTGGCCGGACGCCTTCGCCTCCGACTTCATCTGCGCCAGCGCCGACCTGCGGCCGCGCCTGCGGCGGGTGGCGGTCGACACGACGACGGCCGCGTCCGATCACCAGCCGGTGCTGCTCGAGCTCGGGTAGCCGACCGGCACGCGACCTCGCGTCGCACGGTCACGACGACGCGCTGACGACGCGAAAGCCGATGTTGCTCGCGGCGCTGTCCCGCGTGTTGGCGCTCCGCGCGGCGACGCGGTAGCGGTTGCAGTAGGAATCGTGACAGAGGAACGAGCCGCCGCGCAGCGCGCGCTCGCCGCCGTCGCGCGCATCGGCGCACCACTCCCAGACGTTGCCGCAGACGTGGTGCAGGCCGAAGCCGTTCGGCTCGCCGGAGCCGGCCTCGACCGGGCCCGGCCGCCAGCCCGCTGTCGGGGCGTTCGGGAAGTCGCCGCGAAAGACGTTGCAACGCGGGACACCGTCGGCGTCGAGGAGCTCGTCGCCCCACGCGAAGCGCCGGCCCTCGAGACCGCCCCGTGCCGCCCGCTCCCACTGCGCTTCGGTCGGCAGGCCCACGCCGCGCCACGCGCAGTACGCGATCGCGTCCCGCCACGAGACGTGCACGACCGGATGGTCGGGGCGGTCGAGGACGTGCGATCCCGGCCCCTCGGGGCGTTGCCAGCAGGCGTGCTCGACCCGCCGCCACCAGGGCGTCCGGGCCACCACAGGGTGAGCGGCAGCGCGCTGTGCCTCGGCGACCTGGAGATGGAACACGAACGAGCGGCTCAGGCGCTCGGCGTCTGTGACGTGCTGCGTGGCCCGCACGAACGCCGCGAACTCGGCGTTGGTCACGGTGGTGGCGGCGATCCGGAAGGCGCCGAGCGTCAGGCGACGCGCCGGCCCTTCGCCATCGCCGGCGATCGCGTCGGCGCCGTCGTTGCCGCACGTGAACGTGCCTGCGGGGATGTCGCACCAGCGGCCGGCGGGTGCGCCGCGGCCGAGCGCCGCGACGGAGCGCGGCGCGGGTTCGCCGACGGCGAGCGTGCGGCTCGCGGGATCGCCTGCCTGCGTCGCGTCGTGTCCCTCACGCGCCGCTCCCGAGCCACAGCATCCGGCCATGCGCCCATGATGCCGGAGCCTTGGCGTGCCGGCAGCCCGGCCTGCGACGCCTGCCGCCTCATGCCCCGAGCACCCCGGCCATGCAGGCACCGAACATCGACAGCGTGGCGATGCCGTACAGCGCGACGACCAGGGCGGCGGTGGCGTTGCTGAAGAAGTTGCTCATGATCGGCTCCCTTCGGTGATCCGGCCGTCGCGAGGGTCTCGCGCCGGCTGATGCCAGTGTGGCGCCGCGACCCGGAGCCGACGAGCCAGGAAGTCGCTGCCGGCGAGTGACATCGGTCACTCGGGCCGGCAAGGCCCGGCGACCGGGCACGCGCCCGCGATCAGGCCTCGTCCTTCTCCCAGAAGGCCCGCGTCACGCCCTGGCTGCTCATGAGCGCGACGATCTTCTCGCGCGGGATCACGCCGCAGCGCTCCGCCCAGGCGTCGTACAGCGACGCCATCTCGCGCACCCGATCCGGCTCCAGGGAAGCGAGGTCGTTGAGCTCGGTCCGGTCTTCGGCCATGTCGTAGAGCTCCCAGTCGCGCGGGTAGCGCTTGACGAGCTTCCACGGGCCGGTCCGCACGGCGGCGTTGCCCTCGTGCTCCCAGAACATCGGCGGGCGGTCGGCCAGCGCCTCGTCGCCTCGAAACACCGGCACGAGGCTCTGCCCCTCGATCGGGGCGACGGCGCGGCCCTGCCGCTGGGTCGGATACGCGGCGCCGGTCACGTCGAGGATGGTGGCCATGATGTCGGGCAGGTAGCCCGGCGCATGGCGGATGCCGCCCGGCTCCTCGATGCCGCGCGGCCACTGCACGATCAAGGGCGTGGAGATGCCGCCTTCGTGGATCCAGTGCTTGTACAGGCGGAACGGCGTGTTCGAGAGGTTGGCCCAGGCGGTGCCGTAGCTCTGGTAGGTGTTCTCCGGCCCCGGCATGCGGCCCGGATCGTTGCCGAAGTGGACCGGCTCGCCGCTGCGCGTGTGCCTGCGCGCGATCATGAGCTTCTCGACCAGCTCGTCGACGGTCACGTTCTCGGGGATGTCCTCGGCGCAGGCGCCGTTGTCGGCGAGGAAGATGACGACCGTGTTCTCGAGCTGGCCCGTCCGCTCCAGCGCGGCCAGGATGCGGCCGATGCCCTGGTCCATGCGGTCGATCTGCGCCGCGTACACCTCCATGCAGCGCAGCGTCCAGGCGCGGAACTGTGCGTCGCGCTCGGCCTCGGTCCACGGCGGCTGCGTCGGGTCGCGCTCGGAGAGCAGCCATTCCTCGCGGAGCAGGCCGGCGTCGACGAGCTTTCTCAGACGCTCTTCGCGCAGCCTGTCCCAGCCCCGGTCGAAGCGGCCGCGGTACTTGGCGATGTCCTCGTCGTGCGCATGCAGCGGCCAGTGCGGCGCGGTGTAGGCCACGTACTCGAAAAAGGCCCGGTCGCCGTGCGCCTTCGCGTGCTGCTCGATGTAGGCGACGGCCTGGTCGCTGATCGCGTCGGTGTAGAAGAAGCCCGGCGCGCGGGCCTCGTGCTCGACGTTGTCGTTGCCGCGCGTCAGCGTGTTCGGGTCGTAGAAGCTGCCGGCGCCGATGATGGTGCCGTAGAACTCGTCGAAGCCGCGCTGCAGGGGCCAGGTGTCGGTGGGCTTCGTCAGGCTCGAGGCGACGTGCCACTTGCCGCTCATGTAGGTGCGGTAGCCGTTCGCCTTCAGCGCCTCCGGGATGGTCACGCAGCGGTCGTTCAGGTTGCCGGCGTAGCCCTCCGGGCCGGAGTCGTAGGTGAGGATGCCGACGCCCGTCTGGTGCGGGTG
This sequence comes from Caldimonas sp., assembly GCA_036263655.1. Classification (GTDB taxonomy): domain Bacteria; phylum Pseudomonadota; class Gammaproteobacteria; order Burkholderiales; family Burkholderiaceae_C; genus Schlegelella_A. The sequence goes on along the minus strand of DATAGP010000035.1, from coordinate 2,626 downwards.
CAGGCCGGTCAGCATCGAGGCGCGGCTCGGGCTGCAGCGCGCCGTGTTGTAGAACGAGCTGAAGCGCAGCCCGTTCGCGGCCAGGCGGTCGAGGTTCGGTGTCTCGACCTCGCCGCCGTAGCAGCCGATGTCGGAGTAGCCCATGTCGTCGTTGAGGATGAGGACGACGTTTGGTCGGGAATTCGTTGCAGCGTTCATGGCGATGTGGCGTGTCGGTCGGGGGATCGGTCGGTTCAGGCGAGGCGGGCGCCGCTCGCCGCGTCGAAAAGATGCGCGTCTTCCGGCGCGAAGGCGACGAACACCGCGTCGCCCTCGTGCACCGGCTCGGGCTCGTCGCTCTTCAGCTTGACGAGGCGGCCGTCGACGACCAGGTTGACGATGGTCGTGTCGCCCAGGTCCTCGATGCGCTCGACGGTCGCCGGCAGGCCGCCGTCGGCCAGGCGCAGGTCGGCCGGACGGACGCCCACGGTGACGGCGCGCGCGGTGGCGGATTCACCGGCGACGGCCAGGGTCGAGCCGGCGACGCTGACGGCATGCCCTTCCCACTCGCCCGGCAGCAGGTTCATCGGCGGCGTGCCGATGAAGCCGGCGACGTCGACCGTGGTCGGCCGGTCGAAGATCTCGCGCGGCGTGCCGACCTGGACGATGCGGCCGTCCATGAACACGGCGACGCGGTCGGCGAGCGTCATCGCCTCTTCCTGGTCGTGCGTGACATACACCGTCGTGATGCCGAGCGATCGCTGGAGCTTCCGCAGCTCGAGGCGGGTCTCGAGGCGCAGCTTGGCGTCGAGGTTGGAAAGCGGCTCGTCGAGCAGGAAGAGGCGCGGCTGGCGGACGATGGCGCGGGCCAGCGCCACGCGCTGCTGCTGCCCGCCCGACAGCTGGCCCGGCGTGCGCTGCAGCAGGTGGCCGATGCCGACCTTGGCCGCGGCCCCGGCCACGGCGCGGCCGGTCTCGACGCGCGGCGTGCCCACCATCTTCAGCGGGAAGCCGACGTTCTGCTCCACCGTCATGTGCGGATAGAGCGCGTAGCTCTGGAAGACCATCGCCACGTCGCGCGCGCCGGGCTCGGTAGCGGTGACGTCGACGCCGTCCATCAGGACGCGGCCGGCGCTCACCGCTTCGAGGCCGGCGAGGATGCGCAGCGTCGTCGTCTTGCCCGAGCCGGAGGGGCCGAGCAGGACGAAGAACTCGCCGGGCTCGATGGCGAGGTCGATGCCGTGCAGCACGGTCGTCGCGCCGTGCTGCTTGACGATGCCCTGCATCTGCACGCGGCCGGGCTGGTCGGGTCGGATGCCGGCGTTCGTCGGCGTCGTCGTTGCTGCCGTCATCGGCGGCCTCCGCCCTTGACCGCGCCGACGGTGAGACCCTTGACGATGTGCCGCTGCGCCAAGATGCCGATCAGGATGACCGGCCCCATGGCCAGCATCGCGCCGGCGGCGAGCCGCGCCCACTGCGTCTGCTCTACCGAGATGAAGTTGAACATCGCCACCGTCACCGGCCGCACGCGATTGCCGCCGAGGACCACCGCGAACATGAACTCGTTCCAGGCGTTGAGGAAGACGAAGATGGTCGTCACCGCGATGCCGCCGCGCACCTGCGGCAGGATCACATGCCACAGCGCGCCGAAGCGGCCGGCACGGTCGAGCAGAGCCGCTTCCTCCATTTCGAGCGGCACGTCCTCGAAGTACGAGACCAAGAGCCAGATCGCGAACGGCAGCGAGAAGGTGAGATAGATGATCGTCAGGCCGCTGTAGCTGTCGAGCCCGCCGATCTTCTGCAGAACGAGGTAGTACGGAATGATCAGCCCGACCGGCGGCAGCATCTGCGTCGCCAGCACGTAGAAGCCGGTGCCGCGCTTGGCCGGGAAGCGCAGGCGCGCCATCGCGTAGGCGGCGGGGATCGCGAAGAGCATGGTCAGCAGCGTCGCGAGCGTCGCGACGATGAAGCTCGAGACCAGGTTCGGGACGATCGACGAGGCGCCGAAGATCACCTCCCGGTAGTTGGCGAGCGTCGGCGTGAAGAAGAAGACCGGCGGGTAGGCGAGCACGTCGCGCTCGGTCTTGAACGACGTGAGGAGGCCCCAGATCACCGGGAACACCCAGATGGCGAGACCCATGCCGGCGATGGCGTAGAGGGCGACCGTGCGCGGCAGTCTCGGCTTGGCGGCGGTGTTCATGTCAGCCGATCCGCTGCTTTGCTTGGCGACCGAGCGTCTCGGCAGGCGGTGCCCGGCGGAGGCGAAGACGCTCGCGGTCGGCGCCAAGCGCCGACTGCACTGCGCTGCTCGGGCCGGGATCGCGCCGCAGAACTCGCTTCGTTGCTGCGCTCTCTGCGCCCAGACAGCTGCGGCGAAATCGATGACGAAGCGCGCACTGCGTGCGCGCCGATCCCGGCCCTGCGCTGCTCGTCGCTCCCGACATCGCCTCCGCCAGGCACCTCCTGCCGCGCCACCCACCGCTCGTGCTGCGCGCGCACTCGCCCCGCGCCTCAGCGAAGGCGCGTGCGGGCAGGTGGCGGCGCGTGTCTGCGGCGCCGAGAAGCGCAGGCCGCGTGGCCGCGCGCGCAGCGCGCTTCGTCATCAAACTTGCCGCAGCTGTCTGAGCGCAGTGAGCGAAGCGAACGA
>DATAGP010000034.1:0-61925 GCA_036263655.1 Caldimonas sp. | reverse complement strand
ACGGTGAAAGCGATCAGGCTGGCAGGCGCCTGAGCGCCTTGCTAGTCTTCCGCGACTGAGCCAACCAGCCGTTCACGCGAGCTACGCCAACCGTCTGCGTCCTAGCGCGTGGTTGCTCGACGCGTTCTCACACAGCCTCGGTCGAGAACGGACGTCGGGACTCCAGGGCTGAAAGCCCTGCGCTGTTGTCGTTCGCGGCCGCCGGAAAAAGGACAGCTTTGTCCGGACCGCGGCGGAGCGTCCACTCGACTTTGCGGCCTCCGCGAGCCTGAGGTCCGGCGCGTACGAAGCTCCGCAACGCGCCCGACCTGATCGGGCCTTCGTGCTTGAACGCAGCCGTGCCTTCAGTAGCCCCGATCCCGATCCACCAGACCGACCATCGGCTCACCCGCCTCGAAGCGCCGCAGGTTGTCCAGCACCACGGCGGCCGCGCTCTCCGGCTGCGTCATGCTCGCGATGTGCGGCGTGAGGCGGATCCTTGGATGCCGCCACAGGGCATGACCTTGCGGCAGCGGCTCCGGGTCGGTCACATCGAGCACCGCCTCGCTGAGCCGGCCGGCATCGAGCGCGGCGATCAGGTCGTCGGCGACCAGTTGCGGCCCGCGGCCGACGTGAACCAGCGCGGCGCCGGCGGGCAGGCGCTCGAACAGCGATGCATTCAGCAGGCCGCGCGTCGCATCGGTCAGCGGCAGCAGGCAGACGAGGATGTCGGTGCGCCGCAGGAACGCATCGAACTCCTGCTCGCCGGCATGGCAGCGCACGCCCCCAATCTCGTGCCGCGAGCGGCTCCAGCCCGCGCAGTCGAAACCGAACGGCAGCAGCTGCGCGAGCACCGCCTGGGCGAGCGAGCCGAGGCCGAGCACGCCGACCCGTCGTTCACCGGCCCGCTTCACCGGCAGCGACGCCCACTCGCCGCGCTGCTGCTGGCGGCGGTACGCCGGCATGTCGCGATGCAGGTCGAGCACCGCATGCGTCACGTACTCGACCATGCCGCGGATGATCCCCGGCTCGACCATGCGCACGACGGGCAAGCCGGCTGGCAGCGCGGGGAAATGGAACTGGTCGACGCCGGCCCCGGACGAGAACAGCACCTCCAGCTTCGGGAACCGGGTCGCGATGTCGTGCGGCGGCTGCCAGGCCGCGAGAAAGCGCACCCGCTCCGGGTCCCCGATATCCGGCCACAGCCGGAAGTCGAGCCCGGGCGCGCGCCGGCGGAACACCTCGGCCCACTGCTGACCGCGTTCAGGGTCCGCCTTGTAGAGAAAGATCGGTCGCGGCTTCATCCGAGCGCCTGCATGACGATGGCGTGCAGCTTCGGCGCGCCCGGGGGCGACTCCAGCGCCGGCCCGCGCAGCATCGTCGTCGGCGCATCCACACGCAGCAGGCCGAGCGTCTCGAGCCACTCGGCCAGGCCGCTGTCGAAGTCGATGTCGATCCGCGTGAAGCGGCCGGCGTTCAGGCCCGACAGATGCGCGATCAGCACCTTGGCCCGTTCCGCGTCGGGCGCAATCACCGGCCCGATCGCGTAGCCGCGGCCGAAGCGGCGCAGCATCGCCATGCCGCACGCGTGGCCGTCGTGATCCAGCACGACCGTCGCTTCGGCGTCTCGCAAGAGCTCGTCCAGCAACGCATCGCGCGGCATGCCGCGAGCCCCGGCATCGAGCGATCGGAGCGTCGGCAGGTCGGACTGCGTCGCCGGCCGCATGCGCCAGTCGGCACCGAGCGCGACCGGCGGTGTCGGCAGCGCCGTGCCCTGGTGCTGCCGGATCTCGCCGATGCGCACGAAGCCGAGCCGCTCGTACAGGCCGCGGCCATCGGCCGTGGCATGCAGCAGCACGCTGCAGTCCTCGAGTCCTTGCAGCAGGGCCGTCATCAGCCGGTGGCCGATACGCCGCCCCTGGCAGGCCGGCGCCACGACCACCAGGCCGATCGTGGCGTGCCGCGGGCCCCAGCGCCAGCGCAGGCCGGTGCCGATGACCCGGCCGTCGCGCTCGGCGACCAGGCCTTCGGCGTGGCGGAAGGCCTGCTCCCAGTCGGTCAGCCGGTGCGGCCAGCGCAGCTCATCGGTCAGCGCCTGCGCGGCCGGCAGGTCGTCGGCCGTCATGGCGCGCAGCGCGATGCCGTCGGATACGGGCGCATCGATCACATCCATCGTGAGCTTCTCCAAATCAATCACCCCGCTGAAAGACCTCGGCAAGGTCGCACAGATCCCAGTTGCCGCCTGTCAACACCACACAGACTTTCTCCTGTGGCGTCACCTTGAGTCCGCCCGCCAGCAGGGCGCCAATGCCGATCGAGGCAGCCGGCTCTGCGATCAGCTTGGCGTCCTTGGCCAGCATGCGCATGCCGGCAACGATGTGTTCGTCCTCCACCAGCACGATCTCGTCGACGTACCTTTCGATGATCGGGAAGGGGTTCTGGCCCGGTACGCTGATTCGCAAACCGTCGGCGATCGTGTTCTTCAGCGGCAGCGACGTGCGCTCCTTGTTCAAGCGACTGCGGAAGTACTTGGGGGTCAGCGCCGGTTCCGCGCCCACCACACGCACGGAGGGTCTGGTTTCCTTGATGGCAGTCGCAATGCCGGAGATGAGACCGCCGCCCCCCACGGGGACGATGACGGTGTCCACATCGTCCAGGTCTTCCAGGATCTCGCAGCCGATGGTTCCCTGGCCGGCCATGACCAGAGGGTCCTCGAATGCGTGCACCACGGCGTAGTGGTTCGCAGCCGCGATCTCGTAGACCCGTCTCCATCGCGCCGCGGTGTCGCCGTCGAACAGAATCACTTCAGCGCCCAGCGCCCGGGTGTTCTCCACCTTGATGTTCGGGGTGGTCACGGGCACGACCAGGATCGCCTTGACACCCAGCATCCGCGCTGCGTAGGCCAGCCCCTGGGCATGGTTGCCTGAGGACGTGGCGATCATGCCGTTGGCAAGCGCCCCGCCGGGCAGCGACAGGGCCTTGTTCAGCGCGCCCCGGACCTTGAAGGCCCCGGTGATCTGCAGCATCTCGGGCTTGAGGTACAGCTGGCACCCGAGGGCCCGCTCCATCTTCTCCGCACGCAGAAAGGGCGTGTGCCGGATGTGCGGTTTCAGCCGCTCCCGTGCCTGGTGGATGTCGCGCAGGGTGGGGTGTTCGAGCAGGGGGGTCATGATGGGATGAACTCGAACGACGTGCCGGTGTGGCTGGCGACGGCGTTGCGATAGATCCGGAACGACGTCGTGTTGTCCTGGATGGCCATGCCCGTGGCGTCGAAGATCGTGATCTCGTCGTCGGTCTCGCGCCCGGGTTTGGTGCCCAGCAGGATCTCGCCGATCTCCGCGTGGATGTCGTCCTCGCCGATGATCCCCTTGTTCAGCGGGTGCCAGGTCTCTCCCTTCTCGACGCACTGCGCGATCGAATCGTTGACGATCTTGGCGTTCCTGAAGACCTCCGGCTCCAGCTCCTGCTTGCCTCGGGTGTCGGTGCCGATGGCGACGATGTGCGTGCCCGGTCGAACCCAGGCGGCTTCCACCAGCGAGCCTTTGCCGCGGGTGGTGGTGACGAGGATGTCCGCCTGCTCCACCGCGTCTCGTGCGCAACGGGCCATCACCACCGGGATTCCGAACTCGCGCTCGATGTCAGCCTGGTACTGAGCGAGTGACGAGGGGTGGTGGTCCCAGGCATGGATGGTCTCGATCGTCATCACTTCCCGAATCGCGCGGATCTGCATCCGCGCCTGATTGCCCGTCCCGATGGAGGTGACTGTTTTCGCGTTCCTGCGGGCCAGCGCCTTCACCGAAACGGCTCCGGCGGCGCCTGTTCTCAGGCCGGTGACGAGGGTGCCATCCATCACGCAGATGAGCGCGCACGTTCTTGCGTCGAACAGGAGGATGGTCCCCATTCCGCTGGGAACGCCGTGCTCCATCGGGTTGTTCGGGAATCCACCGGATGAGGCCTTCATCGAGATGATCTCCTTGACCTCGCAGTAGCCCAGCTTGAAGTCGATTTCGCCCCGGGGTGGTGGCAGCTGGATGCAGGTGTAGGCCGGTTGGATCACCTGGCCGCTGTTGAAGGCCTTGTACGCCTCCTCCACCGTGCCGATGGTTTCCTTCATCGAAATCAGGCGTCCTACATCCTGTTTGCTCAGCAACATCGTCTTCATCGGCGTGATCGCTCTATCTAGGCCAGAGGCTCCCGTACCTCCGTGCCCGCTCCGTGCTGATGAGATTACGTGTACCGCGCCGCGGCGTGATGCTGCAATTCCCGCTCGATGCCAAGCTTCGTGTGGTTCTCGACCGGGTCTCGGCAGATGATGCTTCGGCAGCGCGGCGACGCCCCATCAGCGCGGTGAGCGTGTGACGATCACGTCGACCCGGGTGCAGGGACCGCACACCGATCGAGCGCGGCACGCACCGTCGTCGTCACCGCCTCCACGCATCGACGTCCGGGTTCACCCTCGATTCCGCAGCTTGCGCTTGCAGTGCCGACCGGATCGCAATAACGCGCTGCGCTCGGCCGGCGGAACAGGCGCACATGCCGAGACCCTGCGCCTACGATTTCATGCCATGACGTGCCCTCGACCACGCTGCCTTCTGAATGCCTTGTGGCTGGTCGGGGAGTGCCAAACGGCATGCCGTGCAGTGACCAAGAAACGGCATCTTCAGCCTGTCGAACGCCCGCTTTCACGATCAAAGAGCAAGGCCTGCATGCTGCAATGAAGACGTCACGAAGTCAGCTTCAACCACCCGACACAGCGAGACCGATCATGACCTTTCGACCCAAATACATCACCTTCGACTGCTACGGCACGCTGACGCGCTTTCGCACGAGCGAGCTGGCGCAAGACATGTTCGCCGACCGCATCCCTGCCGACCGCATGGAACAGTTCCTCGCCGACTTCAGCGCCTACCGCTTCGATGAATGCCTGGGCGACTGGCAGCCGTACGAGACGGTGCTGAAGAATTCGATTCGTCGGCTGTGCCGGAAGTGGAAGCTGCAGTACCTCGACGCCGAGGCGCAGCAGTACTACGACGCGGTGCCCACCTGGGGCCCGCATGCCGACGTGCCGGCCGGGCTGTCGAAGATCGCCGACAAGATCCCGCTGGTGATCCTGTCCAACGCCATGGACAGCCAGATCCAGAAGAATGTGGCCAAGCTCGGCGCGCCGTTCCACCGCGTCTACACGGCGCAGCAGGCGCAGGCCTACAAGCCGCGGCTGCAGGCTTTCGAGTTCATGCTCGACACGCTCGGCTGCAACCCCGAGGACGTGCTTCACGTTTCGTCGAGCCTGCGCTACGACCTCATGTCTGCCGACGACCTGGGCATCGTGAACAAGGTCTTCGTCAACCGCGGCCACGGCCCGGGCTGCCCCAACTACCGCTATGTCGAGATCAAGGACATCGGCGGCCTGCCCGGCGTCGTCGGCCTGTAGATCGGTGCCCGCCCGATGAAGCTCGAGTCGTACTGGACCGCCTCCGCGCCGGCATTCGTGCCGCGTGCGGCCGACCTGCCCGCGCAGTGCGACGTGGCCATCGTCGGCGGCGGCTTCACGGGGCTGTCGGCAGCACTGGCGCTGGCCCGGCGGGGCGCATCGGTGGTGGTGCTGGAAGCCGGCGAGCGCGTTGCGGCCGAGGCCTCTGGCCGCAACGGCGGGCATGTCAACAACGGGCTGGCGGTCGACTATGCCGAGGTCGCCGCCAGGGTCGGCGTCGAGCAGGCTCGCACCTGGTACCACGCCTTCGACCAGGCGGTCGACGCGGTCGAGCACATCGTGCGCAACGAGCAGATCGACTGCGACTTCATGCGGCACGGCAAGTTGAAGCTCGCCACGCGGCCGGCGCAGCTCGACACGCTGTCGCGCAGCGCCGAGCGGCTGGTCCGGGATGGCGTCGACGGCGATGTCGAGATCCTCGACCGGGCGCGTGTGCGGGCCGAGGTCGCCAGCGACGGCTTCGTCGGCGGATTGCTCTACAAGCGCAGCGCTCAGATGCACATGGGGCGCTTCGCTCACGGGCTGGCCCAGGCGGCCGAACGCAGCGGCGCCCGCATCCACGCCGGCACCTGCGTGCAGCGCCTCGAGCGCATCGGCGCCGGTCAGGCGCACCGCGTGCACACCTCGCGCGGCACCCTGCGGGCGCAGCAGGTCCTGCTCGCCAATGGCGCGGCGCGGCACGGCGGTTACTCCAGCTTCGGCTGGTTGCGCCGGCGCATCGTGCCGATCGGCAGCTTCATCGTCGTCACCGAACCGCTCGGCGAGCACCGGGCAAGTGCGCTGCTGCGCGAGCGCCGTACCTACGTGACGGTGGCCAACATCCACCATTACTTCCGCCTGACCCCTGACCATCGCCTCGTGCTGGGCGGCCGGGCGCGATTCGCCGTCAGCAGCCCGACATCCGACGCCAGGAGCGGCGAGATCCTGCGTGCCGGCATGGCGCACCTCTTTCCTTCGCTGGCCGGCGCTCGGATCGACTACTGCTGGGGTGGCCTCGTCGACATGACCCAGGACCGGCTGCCGCACGCCGGCGAGCGCGACGGCCTTTTCTATTCCACCGGCTACAGCGGCCACGGCACGCAGATGTCGGTGCTGATGGGCCAGCGCATGGCTGCAGTGATGGCCGGCGATGCGAGCGCCAACCCGTGGCGCGGCCGCAAGTGGCCGGCCATCCCGGGGCACCTCGGCCCCCCCTGGTTCCTGCCGGCCGTGGGCGCCTATTTCCGTCTGAAGGACCGCATTGCCGCGGGCACCTTCTTTTCCACGTCGACAACCAAACCGCCTGTACCAGGAGCAGCACCATGACTGTCCCCAAGTCACTCGAAACCTTCGTCGGCCCGCAAGAAAGCCGCCAGCTGTTCGCTGCGCTGCAGCGTGGTGCGACGCGCCGCGACATCCTCGCGCTGCTGATGGCCGGCGGCATGCAGGCTGGGCTGGCAGGCGGTATCGCGACGCTGGCCAGCACGGCCCATGCGCAGACGCCGCGCAAGGGCGGCCGCATCACGGTCGCCACCAACGCATCGGGCGTCAACGACACGCTCGATCCGGCCCGGCAGTCCAACCAGACCGACTACTGCCGCGGCTTCATGTTCTACAACGGGCTGACCGCGCTGGACGGCAGCCTCACACCGCGGCCCTCGCTGGCCGAGGAGTTCACCACCCAGGACGCCAGGACCTGGGTGTTCAAGCTGCGCAAGGGCGTGGCCTTCCACGACGGCAAGCCGCTGACGCCGGCCGACGTGGTGTTCTCGATCATGCGGCACAAGGATGCGGCGACCGCGTCCCGGGCCAAGGTGCTGGCCGACCAGATCGAGTCCGTGACCGCCAGCGGCCCCAACGAGGTGACGTTCCGCCTGAGCTCGCCCAACGCCGACCTGCCGGTGATCCTGGGCACCTACCACTTCCACATCGTCAAGGCAGGCACGACCGACTTCACCGCGGGCATCGGCACCGGCCCCTACAAGGTCAAGGAGTTCAAGCCGGGCGTGCGCTCCATCGCCGTGCGCAACGAGAACTACTGGAAACCCAACCGCCCGTACCTGGACGAGATCGAGCTCGTGGGCATCACGGACGAGTCGGCTCGCGTCAACGCGCTGCTGGCCGGCCAGCTGGACCTGATCCAGGCGGTCTCCCCGCGCTCGGTCGAACGTGTCACGGCGAGCGGCAAGCACGCCGTCTACGAGACGAAATCGGTGTCGTACACCAACCTGATCCTGCGGCGCGACAGCAGCCCGGGCAACAACCCGGACTTCGTGCTGGCCATGAAGCACCTGTTCAACCGCGAGCAGTTGCTCAAGTCGATCCAGCTCGGCCGCGGAGTGGTGGCCAACGACCAGCCCATCGCCACGAGCAACCGTTTCTACTTCAAGGGCCTGCCGCAGCGCCCGTATGACCCCGAGAAGGCCAAGTGGCATCTGCAGAAGGCCAACCTGGGCAGCACCCCGGTGCCGGTGGTCGTTTCGCCCGCCGCGACCAACTCGGTGGAGATGGCCCTGGTGATGCAGCACGCGGCCAGGCAGATCGGGCTGAATCTGGACGTCAAGCGGATGCCGGCCGACGGCTACTGGTCGACGCACTGGATGAAGCACCCGGTGGGCTTCGGCAACATCAACGCGCGTCCCAGCGCCGACCTGGCCCTGACGCTGTTCTTCAAGTCCGATGCGCCCTGGAACGAGGCAGCCTGGAAGAACGAGAAGTTCGACCAGCTGCTGGTGGCCGCGCGCGGCGAGGTGGACCCGGCGAGGCGGGCCCAGATGTACGCCGACATGCAGGTGCTGATCCACAACGAAGGCGGCATCGGCATCCCGATGTTCATCTCCAGCCTCGACGGCCACAACAGCAAGCTCAAGGGGCTGTCGCAGATTCCGATCAGCGGCATGATGGGCTCGAGCTTCGCCGAGCACGTGTGGCTCGACGCCTGACGCGGGTGCAGCGGCGATGAACGCACTTCTCCTCAAGCTGCTCGCGCAGCGCATCGGCCTGGCGTGTCTGTCGCTGCTGGCGGTGTCGGTTCTGGTCTTCGCGATCACCGGCGTCCTGCCCGGGGACGCGGCGCAGGAGCAGCTGGGCCAGGAAGCGACCCCCGAGTCGCTGGCCGCGCTGCGGGCGCAGATGGGCCTGGACGTGCCGGCGCACCAGCGCTACCTGGGCTGGCTGGGCGGCCTGCTGCGCGGCGACCTGGGCACTTCGTCGATCACCCAGCTGCCGGTGGCCGATCTCATCGCCAGCCGGCTGCCCAACTCGCTGCTGCTGGCGGCAGTGACCGCCTTGTTCTCGGTGCCGATCGCGCTCACGCTCGGCATCGCGGCGGCGGTGTGGCGCGGCTCGTGGTTCGACCGCGCGGCATCGACCGGCGCGGTCGCCGTCGTCTCGGTGCCCGAGTTCCTGGTCGCGACGCTGGCCGTGCTCATCTTCGCGGTGCAGCTGAAGTGGCTGCCGGCGCTGTCCTACCTGAGCAGCATCGACTCGCTCGGCCAGCTGCTGCGCGCCTTCGCCATGCCGGTGCTGACGCTGACCTGCGTCATCGTCGCTCAGATGATGCGCATGACCCGCGCCGCCGTGATCGACCAGCTCGAGGCCCCGTACATCGAGATGGTGCAGCTCAAGGGCGCCTCGCCGCTGCGCACCGTGCTCGCGCACGCGCTGCCCAACGCGGTCGGGCCGATCGCCAACGCGGTGGCGCTGAGCCTGTCGTACCTGCTGGGCGGCGTGATCATCGTCGAGACCATCTTCAATTACCCCGGCATCGCCAAGCTGATGGTCGACGGCGTGGCGCAACGCGACATCCCGCTCGTGCAGGCCTGCGCGATGCTGTTCTGCGCCGGCTACCTGATCCTGGTGACCACCGCCGACATGTGCGGCATCGTCGCCAACCCGCGTCTGCGGCACCGCTGAAGGAGCCCTCGATGTCGACCCTGATTCAAAGCGCCAGCGTGGAGCGCCCGACGATGCGCCGCTGGCGCGGGCGGCTCGCGCATTTCGGCGTGACCGGCTGGCTCGGCCTGGCCGTGATCGCCTTCTGGGCCGCAGCCGCAGCCTTCGGGCCGGCGCTGCTGTCGCAGAGCGGCGACCTCGGCGGCGGAGAGGTGTTCGCACCGATGAGCGCGGCCCATTGGCTCGGCACCGACTACCTGGGCCGCGACATGCTGGCGCGCCTGGTGGAAGGCGCACGCTACACCGTCGGCGTGGCCTTCGTCGCCACGCTGCTGGCCAGCGGCACCGGCACCCTGCTCGCGCTGCTGGCCGCCGCCAGCGGGCGCTGGATCGACGGCACCCTGAGCCGCGTCCTCGACACCCTGACCGCGATCCCGAGCAAGATGTTCGCGCTGCTGATGGTGGCGGGCTTCGGCTCGTCGGTGCAGATGCTCATCGTCACCGCGGCGATCATCTACGTGCCCGGCTCCTACCGCATGGCGCGCGCGCTGGCGGTGAACATCAACGCGCTGGACTACGTGACGGTGGCACGCGCGCGCGGCGAAGGCATCGGCTACGTGATGGTGCAGGAGATCCTGCCCAACATCACCGGGCCGATGCTGGCCGACTTCGGGCTGCGCTTCGTGTACGTGGTGCTGCTGCTGGCGAGCCTGAGCTTCCTCGGCCTCGGCGTGCAGCCGCCCGAGGCGGACTGGGGCTCGCTGGTGCGCGAGAACATCGAGACGCTCGCCAGCGGCGGCGCCGCGGTCATCGCGCCTTCGATCGCCATCGCCAGCCTGACGATCGCCGTCAACCTGGTCATCGACAACCTGCCGGGCCGCGCGGCCCGCGAACGGGGAGGGCGCTGACATGGGCGCAACGGTCGTCGTCGACAAGCTCAGCGTCAGCGCCGGCGGCGCCACGCTGGTGGACGCGTTGAGCTTCACGATCCGCCCGGGCGAGGTGCTGGCGCTGATCGGCGAGTCGGGCTCGGGCAAGACCACCACGGCGCTTGCGCTGATGGGCCACGCACGCCGCGGCTGCCGGATCAGCGGCGGCAGCGTGCGGATCGGTGACGTGGACGTGCTCTCGCTGGCTGCGCGGCAGCTTCGCGCGTTGCGCGGACGCACGGTGTCCTACATCGCGCAGAGCGCGGCGGCGTCGTTCGACCCGTCGCGCTCCATCCTCGACCAGGTGGTCGAGCCCGCCTGCCTGCACGGCACGCTGCCCCGCGGCGAGGCCGAGCTGAAGGCGATCGCGCTGTTTCACGAGCTCGCACTGCCCGATCCGGAGACGATCGGCCAGCGCTATCCCCACCAGGTCTCGGGCGGCCAGCTGCAGCGGCTGATGGCGGCAATGGCGCTGATCACCGACCCCGAGGTCGTGATCCTCGACGAGCCAACGACGGCGCTGGATGTCACCACCCAGGTCGAGGTGCTGCGCGCCTTTCGCCGCGTCGTGCGCGAGCGGCAGGTCACCGCCGTCTATGTCAGCCACGACCTGGCGGTGGTGGCGCAGATGGCCGACCACATCCTCGTGCTGCGCGACGGCCGCATGCGCGAGCTGGGCACCACCGAGCGGCTGCTCGAGGCGCCGCAGAGCGACTACACGAAGAGCCTGCTCGCCGCAGCACGACCCAAACCCCGGCTGTCGGCGGCCGGCAGTGGCGATGGCGACGTGCTGCTGCGCGTGCAGGGCCTGTCGGCGGGCTACGGCGGCCGCGGCCGCGATGGCAGGCCGGCAGTGATGATCCTCGAGGACATCGACCTCGAGCTCAAGCGCGGCCAGGCCATCGGCGTCATCGGAGAATCGGGCTCGGGCAAGACCACGCTGGCACGCGTGGTCGCCGGTCTCCTGGCGCCGAGCGACGGCACCGTGCACTTCGACGGTCGGCCACTGCAGCCGACGCTGAGTGGACGCAGCCGCGAAGAGCTGCGTCGCGTGCAGATCGTGTTCCAGTCGGCCGACACCGCGCTCAATCCCTCGCACACCGTCGAGCGCATCCTGGCGCGGCCGTTGCAGTTCTACAAGGGACTCCAAGGCGAGCCGCTGCGGCGCCGCATCGGCGAGCTGCTCGACCTGGTGAAGCTGCCGCGCACCCTGGCCGAACGCCTGCCCGGCGGGCTGTCCGGGGGGCAGAAGCAGCGGGTGAGCCTGGCGCGTGCGCTGGCCGCCGATCCCGACCTGATCCTCTGCGACGAGGTCACTTCGGCGCTGGACACCGTCGTGGGGGCCGCGGTGCTGGACCTGATGGCCGAGCTGCGGCGCGAGCTCGGCGTGTCGTACCTGTTCATCAGCCACGACCTGCACACCGTGCGTGCGGTCTGCGACGAGATCGTCGTCATGCAGCATGGCCGGAAGCTCGCGCAGGTGGCGCGTGCCGATTACGAACGCGGACCGCACCACCCTTACTACGAGCAACTGGCCCGTGCCGTGCCCGAGCTGCGGCGGGGCTGGCTCGACGCCCTGGACAAGGAACGCCCCGCGCTGGTGGCATGAAGGAGAACGATCGATGACACCGACATTCCGCATTGCCGCGATCCCCGGCGACGGCATCGGCAAGGAAGTGCTGCCCGAGGGCCTGCGCGTTCTCGACGCCGCGGCCGAGCGCTTCGGCTTCGAGCTCGAGATTCGCGAGATCGAATGGGCCAGCTGCGACTGGTACGCCCACCACGGGCAGATGATGCCGGACGACTGGAAGGAGCAGCTCCAGGGCATCGACGCCGTCTACTTCGGCGCCGTCGGCTGGCCCGCCACCGTGCCCGACCACATCTCGCTGTGGGGCTCGCTGCTGAAGTTCCGCCGCGAGTTCGACCAGTACGTCAACCTGCGGCCGGTGCGCCTGTTCGACGGCGTGCCGTGCCCCCTGGTCGATGCGAAGGGCAAGGCACGCAGGCCGGGCGACATCGACTACTTCGTCGTCCGCGAGAACACCGAAGGCGAGTACACCAACCTCGGCGGCGTGATGTACCCCGGCACCGAACGCGAGTTCGTGATCCAGGAGTCGGTGTTCTCGCGCCATGGCACCGACCGGGTGCTGAAGTACGCCTTCGAACTCGCGC
Organism: Caldimonas sp.; assembly: GCA_036263655.1. Taxonomy (GTDB): domain Bacteria; phylum Pseudomonadota; class Gammaproteobacteria; order Burkholderiales; family Burkholderiaceae_C; genus Schlegelella_A. The sequence continues at coordinate 49,481 of DATAGP010000034.1, read as the reverse complement.
AGTCGCGCCAGCGCAAGCACCTCACCGTGGCGACCAAGAGCAACGGCATCGCGATCAGCATGCCGTGGTGGGATGGACGGGCCGACGCGATGGCCGCCAACTACCCGGATGTGACGGTGGACAAGCAGCACATCGACATCCTCAGCGCACGCTTCGTGCTGCAGCCGCAGCGCTTCGATGTCGTCGTGGCGAGCAACCTCTTCGGCGACATCCTGTCCGACCTCGGCCCGGCGACCACCGGCACCATCGGCCTCGCGCCGAGCGCGAACCTGAACCCGGACCGCCGCTTCCCGTCGCTGTTCGAGCCGGTGCACGGCTCGGCACCGGACATCTACGGCAAGCGCATCGCCAACCCCATCGCGATGATCTGGTCGGGTGCCCTGATGCTGGACTTCCTGACGCAGGGGCAGGGCGCCGGCCGCGCCGCACACGACGCCATCGTCCGTGCCATCGAAGCCGTCATCACGCGTGGCCCACGCACGTCGGACCTCGGCGGCGATGCCCATACCGAAGACGTCGGCCGCGCGATCGCCGACCACGTGAAAGGTCAATGAAATGACGCTGTCGATCCGCCGCGACGACCTGCTGCCCGGCCGCAACTACATCGGGCGCTGGTGCGAGGCCGAAGAAGGCCGCCGCTTCCACGTCACCGATCCCGCCACCGATGCCGTGTTTTCCAGCGTGCCGGACAGCGGCGCGGTGGATGCGCTTGCCGCGCTCGATGCGGCGCACGCGGCCTTCGCCGACTGGCGCAAGGTGCCGGCCCGCCAGCGCGCCGCGCTGCTCAAGCGCTGGAACGACCTCATCCTGGCCAATCAGGAAGACCTGGGCCGTCTGATCTCGCGCGAGCAGGGCAAGCCGCTGGCCGAAGGTCGCGGCGAGGTCGCGTATGCCGCGAGCTACGTCGAGTGGTTCGCCGAGGAAGCGACGCGCGCCAACGGCGACGTGATTCCGGCGCCGGTCGTCGGCCGGCGCATGTTCGCGCTGAAGGAGCCGGCCGGCGTGGTCGCGGCGATCACGCCGTGGAATTTCCCGGCAGCGATGATCGCGCGCAAGATCGCGCCGGCTCTGGCCGCCGGCTGCACGGTGGTCTGCAAGCCGGCCGAGGACACGCCGCTGACCTCGCTGGCGCTGGTGCGGCTGGCCGAGGAGGCGGGCCTGCCGCCCGGTGTGCTGAACATCGTCACCGCATCGCGCCAGCGCGCCGCCGAGGTGGTCGACGTCTGGCTCGACGACCCCCGCGTGCGCAAGATCAGCTTCACCGGCTCGACCCCCGTCGGCAAGCACCTGGCGCGGCGCAGCGCCGATACGCTGAAGAAGCTGTCGCTCGAACTCGGCGGTAACGCCCCGTTCATCGTCTTCGACGACGCTGACCTCGACGCCGCGGTCGAGGGCCTGATGGCAGCCAAGTTCCGCAACGGCGGGCAGACCTGCGTGTCGCCGAACCGCGTCTTCGTGCAGGCCGGCGTGCACGATGCCTTCGTCGACAAGCTGGCCGCGCGCATCGGTGCACTGCAGGTCGGCCCCGCCAGCGACGAGCGCTCGCAGATCGGCCCGATGATCAACGAGCGCGCGGTCCACAAGATCGAGCGCCACGTTCGCAATGCCGTCGAGCGCGGCGCACGCGTCGTGGTCGGCGGGCAAAGGCTCTCGGCACTCGGCAGCAACTACTTCGCCCCGACGCTTCTGACCGGTGCCGATGCGACGATGGACTGCGCCTGCGAGGAGACCTTCGGCCCGGTGGTGCCGGTGACGCGCTTCGAGACCGAGGCCGAGGTGATCGCCGCGGCCAACGGCACCCCCTACGGCCTGGCCGCCTACTTCTTCTCGAATGACGTGCAGCGCATCTGGCGCGTCGCCGAAGCGCTGGAGTCCGGGCTGGTCGGCGTCAACGAGGGCGCGCTCGCCGCCGAGGCCGCGCCCTTCGGAGGGGTGAAGGAATCCGGCTACGGCCGCGAGGGCTCGGTGCACGGGCTCGACGACTACATGGTCCTGAAGTACGTCTGCCAGGGCAACCTGCGCTAGCGGGTCGCCGTTGGTCTTTCGCCCGCGGGAGGTCGCGGGCCCGGCTGTCGCACAGCGCGACAGGCATTGCGGTGTCGCGCGCCTCGTCTTTTCCTTGGAGCCCAGCTTGAAAGTCGCAGTTCTCGGTGCCGGTGTCATCGGCGTCAGCACCGCCTACCACCTGGCGCGCGCCGGCGCCGACGTCGTGCTGATCGAGCGTCGGGAGGGCCCGGCGCTGGAGACGAGCTTCGCCAACGCCGGGCAGGTGTCGCCAGGCTATTCCACCCCGTGGGCGGCTCCGGGGATCCCGCTCAAGGCGCTGAAGTGGCTGTTCCAGCGCCATGCGCCGCTGGCCATCCGACCCGACGGCACGCTGGCGCAGTGGATCTGGATGGCACGCATGCTCGCCCAATGCACGGCGGACGACTACGCGACGAACAAGCGCCGCATGATGCGGCTGGCCGAGTACAGCCGCGACGTGCTGCGGGAACTTCGCGTCGAGGCGAGCCTGTCGTACGAACACCGCAGCCGCGGCACGCTGCAGCTGTTCCGCAGCGCGAAGCAGCTGGAGGCGGCGGGCCGCGACGTCGACGTGCTGCGCAGCTTCGGCGTGCCGTTCGAGCTGCTCGGTCGAGATCAGCTCGCCTCCGCCGAGCCGGCGCTGGCCCACGTGGCGCACACCTTGTGCGGCGGCCTGCGGTTGCCCAACGACGAGACGGGCGACTGCCATCTGTTCACGCGGCAGCTGGCCGACCGGGCCGCGTCGCGCGGCGTGACGATGCGCTTCGGGTCCGAGGTCAGTGCGCTGGACGCCGATGGTGACGGTGTGGTGGCGGTGCGGCTGGGCGCCGAGCGCGTCGCCGTCGATGCCTGCGTCGTCGCGCTCGGCACCCGGTCGCCTTCGCTGCTCGCGCCGCTCGGCATTGCCGTGCCGGTGTACCCGGTCAAGGGCTACTCGCTGACGATTCCGGTGCGCGACGAGTCGCGCGCGCCCGTCTCCACCGTGCTCGACGAGACGTACAAGGTGGCGGTCACGCGCTTCGACCGGCGGATCCGCGTCGGCGGCATGGCCGAGCTCGCCGGCCACGACCTTGCCCTGCGGCGGCGGCGGCGCAAGACGCTGGAGAAGGTGGTGAACGACCTGTTCCCCGGCGCCGGCGATCTGGCCGCCGCGGAATTCTGGACCGGGCTGCGCCCGATGACGCCGGACAGCACGCCGATCGTCGGCGCGACCCCGGTGAAGGGCCTGTACCTCAACACCGGCCACGGCACGCTCGGCTGGACCATGGCGGCGGGCTCGGGCCGCCTGATCGCCGACCTGGTGCTCGGCCGCAAGCCGGACATCGATGCCGACGGCCTCGGCCTCGACCGCTATGGCCGCCCCGCACCGATGCGACTGCAAGCCCGGCCTGCAGCATGAGCCGGCGCCGCTGCAAAGGAGAGCCCGCATGAAATCCGCCCTCATCGAGCGCCTGGCCAGCGACGGACGTCTGGATCGCATCTTCATCGACGGTGAGTGGGTCCTGCCGGCAGGGCAGGGCCGCAGCGCAGTCGTCGATCCGTCGACCGAAGAGCCGATCGCGGAAATCGCGCTGGGCAACGCCCAGGACGTCGCCACGGCCGTGGCCGCGGCCCGGCGCGCCTTCACGACCTGGTCCGTGAGCTCGCCCCAGAGCCGGGCCGCGCTGCTGGACCGCGTCCACGGCCTGATCCTTGATCGGCTCGAGTCGTTTGCCCAGGCGATCTCGCTGGAGATGGGCTGCGCCATCAGCGTGGCGCGCAGCGCACAGGTGCCGATCGCTGCGGAGCACGTCCGCGTGGCCCGCGACCTCGCCGGCAGCTATGCCTTCGTCACGCACCGCGGCAGCACGGCCATCGTGCGCGAGGCCATCGGCGTGTGCGGCCTGATCACGCCCTGGAACTGGCCGCTGTACCAGATCACCGCGAAGGTGGGCCCGGCGCTGGCGGCGGGCTGCACCGTCGTCCTGAAGCCCAGCGAACTGTCGCCGCTGAGCGCGTACCTGTTCGCGGAACTGATGCACGACGCCGGCATTCCAGCGGGCGTGTTCAACCTCGTCAACGGTGCAGGGCCGGAGGTCGGCGCCGCGCTGGCCACGCACCCCGACGTGGACATGATCTCGATCACCGGCTCCACCCGGGCCGGCGTGCTGGTCGCGCAGGCGGCCGCACCGACCGTCAAGCGCGTGGCCCAGGAGCTCGGCGGCAAGTCGCCCAACGTGATCCTGCCCGATGCGGATTTCGCACGCGCCATACCGGCTGCGGTGGCGGCGGGCATGCGCAACGCCGGCCAGTCCTGCAGCGCGCCCACCCGCATCGTCGTGCCGCGCGAGCGGCTGGCGGAGGTCGAGCGCCTCGCCTGTGAGACGGCATCGGCGCTCAAGGTGGGCGATCCGCGTTCGTCGCAGACCACGCACGGCCCCGTGGCCAACCGCGCGCAGTTCAACCGCGTGCAGGAGATGATCGGCATCGGCATCGCCGAAGGCGCGCGCCTCGTCTGCGGCGGCCTCGGCCGCCCGAAAGGGCTGGAACGCGGCTACTACGTCCGCCCGACGCTCTTTTCCGACGTGCGGCCGCAGATGCGGATCGCGCAGGAGGAGATCTTCGGCCCGGTGCTGGTCATCATTCCCTACGACAGCGTCGACGAGGCCGTCGAGATCGCCAACGGCACGGTCTATGGCCTGGGCGCGCATGTCCAGGGCCGGGACCTCGCTGCCGCCCGTGCGGTGGCCGCGCGCATCCGTTCCGGGCAGGTGCACATCAACAACCCGCCGTGGAGCCCGCATGCGCCCTTCGGCGGCTACAAGCGCTCGGGCAACGGGCGCGAATACGGCGTCGAAGGGCTGGAGGAATACCTCGAGACCAAGGCCATCCTCGGATACCTGGATGCAGCGGCAGCGACTGCCGCTTGAGCGCCCGACCGCAATCAGTAACCGCACGCAAAGGAACCACCACCATGACCGTCGCCCTGCTGCTGCACCGCGCCGATGGCGCCCCGCTGTCGACCTCTTTCCGCAAGGCCGCCTTCGGCGCGGCCGATCCATTCGCGCAATGCCGCGAAATCGCCTGGGCAGGGCCGGGCTCGATGAGCGCCGGCCGGGTCCGCTTCGTCGGTGAAGTCGATGTCGCGAGCTTCCCCCACACGGAGACGCTCGTGGTCGTGGACGGAGAACTGACCTTGACCGCCGCGGGCGCGGCGCCGCTGGTGCTGGGCCGCGGTCAGGGCGCCGTCATCGCCCGCGGCACGGCCCTTCGCATCAGGGCCGCATCGCGCACGCTGTTCGTGTTCTGCGCAGCTTCGGCGGAGGGACCGAACAACCCCGGCATCAAGCCGCTGCGCGCCGACGCGGCCTTCAAGCCGTCCAACCCGCCACCGGCCGAGACGCTGCTGGGCCCGACCCCGCAGTGCCGCAGCGACAACGTCTTCATCGACGAGCAGGCCGACTACCGCGCCGGCACCTGGGATTCAACCCCCTACCACCGCATCGTCCGCGCCCACCCCCTCAACGAATTCATGGTCCTGCTGGCCGGCGGGGTGCGCTTCGCCGGCCCCGATGGCAGCGTGCTGTCGGCCAAGGCGGGCGATGCGGTCTTCGTCGCGCAGGGCGCGCCGGTCGGATGGGAGAGCAGCGAGCGCGTCGCCAAGTTCTACGTCGTGCAGAACGTGCCGGCCTGAAACGCGATCGAGAACCCGCCATGTCCCAGCCCCTGCGCCTCGTCGAGACTTCGCCCAACCCGCCGGCCCGTGCCGACGTCGTCGTGATCGGCGGCGGGATCATCGGTGCGTTCACCGCCTATTACCTGGCCAAGCGCGGGCTCGCGGTGGCCCTGGTCGAGAAGGGCCGCATCGGCGCCGAGCAATCGAGCCGCAACTGGGGCTGGTGCCGGCAGCAGAACCGCGACGCGCGCGAACTGCCCATGGCCACCAAGAGCCTCGAGCTGTGGGATCAGTTTGCCGCCGACAGCGGCGAAGACACGGGATTCACGCGCTGCGGCTTGCTGTACCTCAGCGATGACGAAGCCCAGATTGCCGGCTGGGCCCGGTGGCGCGAGTTCGCGAAGACGACCGGCGTGACGACCCACATGCTCAGCGGGCGCGAGGCTTCGGAGCGGGGACAGGCGACGGGCCGCGCCTGGAAGGGCGGTGTCTTCTCGCCCAGCGACGGCACGGCCGACCCCGCCAAGGCCGCGCCGGCGGTGGCCGCCGCGCTCATGAAGCTCGGCGGCACCGTCCACCAGAATTGCGCCGCGCGCGGCGTCGAGCTCGAGGGCGGCCGGGTCAGCGGCGTCGTCACCGAAGCCGGGACGATCAAGACCCGAGTCGCGGTTCTCGCGGGCGGTGCGTGGGCGTCGTCGTTCTGCAACCAGCTCGGCGTGCGGTTTCCGCTTGCCACGGTGCGCCAGTCGATCGTGCGTCTGTCGCCGGTGGAGCAGCAACTGCCGGCCGCCCTGACCAGCCCACGGGTTGCCATCACCCGGCGCCCCGACGGCCATTACGTCCTGGCCATCAGCGGCCGAGGCCGCCTCGATCCCACGGCGCAGCTGGTGCGCTTCGCGCCGCACTTCATTCCGATGTTTGCCAAGCGCTGGCGCAACGTCTTCCCCGGCGGCCTGGAAGGCACGCGCTGGGGCCACGAAACCCGCGCGCGATGGAAGCTGGACGCGCCCACCCCGATGGAGCGGGCGCGCATCCTGAACCCGAAGCCGGACCCTGCGGGCGTCCGCGAGATCCACCGGCGGGCCGTCGACCTGTTGCCTCCGCTCCGCGAAGCCCGCATCGCGAGCACCTGGGCCGGCTACATCGACAGCACGCCCGACGGCGTGCCGGGCATCGGAGAGATACCGCAAGTGCCCGGCTTCATCCTGGCCGCGGGCTTCTCGGGCCATGGCTTCGGCATCGGTCCGGGCGCCGGCCATCTGATCGCCGACCTGGTTTCCGGTGCCAAGCCGATCTTCGATCCGGCGTCTTTCAATCCCGGGCGCTTCAGCAAGTCGTCCTGGGGCAAGGTGGCGGACTTCTAGCAGCGCGTCGTGACTCCGGCTCGCCAGATGGCCCGCAAAGGCCATCTGGTCTCGAAGCGCGTGACGCGCCGGCCTGCCTGCTCAAAGCCTACGGCCGAGCCTCCAGCACCAGGTTGAACGGCGTTTCCGTGGCGCGGCGGAAGCGCTTGAAGCCACCTTGGGTGACCACATCGCGCAGACGGGCCTCGCCTGCCTGGGCACCCAGGCACGCTCCGACTTCCTGCGAGCGCGACGCAGGCGTGCAGATGAACGTCGATGCCGAGTAGTAGATGCGGCTGACGGGGTTCAGGTTGTCCTCCAGCCGGTCGTTGGCGTAGGGCTCGACGATGAGCCACGTGCCGTCGGGCTTGAGGCTCGACCGCACGTGCGCAGCCGCGCCGACGGGGTCGCCCATGTCATGCAGACAATCGAAGACGGCGACGAGGTCGTAGTCCCGACCGGGGTAGTCCTGCGCTCGTGCCACCTCGAAACGCACCCGATCGCCGACGCCCGCCTCCTTCGCCATCCGGGTGGCGTGCTCGATCGAGGGCTCGTGGTAGTCGAATCCCACGAACGTGGATGAGGGAAATGCCTGCGCCATGATGATCGTCGAGGCGCCGTGGCCGCAACCTACGTCGGCCACGTGCGCGCCTGCCTTGAGGCGTGCCTCCACGCCCTCGAGCGCCGGAATCCAGTTCGTGACCAGGTTTGCGGCGTAGCCGGGCCGGAAGAAGCGCTCGGTGCCGTGGAACAGGGAAGGATCGTGCTCATGCCAGCCGATGCCGAGGCCGGTTCGCATGGCTTGCATCATCTTCGGGATCACCTTGAACTGCGCGACAGCCACTTGAAAGGCCCCCGGGATGAACGCCGGGCTGCCCTCCTGGGCCAGGGCGAACGCCTGCTCTTCGCTCAGGCTGAATCGTTGCGACGCAGGGTCGTACTGCACGTAACCGCTGGCCGCCTGCGCCGAGAGCCACTCGCGAAGGTAACGAGGGTCGGTCTCCGTGCGGCGGGCGAGAGTCTCGACGTCGCTGGGGCCTTCGGCGAGACGCTTGTACAGGCCGAGCTGATCGCCGACGACCACCGTGGCGGCATGCATCACCGCACCCAGGTCGCCGACAAAGCGGCCCATGAAATCGTTCAGTCTTGCTTCATCGATGGCCATGAGAGTCTCCTGTCACGTTGTCTTCGCGGCAGGGCCACTCCGCCGCCGCAAACGCTGCGTTGAGTCCCCGCTCCACAGTGCCACTCGGGCGAGACCGGCTCTCTCGCAAGCCATTCAAGCTGACGGCGAGGCGTGCTCCGACCGCACGAAGCGGGAGAGCCGAAGCGTCAGGCAGGAAGGAAGAGGCGCCTACTGCTTGCCGATGACCTGCGCCGAGGCCGGCCCGAGTTGTTCGTCTGTGGCGGCGTTGCACACGTCGAGACGACCCTTGCAAGCGACTGCAAACAGCACGCTGACTCTCCTCGGCACCGAGTGAGAGTGCCCAACACGGTGGGGTGCCGGCGTTCCGGGTGGGCGGGGACAGAGGAACATTACTGCCAAGGCTCACCTGGCGGGCACTCGGGAAAACACGATGCATCGGGCGCCTGTGCAGGCATCGCCGTTGCCCACGGCCTGCCCTTCGCTGCCCGCACTTGCCGGAGGAAGCGGGCGTGCTGGCGTCGTTCAGGCGACGTGCTCGGGGGTGACGTCAGAAGTCGGTTCCCACCCGCAGGTGATCGACACGCGGAGCGCTAGCCACGCGACGCCGGGCGGTGCTTGGCACGCCAGGCCTGTTCCACCATGTCCCAGAAGCGGCGAGCCGACTGCGCGGCGTTGTTCTCGATCGCCGATGCGAGCCGGCAGGCGAAGGGAAGCTCGTTTCTCGCCAAGGCTGCCAGCATCTTCCGAAGACCGGTGGCGCTGGGCTCGAAAGCCACACCCAGGCCGCCGGCCGCTTCCCTCATGGATGCGTGATCTCCGTGCACGACGGCGGCGCCGCACATCTGCGCCTCGAGCAGCGGCATGCCGAATCCCTCGTAGAGCGACGGCATGACGAGGGCGTGGCACGCCGAGTAGAGATGGCTCAGGTCGGCCGCGGGCACATAGCCCAGGTACCGAACCCATCCGGACGCGGTGGCCTGGTCGATGCTCGCCCGGACCTCGGCATCGCGCCAGCCTTGGCCGCCCACGACCACCAGCGGCGGCAGGTCCAGGCCATCCGCCAGGCACGAGGCATGGGCCTCCATCAAGGCCTTCACGTTCTTGCGTGGCTCGAGCGTGCCCACCGTCAGGATGAACTTCCGCGGCAGCCGCAGACGTTGCAACGTGTGTTCGGCCGCGGCCCTGTCGGCCAAGGAGAAGCTGTCGCCGGCGAGGGGATGAATGACCGCGTCGGGCATGCGGCCGTAGTGCCTCGCGACGTCGTGGGCAGTCGCCTTCGACACGGCCATGACGCGATCGGCCGCTCTCACGCACCGCGGCTGGAAGAAGCGCTGCTTCCAGCGCTTGGCGGCCTCCTGCGTCTCGGGCGCGAAGACGTGCACGAGATCATGGACCGTGAGCACGGACGCGGTCCGGGCCAGGCCCCGCAACGGGATCAAGCCGTTCGTGCCCCAGAACACGTCGACCCCATCGTCACGCAGCATGTCGACCACCTGCGTGTTGTGCCAGATGGGACCGCGCCGCTTCGGAGCGCTGATGCGCGGCTCGAGGTTGGGCGCGGTCGGGAAATCGCCTGCGTCGTTGCAGTACAGGAGGAAGCGGACGTCGCGGTGTTGCTCGCAAAGCGGCTCGAGGAGTGCCGCCACGTAGTTGGCGATGCCCGTCCGGCTGCCCACGAAGCAGCAGCCATCCACCGCCACCGTGCCGGGCCCGCCGAGCGCGCTCGCGGGGACGGCCTCCTCGAGCAAGCCCGGATGCACCGACGGTGAAGCCTTCATCCAGCGCGTCGACGGCCTCGGTTCAGGCCGTGCTCAGCTGAGGCACGAACCAGGCATCGACCAGCTCGTCGTAGAGGTTCTCGTGTTCGTCGAGGTAAGCACGCCAGGAGAAATCGCGATCGAGCCTCCTGGCGCGCAGGGCCATGAGGTCCGTGGGCAGTGCTTCGCGCAGCGACAAGCGTATGGCCGACGCCAGCTCTGAAGGCCTTCCTGGAGGCACGACCTGCATTCCCGGGTCGTCCTGGCTGACCCGGCGAATGGCGCCCGTGGCGGTTCCGACCAGCCGAGGCACCTGCGATGCAGCCTCGATGTAAGCGAGGCAGAACCCTTCCTCGTGCGAAGGCTGGAGATAGAGATCCGCCGAGGCGAGAGCTTGCTGTTTCGCGGCTTCATCGACGTCGGTCCTGAGGGTCACGTGAGCGGACAGACCGGCTCCCTGGATCAAGGACACGAGGTAGCTCATGTAGCTCCGATCCCGCACCTGCCCGATGATCTGGTACGACAAGTCGGGAAAGTCAGAGCGCAGCGAGGCGATCGCGCGGACCGCATCGTGGTGCCCCTTCGTGTGTGCGATGCCCCCGATCGTCACCAGTCTCGGAGAACCGACGACGGGCGTCATGGATGGTGAACGGCTCGACCCGGTGCCCGGCGCGCGGCCCAGAGGGATCTCGTGCGTGCGTGCCCTCGGGTAGCCGTAGCGATGGACGATGTCGCTGACCCATCCGCTGTGGGTGACGATCTTCGGAACCAGCCGCCTCGTGAGAAGCATGCGCCACGCAAGACCGTGCGGGAAGAACCGCAGGTCGCGCGCGAAGTAGTGCAGCCAGTCGTTTCCGTGCAGCGCGCGCAGGCTGCGTTCGTGCGGAGGGATGGAGTGACACGTCAGCAGCCAGGGCCGGCTTTTCAAGGCGGGGCGCAACGCGTGGAGGCCTCGCGAGCTCATCGCCAGCACGTGCACCAGGTCGGGCTGAAAGGAGACCAGCGCCACGGCGACGCTGGCCTGCAAGCGTTGGACGGATTCGAGCGACAGCGGGAAGTGCCGGACGTCTGCGCGGCTCGGGATCGGAAGGTCGCCGCAATACGCCACGGCGTGGGCGCGCGAATGCATGCCGTTGGCCAACTGCCGGCACTCTTCCGGCACCCCGCCACGCATGTACCCGCTGACGTCGCTGATGATCAGGATACGCACGGCGCCGGTTCTCAGGCGCTGTCCGAGTACCGCGCCTTGCGGGCCGGCGATCCATGCAGCCAGTCGTAGATTTCCGGCCGCCGCCGGTGCAGGGCGTTCTCCAGCCGCCAGCGGACATACCGCTTGTGACGGTTCTCGGGCCGCTCGCGTCGCCTGAGTACCTGCGTCAGGTCGAAGAATGCGAGCGCCTGGAATTCGCACGTGGTCACGAGCACGGTCATGTTCCGGTCGATGTCGATGCCCTTGGGCCCGCCTTCCTGAGGGTTGAGCCGCCCGCGGGTGAACACGGGACGTTCCATGACGGCAAAGAGTGCGTACGGATCGCAGGCGCCCTGCCAGCGCGCTCCGCTGCGCTTGTAGACGTTGACGTAACGAGCGCTCGCGTCGGCGACCAGAATGAAGTTGTCGTCCGCCGTGAAGCGGATGCCGTGCGGGCAGAGCACGTTTCGCAGAACGGCGTCCGGCACGGAATGGCGATTGAGGGCCGGGGTCCGCTCGTAGACGAAGGCGCTGTGCGTGTTGTGGTTGCTGACCGCGATCCATCGCCCACCCGGGCTGTAGCAGATGCCGTCCGGGATATCGAGGCCGGCTTCCAGGAAGATGTCTTCGCCGTCGATCTCGAGATCGCGCCCGTCCCGGAGGATGTGGCGGGTGACGTAGTGGGCGGAGTTGTTGCACACCGCCAGCTCGAGGGCTCCCGAGTCCAGCGCGATGGCCGCCACCGATCCCGGTGCACGGACGAGCGCTTCGGCCCCTCCCCTGAGCGCCTTCCTGTCGCCAGCCACGAACCGGTCGTGCGAGGTCCGAGGCGGCGGAGCGTCCATGACGTGGACGTGCCCGCTGCGATTGGCGACGGCGAGGGTCCGCTCGTCGAGGAAGCAGACGCCGTGCGGCTCGCTGAGGAACGGGGCATGGATCTCGATGACCCGCGGAATGTCGATCGTGCTGGCCGCACCGGTCCGGCTCAGGACGATGTCGAACACCGCGATCTTGTTGGCTCTGAAGCCCGCCACGGCGAGGCGGCGATTGCTGGGGGAAAAGACGACGTCCTCGGTTCGCCCGAGCTGCTCGATCACGGCCTGGACCGGCTCGGGAGCAGCGTACGGAACTTGCGCATGCATGGCAGACCTTTCGGCTGGGCGGGGACCGCTCTCGACGTCGAGCCCGCCCTGTCGGGAGCAGGCCGCCCACACGGCGCGCAGCAGGAGCGTCACGGGCGATCAGGCTAGCAGCGGCGTGCCGGCGAGACTGTGCGAAACGCCGCGCTGGCGCGGTCTGGGTGTCCCATCGGTCGCCCGGCGACGACTCACGTCCGCGGAGCGGCCGTCACGGTGGGTCCGCTCGGTGGCCTCGAGGCATGCAAGTTGCCGGCGCCGGGATCATGCGCAAACAGGTGCCCGGCTCCGGCGAGGCCCCCCGCGAGGGCCCGGTCGAGCGCAGCCGGCGCCTGCGACTCGACGCACGGGCGATGCTGGAGGCGGCGCAGCGTTCGATGGAGGCCACCCAAAGCTCCTACGGCCTGATCCTGAACCGGCGCGTCGACCCCGATCGACGCAAGCTGCCGCGTGAAGCGCCGGCCCTGAGCCGGCGCGAGGAGGGGAGCGTCGAGCAGCTGTTCCATGGCTTCCTGGATACCCAGCCGCTGGTGCGCTGGGACGATGAGCAGCCGGGCGGCGATACGCCGGGCCCGGAAGCGCACGGCTCGGACGCCGCTTCCCGGAGGCACGGGGCGCCGGGCTGACGCGCGGGAGGCATCGCGGGGCTCCGATGCTGTGTATATTCACAGTATGTCTCCGCCCGCCTCGATCGGTCGAAAGATCTCGCGCGACGAGGCGCCGCGGCCCGAGAGCGCGGCAAGCCAGCCGGCCAAGGGCCGCGGCACCGTCTGGGCCATCGAGCACCGGTACTCCTCGCGGGAAGCCGAAAGCTACGACGACGGCTGGGGCACTTTGGACCAGGCGGCCAGCGAGGAGCACCTCCCGCCGGAGACCACGGTCATCGAGGAACGGGTCAAGTCCATCCTCTCGCCGAACGATTCGCCGGATCTCGGGTTCGAGCTTTCGATCAATCCCTACCGTGGCTGCGAGCACGGCTGCGTCTACTGCTTCGCGCGGCCGACGCACAGCTACCTGAACCTCTCGCCGGGGCTCGACTTCGAGACCAAGATCATCGCCAAGGTGAACGCGGCGGAGCGGCTGCGCGAAGCCCTGGCCCGTCGCGCCTACGTGCCGCGTTCGCTGAACCTGGGCTCGGCGACGGACGCCTACCAGCCGGTCGAGCGCAAGCTGCGCATCACCCGCTCGGTGATCGAGGTCCTCGCCGAGTGCGCCCATCCGTTCTCGCTGGTGACGAAATCGTCGGGCGTCGAGCGCGACCTCGACCTCGTGGCCCCGATGGCGGCGCGCGGGCTGGCGGCGGTGTACGTCTCCATCACCTCGCTCGATCCTGCGCTCGCCCGGATCCTCGAGCCGCGGGCCGCCGCGCCGCACCGCCGCCTGCGAACGGTCGAGGCGCTCGCGCGCGCCGGCGTTCCGGTTGGGGTGAGCATCTCGCCGATGATCCCGTTCATCAACGAGCCGGAGATCGAGCGCATCCTCGAGGCGGCCGCCGGCGCCGGTGCCACCGCGGCCTTCGGCATCGTGCTGCGCCTGCCGTGGGAGGTGAACCCGATCTTCCAGCGCTGGCTCGAGCAGCACTTCCCCGACCGCGCCGCCCGCGTCATGGCACGCGTGCGCGAGATGCGCGGCGGCAAGGACTACGACTCGAGCTTCGGCACCCGCATGAAGGGTGAAGGCATCTGGGCTCAGCTGCTCGCGCAGCGCCTCGCCAAGGCCAAGGCCCGCTTCGGCCTCGACCGCGATCACGCCCCCCTGGACCTCACGCAGTTCAGGAAGCCCTTGCCGCCGCGGACCGACGGCCAAGTCGACCTCTTCGCCTGAAGACCGTGAGCCTCCAGAGCCGGCTCACGCCTTGAACAGATCCTTGACCCGATCGCTCCACGTCTTGGCCGTGGGCGAGTGCCGATCGCCGGCGTGCCGGAACGAGTCGTCGAGCTCCTTCAGCAGCTTCCTCTGGTGCTCGGTCAGCTTGATCGGCGTCTCGATGCTCACGTGGCAGTACAGGTCGCCGGGATAGCTCGACCGCACGCCCTTGATTCCCTTGCCGCGCAGGCGGAACGTCTTGCCGTGCTGGGTGCCTTCGGGCAGCTCGATCTGCGCCTTGCCGCCGAGTGTCGGCACGTCGATCGGCCCGCCGAGCGCCGCGCTGGTCATCGCCACGGGAACGGTGCAGTGCAGGTCGTCCCCGTCGCGCTCGAAGATCTCGTGCGGCTTGATGCGGATCTCGATGTAGAGGTCGCCGTTGGGGCCGCCGTTCGGGCCCGGCTCGCCGTTCCCGCTCGACCGGATGCGCATGCCTTCGTTGATGCCGGCCGGGATCTTGACTTCGAGCGTCTTGTTCTTCTTGATGCGGCCCTGGCCGTGGCAGGTCAGGCAGGGCTCCGGAATGAGCCTGCCGCTGCCGTGACAGGTGGGGCAGGTCTGCTGGATGCTGAAGAAGCCCTGGCGCATCTGCACCGTGCCTGCGCCCTGGCAGCTGGTGCAGGTGATCGGGCTGGTGCCTGGCTTGGCGCCGCTGCCCTTGCAGGTCTCGCAGGATTCGTAGGCCGGGATCCGGATCTGCGTCTCCTTGCCCGCCGCCGCTTCCTCGAGCGTGATCTCCATGGCGTAGCTGAGATCGCTGCCGCGATAGACCTGCTGGCCGCCGGGGCCGCGGCGTGCGCCGCCGCCGAAGATGTCGCCGAAGATGTCGCCGAAGGCCTCGGCGAAGCCTCCAAATCCCTCCGCACCGCCGCGCCCGAGGTTCGGGTCGACGCCGGCGTGGCCGAACTGGTCGTAAGCCGCGCGCTTCTGCGGATCGGAGAGCATCTCGTAGGCCTCCTTGGCCTCCTTGAACTGCTCTTCCGCCTGCTTCGACCTCGCACCCTGGTTGCGATCAGGGTGGTGCTTCATCGCCAGCTTGCGATAAGCCTTCTTGATCTCCTCCTCGGAGGAATTCTTCGCGACCCCGAGCACCTCGTAGTAGTCGCGCTTGTTCGTTGCCATCCTTTGCCGCTCCCAGCCGACACGCGTTGCCTGTAAACACCGAAGCCGGCGCGGCCCGCGACGAGGTCATCGCGAGTCGCGCCGGCCAGCCGGTGCGGGGCTTCAGCCCTTCTTCACTTCCTTGAACTCGGCGTCCACGACATTGTCGTCGCCCGCGTTCGCGGTCTGCGCTTCCGGCTCGCGCTCGCCCTGGCCGGGGCCAGCGCCGCCGGCCGCTGCCTGTGCCGCCTGCGCGTCGGCGTAGACCTTCTCGCCGAGCTTCTGGCTCGCCGTCATGAGCGCTTCGGTCTTGGCCTCGATGGTCGCCTTGTCGTCCGACTTCAGCGCGTCCTCGGCTTCCTTCAGCGCCGTCTCGACCTTCGCCTTCTCGGCCGCGTCGAGCTTCTCGCCGTGCTCGCCCAGGCTCTTGCGAACGCTGTGGATCATCGCGTCGGCCGAGTTGCGCGCCTGGATCAGCTCCAGCTTCTTCTTGTCGTCGGCCGCGTTCAGCTCCGCGTCCTTGACCATCTGCTGGATCTCGGCTTCCGTCAGGCCGGAGTTCGCCTTGATCGTGATCTTGTTTTCCTTGCCGGTCGCCTTGTCCTTCGCGCCGACGTGCAGGATGCCGTTGGCGTCGATGTCGAAGGTGACCTCGATCTGCGGCATGCCGCGCGGAGCGGGAGCGATGCCCTCGAGGTTGAACTCGCCGAGCGACTTGTTGCCGGACGCCATCTCGCGCTCGCCCTGGTAGACCTTGATCGTCACCGCCGGCTGGTTGTCGTCGGCGGTCGAGAAGACCTGCGAGTACTTGGTCGGGATGGTCGTGTTCTTCTGGATCATCTTCGTCATCACGCCGCCGAGCGTCTCGATGCCGAGGCTGAGCGGAGTGACGTCGAGGAGCAGCACGTCCTTGCGGTCACCGGTGAGCACCTGGCCCTGGATCGCGGCACCGACGGCCACCGCCTCGTCGGGGTTGACGTCCTTGCGCGGCTCCTTGCCGAAGAACTCCTTGACCTTCTCCTGCACCTTGGGCATGCGGGTCATGCCGCCGACGAGGATGACGTCGTCGATCTGGCCGACCGAGACGCCCGCGTCCTTGATCGCCGTGCGGCAGGGGGCGATCGTGCGCTCGATCAGGTCCTCGACGAGGGCCTCGAGCTTGGCGCGCGACAGCTTGATGTTGAGGTGCTTCGGGCCCGACGCATCGGCCGTGACGTACGGCAGGTTGATGTCGGTCTGCGCCGAGTTCGAGAGCTCGATCTTCGCCTTCTCGGCCGCTTCCTTCAGGCGCTGCAGGGCGAGCACGTCCTTCGACAGGTCGACGCCCTGGTCCTTCTTGAACTCGGCAATGATGTAGTCGATGACGCGCTGGTCGAAGTCCTCGCCACCGAGGAAGGTGTCGCCGTTGGTAGACAGCACCTCGAACTGCTTCTCGCCGTCGACGTCGGCGATCTCGATGATCGACACGTCGAAGGTGCCGCCGCCGAGGTCGTACACCGCGATCTTGCGGTCGCCCTTGTCGGTCTTGTCGAGGCCGAAGGCGAGCGCGGCCGCGGTCGGCTCGTTGATGATGCGCTTGACCTCGAGGCCGGCGATGCGGCCGGCGTCCTTGGTCGCCTGGCGCTGCGCGTCGTTGAAGTAGGCGGGAACCGTGATGACGGCGTCCGTGACCTTCTCGCCGAGGTAGTCCTCGGCCGTCTTCTTCATCTTGCGCAGGATCTCGGCGCTGATCTGCTGCGGTGCGAGCTTGTCGCCGCGCACCTCGACCCACGCGTCGCCGTTGTCGGCGGCGACGATCTTGTAGGGCATCAGGGCGATGTCCTTCTGGACTTCCTTCTCGGTGAACTTGCGGCCGATCAGGCGCTTCACCGCGTAGATGGTGTTCTTCGGGTTGGTGATGGCCTGGCGCTTGGCCGAGGCTCCGACGAGGATCTCGCCGCCGTCCTGGTAGGCGACGATCGACGGCGTGGTGCGCGCACCCTCGCTGTTCTCGATCACCTTGGTGGTGTTGCCCTCCATGATGGCCACGCACGAGTTCGTGGTGCCCAGGTCGATGCCGATGATTTTGGCCATGTTTTTCTCCGAGGAATGTGGATTCGAATGGTCCCGACTTGTGGATAACTCAGGCGGTTTTCAAGAAGCAGCGCCGCACGCTCAGCTGGAAGCGCTGACGGTCACGAGAGCCGGCCGCAGCACGCGATCGGCGATGAGGTAGCCCTTCTGGAGCACGGCGACCACGGTGTTCGGCGCTTGGGCCGCGGGCACGACGCTGATGGCCTGGTGCTGGTGCGGATCGAACCGGCTCGCGGGCGCCGGGTTGATCTCGACGACCCGGTTGCGCTCGAGGGCGGAGGCGAGCAGGCGAAGCGTCGCGTGGACCCCTTCGAGCAACTGCTCCGGAGTCGCCGAGGGGATCGCGATCGCCGCCTCGAGGCTGTCCTTGACCGGCAGGAGGCTCTCGGCGAAGGACTCGACGGCGAACTTGCGTGCCTTGGCGACCTCTTCCTCGGCCCGGCGGCGGGTGTTCTCGGCCTCGGCCTTGGCGCGGAGAAATGCCTCGTTCAGCTCGGCGTGGCGAGCCTCGATGTCGTCGCCGGCCGACGCGGCGGCGGAGGGGCCGGAGTCAGGCGCTTCGGCGACGCCGGCGCTGCCGTTGGCCGCGCCGGCGCCGGCGGGCCCGCTGCGGGTGGTGGGATCGTTCGCGTTCATCGAGTCGACGTGAGGTGATCTCCTCGATTTTCAAGGGTCTCTCCACGACGACCTTCAATCCGGCTCGATCGATGCGCTCCAGCGGTTCCAGTCGGCCAGCTGGCGCTGGTTGCGCTTGGTCGGGCGGCCGTGGGCGATGGCGGCGGCGGGCTCCGGCGTGGTCCGCCGGGCGAGGGCCGCCTGCTCACGGGCGGCGATGCTTTCGGCGGTCTCCTGGTAGAGCGTCTGGGCCACCGGCGCCGGCCCGCGCACAGCGCTGACGCCGGCCACCGTCAGCGTGCGCGTGACGGCGCCTTGGCGAAGCTCGAGAACATCGCCGATCCGGACTTCCCGGGACGCCTTGGCCGGCTGACCGTTGACGGCCACACGCCCCTTGCCGATTTCCTCGGTCGCCAGGGAGCGGGTCTTGAAGAAGCGCGCGGCCCAGAGCCACTTGTCGAGGCGCACGCCGCTCCTGCCTTCCGGTTCCTGCATCGCGGTGGATTGTCGAGCAAGCGGCAGGCCCGGCAACGGTCGGAGGCCATGGGTGGCGACGCTTGCAGGCATCCGCACATTCCCCTAGTCAATCCCGCCGTGACGGCGGAGCGGCACGCTGAAAATCCCGGACTGACACTGCACTACCGGGAACCTGTCATGCGTCGTGATACCTTCGTTCGAGCCATGGCCGCCCTGGCGATTGCCGGCCCCTTGCCCTTTGCGGCTCGCGCCGCGGCCAACCTGAAGATGATGATCCCGGCCAACCCGGGAGGTGGCTGGGACACGACGGCCCGGGCCTTGGGCAAGGCCTTGCAGGAGTCGGGCGCTGCCTCGTCCATCACCTACGACAACAAGGGCGGAGCGGCCGGTGCGCTCGGCCTCGCCCAGTTCGTCAACGGCAGCAAGGGCGATCCCAACGCGCTGATGACCATGGGCGCGGTGATGCTCGGCGGCATCATCACGGGCAAGCCGCCCGTCTCGCTGTCGCAGGCGACGCCGCTGGTCCGCCTGACCAGCGAATACAACGTCTTCGTCCTCCCGGCCGCGTCGCCGCTGAAGACCATGAAGGACGTCGTCGAGCAGCTGAAGAAGGATCCCGGCAGCGTCAAGTGGGGCGGCGGCTCGCGCGGCTCGACCGAGCACATCGCCGCCGCCATGCTGGCCCGCGAGGTCGGCGTCGACCCGGCGAAGATCAACTACGTGGCATTCCGCGGCGGCGGCGAGGCGATCGCCGCCATCCTCGGCGGCAACGTCACGGTCGGCGGCAGCGGCTACAGCGAGTTCGCCGAGTACATCAAGACGGGCAAGATGAGGGCGATTGCCGTCACGTCCGACACCCGCATCAAGGGCATCGACGTGCCGACGATGAAGGAGCAGGGCTACAACGTCGTCATCGGCAACTGGCGCGGCGTCTACGGGGCGAGCGGCATCACGCCGCAGCAGCGCAAGGAGCTCACCGATATGATCGTCAAGGCGACGAAGACGAAGGCCTGGGCCGAATCGCTCGAGAAGAACAACTGGACGCCGGCGCTGCTGACCGGGGCCGACTTCGAAAGGTTCGTCGACGACGAGTTCGCGAGCCTGCGCGCCGTGATGCACAAGTCGGGGATGATTTGAGGCGAGCGGCGGCGGAGACGGCGGTCGGCGTCGCGACGCTTGCCGCCGGCGCAGGCCTCGCTTTCGGCGCCACCCAGATCTCCTCGGCCGCCGGCTATGCCGGCGTCGGCCCCAACTTCCTGGCGTGGGTCGTCGCCACGATGCTGCTCGTCGGCGGCGCGCTTCTCGTCTGGCAGGCACGCAGCGGCGGCTTTCGCGAGCGCGAAGAGCCCTCCGGCTCGGCCTCGGGCTACTGGCCGGGCTTCGCCTGGGTGTCCGCCGGCCTGCTGCTCAACGCGGCTCTGATCACCCGGATCGGCTTCATCCTCAGCTGCGCCCTCTGCTTCACTCTCGCGGCGCACGGCTTCAAGTCGGCCGAGGGTCGCACCGACTTCCGGCCGCGAGCCTGGCTGGTGAATGCCGCCGTCGGCGCTGCCATCGCGGCACCGGTCTACTGGATGTTCTCGCAGCTCCTGGGGATCAACCTGCCGGGGCTGACGTCCACCGGCTGGATCTGAACGCGACCGCCGGGCCATGACGTGATCGATCTCTGGAACCAGCTCCTCCAGGGCTTCGTCACGGCGGGCCAGCCGATCAACCTGCTGTGGGCGCTGCTCGGCTGCACGCTCGGCACCGCGGTCGGCGTGCTGCCCGGCATCGGCCCGGCCACGGCAGTCGCGATGCTGCTGCCGATGACGGGCAAGGTCGAACCCACCGCGTCGATGATCTTCTTCGCCGGCATCTACTACGGCGCGATGTACGGCGGCTCCACGACGTCGATCCTGCTGAACACCCCCGGCGAGGCCGGCTCGATGGTGACGGCGATGGAAGGCAACAAGATGGCCAAGAGCGGGCGCGCCGGGGCGGCCCTGGCCACCGCCGCGATCGGCTCGTTCGTGGCCGGCACCATCGCCACGGTGCTGGTCACCTTGTTCGCTCCGATGGTGGCTCACTACGCGGTGCAGCTCGGCCCGCCGGAGTATTTCCTGCTGATGGTGCTGGCGTTCGCCACGGTCAGCGCCGTGCTCGGCAAGAGCGTGCTGCGCGGGCTCGTCGCGCTGGGTGTGGGGCTGGCGCTCGGGCTCGTCGGCCTGGACCAGATCACCGGCCAGGCGCGCTACACCGGCGGCATCCCGGAGCTGCTCGACGGCCTCGAAGTCGTGCTCATCGCCGTCGGTCTCTTCGCCGTCGGCGAGGCGCTCTACATGGTGCTCTACGAGGGCCGGACGGTCGAGACCCAGAACAAGCTGAGCCGCGTCCACATGACGCTCGACGACTGGAAGCGCTCCTGGGGCGCGTGGCTGCGCGCGACCTTCATCGGCTTTCCCTTCGGCACCATTCCCGCAGGGGGCAGCGAGATTCCGACCTTCCTCAGCTATGCCGCCGAAAAGAAGCTGTCCAAGCACAAGGACGAATTCGGCACGCGGGGCGCGATCGAAGGCGTGGCCGGCCCGGAGGCCGCCAACAACGCGGCGATCACGGCGACGCTGATCCCGCTTCTCACCCTCGGCATCCCGACGTCCAACACGACGGCGATCCTCCTCGGTGCGTTCCAGAACTACGGCATCAACCCGGGACCGCAGCTGTTCGACACCAACGCCGCCCTCGTCTGGGCGCTGATCGCCTCGCTCTACATCGGCAACGTGATGCTGCTCGTGCTCAACCTGCCGCTGGTCGGCTTGTGGGTGAAGCTGCTGAAGATCCCCAAGCCCTACCTGTACGCAGGCATCCTGATCTTCGCGACCGTGGGCGTGTACGGCATGCGCCAGTCGGCCTTCGATCTGGTGCTGCTGTATGCGATCGGCCTGCTCGGCGTGCTGATGCGGCGCTTCGACTTCCCCGCGGCGCCGGTCGTCATCGGCATGATCCTCGGACCGCTCGCCGAGGCGCAGATGCGCAACGCGGTGTCGATCGGCGAGGGCCGCTGGACCATCTTCCTGCAGCGGCCGGGCTCGATCTTCCTGATCGTCGTCATCCTCGCCGTCCTGTTCCTGCCGCAGCTGCTGAAGCTGCGCCGGCCGAGGGCTGCGCCAGCAGGCGGCTGACGGACGCTAGGCCGGCGCGCCGGCGGCGACGGCGCGCCGCTTCGAGTCATCGAGCTCGCGCGCGGACGGAGCACCGGCTGGCCATCCGCCCATGTGCGCGATCGCGATGTCGGCGAGCGCCGCGATCCAGTCGTGCGAGTCGTTGAGGCAGGGGATGTAGCCGAACTCGGTGCCGCCCGCGGCCAGGAACGCGGCGCGCACCTCCTGGTCGATCTCCTCGAGCGTCTCCAGGCAGTCGGCCGTGAACCCGGGGCAGAACACGTCGATGCGGCGAACGCCCGCACGGGCCAGCTCGATCGCCGTCGGCTCGGTGTAAGGCTTCAGCCATTCCGCGCGCCCGAAGCGGCTCTGGAAGGTGACGACGACGAAGTCTTCGCGCAGCTTCAGGCGGTCGGCGAGGAGGCGACCGGTCTTGCGGCATTCGCAGTGGTAGGGATCGCCGAGCTCGAGCGTGCGCCGCGGCATGCCGTGGAAGCTGAGGACCAGCTTGTCGGGGCGCCCGTGCGTCATCCAGTGCGCCTCGACGCGGCGGGCGAGCGCCGCGATGTAGCCAGGGTCGTCGTGGTAGTGCTTGAGGAAGCGCAGCTCGGGCACGTTGCGGGTCCGCGTCGTCCACGCGGTCACGGCGTCGCCGATGCTGGCGGTGGTCGCTGCCGAGTACTGCGGATAAAGCGGCAGGACGAGCACCCGGTCCGCGCCTGCGGCCGCCACGTCGTCGAGGACCGACGCCACGGACGGGCGGCCATACCGCATGGCATGGCGCACGAGGACCGGATGGCCGCGCTCGCCGAGGTAGCCGTCGAGCATCAGCGCCTGCTTCTGGGTCCACACCGCGAGCGGCGAGCCTTCGGGCGTCCAGATGCTCGCGTACTTCCGCGCCGAGCGGGCCGGACGGGTGCGCAGGATCACCCCGTGCAGCAGGGGCAGCCAGACGGCGCGCGGGATCTCGACCACGCGCGGGTCGCTCAGGAACTCGGCCAGGTAGCGCCGGACCGCCGCCGTCGTGGGCGCGTCCGGCGTGCCGAGGTTGCAGACGACGACTGCGGTTCGGGGAGCCGTGCCGTGCGCGTGCGCCGGCGGGCCTGCGGCGGTCACTTCAGGCCGAACTCGAACGGGGACTGGCCCCGCTGGGTATCCGCGAACTTCATGATCTCGAAGCGAACGCAGGGGCTCATCGACTCCGACGGGGGCGTTCCGAGGCCGATCACGCCGGTGCCGTGCAGCGTGCAGGCGCCGCGACGCAGGCTGATGATCTCCGGGTCGTTGTCGAAGCGCACGTAGGTGCCGTTGTAGCTGAGGTCGACCAGCTGGAAGGTGCCGCCGTGCCAGTCGACCCGCGCGTGCGATCGGGAGACCCGGTTGTCGTCGATGATGTAGGTGGCCTGCGGGCTTCGCCCCAGCACGACCGGCAGGCTCGACCCGGCGTAGATCCGGTTGACGTCGAGCCAAACGAGGCGGATGCCTTCCGGCTCCGGCGGCGGCACCAGCATGTCGCCGTAGGCCGTGGCGGCGGTGTCGCCGAAGCGCCGCACGGGCTCCTGGAGGTACACGTGGACCGGCTCGGCGCGGCCGCGCAGCTGCATGCGGTCGAGGCTGCGGAAGCGCGACCGGTCCCACTCGCCGAGCTGCTCGAACACGCTGAGCGTCGCCAGCGTCTCGTTGTCGCCGGCGTGGTCGAGGAGGCGGGCGGCGACGTTGACGGCGTCGCCGAACACGTCGCCGCCCATCTCGACGACTTCGCCGTGGGCGAGGCCGACCTGCAGCTTGAGCGGCACGCTGGGCAGCCGGACGGCGGCCGCCTGGTCGCCGGTCATGCCGATGCGGGCCATCGAATCGTGCATGTCGTCGGCGGCCGAGATCGCGCCGACCGGCGCCTCGAAGGTGGCCATGAGGCCATCGCCGAGGGTCTTGACCACCCGGCCGCCGCGGGTGTGCACGACCTGCGCGAGCAGCGCCACGCTCTGCGTCACGACGGTCGTCGCGTCGGCGTTGCCGAGCGTCTCGTACATCGAGGTGCTGCCGCGAAGGTCGGCGAAGAGCACCGTACGTTCGGAAACCTGGGTCATGCCATCGATGCGGAACAGGCCATCGGCCGCAAGTTTAATGGCGAGCGGGCACAAAAAAAGGTCCGGCCTCGCGGCCGAACCCTTTTCGCGGGAGCAGGGCGCTCAGAGGGTGTCGAGGTAGGTCCGCAGCTTGTCGGAGCGGCTCGGGTGCTTGAGCTTCCTGATCGCCTTGGCCTCGATCTGCCGGATCCGCTCGCGCGTGACGTCGAACTGCTTGCCGACTTCCTCGAGCGTGTGGTCGGTCGACATCTCGATGCCGAAGCGCATGCGCAGGACCTTGGCCTCGCGCGGGGTCAACGAATCGAGGATGTCCTTGACCACGTCGCGCAGGCCCGCCTGCATCGCCGCCTCGATCGGCGCCGTGTTGTTGGTGTCCTCGATGAAGTCGCCCAGGTGCGAGTCGTCGTCGTCGCCGATCGGCGTCTCCATGGAGATCGGCTCCTTGGCGATCTTCATGATCTTCCTGATCTTGTCCTCGGGGATCTCCATCTTCTCGGCCAGCGTCGGGGCGTCCGGCTCGAAGCCGAACTCCTGCAGGTGCTGACGCGACAGGCGGTTCATCTTGTTGATCGTCTCGATCATGTGCACCGGGATGCGGATGGTGCGCGCCTGGTCGGCGATCGAGCGGGTGATGGCCTGCCGGATCCACCACGTGGCGTAGGTCGAGAACTTGTAGCCGCGCCGGTATTCGAACTTGTCGACCGCCTTCATCAGGCCGATGTTGCCTTCCTGGATGAGGTCGAGGAACTGCAGGCCGCGGTTGGTGTACTTCTTGGCGATCGAGATCACGAGGCGCAGGTTGGCCTCGATCATCTCCTTCTTGGCATCGCGCGACGCCTTCTCGCCCTCGTTCATGCGCTTGTTGATGCGCTTGAGGTCCTCGAGCGGCACCACGGCGCGGGCCTGCTGCTCGGTGAGCTTCTTCTGCAGCTCCTGGATCGGCGGCAGGTTGCGCGCGAGGATCACGCTGTAGGGCTTGCCGGAGGCCGCTTCCTTCTCCGCCCACTTCAGGTTGAGGATGTTGGGCGGGAAGTTCTTGATGAAGTAGTCCTGCGGCATGCCGCACTTGTCGACCAGGATCTTGCGCAGCTCGCGCTCGTAGCGGCGCACGTCGTCGACCTGCGAGCGCAGGATGCCGCAGAGCTTCTCGATCGTCTTCACCGTGAAGCGGATCGTCATCAGCTCGCTGCTGATCGCCTGCTGGGCCCGGTTGTAGGCGGGCGACTGGTAGCCCTCCTTCTCGAACGCCTTCCTCATCTTGTCGAAGTTGATGCGCAGCGCGTCGAACTTGACGAGCGCGGCGGCCTTCAGCTCCTCGAGCTTCTTGGTCAGCGCCTTGGAGCCGCCGTTGCCGTCGTCGTCGTCCTCCTCGTCGAAGAAATCGACGTCTTCCTCGGCCACGTAGTCGTCGGCCTCGTCCTCGGAGACGAAACCGTCAACGGCCTCGGAGATCTTCATCTCGCCCGAGGCGATGCGGTCGGCGTAGACCAGGATCTCGGCGATGGTGGTCGGCGAGGCGCTGATCGCGAGCATCATGGCCTGCAGGCCGCCCTCGATGCGCTTGGCGATCTCGATCTCGCCTTCGCGCGTGAGCAACTCCACCGTGCCCATCTCACGCATGTACATGCGGACCGGGTCGGTCGTGCGGCCAAACTCGGAGTCGACGGTCGAGAGCGCCGCCTCGGCAGCTTCCTCCGCCTCTTCCTCGGTCGCGGTGGTGGCGCCGCCGCCGGCGATCAGCAGGGTCGCCGCGTCGGGCGCCTGCTCGTAGACGGCGATGCCCATGTCGTTGAGCATGGAGACGATCGCCTCCAGGATCTCGTGGTCCACCAGCTTCTCGGGCAGGTGGTCGTTGATCTCCTGGTGCGTCAGGAAGCCGCGCGTCTTGCCCATCTTGATGAGCGTCTTCAGCTCCTGGCGGCGCTTGGCGACCTCTTCCTCGGTGAGCTGGGTCTCGTCGAGCCCGAACTCGCGCATGAGCGCGCGCTCCTTGGCGCGCGACACCTTCATGCGCAGGGGCTTGGCCTTGGCGGCGGCGGCGTCCTCGGCCGTGACCGCGGGCTCGCCTTCGAGCTCGGCCTCGACGTCCGACAGGTCGACGTCCGAGGTTTCGGGCTTGGGAGCCTTGTCGTCGACCTTGCCCTTCTTGGCGACCGGTGCCTTGCCCTTCGCCGGCGCGGGCACGGCGATGACCTTGGCGGCGGACTTGGCCGGCTTCTTCAGCTCGAGCGCGGCGGCCTTCGGGGCCTTGGCGGCCGGGCTCGGGGCTTTCGACGGTGCGGTCTTCTTGGCGGTCATGCGAATCCTTGAATGGGGACGGGCTCCGCGTTCACGGCAGCCCCATGGGTCGAACTGCGCACTTTCGTGCGAAATTCAAGGTCGAACACTTCGCGGACGCGCGCCGCGGGCCCCTCCGGCGCCACCCTCGGGTGACACGTCGGACGGGCCCGCGCAGGGTGACCGATCGGCAGGAGCCGACCGCCGCTAGCAGCCCTTGCGGGAAGAGGTGGCCTGGGGGGATGACCTTCTGTCGGAAGGTGGCCGGGGCCCGGAGGTGCTGCCGTCACGCTGGCGCGCTGGAAAAAGCCCTCGATTATCTCCGCAGAGACCAACCCGCGTCAAAGGCGGCCGAGCACCCGCATGGCAGCGCGTTGCTCGTCGGCCACGCGCAGCTGCCCCATCGACCGCTGGAGGTCCTCCTCGAGGGGCTCGATCGCCGGATCCTCGGTCTCGACCAGGGCCAACGCCGCCGGCCCGCAGGAGGCGCCCGTTCCGGCAAGCCGCTCCCGCAGCGCCGCCCAGGGTACGGGGCCGTGCTCCGCCGTCTCCCGGTCGATGAACCGGAACAGCTCGCCGTGCCAACCGGGCAGCTCGCAGAGCAACCGGTGGTCGGCAGCGCTGAGCCTCTCCCACCACCGGCTCTCGAGAAGCACCAGCCAGGCGAGGCGATCGGCAGGCTGTCGAATGGCCGCGCGGGTGGGGCGCGACGCCCGCGTGCGCGGAGCGGGTGAGAGCGGGACGCCGCTCGGCGGCCGGCCGCGCGCTGACGCTGACACGCGCCAGGCGTTCGCCAGCTCGTCGGTCGGCAGGGCGCCGCGGGAGGCGATCTCGGCCAGCAGCTGCCGCTTCAGCATCCCCTCGGGCAAGGCGGACCACAGCGGCCGAGCCTGGGCCAGGAAGCGAGCCCGGCCTTCGGCGGTCCCGAGGTCGAGGTCCTCGCCGGCCAGGGCGACGAGCTGGCGGGACAGCGGCACGGCGTCGGCGATGGCGCGCTCGAAGGCGTCGGGCCCTTGCTCCCGGACGAAGCTGTCGGGATCGTGCTCCGCGGGCAGGAATAGGAAGCGGAAGCTGCGGGTGTCGGTCGCGTGCGGCAGGCTCGCCTCCAGGGCCCGCCCGGCGGCGCGCCGGCCGGCGGCGTCGCCGTCGAAGCTGAAGACGACCGCGTCGGTGAAGCGCACCAGCTTCTGGACGTGCTCGGCGGTGCAGGCGGTGCCGAGCGTGGCCACCGCGTTCTCGAAGCCGCCCTGCGCCAGCGCCACGACGTCCATGTAGCCTTCCACCACCAGTGCGTAGCCGCGCTGGCGGATGGCGGCCCGGCCTTCGAACAGGCCGTACAGCTCCCGGCCCTTGCTGAAGACCGCAGTCTCCGGCGAGTTCAGGTACTTGGGCTCGCCGCGGTCGAGCACCCGTCCGCCGAAGCCGATGACGGCGCCCTGCACCGACCGGATCGGGAACATGATGCGATCCCGAAAGCGGTCGTAGCGCTTGGCCGAGGCGCCGCCGGGCTGGCCCGGCTGCTCGCTTGCATCCTCGGCCGCGTGGCTGACGACGAGGCCGCTCTCCTCGAGCAGCGGGTCGTCGTAGCTGGGAAAGACGCTGGCCAGGCCGCGCCAGCCCTCGGGGGCGTAGCCCATCCCGAACCGGGCGGCGACCTTGCCGCTCAGGCCGCGACCCTTGAGATAGGCGATGGCTCGATCGCTCGCCTTCAGCTGGCGGCGGTAGTTCTCGGCGGCTCGCTCCAGCACGTCCGACAGCGTCGACTGCTTCTTCTTCTGCGCCGCCGCCTCTTCCCGCTCGGCGGGGGAGCTGACCTCCTCGGGCACCGTCATCCCCGCCTGCTGGGCGAGGTCGCGCACGGCGTCGACGAAGCCCATGCCGTGCTGCTCGATGAGGAAGCCCACGGCGTTGCCGTGAACGCCGCAGCCGAAGCAGTGGTAGGTCTGGCGCGAGGGGCTGACGGTGAAGCTCGGCGACTTCTCGCCGTGGAAGGGACACAGGCCCTTCCAGGTGGACCCGGCTCGCTTCAGCTCGACGGACCGGCCGACGATCTCGACAATGTCGACGCGGGTGAGGAGATCGTGGACGAAGGCCGGCGGGATCACCGCACCAGTCTAAGCGTGCGCTGCTCCCGCGGCGCTGCGCCGCGGCCGCCGATCAGACGGCGAAATCGCTGAGCTTGCGGCCGCTGGCGAGGGCGGCCTTCAGCCAGCGCGGCTGCAGCCCGCGCCCGCTCCAGGTTTCCCCGGTCGAGGCGTTCCGATACTTGGCCGCGACTTTGCCACCGCCACCCGCTGCCTTGGTCTTGCGCGCCACCTTGCCGCTGCCCTTGCCACCGAGGTCGGCGGCTGTCAATCCATACTCGGCCATCATGGCGCGAATCTTCTCGATGGCGTCGGACCGGGCCTGATTGCGAGTTTGGTCAATCTGCCGTTCCAGTGCCTCTTTCTGGGCCATCAATTCCTGAAGCGTTGCCACATCGAATCCTTGTCGAGTTCAAGAACGAACCGCACGGATTCTAGGGGCAATTACGTCGAGGGTGGCACGTATCCGGCAGGCTGCTCGGCGCCGGCGCCGAAGAAGAAATTCTCCATCTGGCGGGCCAGATACTGACGGGCACGCTGATCGGCGAGATTCAGTCGATTCTCGTTCACCAGCATCGTCTGGTGCTTCATCCAGGCCGCCCACGCTTCCTTGCTCACCGAGGCGTAGATCCGCTTGCCCAGCTCGCCCGGATAAGGAGCGAAGTCGAGGCCCTCGGCCTCCCGCTTCAGATACACGCATTGCACCGTCCTGGCCATGGGATCTCCGCAAAATCTAGGTCAGCTTCTTGACGAATACCTGGGAGCGCCGATCCCAGTTGTATTTGCGCTTGCGCGCTTCCGGAAGCCACTCGGGGTCGACCTGCACGAATCCGCGCTTGATGAACCAGTGCATCGTGCGGGTCGTCAGCACGAATATGCTCTCGAGGTTCATGGCCCGCGCACGCTGCTCGACCCGCTTCAGTATCCGCTCGCCGTCGCCCTGGCTTTGCACGGCGGGCGATACGGTCAGCGCCGCCATTTCTCCCGTTTTCGCTTCCGGGTATGGGTAAAGCGCAGCGCAGCCGAATATCACGCCGTCGTGCTCGATGACCGTGTAATTGGCGATGTCGCGCTCGATCTCGGTCCGGTTGCGCTTGACCAGCGTGCCATCGCGCTCGAAAGGCTCGATCAGCTGCAGCACGCCGCCGATGTCGTCCGGCGTCGCCTGGCGCAGGCTCTCGAGCTTCTCGTCGACGACCATCGTGCCGATGCCGTCGTGGGTGAAGACCTCCATCAGGAGCGAGCCGTCGATGGCGAACGGCAGGATGTGCGAGCGCTCGACGCCGCCGCGGCAGGCACGCACGCAGTACTGCAGGTAGAACGCCGTGTCCGTGGGGACCTGGGCACGGGGCAGGGCAGCGAGCAGGCGCTCGGCGTCGGCGAGGGCCAGCTCCGTGTCGATCGGGGTCTCCTCGTCGCTGGGGTCCTCGCGGATGCCGGGGACCTCCGTCACGAACAGCAGCTTGTCGGCCTGCAAGGCAATCGCCGTGCTCGTGGCCACGTCTTCCATCGTCAGGTTGAAGGCTTCGCCGGTGGGCGAGAAGCCGAACGGAGACAGCAGGACCATCGCGCCGATGTCGATGGCACGGCGGATCGCGACGGCATCCACCTTGCGCACGATGCCGCTGTGCATGAAGTCGATGCCGTCAACGACGCCGACCGGCTGCGCGGTCAGGAAGTTGCCCGACACGACGCGGACGATGGCGTTGGCCATCGGCGTGTTCGGCAGGCCCTGCGAAAACGCAGCCTCGATCTCGAAGCGCAGCTGGCCGGCGGCTTCCTGGGCGCTGTCGAGCGCGACCGGATCGGTGATGCGCATGCCGTGGCTGTGCCGCGACTCGTGCCCCTTGGATCGCAGCTGCTCGTTGACCTGGGGCCTGAATCCGTGCACGAGGACGATCTTGATCCCCATCGCCTGCAGGATCGCCAGGTCCTGCGCGAACGCGGGCAGCTTGCCGGCCGCGATCAGCTCGCCCGCAATGGCCACCACGAAGGTCTTGCCATGGTAGGCGTGGATGTGCGGCGCGACCGTGCGGAACCACGGCACGAAGGTGTGCGGGAAGACGAGGTTCAAGTCACTTGTAGAGCAGCTGTGGCAGCCACATGCCGATCTCGGGGAAGTTGTAGAGCAGGACGATCGCGACGACCTGGATGCCCATGAACGGCATCATCCCCGCGAAGATCTGGTTCAGCGTCACGTGCCGCGGCGCGACCCCCTTCAGGTAGAAGGCGCTCATCGCCACCGGCGGGCTGAGGAAGGCGGTCTGCAGGTTCATGGCGACCAGCAGTCCGAAGAACAGCGGATCGACGCCGAAGTTGTCGAGCAACGGGATGAAGATCGGCATGAAGATGACGATGATCTCCGTCCACTCGAGCGGCCAGCCGAGGATGAAGATGATGACCTGGCTCAGGATCAGGAACTCGGTCTTGCTGAGATTCATGCCCAGCACCCAGCGCTCCACCAGTTCCTGGCCGCCGAGCAGCGCGAAGGCCGCCGAGAAGATGGCTGAGCCCACGAAGAGCCAGCAGACCATGGCCGTCGTCTTCGCGGTCAGGAACACGGACTCCTTGACCATGCGCAGGTTCAGCTGCCGATAGGCCGCTGCGAGGACGAAGCCGCCGATCGCGCCGATCGCCGCGGCCTCGGTGGGCGTGGCGAGGCCGAAGACGATCGACCCAAGCACGGCCAGGATCAGGATCAGCAACGGAAAGAAGCTCGACAGCAGCATCTTGAAGACTTCGAGCCGGGCGAAGCTGAGGAGCAGGTAATAGGCAGCCATGGCCACGAGCCCGGCCGCAAGGCCGATCCAAAAGCCCGTCGGCGCCTGCTTCGTCGTTGCCGCAGCGTCCGCGCTTTCAGCCGATGCTGCGGTGGCCGGCCGTGCGCCGGGCGGCTCGGCGACACCAGCGGCGCCCGGCGCGGCCCGGCTCGCCGGCGGCTCGCTGGCTGCCGAGGGTGGCTCGGCGACACCGGCCGCGGGCGGCTCCGCCAGTCCGCCGGCACCGGGCGGCTCGCTGAGGCCGCCCTGTGGCGGCTCCTGCAGTCCGGAGGAAGGCTCCTGCAGGCCACCGGCGCCGGGCGCTTCCGGCTGGTACGAGGTCGTGCCCATCTGCTGCAGGCCGGAGTCCGCCTCCGGCGCCGCCACCGACGTCACCGTCCGGTAGCTCCACAAGGCCACGGTCAGGAACAGCAAGGCGGGCAGCAAGGCGATGAACAACTGCTTCAGCAGGTAGCCGGTCGGCACATCGTGATTGCGCTTGCCCTTGAGGGCGCTCGTCAAGACCGGCAGGACCCGGCGCTCGCCGCGCGCGCCGACCCGCTCCAGGGCAGGCGGGATCGGCACGAGCCGCTCGGCGGCTGACAGAGGCGGCGCGTACTGCGGCTTGATCTTGGCGACAAGCACGAAGTACACGATGTACAACGCTGCCAGCATCAAGCCGGGGAAGAAGGCGCCGGCATACAGCTGGACGACCGAGACTCCCGCCGTGGCACCGTAGACGATGAGCAGGACCGAGGGGGGGATGAGGATGCCGAGGCAGCCACCGGCCGTAATGGCGCCCGCCGAGAGCTGGACGCTGTAGCCGGCACGCAGCATGGCCGGCAGCGCGAGCAGGCCCATCAGGGTGACGACGGCGCCGACGATGCCGGTGGCGGTGGCGAAAAGGGCGCAGGTGACCAGCGTCGCGACGCCCAGCGATCCGGGGACGCGTGCCAGCGCCAGGTGCAGGCTCTTGAACAGCTTCTCGATCAGGTTGGCGCGCTCGACCAGGTAGCCCATGAACACGAACAGCGGAATCGCGATCAGCACGTCGCTGGCCATCACCGAATAGGCGCGCTGCACCATCAGGTCCAGCGTCTGGGTCGTCGCCCCGCCGACGGTCTGCCCGCCGGAGTGGTAGGCGAAGTACGCGAACAGGATGCCCATGCCCATCAGCGTGAATGCCGTGGGGAAGCCGAGCATGATCGCTACGACGACCAGCGACAGCATCAGCAGACCGAGGTGTCCATTGGTGATCACGGGCGCCGAGGCGAGCATGACCAGGGCGCCGACGATTAGCAGTCCCATGAGAGTGAAGCCGAACCACAGCTCCTTGCGCAAGGCAGGCATCCGCATCACGCACCCTCCTGTCGCTGCGCCGGGGGGAGCACGTGCTTGTCGAGCGCCTCGATGTCGGCGTCCTTGACGTGCACCATCTCCTTCAGCTGCTCGACGTCGACCTCCTCGACGTCGTCTTCGCGGGCCGGCCACGCGCCCTCGCGAAGGCAGACGACGCAACGCACGATTTCGACGATGCCCTGCAGCAGCAGCAGCGCGCCCGCCAGAGGGATGATGAACTTGAACGGGTAGAGCGGCAGCGGGACAGCGTTGAAGGTCTGCTCGCGGATGGCGAGCGATTCCTGCGCGTAACGCCATCCAGCCCACGTCAGCGCGATGATTCCCGGCAGGAAGAAGACGATGTAGAGGACGAGGTCGATCGTGGCCTGGGTCCGCGGCCGGAAGAAGCCGTACAGGACGTCGCCGCGCACGTGGCCGTTCTTGCTCAGGGTGTAGGCGCCGGCGACCATGAACAGGGCGCCGTACAGCATGATCTGGAGGTCCAGCACCCAGGCATGCGGGTTATTGAGAACGTAGCGCGAGAACACCTCCCAGCCGATCAGGAAGGTGAGCACGAGGGCCAGCCACGCGAAGGTCTTGCCCAACCAGGTGGAAAAACGGTCCACCGCCCACAACGTCGCTTGCATCCGCTCACCTCCGCGCGCCAAGAAAAAGGGGGCGCCTTCAGGGCGCCCCCTTGATTATTGTCTCGTCCGATCAGGTCTTCTTGGCGGTCTTGCCGAAGTAGTGGTTGTAGGCGATCTTGAAGTCGACCGTGTAGTCGCCGTGCCACTGGCCGGCCCGTTCAGCGAAGGCCCGCTGCGAGTCGAGCACCCGCTTGAAGAAGGGGTTCTCGGTGGCCTTCTTGGCGACCGTCTTGTCCCACGAGGCCAGCTGGGCGCGCAGGATGGCGTCCGGCGTCTTGTAGAACTTGATGCCGGCCTTCTTCAGCTCGATGTAGTCCTGCGAGTTGCGGTCGATCGCCTTCCAGCTCATGTCGGCGCTGGCCGCCTGGGCGGCGTAGTCGATGATCGACTTCAGCTCAGGCGCCAGGGCGTTGTACTTGCCGCGGTTGAACAGCACCTCGAACTGCTCGCCGCTCTGGTGGAAGCTCTGCAGCATGCAGTTCTTGGCCACGTCGGGGAAGCCGAGGACGCGGTCGCTCGAGGCATTGTTGAACTCGGCGGCATCGATGAGGCCGCGGTCCAGCGCCGGAACGATCTCGCCGCCGGGGAGCGGATTCACCGAGGTGCCCATGTCCGTGAACACGTCGACGGCGAGGCCGACGGTGCGGAACTTGAGGCCCTTCATGTCCTCGACCTTGGCGACCGGCTTCTTGAACCAGCCGAGCGGCTGCACCGGCATCGGGCCGTACAGGTACGACACGACGTCGAGGTTGAGGCTCTTGTAGATCTCCTCGAGGATGACCTTGCCGCCTCCGTAGTTGTGCCAGGCCAGGACCATGTTGGCGTCCATGCCGAAGCCCGGGCCGGAGCCCCAGAGGGCCAGCGCGGAGTTCTTCCCGTACCAGTACGCGACGACGCCGTGGCCGCCGTCGAGCGTGCCTTTCGCCACGGCGTCGAGCAGCTGGAAGGCGGGCACGACCGCACCGGCGGGGAGCACTTCGATCTTGAGGCGGCCTCCCGCCATGTCGTTGATCTTCTTGGCGAAATCGTTGGCGAACTCGTGGAAGATGTCCTTCGCCGGCCAGGTGCTCTGGAACCGGAAGCTCGTGGTCTGGGCGCGCGAGACCGCCGGCGCGGCGAGGGCGCCGGTCGCGGCGACGGCGGTGGCCGCCTTCTTGAGGAAGCGGCGGCGAGGCGCTGCGTTGTCAGTTCTCTTCTGGGTCATGGATGCTCCTGGCTGACAGTCGGCGAAGTGGCCACCCGTGCTCCGTCTCGAGCACGGGAATCGGCCCACTGTGCGGGGCTGACGCCCGGTGCACAAGTAGGGGAAGCCCCGGCGCCGAGCCCCTCCCGGCAGCGCGGGAATAATGGCCAGCCATGACGGCACGCGCCCGACATCCGTCGCTTCCGCCGCCCCGCCCAGCCCAGCCCCTGCCGCGGACCGAGTTCCCCGAAGCGCTGCCGGTCTCGGGTCGGCGCGACGAGATCGGCGCGGCAATCCGCGCCCACCCCGTGGTCATCGTTTCGGGCGAGACCGGATCCGGCAAGACCACCCAGTTGCCCAAGATCGCGCTGACGCTGGGCCGCGGCCGGGCCAACGGCGGCGGCTGGATCGGACACACCCAGCCGCGCCGCATCGCGGCGTCGACCGTCGCACGCCGGATCGCCGAGGAGCTCAAATCGCCGCTCGGCGACGTCGTCGGCTTCAAGGTGCGCTTCCAGGACCGGCTGTCGCCGGGGGCCAGCGTGAAGCTGATGACCGACGGCATCCTGCTCGCGGAGACGCAGAGCGATCCGCTGCTGAGCGCCTACGACACGCTCATCATCGACGAGGCGCACGAGCGCAGCCTCAACATCGACTTCCTGCTCGGCCACCTGCGGCAGATCCTGCCGCGCCGGCCCGACCTGAAGGTCGTCGTGACCTCGGCGACGATCGATGCCGAGCGCTTCGCCCGCCACTTCGCGACCGCTGCCGGGCCGGCTCCGGTGATCGAGGTGTCGGGGCGGCTCTATCCGGTGGAGATCCGCTGGCGGCCGTTCGTCGAGAGCCGCGACCACGACCTGGGCGATGCCATATGCGACGCCATCGACGAGCTCTGGCGCGGGCCGGCCGCGGCCGGCTCCGGCGACGTGCTCGTCTTCCTGCCCGGCGAGCGCGAGATCCGCGAGGCTGCGGAGCGCCTGCGCAAGCACCATCCGCCGGGGGTCGAGATCCTGCCGCTGTTCGCGCGCCTGTCGCAGCAGCAGCAGGACGAGGTGTTCGCGCCGCACAGCGCGCGGCGCATCGTCCTCGCGACCAACGTCGCCGAGACCTCCCTGACGGTGCCGGGCATCCGCTTCGTCGTCGACGCGGGCACGGCGCGAATCAAGCGCTACAGCTTCCGCAGCAAGGTCGAGCAGCTGCCGATCGAGCCGATCAGCCAGGCGGCGGCGAACCAGCGCGCGGGTCGCTGCGGTCGGGTGGCCGAGGGCGTCTGCATCCGCCTGTACGACGAGGCCGACTTCGCTTCGCGGCCGCGGTTCACCGACCCGGAGATCGTGCGCTCGTCGCTCGCCGGGGTGATCCTGCGGATGAAGTCGCTGAACCTCGGCCAGGTCGAGGACTTCCCGTTCCTCGAGGCGCCGCCCAAGCGGGCGATCGCCGACGGCTACCAGCTCCTGAACGAGCTCGGCGCGACCGACGATCTCAACGCCCTCACGCCGATCGGTCTCGAGCTGGCGAAGCTGCCGCTCGATCCGCGCGTCGGCCGCATGATCCTGGCGGCGCGCGAGCGCGAGTCGCTGCGCGAGGTGCTCGTCGTCGCCAGCGCGCTGAGCGTCCAGGACGTCCGCGATCGTCCGCTCGAGCTGCAGCAGGCCGCCGACCAGGCGCACGCGAAGTTCGACGACGAGAAGTCGGAATTCCTCGGCACGCTCAAGCTCTGGACCTGGCTCGAGACCTCGCGCGGCGGGCATGGCGAGCACCGGCTGTCGAGCCGCAAGCACGAGCAGCTGCTGCGCGACAACTTCATCTCGCCGCGACGGGTTCGCGAATGGCGCGACGTCCATGCCCAGCTGCAGACGGTCGTCGCCGAGCACGCCTGGCGCGTCAACGCGGCGGCGGCGACCTACGAGCAACTGCACGTCGCCATGCTCGCCGGCCTGCTCGGCAACATCGGCGTGAAGAGCGAGGAGGACGAGTCCTACCTGGGTGCGCGCGGCATCCGCTTCTGGCGCCACCCTGGGGCGCACCTGGCCAAGAAGCCCGGTCGCTGGATCGTCGCCGCCGAGCTGGTGGAAACGACCCGCCTCTACGGGCGCGGCATCGCCGCGATCGATCCGCGATGGCTGCCGGGGCTCGCCCAGCATCTCATCAAGAAGCAGCTGCTCGAGCCGCACTGGGAGAAGAAGGCCGGGGAGGTCATTGCCCTCGAGCGCGCGACGCTCTACGGCATCGTCATCTACGCCAACCGGCGGGTCGACTTCGGCAGCGTCGATCCGGCGGCGGCGCGCGAGATCTTCATCCGCCAAGCGCTCGTCGCCGGCGAGTGGGACACCCGCCTGCCGTTCGCGGCAGCCAACCGCAAGCTGATCGCGCAGGTCGAGGAGCTCGAGCACAAGGCCCGGCGCCAGGACGTGCTCGTCGACGAGGAGCTGATCTACGCCTTCTACGACCAGCAGATCCCGGCCGACGTGCACGGCGCGCACGGCTTCGAGCGCTGGTATCGCGAGGCGGCGAGGACGCGGCCGAACCTGCTGCTGCTGACGCGCGACGAGCTCATGCGTCATGAGGCGGCCGGGATCACGACCGCGGCGTTTCCGAAGACCATCCGCCTCGGCGGCGTCGACTGCGCCGCGTCGTACCTGCACGAGCCGGGGCATCCGCGCGACGGGCTCACCGTCACCCTGCCGATCTTCGCACTCAACCCGGCGAGCGAGGACCGCTGCGAGTGGCTGGTGCCCGGCATGCTGAAGGACAAGGTCGTGGCGCTCGCCAAGACCTTGCCGCAGCGGCCGCGCTCGCGCCTCGTTCCTCTGCCGGAGTACGCCACCGCCTTCATCGCCGAGACGCCGTTCGGCGACGGCAGCCTCGTCGAGGCGGTGGCGCGGCATGCGAGCCGGCGCAGCGGGCTCGACCTGAAGCGCCCCGACTTCAAGCACGAGCAGCTGCCGCCTCACCTGCTCATGAACCTGCGCGTCGTCGACGAGCACGGCCGGCAGCTCGGCGAGTCGCGCCACCTGGCCGAGCTGAAGGCCGCGCTCGGCGGGCAGGCGCGCTCGGCCTTCCAGGCGCTCGCGTCGCTTCGCCTGCCGACGCAAGCGGCGCCCGCGCAGGCGTCCGCCCAGGCGAGTACGGGAACGCGGGCCACCGAGTCGCCGCGGGACCCGGCGCCTGCGAGCGCGCCCGTGCCGGCACGCTATACCGCCTGGACTTTCGGGGAGCTTCCCGAGCTGATGGAGATCCGCAAGGGCGGTCAGTCGCTCGTCGGTTTCCCGGCGCTGATCGACAAGGGCACGCACGTCGAGATCGAGGTCTTCGACGAGCCCGACGTAGCGGCGTCGAGGCATCGCGCCGGCTTGCGCAGGCTGGTCGCGCTGCAGCTGCGCGACGCCCTCAAGTACCTGGAGAAGAACCTCCCCGACCTGCAGAAGATGGCACTGGCCTATCTTCCCCTCGGGACGGCGGACGAGCTGCGCGCCCAGATCCTCGACCTGGCGCTCGATCGGGCGTTCCTGGCGGACCCGCTCCCCACCGGCGCCGCCGCCTTCGCGAAACGTGTCGAGGAGGGCCGCGGTCGGCTCAATTTGATCGCCGGCGAGGTCGCCCGCATCGCCGGCACCGTGCTCGCCGAATACGCAGCCGTGCAGCGCAAGCTGAAGGACGCGCGGCCGCCGCGCGAGGTCGCCGACGACATCGCGCAGCAGCTCGAGCGGCTCGTCCCGAAGCGCTTCCTGGCGACGACCCCGTGGTCGCAGCTCGCGCATCTGCCGCGTTACCTGAAGGCGATCGTCCTCCGCCTGGACAAGCTGCGCCTCGATCCGGCCCGCGATGCCTCCCGACTCGCCGAGCTGCGCCCGATCGAGCAGCGCTACCTGCGCAAGCTCGCCGAGCGGCGCGGTGCGACCGACGCCCGCCTCGACGAGTTCGCCTGGTGGCTCGAGGAGCTGCGGGTGAGCTTCTTCGCCCAGGAGCTGAAGACGCCTCAGCCGGTGAGCGTCAAGCGACTCGAGAAGATCTGGGCCCAGGCGCACGCCTGAGCCCGGATCCGACACGCGGAAAGCTCACGCCGTGTCGTCGGGCCGCGTCGAGCGGCTCGTACAATCGCGCTCGTTCGGGGCGTAGCGCAGCCTGGTAGCGCAATTGGTTTGGGACCAATAGGTCGCGAGTTCGAATCCCGCCGCCCCGACCACGGATCGCCGTCCAAGGCCATCTCTCGCTGCCCGTAGCTCAACTGGATAGAGCACCAGCCTTCTAAGCTGGGGGTCGGGGGTTCGAGTCCCTCCGGGCAGGCCACTCAAGATTTCAGAAGTGATCATGCGCATCTACACGCGAGTGGCTCGCTCTCGTAGACGCACGATGAGCGGCACTGAAAGGACTTGGCGCTTGCAGTAGACATGCCAGGAGGCGCAGAATGCGCGGCCAAAGCTGCGGAACCTACTGCATTTTGGCTCGTTACAAAGTCTCTTCGGCTGCCGCGATCCAGGCTGCGTTCAAGCGTGGCGAGCGGCGCGTCTCCGACGGCGATGGTCTGTACATCCTTGCGCCCGCGCAAGGGGCGGTCCAGCCGGGCTGGCGGTTCGACTACACGTTCGAGCGCACGCGCAAAACGATCAGCCTAGGCGTGTACCCGGACACCGACTTGGCCCTCGCGCGCCAGAAGGCTGACGAGTGCCGCCGCCAGCTCGCCGAGGGTAAGAACCCCAGCGATCTCCGCAAAGCCAAGAACGTCGCCGACATGCGCAAGCGCGATGCCGCGCGGCGCGACGCTGCCGGCCTGCCCGCAACCGATTCGTTCGAGGCGGTCGCGCGCGAATTGCATCAGGCCAAGTCGCCGGGCTGGTCGCCGAGATACGGGGAGCGCTGGCTTGCGCGTATGCAGCTGGACCTGTTTCCCATGATCGGCCGTAAGTCGCTCACGGAAGTGACCACGCCGATGCTGCTGGGCCTTTTGCGGGAGGTGGAAAAGCGCTCGCCTGAGACCGCGCACACGCTGCTGCAAACGAGCGCCAACGTGTTCGCGTACGGCATCATGACGGCACGCTGCGAGCGCAACCCGGCGGCCGAACTTCGAGGCGCGCTGCGACCCGTCATCGTTCGCCACATGGCGGCGATCCTGGACCCGAGAAGGCTAGGCGATCTCATGGCTTCCATCCATGACTACCCTGGCCAACGGGCAACCAAGGTCGCGCTGCTGTTGTCGGCCCTAACGTTCCAGCGGCCGTATAACGTGCGCGCAGCGAAGTGGACCGAGCTCGATCTCGACGCCGCGCTCTGGCGAATCCCGGCTGCCTCCATGAAACGCAAGCTGCAGGGCAAGCTCACCGGACCACCTCACCTGGTCCCGCTGTCTCGGCAGGCTGTCGACGCACTTCTTGAGCTGCGGCCCTACACCCTGGACAACCAGGCTGGTTTCGTCTTCCCCGGTCTGGTCGACCACGCCCGACCGATGAGCGAGAACACGGTGAACCTGGCCCTTCGACGGCTTGGATTCAATGGTGAGGAAATGAGCGCGCACGGTTTTCGCGCGACCGCCCGTACGCTGCTCGTAGAGCGAGTTGGTGTGAATCCCGAGGTTGTCGAGGCGCAACTCGCACACGCCAAGGCGGGTCCCCTCGGTGCTGCCTATGACCGCGCCGCATTCCTGTCCCAGCGCCGCATGGCGATGCAGGCCTGGGCGGACTACCTCGACCAACTGCGCGGCGCCGCAGGAGCTGACGAGCTCATGAAGGCGCCGGTGCGGGAATGAAGGGCCAGGCGGTTGCTGACCGAGCACGTCTGTTTTTGCGCCTCCTGAGCGACTACCTCATTGAGCGTGATGCAGGTGCCAGCGTCGATGACATGATAGAGGGAGCCTACTGGCCGGCCTGGGCAGGCCAGCGCCCAGACGAACTACTGAGCCCCGTGCGCAGCGCCAGGAAGCGCCGGGAGCGCTGGGCGGCCTTCACGCTCGTCATGGCGTACGGCTATGGTCGAGAGGCCTTACGAGACCTCGCGCTGGACACCCTGCTCGAGGCCTACCATTGGTTCGCGTTGTATGCCGAAGCACGAACACGGGCGGTGGCGAGCGGGAAGGCCGCGGCTTCAGCGGATGTACGCCACCATGACACGAACACAGAACGGGAGCGGGTGCGCCTGAAGTGGGTCGACGCGGGCCAACCAGCTCCACGCGACGCTCGCAAGTTCGCGGGGGACATGGTGATACAGGGGATCAGCGTGAGTGAGGAAACGATCCGCTACACCTGGATTCCTCTGTACATGAGCGAGCCCGCACCTTCTTCTTCTCGGTCTGCGCGCAAACGGACCCTGAAGTAGGCGACCTTCCATAACCTTTCTCTCGACGGCGCATAAGGCGCCACAAACGGGAGAACCGCTCTATGGAAAGGCTGGAGAAACAGCGGAGCACAGCGGGAAGGCGCCGCGTGCAGGCAATCAATCCGCACCTTCTTGCGTTGCCGGACACTCTGCTGAAGCTCGGCGACGTGTCGGCGAGCCTCGGTCAGTCCGACAGTTCCACGCGCCGCGACGTTGCGGCGGGGCTGATGGTCCCGCCGGTGAGAAAGGGCACCCGCTGCGCGCGTTTCGTGTCGGGGGAGGTTGCAAAGGTACGGGCTGCGCGGGCCCAGGGCGCCGACGTCGAAACGATACAGGCGCTTGTTCGTAACCTCGTCGCTACGCGCAAGGTGCGCACATGAGTGACGTTGCGGAGAGTCGACGTGAAGTGCCGCTCAACCGCGAAGCGCACCCGGTGTGCAAGCTGTTTCCGACGCTCAACGAGCGCAACTCGACCTACCAGGACCTGCTCGCATCGGTCAAGGCGAAGGGGCAACTTCATCCCATTGTTTGCAACAAGTCGGGCGACGTACTCGATGGGCGACACCGGTTGCGGGCCTGCCTTGAGCTGGGAATCGAGCCGCGCTTCATCGAACTTGAGGCGCTCGGCCTCGGGG
Organism: Caldimonas sp.; assembly: GCA_036263655.1. Classification (GTDB taxonomy): domain Bacteria; phylum Pseudomonadota; class Gammaproteobacteria; order Burkholderiales; family Burkholderiaceae_C; genus Schlegelella_A. Next base: position 8,638 of record DATAGP010000034.1, on the reverse strand, counting down.
TCTCTGAGGCTGACTATGCGTTTGCCGCGAACTTCGACCGCCGGGACCTTACGCCCGATCAGCGCGTGCAGATACTGGCCGCTTACGAGGCCTGTATCCCACAAGCGACGGGGATGAGGTCAGGAGGGGAGGGCGGCGAAGTGGCAGCTACGTCGCAGGGTGTTGAAACCAACCACTCGTCTGCAGAGGCGCGCGACGTGCTCGCGAACAAGGTCAACGCAGGGTCGGTCCGCAATGTTCCGCGCGGGAAAACGAGAGATAGGCTTGCGAAGAGGGCCAAGGTATCGACGGACAAGGCGCGCCAAGCGATCAAGGTCCAGAAGGCCGATCAGGCAATCGCCAAGCAAGTCATCAACGGTCAGTTGCCCCTTATCGAAGCCGAGAGGATCGTCGATGCGACGAAGCAACGGACGTCGACGGGAAAGCATGAGGCTCGACGGCGCGTCACCGGACTCAGTATGAGCGCGGTCATGCAGCTCTTGCGGGACATGAGCAACCCGCACGCTATCAACGACGCCAAGAGAGTTAAGCATGCCGCCCGGGAGCTCGCGGCTCGCGCTGACCTCCTGCACGACCGGATTGCCGATCCGGTACGCATGCTGGAGGAACTAGGTCGGTCTGATCCAAAGCCCGAGCTTGTTGCCTTGATAGCAGAGGCGCTGCGCGGCGAGCTGCAGGCGTTCGCTGCCGAACTCGCCGAGTGCAAACTGTCGTGAGCGTCGCACCTTCGCAGTACTTGAGTCTCCAAGGACCCCCGGGGGGGCACAAAAACCTCCGGGGGACACCTCAGGTTCACCGGCCGCACCACGCTGCACATCTAAATCGTAACAAGCCTGGCTCACCTTTGGAGTTGGCAATGAAGACGCAAGAACTCTCATTTCGGTTCATCCACCCTGACAGCTTGAACGCCACGGTGACGGAAAGATTCATCCAGGGTTCGCCTCTGTGGGCGGCAGTCTGGGACGCGCTGAACTTAGCAGACGCTGCAGCGCAGTTCTTCCGCGGCTACTTCCCAGCTGAGTCGCCGTACTTTTCTTGGCGCAATGGAGCTTGGCTGCCTTGGGCGTACCTCTACCACCAGCAGGACGACGCCGACCGCATCTGTCCATTGCCGATCGGCTGCGAGGTTGCCCAGATCGCGACGCAGCTCTCCGAAGCGGACGGCCCATGGAATCCTTCAGAGATGTATCGGCAGCAGTCGTTCCAGCTTGGTAGCTTCGCGAGCGACGAGTTAATGGTGAAAGGACTGGCCGTCGAAACGATGCTGGCGGTAGACGAATTTATTGCATGTCTTGTAGCAAAAAGAGTCGATTCAGGCATTCCGATCCTAGGCGCGGCGTACCAGAACATCATCGAGTGCACATGCATTGCGCATCGGCTTCTCGCCCTCGTCGAACCCGTCACTAATGCCCATCGCGCACGATCCGGGATAGCTGAGGTCCGTGCCCGCGTACAACGTCAGCACTCCAAGGCGCGCGGCAGCACTCGCGGGAGCACCAGCTGACAGAATCCGCGCCTTGCACCATCAACTTCAGGAATGCCACGCGAGAACTTCGACGACCTGTTTGCTTTCGTGGTCGTGGCCCAGGAACCTAGCTTCACGCGAGCGGCGGCCCGGTTAAGCGTGTCTCCATCGGCCCTCAGCTACACGGTGCGCGCCCTCGAAGAGAGACTCGGCTAGCGCCTCCTGACGCGAACCACAGCGTGTCTGCCACCCAAGCGGGCGAGCGGGTGCTGGCTACGCTACCGTTGCTCGTCCCGCGGGTCACGACCGCAATCTCAAGGGCGCCCGCCCCACGGCCCTGGCGTTGCTCGCCGCGCCGGGTATCTAGCGCTGTTCTTGATCAGCTTTGCACGAGCGACCTCGTCTAGGTCGACACCCAAGACGCTGGCGAGCCGCACAAGGTACAGCAGCACGTCGGCAAGCTCGTCCTTGACGCCCTCGGCTGTCTGGGAATCCGCGAGGATTCGCCGCGATTCCTCTTCTGTGATCCATTGGAAATGCTCCACCAGCTCGCCCACTTCTGCAGTGAGCGCCATCGCCAAGTTCTTCGGCGAATGGAATCGCTGCCATTCACGTTCCGCTGCGAATTCCGCAAGTTCCGCTTCAAGGTTGGAAGCGTCGATCAGTCGTGGCCCGGTCATTGCAACTCCATGCGGCTCCGGAAGAACCGACTTGTTCCTTGGTCCATGAAGTGGACGTAGCAGCCCTTGATGCCTCGGGTGAACAGGACCCGGTAGGTGTTCTTCACCAACTCAAGAAACTGCTCACCGCTCCTCTTTACGACGCTGTCATGCGACTGACTCTTGTCACCCACCCACGCGTTCTTCTCCCAGTCGTAGCGAAGGTCGAGACCGAAGATGATGCCGACGTAGTCGAACTCGAAGCCTTGCGCGGTGTACACGCAGCCGACCTGATCGATCCCTCCTGGGTCTGATGCCCAGAAGTTCGATTTCGGGATCCCCTTGGCCAGTCGCCCACCATCGGGCCGAGCGTTCCAAGGAGCGGTCCAATCGCCAACTTGAATGTCGGGCACCAAGCTCCCGTCGAGTCTGGGCTCCGACCAAGGCCAGCAGAACCCGGCCACCATGCGCCCCGTCCCGCCAGCTGCCTTCTCGCGCACGGTAGCTTCCAACTCTTGGACCGAGTGGAGGATTCGGAACTCGTAGGGGTCACTTTGCTTCCAGAGTACGTTCGCGGTCCGCCGTATGTCGAGCGTGTTGTCGATCCAATTGATGAAGCCGTCCGAGCCGCTGCAGCGGAACTGCGCGTCGAGCTCATACTCAAGAAGCTTCGCGCCGGCGCGCTGCGCGGCTGCCCGAATCAGATCGGAACTGCCGACTTCGCCAGGACGGACAATTTGCCGATCGTCTATGAAGAAGACGCTCAAGCGCGCGATATGAATGAGCTCGTCGACCTGCGGTAGGCCGGACCATTCCCCTCGATTCGTGAACCGATCTCTGCTGCTTTGGCGAATGCGATGGGCTTCGTCCAGGACGATGGCGTCGAGCTGATTGGGTGGAAGCTCGCCACGCTTGTTGACATTAAAATAGCCGAACTGCGCGCCAGCGCGGGTGCCGACGATCCTGCGCATGTTCTCGGTGAACGCCTTCGACCCGGTGAGGTGCATGACCTTCAGCCCTTCTCCTGAGAGACGGCCGAGTAGATGCAGGGCAATGACTGATTTGCCCGTGCCTGGTCCGCCGCGCACGAGCACGACAGTCTTCTTGAGCTTGGACGCCTTGGCTCCTTCGCGTGCCTCAGCAAGCACTTTCGAGAACACCACCTGCTGGCTGTCGAGGAGAACGTAGGCCTTCTGGTCTCGTACAACCCGGGCGGTGTGCTCGAGCAACTTCTTGCTCGGCGCGAACTTGCTCTTGAGCACCTGTTCGAGCACCGGCTCACCTTGTCCTCCCGCGAGAAGGGCGTTCATGTAGGCGACGAGGTGGTCCTGCTGGTCGCCCGAGAAAACCGGGTACTGCTTCAGTACGTCTGCATGACGAGGCGCGTAGATTTCGTTCGCCGGGTCGAAGGACAGGTTGTGCAGGAACGCGCACGACCGAAGTCCGACTTCGCCTCGCACGAAAACTGAGTGCATGTCGCGGAGATACTCCTCGTACTGACCTACCTGACGCGACGGATGGAGAATGTCGCGCTTATTGCCCGCAACCCAGGTCGTGACGCAATCATCGGCGTTGGACTCCTCCACATCGCTCCACTGCTTCAGCTCAACGATGACGGAGTAGGGCTGGCCCCCCGAATCGTTGCCGGTCACCATGCAATCCAGGCGCTTGCTCGAAAGCGGCAACTGGTACTCCAGCAGGATTCCGTGGTCGAGGAACGCTCCCTCCTGCAGCGCGAAGGCCATCCGAAAGAGCGAGTTCTGCCAAGACCCCACTTCCTGCAGCGACGGTTTGTAGTGAAACGCATCTAGAAAGGCTCGCTCCAGTTTGCTGGCGATCCCATTGCGGGTCGCGTCAGTGATGAAGTCTCGCGATGTGCCGGCGTAGAGCTGCATTTGAGTGTTAGCTAGATCAAAGCCAGTGTTCTAGAGTCGGTCAAGCCGCTGCCCTGAACAACTCGAACCGTTCAGCCAGGCGGCCGCGATCAGGGAGGTCGCGTTCGCGAGTGGGAAGGTGCAACGAACTCAGGTGGAACGCCTTGAGCGCCTCAAGCATGGGACCATCGCGCTGACTTCTCAGTCGCTCGGTGACATGGACCCGGTAGTCCGGGTCTATTCCGATCAGATGAGAGTCGAATGCTGCGTGGTGGATCTTGGATAGAGGAATGCCATTCGCGACAACGGGCTGCCCCTAGGCGCTCGTTGGAGTCGTTGATAATGTGAGCGGCGTCGAGCAACAGCGGCTCGGGCAGTCCGGATAGGGCGCAACGACCTCGGTAGGCAGCAATGACAGCGTCGCGGAACGACGCTTGGTGGAGTCGTTGCTTGACCGTCCTCAGCGCATACCGGCGTTCTGCCGCTTCGCTGCTAAGTGAGGTCTCATCGGGTAGGCCGAACGCAACCCGTGCGGTTCTTCCTTCTCGATCCCATCCGGCGATGTACATAGGAATGATCGCTTGGTAGCGCCCCGGCGACGTGCCCAAAAAGTAGATCACCGTGATCGGGTCCCGCCAGGGTCGCGCAGCCAGCGGTTGTCCGCCGCATCAGGGTTGTCTCCCATGAAGGCGTAGTCGACGCTCTGATCGCCTTCGTAGATCTGGCGATGGACCACGCGCTGGTCGTCGTACCAGACCCGGGCGCCTGAGCGGGGGTACACAGTGCGAATCGACAGGAGATGCCGCTTGCGCTGAGGTTTGAAGATGCCGCGCTGCGGATTGATGAGCGGCAGGCGTTCTCCCTGGGAAAGGAAACCAGCCTCGAGCTGCTCGGAGCTTAACGCGTCATGCGTCTCCTGTAACCGCTGGACATGCTGAAAAGCTGCTTGACGCGCCGACGCTTCGTCCATCTGATCCGCGGTCATACGCCAAACTCTCTCGCTGGGGCGCGCGGGACCCAACGATCAATCCCGCGCTGCAGCGCAGTCAGCTGAACCGCCTCTCGCAGCCCGTCGAAGAGCTCGAGCTCCCATCTGCCCCTCGCCGCCGGCCGCCGCAGAAGGTTCTGCGTCTGCTTGTCGAAAGCCTGCGGCATCGTTTCGCGCGTAAGTCGCCAGTCCGTCACGATGGCATCTCGTCGATCCTGAAGCAACGCCGCGGTGGGCAGCCTGTCTGCCTTATCGTTGTTGACGGCTGGATGCGCTGGCAGGAGATTCCAGAGGTCGTTGTTCCCCCAGAGCGCGAACGGAATGACGTGGTCTACGTCAAACTGTCCGTTGCTCAGCTGCCTAGTCGACCAGACACACGTCTTAATTCCCGCCGCCCTATAGATCTCTCGAGCGAGCAACGTGACTCGCTCCGGCGCGGGCTTTGCAAGAAGGAGCGGCAGCACGTCCCCTGAACGAAGACTCTGTCGATGCGCGAGGCGCTCGGTGAGTGCCGCCCATCGGACGATGACCGCGTCGCTTATCCAGTGACCGAGCAGGCACAGCTCGCGCCAGAGTTCTGCTGCCATCACGACGGACTTGGATGCCGGGGCGTACTCGAAGATTCGACCGGACTCGAGGGCTCCGCCAGCGAATGTCACGGGTCCTGAACGGATCGCGTCGGCGATAGAGCGTAGAGCGGCTTTCTGCGAGCGAGTCGCCTCTGGTGGGAGCCGGCCCATCACTGCCGCTGCGTGCCACGCAGCGAGCCCACCATGCTCCCCCTGGCCGGCGAACTCATTCATCAACGCTGCCACAGGTGCTCTGAACGCGAGCGGCTGGTTCGTTCCCGCGCCCTCAGCCTGCGACTGCGGCACAAACGCTCGCTGGCAAAGATCGGCCAGTAGTAGACAAGCCAGCGCCAAGCGATCCGCTCGAGCGGGACTGCAACTCGTCCGTTGTCTCGCCAGATCGCGCAGTGCGGTTGCTGGGTTGCGATCTCAGCCAGCGCACGAAACAGAGCGAACTTGTAGGTCGCGACCTTTCGGTCGCGATTGAGGATCCCTTCGATCTGATCGACTGCTCGCAGGGCGCCCGTCGAACGGAGCTCCAGCAGCAGCGTGTACCAGCGTGTGCCCAAGCGGCGGAGCGCGTCATCGGTGTCCCAGCGCCCAATGAGCTGGAACCCCATCCGCTCAGCGAGCAGTTGGACCTCCTCCGGCGCGTAGGCACGGAACAGCCGCCCGTGCGGGTCACGCTCGTCGGTCCCCACGTCGGACCGCGCGCTTGGCAGGGAAACCAGCAGCCGGCCATGCGGCTTCAAGATCTGCCGCAACGCCAGGACTGCATCAAATAAGTGGGCGTCTTGCAGGTGCATGAGGACTGCACCGCAGAGAACGCCGTCGAACTCGCCACCGAAGGGCGTCCCCAGTGCCGGCAGGGCGCCGGCTGCCAATCGCTCGGCCAGCTCAGGATGGCGGGCGATCGCCGCCGTCCGGAGGCCTTCAGTGGGCTCGACCCCGTAGCCGTCGAAACCTTCAGCGATTAGAGCGGCTAGGTCGCGCCCACTACCGGCGCCGACGTCCAGGACTCTCGCACCGGCGGGGAAGGCAGTCGAAAAGTAGCATGCGACAGGGCTTTCCACTGACTCATAGCGCTCGGCCAGCTCAACGCCAGACCTGGCGTAGTAGTCGAAGGTTTGGACATCCACGGCTGATTGTGCTCGGCGCCCCGTACATCGCGAACTGGCGATGGCTCGGGGTCCCTTGTGCGGGGGTGGATGCTGAGGCGGATCGTTCAGCCGACCTCGCTCGGCGCCGAGCCGGATCGCACTCATCAGCCAGTCTTTAAGCCAGAAGTCAGCAACAGACTGAGGCTGTGTGTAAACACCAGGACTAAGTGGCCAAGACAGGCTGAGCGCGAAGGTCTTGAGGCTGGGATTGCCAATGGGTCGAGGAAGGGACAAGGGCTTACGCCCTCATCCCCCCGACTAGACGTGTCGACCCAAAGCGGTCCTCGCCCGTGACGCTGCCCGAATCTCGTCCCCCAACTGATCGATCTGCAGTGGGCGCTGCAGGACGGCCGCGTGTCCGCTCCGAGCTGCGGCACACTCTGCAGATGGACGAACCGCTCCCACAGCGCCTTGCCGCAGTGTTGGCCGCGGACGCCGTGGGCTTCTCCAAAAGTATGGCCGAGGACGACCAAGGAACGGTCACTGCGCTGGATGATGCGCGCGCGGTCTTCAGAGATCGTGTACTGCACTGCAAGGGACGAGTGGTGGATACCGCGGGAGACTCGGTGCTCTGCGTCTTCGATTCGGCGGCCAACGCAGTTCGGGCCGCACTTCAAATTCAGGAGCATCTTCGCGCTCGAAGTCGATCCGGCCGCCTTCTCGAGTTCCGGATCGGACTTCATTTGGGGGACGTGATATTTAAGGAGGACGGCAGCATCTATGGGGACGGCGTCAATGTGGCTGCCAGGCTCCAATCCCTCGCTCCTGCTGGCCAAGTACTCGTGTCAGAAGCAGTTCGCGGAACGCTGCGTAGCGACATGGCCGCGACACTCGTTGACCTTGGCGTGCACCAAGTCAAGAACATCGGCATGCCGATTCAAGCCTATCTGCTCCCGAGTACAAGGCGAGCCGCGGAGCGCCCGGAGACAAGTGGCACTTTGACGGCAGCTACCGACGCCTTCAGTGTCGCGCGGCCAGTCCAAGGCTTTGGTGGGCGCCCGGCCATCGCCGTCCTCCCGTTCGACAACATGAGCAGTGACCCCGATCAGGCGTTTATCGCCGACGGAATCGCAGAGGACATTCTGACTCGGCTTGCCTTGTGGCGATACATGCCGGTCATCGCAAGGAACTCCTCGTTCGCGTTTCGCGGGCGCGCGAGGGATTTGAAGGAGGTCGGCGCAGCGCTTGGAGCTCGCTACATCCTGGAGGGCAGCGTTCGAAAGTCGGCAAGCCGGATCCGGATTACCGGTCAGTTGATCGATGCCGAAACAGGGCACCACGTCTGGGCGGCGAAGTACGACCGCATGCTGAAGGATCTTTTCGACTTGCAAGACGAGATCAGCGGAGAGATCGTCAGCGCGCTCGAAGCTGCTGTCGGCGCCGCCGAGCGTAGCCGGGCGCATCGGCGGCCAGCGCACGATCTGGGTGCGTGGGAGTTGTACCAGAGGGGATGCTCAGAGTTCGCAAGGCTCACAGGAACAGATCTCGCGGAGGCGAAGCGGCTGTGTCTCGCCGCTGCGCAGCGCGACGCGACCTTCGGGCTGCCCTTAGGCCTGGCCGCATTCAGCAACCACGTGGCGGCGCTCTTTGGTTGGACTGATCCAGCTGTTGCTCTGCGCGAAGCGGTGGAACTCGCTTCCGAAGCGATGTCACGGGACGCACTGGACCCCGGTGTACTCGGGTTCCACGGGACAGTGTGCGCTTTCGCAGGAAGACTCGATGCTGCCGCCTCGAGTTGCAGAAGCGCGCTGCAACTGAATCCCAGTTCGGCGCTTGCTCACCTCGGACTCGCATACGCATGCCTCCTAAGCGGTGATTTCGAAACGGGGACCGTTTCAGCGGAGACGGCGCTGCGGCTCAGCCCGAATGATTTCCTGATGCCGCTCATGTTGGGGGTCTTGTCGGCAAGCCACTACCTTTCTC
>DATAGP010000033.1:0-47922 GCA_036263655.1 Caldimonas sp. | reverse complement strand
GGCCTTGCCGCACGAGTTGCGCTTCATGATCGAGGTGATCTCGACCGCCGCCGTGCCCTCGTCCTTCATGCGGCCGAGGCGCAGGCACCCCTGCAGGCCGAGCGTGATGTCGGTCTGCATGTCGGCGAGCTTCTTCTGCACCAGCTGGTTGGCGGCCAAGGGCTTGCCGAACTGCTTGCGGTCGAGCGTGTACTGGCGCGCCCGGTGCCAGCAGTCCTCGGCCGCGCCGAGCGCGCCCCAGGCGATGCCGTAGCGGGCCGAGTTGAGGCAGGTGAACGGGCCCTTCAGGCCGCGCACCTCGGGGAAGGCGTTCTCCTCCGGGCAGAACACCTCGTCCATGACGATCTCGCCGGTGATCGACGCGCGCAGGCCGACCTTGCCGTGGATCACCGGCGCCGACAGGCCCTTGGCGCCCTTGTCGAGGATGAAGCCGCGGATCTGGCCTTCGTCGCCCTTGGCCCAGACCATGAAGACGTCGGCGATCGGCGAGTTCGTGATCCACATCTTGCTGCCGGTGAGCGAGTAGCCGCCCGGCACCGAGCGCGCCCGCGTGACCATGCTGCCGGGGTCGGAGCCGTGGTTCGGTTCCGTCAGGCCGAAGCAGCCGATCCACTCGCCGCGCGCCAGCTTCGGCAGGTACTTCTGCTTCTGCGCCTCAGTGCCGAACTCGTTAATCGGCACCATCACCAGCGACGACTGCACGCTCATCATCGAGCGGTAGCCGGAGTCGACGCGCTCGACCTCGCGCGCGGCGAGGCCGTAGCACACGTAGTTCATGCCGCCGCCGCCGTACTGCTCGGGGATGGTCGAGCCGAGCAGGCCCAGCTCGCCCATCTCGCGGAAGATCTTCGGGTCGGTCTCGCCGCTGCGGAAGGCGTCGAGGACGCGCGGCGCGAGCTGCTCCTGGCAGTAGGCCGCGGCGGCCGAGCGCACGGCGCGCTCGTCCTCGGTCAGCTGCTGCTCGAGGAGGAGCGGGTCGTCCCAGTGGAAGGATGCTTTGGTGCTGGCCATGGCGCGGCTCTCCGTGTTCGTTCGTTCGTGCGCTGTGCGTTGATTCAGTCGGGGACGACGGCAGTGACCTCGATCTCGACCTTGGCGCGGTCCTCGATCAGCGCCGTCACCTCGATCGCCGTCATGGCGATGTCGTAGACGCCGATGATCTCGCGAAAGGCGCGGCCGATCTCCCGGCCGGCGGCGAGGTATTCGCGCTTGCTCGTCACGTACCAGGTCATGCGGACGATGTGCTCCGGCCGCGCGCCGGCCGCGTGCAGGACGGCGACGATGTTCTGGAAGGCGAGCCGGCACTGACCGGCGAAATCGTCGGTGGTCCAGACGCCGGCCGGGTCCCAGCCGACCTGGCCCGCGACGAACACCTGCCGGCCGCTGGCGATGACGCCGTTGGCGTAGCCCTTGGGCCGCGGCCAGCCCTCCGGCAGGACGGCCTGGTTGCGGTTCCCGTACTCGCTGGCGTTGCTGGCGTCGCTCACGTCTTCTCCTTGGCGGGCCCGGCGTCCTTCAGGACCTCGCGGGCGATGATGATCTGCTGCACTTCGCTGGCGCCTTCGTAGATGCGCAGGGCCCGGATCTCGCGGTAGAGCCGCTCGACCGTCTCGCCGCTCTTCACGCCGAGGCCGCCCCAGAGCTGCACGGCGGCGTCGATGACCTGCTGCGCGCCTTCGGTGGCGGCGAGCTTGGCCATCGCCGCCGCCTTGGTGACGTTGTCGCCGCGGTCGCGCTGCCAGGCGGCGCGGTAGGTGAGGAGCGCCGCCGAGTCGATGGTCAGCGCCATCTGCGCGAGCTTGGCCTGCGTGAGCTGGTAGTCGGCGAGGACGCCGCCGAACATCGGCCGGCTCGTTGCCCGCGCGACGGCGGCATCGAAGGCGCAGCGGGCGAAGCCGAGCGACGCCGCGGCCACCGAGGTGCGGAAGACGTCGAGCGTGCGCATCGCGATCTTGAAGCCGTCGCCCTCGGCGCCGATGCGGGCCGATGCCGGCACGCGACAGCCGCTGAAGCGCAGCCGGGCGAGCGGATGCGGGGCGATCACGTCGATGCGCTCGGCGATGCCGAAGCCCGGGGTGTCGGCGTCGACGATGAAGGCGCTGATGCCGCGCGAGCCGCGCGCCTGCGCGCTGCCGCCGCCCTCGCCCGTGCGCGCGAAGAGGACGTAGAAGTCGGCGATGCCGCCGTTCGAGATCCAGGTCTTCTCGCCGTCGAGGACGTAGTCGTCGCCGTCGGCGCGGGCGGCGCAGGCCATCGCCGCGACGTCGGAGCCGGCCTCGGGCTCGGAGAGCGCGAAGGCGGCGATCGCCTCGCCGCGCGCGACGCGCGGCAGGTAGCTCGACTTCTGCTCGTCGCTGCCGGCGAGACTGATCGCGCCCGAGCCGAGCCCCTGCATCGCGAAGGCGAAGTCGGCGAGGCCGTCGTGCCGGGCCAGCGTCTCGCGGGCCAGGCAGATCGAGCGCGTGTCGATGACGTCGGCGGCGCCGCCGTGGGCGCGGCCGGCGACGGCGTGCGTCAGCCAGCCGCCCTCGCCGAGCGAGCGCACGAGGGCGCGGCAGGCGTCGTCGACGGCGGTGCGCTCGCTCGGGTGCGCCTGGCCGACGGAGGCCACGGCCCAGGCGTCGAGCTCGCTCGCGAAGGCGCGGTGGCGCGGCTCGAAGAACGGCCAGTCGAGGTGGTCGCGGGAGGAAGCGCGGACGTTCGTGGTCATGGCGTTCACCAGCGCGGGGCGATGCGCTCGCCCGGCAGCACGTCGTAGGGATCGCCCCATCCGGGCGCCTCGCGCAGGCGCTCGCGCCAGGCGGCGAGGTTCGGGAAGCGATCCTCGAGCACGTAGCCGCTCTCGTCGGACGGGTAGAAGAGGTAGCCGCTGAGCGACATGTCGGCGACCGTGAGGCCGTCGCCGACCAGGTACGGGCGGCCGGCGAGATGCCTGTCGACGATGCCGAACGCCCCGTCGATGCGGCTCTTGAGGAAGGCGGCGACGCCGGCATCGGGCGCGGTCGCCGCGAACGACTTCATGAAGCGCCAGGTCGCGAAGTAGCTGGTGAACTTGTGGTTGTCGAAGAAGAGCCAGCGCAGCACCTCCCAGCGCTCGTCGTCGCTGCGGCCGCCGAACCTGCCGTGCCGCTCGGCGAGCATCGCCAGGATCGCGCCCGACTGCGTCAGCTTGCGGCCGCTCTCTTCCTCGAGCACCGGCACTTCGCCCATGGCGTTGACGCCCTCGCGCCACGCCGGGTCGCGCGTCGCGCCGGCGGCGAAGTCGGCGAAGGAGATCGGCACCGCCTGCCACGGCAGGCCGAGCGCGCGCAGCAGGAACGCGACCTTGAAGGTGTTGCCGGACTGGGCGAAGCCGTGGAGCTTGAGCATGCCGGTCCTTCAGTTGCCTTCGAACTTCGGCTTCTGCTTGGCCGCGAAGGCCTCGTAGGCGCGCGTGAAGTCCTGCGTCAGCATGCAGATCGCCTGCGCCTGCGCCTCGGCCTCGATCGCCTGCTCGATCGTCATCGCCCACTCCTGGTGCAGCATGGTCTTGGTGATGCCGTTGGCGAAGGTCGGGCCGGCGGCGAGGTCTCGCGCCATCGCCATCGCGTCGTCCTGCAGCCGGGCCGGATCGCTGAGGCGATTCAGGAAGCCCCAGCGCTCGGCCTCCTCGCCGCCCATCGCGCGCCCGGTGTAGAGCAGCTCGCTGGCGCGGCCCTGGCCGATGATCCTCGGCAGCATCGCGCAGGCGCCCATGTCGCAGCCGGCGAGGCCGACGCGATTGAAGAGGAACGCCGTCTTGCTGCGCGCCGTGCCGACGCGCAGGTCCGACGCCATGGCGATGATCGCGCCGGCGCCGGCGCAGACGCCGTCGATCGCCGCCACGATCGGCTGCGGACAGGTCCGCATCGCCTTCACCAGGTCGCCCGTCATGCGCGTGAACATCAGCAGCTCGGGCGCCTTCAGGCGGACAAGCGGGCCGATGATCTCGTGCACGTCGCCGCCGGAGCAGAAGTTGTCGCCGGCCCCGGTGACGACGATGACCTTGACGTCGGGCGCATGGCGCAGCCGCTCGAACAGGTCGCGCATCTCGGCGTACGAGTCGAAGGTCAGCGGGTTCTTGCGCTCGGGGCGGTTGAGGGTGATGCGGCCGATGCCGTCGCTCGCCTGCCACCCGAAGTGCTGCGCTTCGTAGCCCGCGAGCGGGCGCCGGTTGCCGGCGGCGAGGGCCGGGTCGAGGCCGCCGGCCGCGGGCGCCAGGCCGCTGCTCGTCGGGTTCGTGGTGTTGCTGCTGTCGTTCATGCCGTCGTGTCTCCTTCGGCCGGCGCGAGCGCCTGGGCCAGGTGCTTGCGCAAGGTGCCGAGCTGCCCGTGCAGACCGCGCACGGTCTCGGCATCGAGGCCGGCGAACATCTCGCGGATCCAGCGCTCGTGCTCCTCGGCCATCGTCTCGAAGCTCTCGCGTCCCTTGTCCGTCAGGCGGACGATCCAGGCGCGGCGGTCGGTCGGGCTGTCCTCGCGGACGACGAAGCCTTCGCGCTCGAGCTCGTCGGTGAGGCCCGTGACGTTGCCGCCCGTGACCATGAGGAACCGCGACAGCTCGCGCATCTTCATGCCGCCCGGCACGCGGTACAGCTGCGACAGGTAGTCGAAGCGCGCCAGCGAGATCCCGAACTGCTCGCGCAAGCGCCGCCGCACCTCGTTCTCGATCTGCGTCGTCGTCGCGAGCAGGCGCAGCCAGAGCTTGAGGACGGCATGGTCCCCGCTTGCGGCGCGACCTTCGTGGCCGAGCGGGCCGGCGTTGCGCAGCAGGGCGTGGGAGACGTCTTGCTGTTTCACTCGGGTGCTCCGGGGTCGCGGCGCGAGGACCGGGCGCGTTGTACTGGTGGCGGGAGGCTGCCGGCGCTTGGCCTGCGGCGACCGAGCGCGCCGAGCCGGTGGCGGGAGGCTGCCGGCGCTTCGACTGCGGCGGTCGGCCCTGCGGGCCGACTGCCCTGCGGTGCTCGCGTCTCGAAGGCGGCTGCGGAACTCGCCCTCAGTCCGGCTTGCGCCGGCCTTCGGTGCTCAAACAATCCTCGCCGTCCCTCGCTGCGCGAGGGCAACCTTCGAAACGCTGCGCTCCTCGGCGCGCGCAGAGGCGCGCCGACAGCCTCCCGCCACCGCCTCGGCGTGCAGCACCGAGTCATGCGACGACCGCCTCCGTGGTGTTCGCAAAGGCGTGGCCGGGCGGCGGGCGCAGCGCCTCTGCGGCGCCGAGGAGCGCAGCGGGCCGAAGGTTGCCCCGGCGCAGCCGGGGACGGCGAGGACTGTCTGAGCTCCGTTTGCGGCGCAGCCGCAAAAAGGGCGAGTTCCGCAGCCGCCTTCGGGTCGCGAGCACCGCAGGGCAGTCCCGCGCAGCGGGACCGCCGCAGTCGAAGCGGAGCCCGCGGCCCGGCCACGCCTTTGCGCGCGCACGCGCCGCGCAAAGGCGTCTGTGGAGTCTTGCCCGGGAAGGCGACGCGCCATGACCATGCCGCTCATGAAGCCGCGCCGGAAGAACCCGGTGCTGCGGACGCGGCAGATGAACCTGCCGCCGTTCGCACGCGGCCGCACGGCGCTCGGCATGACGGCGGCGGCGGCCGAGGGGCGCTTCGAGCTGCAGGTGTGCCAGCGCTGCCGGGCCGTGCAGTACCCGCCGCGCGATGCCTGCCATCGCTGCCTCTCGCCGAAGCTGGAGTGGACGCCGCAGGACGGCGCGGGCGCGCTGCTCAGCGAGACCGTGCTCCATCACAGCAACGATCCGTTCTACCGCGAGCGCCTGCCGTGGCGGCTCGGCCTCGTGCGTCTCGACGCGGGGCCGACCGTGATCGTGCATCTGCACGGCGACGTCGCTTCGCCGCCGGCCTTCGCCGGCAGCGCCGACGCGCCGCGGCCGCCGGTGCGCGTGCACGTCGGCGCCCGCCTCGACCGCGCCGGCGCCGCGGTGCTGATCGGATTCCCTCCCGAGGAGAGCGAACACATGGCCGACGACAGGATGCTGCGCGAGATGACCAGCGACCCCAAGTTCAGGAAGATCCTCGTCACCGACGGCAAGACCGAGGTCGGCCAGGCGATGGTGAAGGCGCTCGTGAAGGCCGGCGCCGACATCGTCTGGGTCGGCCACGCCGAGCCGTGGAAGAAGCTGCCCGGGCTCGACGACATCACGGCGTTGCCGCAGGTGACGCTGGTGCCGCTCGACCTCACCAACGGCCGCTCGGTGACCGAGCTCGCCGGAGAGATCGGCGGCAAGGTCGACATGGTGATCAACAACGCCGAGGTGCACCGCGCCTTCGGCATCGCGGCGCGACGCGGCACCGACGTCGCCCGGGCCGAGATGGACATCAACTACTTCGGGCTGCTGCGCCTGGCCCAGGAGTTCGGGCCGGCGCTGAAGGGCCGCTCCGCCGACGGCACGACGCACGCCGCCGCCTGGGTCAACCTGCTGTCGGTCTACGCGCTCTCCAACTACCCGCCGCACGGCACCTTCTCGGCGTCGAAGGCGGCAGCCTACTCGCTGGCGCAGTGCCTGCGCGCGGAGATGCGCCCGTCCGGCATCCGCGTGGTCAACGTCTTCCCCGGACCGATCGACGACGAGTGGAACCAGAACCTGCCGCCGCCCAAGGTCGCGCCGGCGGCGCTGGCGAGCGCCATCGTCAAGGCGCTGAAGGAAGGCATCGAGGACGTCTACCCGGGCGACGTCGCCCAGGAGTGGGTCGAGCGCTGGCGCGACAACCCCAAGGTGCTGGAGCGGGAGCTGGCCGCAGGCGGCGGGTCCTAGGGAGGAGGGTCGGAGGTACACCGCTTGCAGTGCTGCACATCCCGCGAGGAGCAGCCATGCAGCCCGTCACGCCCCGTCCCCTTCTCCCGATCCTGGCGCTGGCAGCGCTCTGCGGGTGTTCGCCACGCCCGACCGAGCAGCCCGCCGCCACCGTCTCCGCGGCCAGCGCGCCGGCCGCGCCAGCGCCCGTGCTGGCCTCCTCCGCCCCGGTGGCGCCGCCGGCGACAGGGGTGCCGGATTTCACCGCGCTGATGGCCAAGGTGGGGCCGGCCGTGGTCAACATCGCGACCAGCAAGAGCGTGCCCGTCGGCGCCGGCGCCTCGGGCGATCCTCTGCTCGACTACTTCCGGCGTTTCGCGCCGCCGGGCGGCGACGCACGCGAGTTCCGCAGCCAGGGCGTGGGCTCCGGCTTCGTCATCGATGCCGAGGGTCACGTGCTGACCAATGCGCACGTCGTCGCCGACGCCGACCAGGTGTCGGTGCGCCTGCCCGACAGCAAGCGCGAGCACAAGGCGCGCGTCGTCGGCCTCGACCGCCAGAGCGACGTGGCGCTGCTGAAAGTCGATGCCCCCGGGCTCCCGGTCGTGACCTTGGGCGACTCCACGCAGCTGAGGGCGGGCGAATGGGTCGCCGCGATCGGCTCGCCGTTCGGGCTGGCGAACACGATCACCGCCGGCATCGTCAGCGCCAAGGAGCGATCGCTGCCGGACGAGAACTTCGTCCCCTTCATCCAGACCGACGTGGCCGTCAATCCCGGCAACTCCGGCGGCCCGCTCCTCAACACGCGCGGCGAAGTCGTCGGCATCAACTCGCAGATCTACAGCCGCACCGGCGGGTACATGGGCGTCTCGTTCGCGATCCCGATCGGCGTGGCCATGGACGTCGCCGGCCAGCTGAAGACGCAGGGGCGGGTGGTCCGCGGACGGATCGGCGTCAGCATCCAGGAGCTCAGCACCGAACTGGCGCCCGCCTTCAAGCTCCAGGAGCCGAAAGGGGTGCTGGTGACCACGGTCGAGCCCGGCGGCCCGGCCCAGCGGGCCGGAGTTCTCCCGGGCGACGTGATCCTGAGCTTCGACGGCAAGCCGGTCACCGATGCCACCGAGCTGCCCAGGATGGTGGCGCAGGCCAAGCCTGGCCGTGACGTGCCCGTCGAGGTGTGGCGGGACGGTGCCGGCCGCACCCTGCAGGTCACGGTGGCGGCTGTGGAGCCACCGAAGGAGAAGACACCGGTGGCCGCGGCCGGCAGCCCCGGGCGAAGCGACACCGGTCGCCTCGGCCTGCTCGTTCGCGAGCTGCCCGCACCGGCGCGCCGTGCTCTCGGGGTCGACTACGGGCTGGTCATCGAAGGCGTCCAGGGCGTGAACGCCAACGCTCCCCTGGAGCCCGGCGACGTCATCCTCGCCGTCAACAACCAGCGCTTCTCGAATTTCGAGGAGTTCAACCGGCTGGTCTCCACGGCCCAGCCGGGCGGGACCCTCGCCCTGCTGATCCGGCGTGGCGAGGCGACGCTGTACGTGCCGGCGAAGGTGGCCGCAGGATAGTGGGCCGCAGCGAGAATCGACACCCGCCCGCCAGCCGACGTCGGCCGGGTCGGCGCAGCGCGGGCCGGTGTCCGGCGCGGGTCGTGAGTGCAGTCAGGCGCAAGGGAGCAGTCAATGGCGATGGACGTGGTCGACTACGAGATTCGTGGCGAGGAGATGCAGTTCGTGGAGGTCGAGCTCGACCCCGGCGAGGCGGCGATCGGCGAGGCCGGCAGCATGATGTTCATGGAGCCCGGCATCCAGATGGACACCGTGTTCGGCGACGCCTCCGGCGCGCAGAGCGGCGGGCTCTTCGGCAAGCTGCTCGGCGCCGGCAAGCGGCTGGTGACCGGCGAATCGCTCTTCACCACCGTCTACTCCAACGGCGCCGGCGTCAAGCGGCGCGTCGCCTTCGCCGCGCCGTACCCGGGGCGCATCCTGCCCATGGACCTGAAGCAGCTCGGCGGCACGCTGATCTGCCAGAAGGACGCCTTCCTGTGCGCCGCGCGCGGCGTGGCGCTGGGCATCTTCTTCCAGCGGCGGCTCTCGGTCGGCTTCTTCGGCGGCGAGGGATTCATCATGCAGCGGCTCGACGGCGACGGACTGGCCTTCGTGCACGCCGGCGGGATGGTCGTGAAGCGGGAGCTGCAGGCCGGCGAGTCGCTGTTCGTCGACACCGGCTGCGTCGTCGCCCTCACCCAGACCGTGAACTTCGAGGTCCAGTACGTCGGCAAGATCAAGACGGCGCTGTTCGGCGGCGAGGGCCTGTTCTTCGCCAAGGTCACCGGCCCGGGCACCGTCTGGCTGCAGAGCCTGCCGTTCTCGCGCCTCGCCTCGCGCGTCTTCGCGGCGGCGCCGCAGCGCGGCGGCTCGCGCGAGGAAGGCTCCCTGCTCGGGGCCGGGGCCGTCGGCGGCGTGCTCGGCGGGATCCTGGGCGGCGACGACGAATAGCTCCCCCGTCGAGGCGGGGTGCCGCTCGCTAGCGGCTAGCGAGGCGTCACGGCGTCGGCGCGGGATCGGCGGCGGCGCCAGCCGAGGAGCGCCTGCCGGTTCAGCACGTACGCGGCGAGCACGGCGACGACGTAAGCGAGCAGCGCCGTTCGCCGCGACAGCGCGCCCTGGTCCGGGTCGCCGGCATGGGCAACGAGGGCGAAGAGGACCGGGATGCAGGCCAGCACGAGCAGCACGAGGGCGGCCCGCCACCACCAGCGAAGGCGCGCCGCGCTGGCCCAGAGCGCCGCGTCGACGACGCTGATCAGTCCCAGCAGCAAGAGGCAGAGCGACAGCAGGCCGACCATCAGGAACGGCGTGGCGCTGGGGCCGTCTGCCGGCGAGTCGAGGGCGGCGTAGACGGCGACGGCGAGTAGCCCGAGCGTCGCCAGCACGAGGAGCGCGCTCCAGATCCGCGAACCGACTCGCGCGAGCATGGGCCGGGCGAGTCGGCGAGCGCTACGGATGCCCGGGCGTGAGCAGGACCCGCCCTGGCCCGCGCTTGTGCTCGGCGTGCTCGTTTGGCGTCGCGATCTGCTCGAGCGGGAACGACCGCTCGACCTGGATCCCCGACGAGCCTTGGCGCAGCAGCGCGTTCAGCGCGTGCGCTGCCGCGGACCTGTCCTCGGCGGAGAAGTCGCTGCAGAGGAGCTGAAGGCGCACGTTCTTGAACGGCAGCGGCCAGAACGGGGTCGCCGGCCGCGGGTCGCTCGTCGCGTAGGCGGCGATCGAGCCGCCGCCGGCCAGCACGTCGGCGTGGAGATCGACGTTGGCGTCGAGGGCCTCCTCGACGACGTGCTGCACGCCGTCCGGTTCGGCTGCGGGTCGGGCAGGGTCCCGACCACGAGCACCGTACCGGGCGGCTCTCATCGCGTCGCTCAGGAGGCGGCGACCTGCCAGGCGGCCGAGGCGCTCCGCAGCCGCTCCGAGAGATGCACGGCGATGTTGGTCGTGATCTGCCGCGCCAGCTCCGGGTCCTCGTCCGCGATGCGGGCCAGCGTGTCCTTGCCGAGGACGTGGACCACCGACTCGACGTCGGCGACGGCGTCGGCCGTCCTGCCGCGACCGTCGAGCAGGGCCGTCTCGCCGAGCATCATGCCGGGCGAGAGGCTGAGGTAGCGGTGGGCGCCGTGCGTGCCCGGGCTGCAGGCGGTGATCGATCCTTCGGTCACGACGTAGAGGGCGTCGCCGGGATCGCCCTGCCTGAACAGCTTCTCGTCGGCCCGCAGGCGCCGCACCGGCATCGCCGCCTTCAGCCGATCGCGCCGGGCCGGATCGACACCGCGCAGCAAGGAGCATTCGTCGAGCGGCACGGCCTCGGT
Source organism: Caldimonas sp. (assembly GCA_036263655.1). GTDB lineage: Bacteria > Pseudomonadota > Gammaproteobacteria > Burkholderiales > Burkholderiaceae_C > Schlegelella_A. The sequence goes on along the minus strand of DATAGP010000033.1, from coordinate 37,316 downwards.
CCCGCCGCCCAGCCCGGCGCCCGAGAGCAGCGACTGCTCGGCGAACTCGACGGCCCGGTCGAGGTCGTCGAATCGCTGCGGCTGCTCGTGCCCGTCGAAGGTGCCGAGATCGCGCAGCGCGCGGCCGTGCCGGTTGTCGGCCGAGACGCCGGCCAGCAGCAGCGTCCGGCCCTGCGTCGCGAGCCGCTGCACGAGCTGCGCCAGCACGCCGGCGCCCGACGAGTCCAGCGTGCTCACGCGGCGCAGGTCGAGCACGACGGTCGCGACCTCGGGATCGAGCGTCTCGATCTGCGCGGCGAGGGTGTCGGCGTTGCCGAAGAAGAGCGCCCCCTCGAGCTCCACGATCGCGATGCGTTGCCGGGCGGTGCGGAGGAAGTCTTCCTGCGCTCTCGGATAGACCCGGCGCGACGGTTGCGCCGTCGCGCGATAGCTGGCGCGGATCAGCGAACGGTTCATCGAATGCACGAACAAGGCCATGGCCAGCAGCACGCCGACGACGACGCCGGTGACGATGCCGAGCCACAGCGTCATGGCGAAGACCGCCGCGACGATGGCGAGGTTCAGCCGCAGCTCGCGCGACAGCTCGCCGGTCAGCAAGCGGGCGACGGCGCGCCGGGTGCCCTGGTCGACCAGGCTCCACGCCAGCGTCACCATCAGGCCGGCGAGGACGGTCAGCGGCAGGAGGCCGATCAGCGGCCCGCCGATCGCCAGGAGCGTTCCGGTGACGACCGCACAGACCCCTGCGGCGCGTCGCGACGAGGCGCCGTTGGCGAGCAGCGCGGCGGCCCGCGATCGCTGGTAGGTCAGGGGCAGGCCGCCGAAGATGCCGCTGGCGATGTTGCCGGCGCCGAAGGCCACCAGCTCGCGGTTCGGCTCGTGGCGCGCATTCACCCGCTCGTCCGTCGCCAGGGCGTTGAGCACGGTTTCAAGCGAGCCGACGATGGCGAGCGCGAGCGCGGTGACGATCAGGTGCTCGGCATGGCGCAGGAAAAGATCGAAGACGGTCGACGTGGCGAACAGGGGCACCAGCACGTCGGGCAGCGGCAGCTGCTGCGGCAGCGGCCCGACCTGCGGGCCGAGCGCGGCGCCGGGCCAGGCGAAGCGGACGAGGGCGTACAGCGCGCATCCGAACGCCAGGGCCAGCAGGGCGGCTGGCGCGCGCGGCCAGCGCCAGCCGATGAGCCACACGCTCGCCGCCGTGACCAGGCCGACGAGCAGCGTGGCCGGCTGCCAGCGCGCCAGCCACGGCACGACGGCGCCCCCGCTCGTTGCGGCAAGGCCCAGCAGCGCCGGCAGCTGACCGACGAGCAGGAGGACCGCGACGCTGTTCATGAAGCCGGCCAGGACCGGCTGCGGCACGTACTTCGCGACCGCGCCCAGGCGGAGCCAGCCGAACAGCATCTGCAGAACGCCCATCAGGACGACGCAGCAGGAGATGGTCGCCACCAGCAGGGCGATGGCGGGGGCCGACAGCGGCTGCAGGGCCGGGTCGCCGCTCAGGGCCGCGACGCCGGCGGCGAACAGCAGCGTGGTGGCCGAGCTCAGCCCCGCCGCCGGCATGGCGCTGCGCCCCAGCATGGCGACGACCGTGCCCCCGACGAGCGCCGCCGCTGCCGCGGCCGGCATGCCGAGGGCGGCCGACGGAGCTCCGAGCGAGAGGTAGGCGAGCAGGGGCAGGGCGAGCCAACTCGCCAGCGTGACGACGGCGCCGACGGCGCCTGCCTGCAGGTCCCTGCGCCACGCGGCTGCCGTCGCAGGCGACAGCCAGGCCGGGGCGATGGCCGGACGCCGGGCTCGCGGCTCGATCGAGTCTCGGGCGGGTTGCGAGTCGAGCACGAGGCGTCGGTGAGCGGAGGAAGGGCAGGAGGGTCGCACACGGCGGCGCGACCGAGCGACTGCCGGCGATCCTAGCGGCATCGCTGATGCCGATCCCACGCAGCGCGGCCGGCGCGCACCTGACGGTCCAACGCATCTCCGGCACTACCATGGGCACTCCCCGCCATCCACCGGACCCAGGAGCCACGCCATGTCCCACCTCCATCGCCGAACCGTGCTTGCCCTCGCCGCCGCGGCCTGCGCCCCTGTCGCCTGGGCGCAAGCTGGCGGCGACACGCTGGCCCAGGTGAAGCAGCGCGGCACGCTGCGCGTCGGCGTCACGCAGGCGCCGCCCTGGTTCACCAAGGACCCGAAGTCCGGCGAGTGGGCCGCCGGGGTCGGCGTGTCGCTGGGCAAGGCGATGGCGGCCGACCTCGGCGTGAAGTTCGAGCCGGTCGAGGTGACCTGGGGCACGGCGATCGCGGCGCTGCAGGGCAACCGCATCGACATGATGTCGATGATGGACAACACGCCCGAGCGGGCCCAGGCCGTCGACTTCCCGAAGACGCCGCTTCTCTACTACTCGCTCGCCGTGCTGGCGCGCGACGACCTGCCGGTGAAAACCTGGGCCGACCTCAACCAGCCGTCGGTGCGCATCGCCGTGCCGCAGGCCAGCAGCATGGACAAGTTCCTGAGCGAGAACGTCGCCAAGGCCACGATCTCGCGCTTCCCGGGCAACGCCGAAGCGATCGCCGCCTTCCAGGCCGGCCGCGCCGATGCGGTGTGCCTGTTCCATCCGCCGCTGCTGGCGGCGCGGCAGCGGCTCGGTGCCGGCAAGATCGTGGTGCCGACGCCGGCGCAGTCGCAGGCCTCGAGCGTGGCGGTGCGCAAGGACGACAAGGCCTTCGTCGAATGGGTCGACAAGGAGATCGCCAGGTTCTATTCGAGCGGGCAGACGCAGAAGTGGTACGAGGAGTTCCTGGTCGGCTTCGGCCTCGACCCGAAGGCCTCGCCGCCGGTGATGAAGGAAATGCTCGGCAAGTCCTGACGCCTGCCGGGCGACGGTCGGCGGGCCGGCGATGCACGAGTGGAACTTCGCACCGGTCTGGGCGAACGCCGACCTGCTTGCGCTCGGCCTGCTGAACACGCTGAAGGTCACGGGCGCGGCGCTCGCCTTCGGCGTTCCGCTCGGCCTGCTGCTGGCCCTGATGCGGCTCTCGCCGCGCCGCCTGCTCGCCTGGCCCGCCGGCGCGGTGATCGAGGTCTTCCGGACCACGCCGCCGCTGGTGCAGCTGTTCTGGTTCTTCTTCGCGCTGCCGATCCTGATCAAGGTCGAGATGACGCCGTACATGGCGGCGGTGCTGACCTTCTCGATCCAGTCGGCAGCCTTCTTTGCCGAGGTCTTCCGCGGCGGCATCGTCTCGGTGGAGCGCGGCCAGTGGGAGGCGGCGCGCGCCCTCGGCATGGCGCCGCGGCAGGTGATGCGCCGCGTCGTCCTGCCGCAGGCGGTGAAGCGGATGATCCCGGCCTTCCTCGAGCGCGCCATCGAGCTGATGAAGACGACGACGCTGGTCGCCATCGTCTCGTACGCCGACCTGCTGTTCCAGACCAACGAGGTGGCGCAGAAGACCTTTCGCCCGCTCGAGGTCTTCACCGTCACGGCGCTGATCTACTTCGTCGTGATCTATGCCGTCAGCAGCATGGTCGGCGGCGTCGAGCGGCGCCTCGCGGCCAGCGGCGAAGGCCTGGCGCGGCACTGACATGGACTACCGCTGGAACTTCGGGACCGTCTTCGAAAACCTCGACGTCCTCGCCGTAGGCGCGCTCGGCACGCTGCGCCTGTTCGCGATCTGCACCGTGCTCGGGATGGGCTCCGGCGTGCTCGTCGGCCTGGCCCGGCACGCGAAGTCGCGCTGGATCTACCTGCCGGCCACCGCCTTCGTCGAGTTCTTCCGCAACACGCCCGTGCTGGTGCAGATCTTCTGGTTCTACTACGCGCTGCCGATCCTGCTGCCGTTCCAGATCAGCCCGCTCACCGCCGCCGCGCTCGGGATCTCGCTGAACTCGGCGGCCTTCTCGGGCGAGATCTTCCGCGGCGGCATCGAATCGATCGATCGCGGCCAGCAGGAAGCGGCGCGCGCGCTCGGCATGACCGGTGCGCAGGCGATGCGGCGCGTCGTCCTGCCGCAGGCGGTGCGGCGGATGCTGCCGGCGCTCACGAACCGCGGCATCGAGATCTTCAAGATGACGACGCTCGCCTCCGCGGTGGCCTACGTCGAGCTGCTGCAGCAGGGCAAGCTCCTGGCCTCGCTGAACTTCAATCCGATCGAGACCTACACCGTCATCGCCGTCGTCTTCTTCCTGTGCCTGTTCCCGCTGGTGCAAGCGACCTACGCGCTCGAGCGCCGGCTCGGCCGCGGCGACGCCTGAGCACAAAGTCACGATCCGCGCGGCCGAGGCCGTGGCTCGCACGCGTCAGGCGCCGCGCATGCGGCCTCGTCCGACAAGGCCGCAGCATGCGGCCCTCCAGAATCGGCCGGCCGCTACCCGCTTCCCTGCCGTTGAGCCCCCTTTCCGTTCCGCCCCCGAGCGCACGCGACGACTTCGCCGCGGCGGACTTCCCCGCCGGCGGCGGCGAGGTCGCCGGTGCCTGAGATGACGCCGGCCGGACAGCCGCTGCTGCGCGTCAGCGGCCTGCGCAAGCGCTACGGCGACCACGAGGTGCTGTGCGGCATCGATCTCGATGTGATGGCCGGCGACCGGATCGCCATCCTCGGTGCCTCCGGCTCCGGCAAGAGCACGCTGCTGCGCTGCCTCAACTTCATGGAACTGCCGACCGATGGCGTGGTCGAGCTGGGCGGCCAGGCGATCGGCCGTGCGCCATCGGGACGCGGCGGCATCGATCGGCGGGCCTACGACGAAGCCGAGCTGACCCGCGTGCGCCAGCGGGTCGGCATGGTGTTCCAGCAGTTCAACCTGTTCCCGCACATGACCGTGCTCGGCAACGTCATGGAAGGCCTGCGCACCGTGCTCGGCCAGCGCGAGCCCCAGGCGCGGGCGCGGGCCCAGGCCGAGCTCGCCCGCGTCGGCCTCGCCGACAAGGCCGACGCCTATCCGGCGCGGCTGTCGGGCGGCCAGAAGCAGCGTGTCGCCATCGCCCGCGCACTGGCCATGGACCCGGAGATCCTGCTCTTCGACGAGCCCACGTCGGCGCTCGACCCCGAGCTGGTGGGCGAGGTGCTGCGGGTGATCCGCTCGCTGGCGCAGGAAGGGCGCACGATGCTGCTCGTGACGCACGAGATCGGCTTCGCCTACCACGTGGCCAGCCGCGTGCTGTTCATCGCCGACGGCGTGATCCACGAGCAGGGCACGCCCGACGAGGTGCTCAAGCGCCCGAGCCAGCCGCGCACGCAGGCCTTCCTCGAGCGTCACCGCGAATTCGACTTCTGAGCCACGACCGAGGCGCCACCATGCCTGCCGCAGCGAACCCGATGACCGAGGGCGAGAGCGCCCAGGGCTATCTCGCCGACCCGCGCAACGACGCGGTCCTGGTCTACGTCAACGGCGACTTCGTGCCGCGGCACGAGGCGCGCGTCTCGGTGTTCGACAGCGGTTTCGTGCTCGGCGACGGCATCTGGGAAGGCCTGCGCCTGGTGCAGGGCAGGCTCGTCAGCCTCGAGGCGCATCTCGACCGCCTGCACGAGGGCGCGGCCTCGATCGCCCTCGACATCGGCCTGAGCCGGGCCGAGCTGACGGAGGCGCTGCGCGAGACGCTGGCGAGGAACGCGATGACCGACGGCGCGCACATCCGCCTGATGGTCACGCGCGGCCTCAAGCGCACGCCGAACCAGGACCCGCGCTTCGTCATCGGCAAGGCGACCGTCGTCATCGTCGCCGAGTTCAAGACGCCGAAGCCGGAGTCGAAGGCCAGCGGCCTGACGCTCTTCACCTCGACCTTTCGCACCAGCGGCCCCGACGTGTTCGACCTGCGCCTCAACTCGCACAGCCGGCTGAACCTCATCCAGGCGCTGATCCAGGCGATCCATGCCGGCGCCGACGAGGCGCTGATGCTCGACCCGCGCGGCTTCGTCGCGAGCTGCAACTCGACCAACTTCTTCGTCGTCCGCCGCGGCGAGCTGTGGACGTCGACGGGGGCCTATTCGTTCAAGGGCATCACCCAGCGCAACGTGATCGACGCGTGGACGGCCGCCGGCGGGGTCGCGCGCGAGTGCGACTTCACGCTGGCCCAGGTGTATTCGGCCGACGAGGCTTTCGTCACCGGCACGCTCGGCGGCGTCACTCCGGTGACGAAGGTCGACGGGCGGGCGATCGGCGACGGGCGACCGGGCGCACAGACCCGGCGTGCCGGCGAGCTCTACCTGCAGCACGTGATCGGCACGGGCGAGGGCCGGCTCGCCTGAACGCGGCGGTCCGACGTCGCTCGCGCCGGCGAGCCGCCTGAGGCCTGACTACGACTCCGCCGGCTCGATCGGCTCGCGCCGCTCGCGCACCGTGAGCCATGCGCCGGCGGCGCCGCAGACGGCGATCAGCGCCATGCCGACGAGCGACGCGGCGTCCGGCACGTGCGAGAAGACGAGCCAGCCGCCGAGCATCGCGAAGGCGATCTGCGCGTAGAGGTACGGGGTGAGCGTGGAGGCGGGCGCGCGCTGGTAGGCGAGGATGAGGAAGAAGTGCCCGACCGTGCCCATGAAGCCCATCAGGCAGAGCAGGGCCCAGTCGTTCCAGCTGCGCAGCGAGGTCCAGACGAAGGGAAGCGGGATCGTCGCGATCAGGGTGCCGACCCAGCCGGTGTAGAAGTGCATCGTCAGCGGCTTCTCGGTCCGCGCCAGGCGGCTGGTCAGCACCTGGAACCAGGCGTTGGTGAAGACGAGCGTGAGCGGGAACAGGATCGCCCAGCTGAAGACCATGCCGCCCGGGCGCAGGATGACGATGGTGCCGGCGAAGCCGCCCGCCACGAGCAGCCAGCGCAGCGGCGAGACCTCCTCCTTCAGCGTCGTCGCGGCGAGCAGGGTGACGACGAGCGGGGCGATGAGGACGATGGAGGTGAACTCGGCCAGCGGCATGTAGCGCAGGCTCAGGAACGCGAGCGTGCTCGAGACCAGGAGCAGCGTGCCGCGCAGCAGTTGGTAACGCGGGTGCGCGGTGCGCAGCACCGCGGCGCCGTAGCGGGGCAGCAGGACCGCCGTCGTCGCCACCGCCTGGAAGGCGTAGCGGAACCACAGGCCCATGAGGATCGGCACCGTCGCCGTGGACAGCTTGGTGGCCGTGTCGAGGGTCGCGAAGCAGGCGACGGCGACGATCACCAGGCCGATGCCGGCGAGGATGCGTTCCGATTCACGGTCGCGGGTGCGCCGCGGCGGCTTGGCATCGATGCCGCGTGGCGTCGGGTCGGCTCCAGAGCGTTCCAGCGAGATCTCCCGAAGTCGGCACGCGCTCGGCACCGGACCATTCCAGTGTGCCGGAGCGCCGTCGCGTGCGCGCAACGGGAGCGCGTGACGGCGCCTGCATCCGCAGGGCGCCGTCACGCGTGCTCAGGTACGGGTCAGCGCAGAAGGTCGAGCAGGTCCAGATCCCACTTGCGCGAGTTCCGGTGGCTGCGCGGGCCCTTGCCGCCGACGCGCGACTCGAGCGCTTCGAGCACGGTCTCCGCGGCGTCGCGCTCGAGGAGGTAGCCGCGGCGCAGGTTCTGCGACGTGACCCGCATGACGCTGTCGACGTACTGCGCGTGGCTCGGGTAGAGCCGCTCCAGCGTGTCGAGGTCGAGCGGCAGGCTGTAGCCCCAGCGCGCGCAGGCCCCGGCACCGGTGTTCTCGCCGACGTTGCGGGCCGTCGGCACCTCGATCTGCGACAGGCGGATGCCGCCGATCGCGTGCCCGAAGGCGTCGCGCGCCAACTGTGCCGAGTTGCCGGGGCCGAACGAGGCGACCTGCAGCAGCGGTGCGCTCGGCGGCCGCCGCCCTTGCTGGACCCAGCGCACCAGGTGCTCGAAGGCCGCGTCCATCACGTAGTGGTTCGGCACGCGCGAGCCGATGTTGGGCACGCCGCACTGCGGCGCGAGGTTCGCCTCGGAGGACACGAGCAGGTCGCGCAGCTCGAGCGGCTCGCGACTGAGGCGCAGGTGGTGGTCGACGTGCGCGGTGCCGGCGACCTCCCAGCGGTGCAGCCGGTTCGTGTCGGGCTGGCGCGCGGCCGCCTCGCCCGTCTCCAGGTCCCATTCGAAGATGACCTTGAAGATCGGCAGCGGCAGGTCGGTCCGCATGGGACTGCCGAAAGGCGAGAGCAGGAGCATGCCGTCGTACACGTTGCCGAGCGGGATCACCGAGTTCGCATACGTCGCCAGGCGTGACGCCGACTGCGACTCGCCCGTCGCGATGACGGTGCGCGGGCGCAGGTTGCCGAGCATGTTGACGATGCCGGGCGTGCGAATCGCCTGGCCGACCTGCGAGTAGATGTCGTACGACAGCGAGTCGTCGGTGATGGTGCCGCCGGCGGTGACGTCGAGGGCGCTGTAGCGCGTCGGGCTCCAGGTCTTCAGGCGGTCGACGCCGACGCGCTGCGCCGACACGCCGACCCACGCGTAGCCGGCGCGCAGGAAGTGCTCCCAGCCGAAGAACCAGACGTTCTCGGCGTCGAAGCCGTTGGTGACGTTGGTCCACTCGACGACGACGATGCCGTTGAAGTCCTTCTGCTCCGCAGGCCGGCGCACGACGACGCGGGTGCGGTACGGGTGGCCGGAGCTGACGAGGGTGGCGTTGGCCGTCGGCGAGGTGGTGTAGCGGTTGGCCGTGCCCTCGACGAAGAACTCCTGCTCGATGTAGCGCTGCGTGTGCAGGTCGTGCGTGGTGGCGAAGAAGGGATAGTCGCGGGCCGTGTTGCCCGGCAGGCCGGTGGCTGCGATCGGGCCGGTCACGGCCGGGTTGGGGATGGCCAGCGCCGGCAGCGCAAGGAGCGCCAGCATGAGGGCGATCAGGCCCTCGACGAGACGTCGGCCGCTCGAGGCAAGACGCGGCTGGCGCATCGCCCCCGCCGGTGAGTAGGAAGCGCGGTTCAAGGGAATCTCCTCCAGGATGTGTGACGAGGATGAGCTTGTGCGCGGCTGGCGCGACTGCGAACTGGCGGAATTCCCGACGTGGTTTCGGCGCGAACGGCATGCACCTTGCCAAAGCGCGACGCGCACCCGTGCACGCACCAGGCGCATGGGCCCGCCTCGACACTTCGGCAGCCGGGCTCTCTTCGCGGGCGCACGCGAGAATCCGGCTCGATGACCGGACGTCGCCCCCTTCTCGTTGCCGCTGCCGCCCTCGCCGGCGGAGCCGCGGCCACGATGTCGCCGTCGAGGGCGACACCGGCGACAGCGGCGACAGCGGCGACCACCACCGACTGGCAGAGCGCCCCGCCCGAGAGCCAAGGCATGCAGGCCGCGGCCGTCGCCGAGACCCTGCAGTCCGGCGAGGGCGTGCCGGCGCTGCGGGCGCTGCTCGCGGCGCGCAACGGCGTGCTGGTCGCCGAGCGCTACTACGGCGGCGCCCGTGCCGACGAGCTGCAGGCGGTGCAGTCGGTGACCAAGAGCGTCTGCTCGATGCTGGTCGGCCTGGCCTTGCGCGACGGCCGCATCCGCAGCCTCGACGAGACGGTGGCGCAGCTGATCCCGGAAGCGATCGCCGAGGTGCCCGGCTCGCCGGCAGCGGCGCTGACGCTGGGGCAGATCCTGAGCGGACGCACCGGCCTCGGCTTCGAGCCGATGCGCTTTCGCGAGCTGGCGGCAAGCCGGCAGCTCGTCCGCCACGTCCTCTCGCGGCCGGCCGAGCCGGTGCCGCCGCCGGGCTGGTCGTACAACGACGCGATGGTCGCCTTGCTGGCGCCCATCCTCTCCCGCGCGCACGGCGGCGAGAACCTGTCGACGATCGCCGAGCGGCAGCTCTTCATGCCGCTCGGCATCGCGTCGCACCGATGGCAGCGCGACCGCGACGGCGAGCCCCTCGCGCCCGGCGGCCTCGTGCTGCGTCCGCGCGACCTGCTCAAGCTCGCGGCGGTGATGAACGACGGCGGCCGCTGGCGCGGCACCGAGGTGCTGCCCGAGGACTGGGTCGCCGACAGCCTGACGAGCCGCGGTCCGGCGACCTGGCGGGTGCGTCCGGTGAGCGAGATCGGCTATGGCCTGCTGTGGTTCACCGGCCGCCTGCACGGCCACCGCGTCGCCTGGGGCTGGGGCTACGGGGCCCAGTACGCCCTGCTGGTGCCCGACCTGAAGCTGGTCGTCGCCACCGCCGCGACGGCGCCGCCGCCCGCCGCCCTTGTCGCGCAGAACGATGCCGTCATGGCGCTCGTCGCCCGACTGGTGCAGGCGGCCGCGGGCTGAGGCGACGCAGGACGGTCGCGCCGGATGAGACCGGAGGGCAGGTGACGCAGGGGCCCGACGGCCCGCGCCCCCGTACGCCTACAACGTGGCCTCGTACTCGAGCCACAGCATCACCTCGCGCAGGCCGCTGAAGTCGACGCCGGGGTTCGCTGCGCTGTCGATCTCGAGCGTCAGCGTCAGGTCCGCGGTCTGGCCGGCGAAGGCGTTGAGCGGCAGCGGCACGCCGCCGTTGCCGTCGGCGAGGATGCCGGCGTTCGACATCGCGAGCCCGGCCTCGAAGGCGGCCGGCGCGCTCAGCGCCGGGCTCGTGCTGGCAAGCGTGGCATCGAACGGAGCCGCGTCGGCGCCCACCGCGATCAGCACCAGGTTGCGAAGGGTGCGCGTGGCCTCGTGGGGGTTGCGCACTGCGGCGGCGACGTCGAAGGCGAGCGCGACCACGCCGCCGTCGGCGCGGAAGGTTGCCAGGGCTCCGGGATTGGCCGCGTTGGCCGACATCAGCACCGAGCGGTGGACCGATGCCGGCGCGGCGGCCGCGTCCTGCGCCGCGAGCAGCGCGGAGTAGCTCGCCCGCATGTCGAAGGTGATCAGCATGTCGCTCATGGCAGCGAAGCCCTCTGCATTGCCGATCGGCGACAGCGTCAGCTCCCATGTCGTCTCGATGCCGCTGCCTTCGAACGGCAGCAGCGTCTCGTCCGGCAGGTCGTAGACCCACATGTCCTCGCGCATGCGGAACTCCGAGAGCGGCAGCGCGTCGGCATAGCGCGCCAGCACGTGTCCCGGCCCGCCGCCGCTGCGCGTGACGATCGACACCCCCTGGTTCGTCAGCACGCCGCGGTGCGGCTGCAGCGCCGCGGCGTAGGTGGCGGCGATCGAGATGTTGCGGACGCGGTAGCCGTAGACGCCGGGGTAGAGCAGGCGAAGCGGCGCCTCGCGGGTCGCGAAGCGGCAGGTCCCGGTCTTCTTCAGCTGGCCGAGGGCGATCGGGAAGTCACGGGCCAGGCTGACCGTCTGCTTGACCGGGATCGTCTGCGTCAGGCCCTGCACGCGCGCCGCCTCGAGCTCGGCCAGGTGCAGCTGCAGCAGGTCGGCACCGGAGACGCCGCGCAGGTGGCGCGGGTAGTAGTCGAAGCCGATCACGGCCAGCTCGCGGTCCTGCTCGAAGGCCAGGGCCCGCTCGGCGAGCCAGCCGGTCTTGCCGGCGAGATCGAGGTAGCGGCGCATGAGCCGGTTCGAGAACTCGGCCATCGAGACCAGGAACGAGCGGTTGAGGAAGCGCTGCGCGTAGTAGGCCAGCAGGTCCTTGCCGAGCTGCCAGTCGGCCTGGGCGATCGCCTGCGACAGCTGCGCGATGGTCACGTCGCGCTTCTTCAGATCGACCAGCGCCTTGGCCGCGGGCAGCGCCGCGTTCTGCAGGTGGGCGAGCTCGCCGGCCCGCTTGGCGATGGCATCGGCGAGCGCGCCCATCGAGGTGACGCCGGCATAGAGGAAGGCGCCGAAGGGACCGGCCACGCCGGCGGCGCCGCCGAGCGCGGACGCACCGGCGCCCAAGGCGTTGCTGGCCGTGCCCACCTTGAAGCCGAGGCTCAGGATGTCGCCGGTGGACAGCTTGCCCGCCGACGCGGCCTCGGGCGCCGCCTCGCCGGCGAAGGCCATCTCGCCGAGCTTCATGACCGAGTCCTTCATGCCGCCGGCGAAGTCCTTCAGCTGCTCGAAGAAGGCGTCCTTCTTGGCGATCTCGGCCTTCTTGGCGGCGATCTGCGCGTTGATGGCGTCGACCTGCTTCTGCGCCTCGCCGACGGCGAACTCGGCGATCTTCTGCTGCTCGCGAGCGATGCTGAGGGCAGCGCTCGACTTCGCGACCATGGTGCGCGCCGTCATCTCGCTGACGCTGAGCTGGTCGAGCTGCTGCATGTAGTCGAGGAAGTCGCTCTGCGCCCCGCGCGCGCCGGCGGCGAAGCGGTCGGCCGACTCCTTCAGCACCCGGTAGCGCACCGGCGGCACCACCGTCGGCGAGACGCCGTACCAGTTGAGGCCGGCATCGATCTGCAGCATGCCGAGCCGGCCGCGGCCGACCTGGCCGGCGATGGCCGGATTCCCCTTGGCCGCCTTCCACGAGCCGGGCAGCGGGAACAGCAGCGGCTTGCGCCGGCCCCAGCGCGGCGTGATCTCGGGGTCCTCGCCGTGCAGGAAGATCACGGCCTTGTACAGCTCGCGCGCCCGCATGATGCTGTCCGGCTGGTTCGACCGGTACAGCACGTCGGCCCACTCCAGCGCCGCGTTGCCGAGCTTGAGCTTGAACCAGCCGAGCTCGGCGCGGTTCGTGGGCACGCTCGTCGGCGGGTCGGGCGGCGGGTGCTCGGTGCGCTCCGAATCGCTGGCGTAGGCGAGCGGCCCGTGCGCGTGGTGATCGAAGCGGCGGATGGGCAGGGCGCCGCCCTGGCCGAGCGTTGCGGCGAAGATGTTGAAGGCCGCGGGCCCGCCGAACCAGCGGTAGGTCTGCTGGTACACGGCGCTGTAGCCGACGAGCTGGCGCACGGCGTCGGCGTACTTGCCGAGCGACAGCTGCACTTCGGACAGGCAGGCCGGCAGCAGGCGGAACTGCAGGTAGTCCAGCAGGTACCGGAGCTCGCGGCGGTTGCCCGGCCAGAAGAACGGCGCCTCGGGCTTGCCCCACCAGCGGTCGCTGATCTCGCCGGTGGTCAGGAAGTCGCTCGCGATGCTGCCCGACTCGTAGTGCTGGCCGAAGCCGCGGTGATAGCGCCGCTCGTACTGCGCGAGCTTCTCGACCGTGCTCACGTCGGCGTTCTTCTGCTCCTTGGCAAAGGCCGCCGGCTGGTAGTCCCACCAGGCGTCGTGGGCCTTCGCAAAGTCGCGCAGCCACTTCACCGCGGCCAGGGCCCACGCGTACTTGCCTTCGGCGGCGACGGGGTTGAGCGAGCGCGCGTCCTGGTGGGCGGCAACGATCACGTCGTGCAGGTCGATGTGATTGCGCAGCCACTGCACCTTGGCCGCGCGGTGGTCGAGCCCGCCGCCGGGGACGAACTTCCCGAGCTGCGCCTTCGGCGTCTCGATGAAGGCGGCCAGCGGCATCGACGCGGCGACGATCAGCTCGCGCGTCTTCTGCAGGCGTTCGTGGAGCGTCCACCCATAGGTCGCACGCGGGTCGTAGTGGTTCTCCGGGAAGAACGGCTCCTCGCGCGCGAGCCACTCCTCGTACTGCAGGAAGAAGGGGCCGGCCGCTTCCTTGGGGAAGCTGCTGATCAGCGGCTCGGGCGTGCCCGGCTTGCGGTCGGGCGCGATCGCGTGGGGATCGTCGACGCTCTGGTAGCTGTCGGTGAAGAAGCGCTGCAGCGTGTCGACGTTCTGCTGCACCGGGTTGGAGCGCTCGAAGTCCGACCGGCGCAGGTTCAGCCGGTAGCGCTTCTCGAGCTCGGCCGCCTCGAGGCCGCTCAGGGCGACGAGGTAGTCGACGTGCTCCCGGTGCGTGCGCTCGCCCATCGCCTCGATGGCCGCCGGCGCGATGCCGAAGCCGTAGCCGGCGCCGGTCGGCGCGGTCAGGATCTCGGTGAGGATCGGTATCAGCACCCGGTTCGCCGGTTGATCGGTCTCGTCGTGGGTGTCGAAGCGCTGATGGAGGCGCTGGCTCAGGCGCGCGAACATGGTCGCGCGGCTGGCGACCTCGGCGTTCGGGCCGCCCAGCACCGGCTCGAAGCGCTGGTGGTCGCACCAGCGGTCGCGCAGGTAGTCGCGATAGCCGGCCAGCGGCGACTTCATCCAGGGGTAGAGATCGAAGATCGAGAAGCCCGGCTCGCGGAAGCGGTTGACGCCGGCGACGATGTCGCCCCGCGCGAGCCGGTCGATGTCGACGACGACGTCGATCTCGCGCAGATCGCCGAAGCGCAGGGCGCGCTCCCGCGCTGCGTCGAGGGACTCCGCCAGCTCCGGCCGCTGCAGTCCGTGCGCCCGCTCGCGCAGCTCGGCGAAGGAGCGCTCGTCGCCCAGCCGTTCGAAGCTGACCGGGAGCTGCGCGTCCGCCAGGCCGTCGCTCGGATCGAGGAGCGCCTGCTCGATGCGGCGCAACACCGCCAGCCGCCGCGCCACGGTCCAGTCGCGGAACAGGCCCTGCGGCGCGAGAGAAGTCAGCTCGTGCGCGAGCGCGACGAGCCGCACGGTGCGCGATGCCAGCATCGCCCGGCCCAGCGCCGCCCAGTCATCCGTTCGCGGAGGCGGGCCGGCGTCGTCGAGCTCGATCTGCACGGCCTCGTCGCCGCGGTAGGGCAGGGCTTGCGTCTCGTGCAGCGAACGGTCGTCCCGATCGAGGCAGGACAGCTGCAGGGCGAAGCCGGGGCAGCTCTGCAGGGCGCAGGCCCAGCGGGCGACGTGCTCGTCGGCGGCATCGGTCTCGATCGTGAACGCGCCGTCGGCGTCGGTGTCCGCTCGGCCGAGCCGGACCTCCGGGACCTCCTCCGAGCGCTGCCCATCGACGCCGGTGAGGCAGACGCGGGCGGTGACCGCGACGCCCGCCACCGGAAATGCGCCGCCCCAAACCCGAACCGAGCCGTGAATCCTGAGCTGGGTCATGCTGCCGCAGAAGAAGGCAACGCGTTTTTTTACGTCGACCGGCGGGGTACTGTCAATGCAATGCCCGGTTAGGGAACTGCCGCGGCGGCATCAGCCGGATCACGGAGCCTCGAACGTCTCGCGTGGGGCGCCGCGCCTTCCGCTCACGCTCGCACGAGGGCGCGCTCGATCTCGGCGAAGCTCTGGGCGATGGGCGTGACGTCGATCGCGCGGCCGAGCTGGCGCTCGATCTGCGACCGCGAGATCACGCCGCGGATGCGGCGCGGCGTCCGAGCGGTGGCGTGCTCGAGCACGAGCAGGTGGTTGCGACCGAGCTTCTTCAGCGTGGCGATGGCGTTGCCGACGCAGGCGTCCTTCAGGCGCTCGAGGTCGATCGCATCCAGGGCGGCGAGCTCGGTCATCACGTCGGCGACGCACAGCTCGTCGAAGCGGAGGTTGCGCTCGTGCACCACCTGCATCTGCTTGTCGCCGCGGAGGTCGGTGGCGGTGATCAAACCTTCGATCGACGGCATGTCGGTGACGACGAAGAGCATCCGGACGCCCTGGTAGATCATCGTCTGCTCGGCCTGGCGCAGCGTCGTCGCGGGATGCGTGGTGGCCGCCTTCACCTTGGTGAGGTCGGTCATGACGTCGAGCGCCGGCGACTCGACCGAGACCGGCGTCTCGTGCCAGGGATTCGCCTGCGCGATCGAGATGCCGGGCTCGAGGCGGTGCGTGGGCAGGTCGGCATCGAGGTTCATTCGTTTCTCCTCGGAGCGCCCGCGCGGCGGGCGATGCATCGCTCACGGTACGCCCGAAACGGGCCCGGCGCCAGCGCCGGACATGCGCCGGCCACGCGGCAACGCGCTGGACCCTGGGAGCTTTACGCGGTGCAGGACCGGGCGCGGGAAGTCACAATGAAATCGGCATCGCTGCCAGAGACAACCCAGAGAGGAGACATCGACATGCGCGCCCTTCGACTGCTCGTTTCCATCGCCGCGCTATGCTGCGTCGGCTTGCCGGCGTCTGCCCAGCAGACGCCACCCCCCGCGGACGAACCCGGCTGGGCCAAGGGGCGGCCGAAGACCGACACCGCCATGAAGATGGCGCCGGTGCCCGCCTTCCCGATCCCGACCGCGGCCGACAAGCTGCCGACCTCCAAGTTCAAGCTGCCGCCGGGCTTCAAGGTCGAGACCTGGGCCTCGGGCGTGCTCGACGCGCGCGGCCTGCGCCAGGGAGCCAAGGGCAACGTCTTCGTCAGCTCGCTGTTCGTCGCCAACAAGGTCTACGCCATCCCCGAACAGGGCAAGCGCGAGGCCAAGGTGATCATCGACAGGATGCCGCTCGCCACCGGCATCGAGTTCCACAACGGCAGCCTCTACGTGGCGACGAACACGAAGATCATGCGCTACGACAACATCGAGGACAAGCTGGCGAGTCCCGGCGAGCCCAAGGTGCTGTACGACAAGCTGCCCGGCGGCACGGACCACAGCTGGAAGTACCTGCGCATCCACAAGGACAAGCTCTACTACGCGATCGGCGCGCCCTGCAACATCTGCGATCCGGGCGAGTACGCCAAGATCTATCGCATGAACCTCGACGGCAGCGGCATCGAGACCGTCGCCTCGGGCGTGCGCAACACGGTCGGCTTCGACTTCGATCCGAAGACCGGCAACCTCTGGTTCACCGACAACGGCCGCGACTGGTTCAGCGAGGAGCTGCCCAACGACGAGCTCAACGTCGTCACCAAGCCCGGCCAGCAGCACTTCGGCTACCCGTTCTGCCACCAGGGCAACATCCCCGATCCGGAGTTCGGCTGGGGCAAGTCGTGCGACGACTACGTCAAGCCGGCCGCGCTGCTCGGCCCGCACGCCGGCGCGCTCGGCATGAAGTTCTACACCGGCAAGATGTTCCCGGCGAAGTACCAGGGCGCGATCTTCATCGCCCGGCACGGCCCGTGGAACCGCACCAAGAAGTACGCCGACGTCTCCGTCGCATGGCCGGACGGCAAGGGCGGCGCTCGCGTCGAGCCCTTCATGACCGGCTTCGTCGAGAACAACGCCTACCTCGGCCGGCCGGTCGACTTCCTGATCCTCCGGGACGGCTCGATGCTGGTCAGCGACGACCACGCCGGCGCGATCTACCGCATCAGCTACGGCAAGTGATGCGACGACGGCCGCGCGGCGCGCTCGGCGCGCTCACGGCAGCGGCGCTGGCGGCGAGCCTGCTCGCCGGCGCCGCCCTTGCCCAGCAGAGGCCGGGGCGCGCGGCGAGCGCGGCCGAGCCGGCGCAGAAGGCGCAGAAGGGGCAGAAGGCGCAGAACGCGCAGCAGAAGGCGACATCTGCGGCCGCCGCGCCGACAGCGGCAGGCGGCTACGCGCAGCGGTTCGCGGCGCAGTGCGCCGCCTGCCATGGCGCCAACGGCCGCAGCGACCTACCGGGCACCCCGGTGCTCGCCGGCCAGCATTCGTTCTACGCGATCACCCAGCTGTTCCTGTTCCGCGAGGGTCGGCGCAGCAACGAGGCGATGACCGCGGTGGCGAAGACGCTGAAGGACGACGACCTGCGCGGCTTTGCCGAGTTCATCGGCACGCTGCCGCCGGTGCCGCCGCCGCCGCCGACGACGCCGCCGGACCCGGCGCGAATGAAGAAGGGCGAGGCCCTCGCCGCGCAGCACAAGTGCGTGTTCTGCCACGGCGCCGACTTCGCCGGCGGCCAGCAGGTGCCGCACATCGCCGGCCAGCGCGAGGACTACCTGCAGATGAGCCTGCGCGGCTTCCGCGACGGCACCCGCGCCGGCTACAGCATGGCGATGACCGAGGCGGTGAGCCGGATCCCGGTCGAGGACCTGGACACGCTGGCCTACTACGTGGCGCGCTTCACCGGCGCGGCGCGCAAGTAGAGCCCCGCGGTGCCCGGCGCGCGGCGCCGCGCGCCTCGCCCGAGCGCTGCGCGCGCACGGCTATGGCGGCGTCCCGCACCAGCTCGCCAGCGACACCCGCGGCGGCGTGCCGAGGACCTTCGCCGCGAGCGCCTCGCCGAGCGCCGGCGAGTGCTTGAAGCCGTGCCCGGAGCAGGCCGAGACGACGGTGATCGCCGGTGACGCCGGGTGGGCGCGGATGCGAAAGGCCGCATCGGGCGTGCTCGTGTAGAGGCAGGTCGCCGTCCGCACCACATCGCGGACGATGCCGTTCAGTCGGCCGGCGATGTGCCGCTCGAACATCGCCGCGGCCTCGGCGGCCGTGACCGCGCGATCGACCTGGTCGGGATCGGTCTCCACCTCGTACTGCTCGGCGGCGATCTTCACGCCGGCGATGCCGTCGACCATCGGGAAGCCGTACAAGGCGTCGTCGGGGCGGGCGCCGTGCATCCAGATGAAGAGCGGGCAGGCGTCGGGCCGGTAGAGCGCCGGTGTCGTCGTGCGGAACCAGAAGAGCGCCTGGCGCTGGACGCGCAGGGTGCCGTCGGAAAGGCCGACGCCGAGGCCCGCGGTCCACGGCCCGGCAGTGACGACGACGCGGTCGGCGCTGACTCGGCCCCGCTCGGTGACGACGTCGACGCCGCCGGCGCGCGGCTCGAAACGCAGCACGCGTTCCTGCAGGCGCAAGGTGGCGCCGCAGCGCTCGGCGGCGCGCAGCTGGGCGGCGACGGCGCGCTCCGGGAACAGCACGCCCGCGCTCGGCTCGAGGTAGCCGCGCTCGTCGTCGCGCACGGCGAAGGCCGGGAAGCGCGAGCGGATCTGCGCCGCCGAGAGCAGCTCGTGGGCGATGCCGAAGGCCTGCGCGACGCGGACCGTGCGGGCGAAGAAGCCGTCGCTGCCGTGGTAGGGCCTGCCGTCGGCCGTGTCCGAGGACACGATCAGGCCGCCGGTCGGCCGGTAGAGCTGCTCGCCGCACTCCGCTTCGAGGTCGCGCCAGAGCTCGTGCGAGCGCAGGGCCAGCGGCACGTAGGCCTCGCCTTCGCCGATGGCCAGCCGCGTGACGCGGCTGAGGCCGTGGCTCGAGCCGAAGTCGTGCGGCGGCGTGAAGCGATCGATGCCGACGACCCTGGCGCCGCCGCGTGCCAGATGGTGGCAGGTGGCGCTGCCGACCGCGCCGAGGCCGACGACGACGGCGTCGGCGACATCGCCGGTGCGGGACGTCATGGTCGCTCCTCGAGATGGCGCATGCGGTCGTGCGTCGCCTGCTCAGGCGAGCGAGGCCGGGTCGACGTTGGCGCCGCAGACCACGAGCAGCACGCGCTCGTCGCGACCCGGCGTCACCGCGCCCGTCGTCAGCGCCGCCAGCGGCAGCGCCGCCGCCGGTTCGACGGCGAGGCGCAGCTCCTTCCACATGGCCTGCTGCGCGGCCCGGATGGCCGCGTCCGGCAGCAGCCGCGTCGCGTCGACATAGCGCTGCGTCAGCGTCCAGGCGATGGCGCCGATGCGGCGGGCGCCGAGCGAATCGGCGGCGATGCCGGACACGTCGACGTCGACCGGCCAGCCGGCCTCGCGCGCCTTGAACAGCGTCGGTGCCAGCTCCGGCTCGAGCGCGTCGATTCGGCTGCGGTCGCGGAACCAGGCGGCGATGCCGGCGACGAGGCCGCCACCACCGACGCTGACGAGCGTGCGGTCGGGCAGGCCGGCGTCCTCCTCGACCTCGGCCGCGAGCGTGCCGGCACCGGCGACCACCTCGGGCTGGTCGTAGGCGTGCATCAGGAGCGCGCCGGTCTCCGCCTGGCGGAGCAGGCTGGCGGCGAGCGCTTCGGCGTAGCTCGCGCCGCCGACGGTGACGACGGCGCCGAGCCCGGCCAGGGTGTCGCGCTTGGCGCCGCTGCAGGTGTCGGGAACGAAGACCTCGCAGCGCACGCCGATGCTCCGGGCCGCCACGGCGACCGCGATGCCGGCGTTGCCGCCCGAGGCGATGACGACGCCGGCCTCGGGGACCGGGTTCGCGCGCATCCGGTTGAACATGCCGCGCGCCTTGAAGCTGCCGCCGATCTGCAGGTGCTCGAGCTTGAGCCAGAGCTCGGCGCAGCCGATGCCGAGCTGGCGGCCGGGGATGCGCAGCAGGGGCGTGCGGCGCACGTCGCCGGCGATGCGCTCGCGCGCGGCGGCGACGTCGGCGGCGGTGATGTCGGGTCGGGTTCGATCGTTCATGGGGCGAGCGTAGCCCAGCCGCTATATTGCGCCGATGGACATGCGAGCCACGCCCTCCGCGCGCGCCCTCGAGCTGGCGCGCACGCTCGTGCGCATGAACACCGTCAGCCGCGAATCGAACCTCGGGCTGATCCACTTCATCCGCGACGAGCTGGCGCGCCACGGCGTTGCCAGCCGCCTGACCTTCGACGACGACAAGCGCAAGGCCAATCTCTTCGCCACCGTCGGCGACGGCAAGCCGGCCGGCGTCATCGTCTCCGGCCACACCGACACCGTGCCCTGGGACGGCCAGGACTGGTCGCTCGATCCGCTGAGCGCCGAGGTGAAGGACGGCCGCCTGTACGGCCGCGGCAGCGCCGACATGAAGGGCTTCATCGGCCTCGCCGTCGCGCAGGTGCCGGCCTTCCTCGCCGCCGACCTGCCGTTCGCCGTCCACCTCGCCTTCAGCTACGACGAGGAAGTGGGCTGCTTCGGCGCGCCGCGCCTCATCGCCGACCTGCGCGAGCAGGGCATCCGGCCGCTCGCCTGCATCGTCGGCGAGCCGACCGGGATGGTTCCGGCGCTGGCGCACAAGGGCGTCTACCGCTGGCGCTGCTGCATCAAGGGTCGTGCGGCGCACTCGTCGCTGACGCCGCAGTCGGTCAACGCGATCGAGGTCGGCGCGCGCGTCATCGGCAAGCTGACCGACATGGCCGAGCGCTGGCGCGATCAGGGTCCCACCTACGACGGCTTCGACGTGCCGTACAGCACCGGCTCGGTCGGCGTCGTCGAGGGCGGCATCGCCGACAACGTCGTGCCCGAGGACTGCCGCTTCCACTACGAGTTCCGCAACCTGCCCGGTGCCGACGTCGAGCGGATGCAGAGCGAGGTGCGTGCCTACGCCGAGTCGCTCGAGCCGGCGATGCGCGCCGTCGCGCCGGAGGCCGGCATCCGCTTCGAGACGATTTGCGAGACGCCGTCGTTCCTGGCGCGCGCCGACGACCCGGCCGTGCTGCTGGCGCGCCGCCTGGCCGAGGCCGAGGCGACGACGCTCGTCGCCTTCGGCACCGAGGCGGGGCTGTTCCAGAAGGCCGGCATCCCGACCGTTGTGTGCGGGCCCGGCCACATCGCCCAGGCGCATCAGGCCGACGAGTACGTGACGCTCGACCAGCTCGCCGCCGGCGAGCGCTTCCTGCAGGCGCTCATGTCGGCCGGAGCGATCGGCTGACGCGCCGGCGACGCGGTGGCCCTCACGGGCCGTCAGCGGCCGGCACCCCTCTCCGAGGGCTGGCGCGGTGCCGGGGATTTCCCTGAAGCTCGTGCAAGAGATGGAACCGCAACACGCGGTTACGCGTCGACTCAAGAGCTTGCAACCCTGTTCGCGTGACGGACGGCCGTATCCGCGCCAGCGTTGTGGCACTGCAGGAACAAGCGACATCGACACGCTAAAAAATCACGTCGTCGCGGTTGTGCCAGCCGCGTCGCACCGCTAGATTGCCCGCCAACCGAATGCCGTCATGAGCCACGAATTTCCGCCATCGTTTCTTTGGGGTGCAGCCACCTCGGCCTACCAGATCGAGGGGTCGCCGCTGGCCGACGGCGCCGGCCCCAGCATTTGGCATCGCTTCGTCCGCACGCCGGGCCTGGTCGCCAACGGCGACACCGGCGACGTCGCCTGCGATCACTACCGGCGCATGGAGGAAGACGTCGCGATCATGAAGCGGCTCGGCCTCGGCGCCTACCGCTTCAGCATCGCCTGGGGGCGCATCCTTCCGGAAGGGCGCGGCCGGGTGAACGAAGGCGGCCTCGGCTTCTACGAGCGCCTCGTCGACACGCTGCTCGCCAACGGCATCCAGCCGATGGCGACGCTCTACC
The DNA here is from genome assembly GCA_036263655.1 of Caldimonas sp. Classification (GTDB taxonomy): domain Bacteria; phylum Pseudomonadota; class Gammaproteobacteria; order Burkholderiales; family Burkholderiaceae_C; genus Schlegelella_A. Next base: position 15,570 of record DATAGP010000033.1, on the reverse strand, counting down.
ACTGGGACCTGCCGTCGGCGCTCGACGATCGCGGCGGCTGGCTCAACCCCGACGTCGCCGACTGGTTCGCCGACTACGCGAGCGTCATGTACCGCCGCCTCGACGACCGGGTCAAGCTCTGGGCGACGCTGAACGAGCCCTGGGTCGTGACCGACGGCGGCTACCTGCACGGCCCACTCGCGCCCGGGCACAAGAACAAGTTCGAGGCGCCGATCGCCTCGCACCACCTGCTGCGCTCGCACGCCAAGGCGGTGCAGGCCTACCGGGCGATGGGCCGCCACCAGGTCGGCCTGGTCGTCAACATCGAGCCGAAGTACCCGGCTTCGCAGTCGCCCGAGGACCTCGCCGCGACGCGCCGGGCCGAGGCCTACATGAACCGGCAGTACCTCGACCCGGTGTTCCTCGGCCGCTACCCGGACGAGATGCGCGAGATCTTCGGCGAGGCCTGGCCGGCCTGGCCCGACGCCGACTTCGACCTGATCCGCGAGCCGATCGACTTCCTCGGCATCAACTACTACACGCGCAACGTCGTTCGCCTCGACGAGACGCAGTACCCGCTGAAGGCCGCACCCGTGCGGCAGAAGCAGTCGATCCACACCGAGACCGGCTGGGAAGTCTTCCCGCAGGGCCTGACCGACACGCTGCTCTGGATCAGGCAGCAGTACGGGGACATTCCGCAGTACGTGACCGAGAACGGCGCGGCCTTCTACGACCCGCCGGCGGCGCCGTCGGGACGCGTCAACGACCCGCTGCGCATCGACTACTACCGCGCCCACCTGCGCGCCATCCATGCCGCCATCGAGCAGGGCGTCGACCTGCGCGGCTACTTCGCCTGGTCGCTGCTGGACAACCTGGAGTGGTCGCTCGGCTACTCCAAGCGCTTCGGCCTGGTGCACGTGAATTTCGAGACCCTCGCCCGCACGCCCAAGGACAGCGCCAGGTTCTACGCCGATGTGATCGCGTCGAAAGGCGCTGCCTTGTACGAACCGGAGCCACTGCTGCCCCATGCCGACACCTGAAGACACCCATGAGACGCCCTCGAGCGGCCTCGACCGCCGCACCCTGCTCGCCTCGGGCGCCGCTGCCGCGCTCGCGTCGCTCAGCGGCTGCGGCGGCGTCGGCCTGGTGCGCAACGCCGTGGAGGAGCTGACCCGCAGCCCCGTCTATGACACGCGCGCCGCCGACGCGTCGTCGAGCGCCGCGCCCGACGCCGACCCGCCTGCCCTGCCGAAGCGCACCGCCTTGCCGCCGCTCTTCGACGACATCGAGAAGCGCACCTTCGATTTCTTCTGGGCCATCGGCAACCCGGCCAACGGGCTGGTCCCCGACCGGCATCCGACGGCGTCGCCGTGCAGCATCGCCGCCGTCGGCTTCGCCCTCACGGCCTACGTGATCGGCACCGAGCGCGGCTACATCACGCGCGCCCAGGCGCGCGATCGCACGCTCGCCACCGTGCGCTTCTTCCGCGATGCGCCGCAGGGGCCGCAGGCGCGCGGCCGCACCGGCCACAAGGGCTTCTTCTATCACTTCCTCGACATGAAGACGGGCGTGCGCGCCTGGAAGAGCGAGCTCTCCACGGTCGACACCGCCCTGCTGCTCGGCGGCATGCTGCACGCGCAGGCGTACTTCTCGGGCCACCACCCGGACGAGGTGGCGATCCGCGACGCGGTCAACGCGATCTACTGGCGCATCGACTGGAAGTGGGCGCAGGTCCGCGGCCCGTTCATCAGCATGGGCTGGAGCCCGGAGAAGGGCCACATCCCCTACGACTGGGCCGGCTACAACGAGGCCATGCTGGTCGTGCTGCTGGCCATGGGCTCGCCGACGCACCCGGTCGGCGAGAACGCCTGGAGCGGCTGGTGCGACAGCCACCGCGGCGCCTGGGGCCGCTTCATGGGCTACGAGCACCTCGGCTTCGCGCCGCTGTTCGGCCACCAGTACTCGCACGTCTGGATCGACTTCCGCGACATCCAGGACCAGACCATGCGCGAGCGCGGCATGGACTACTTCGAGAACTCGCGCCGCGCCGTCTACGCGCAGCGCGCCTACGCCATCGCCAACCCCAAGGGCTACTACGAGTACGGCGAGAACGTCTGGGGCTTCACGGCCTGCGACGGCCCCGGCAAGATGGGCGAGTTCGACCGCGCGAACCGCTTCCGCTACTTCCTCGACTACTCGGCGCGGGGCGCCGGCCGCCACAGCACGATCGACGACGGCACCATCGCCCCGACGGCGGCGCTCGCCTCGCTGCCGTTCGCGCCGGAGATCGTCATCCCCGCCATCGAGGAGATGCACGCCCGCTACGGCAAGTTCATCTACTCCAAGTACGGCTTCGTCGACTCGTTCAACCGCAACCTGGTCGCGGTCGACGCCAAGCTGTCCGACGGCCGCGTCGACCCGGCGTTCGGCTGGATCGCCAACGACTGCATCGGCATCGACCAGGGCCCGATCCTGGCGATGATCGGGAACTACCGCAACGATCTCGTCTGGGACGACATGCGCAACTGCATGCCGTTGCGCCGCGGCCTCGAGCGGGCCGGATTCAAGGGTGGCTGGCTGGACAATAGCGCCTGATCCCTTTCCCCGGCGTCCGATGCGCCTGAGCCGACCCGAGAGCAACGAACGCCGCTCCGCACTGCAGCGGCTGGCCGCGAGCGCGGTCCTGCCCTTCGCCGCCGGCTGCGGCCGCTCGCAGGATCCGCAGGGCCCGCTCAGCTTCTGGGCCATGGGCCGCGAGGCCGAGGTCGTCGCCCAGCTGCTGCCCGAGTTCCACGCCCGCCATCCCGGCACCCGCGTGCACGTGCAGCAGCTGCCGTGGACGGCGGCGCACGAGAAGCTGCTGACCGCCTATGCCGGCGGCTCGCTGCCCGATCTCTGCCAGCTCGGCAACACCTGGCTGCCCGAGCTCACCGCCCTCGATGCGCTCGAGCCGCTCGACGCGCGGGTGCAGGCCGCCGGCATCCAGCGCAGCGACTACTTCGCCGGCATCCTCGACACCAACGTCATGCCGACCGCGGCCGGCGACCGCCTGTTCGGCCTGCCGTGGTACGTCGACACGCGCCTGCTCTTCTATCGCACCGACCTGCTGCGCGCCGCCGGGCACCCGCAGCCGCCGCAGAGCTGGGCCGAGTGGCTGGCGGCGATGCGCGCCGTGCGGCAGCGCGGCAGCTCGCGCAGCTTCGGCGCGCTGCTGCCGCTCAACGAGCCAGATCCGCTCTTCGCGCTGGCCCTGCAGCAGGGGCCGCTGCTCGCCGACGGCGACAGCCGCGGCGCCTTCGCGCAGCCGCCGTTCCGGCGCGCGCTCTCCTTCTACGCCGGCATCTTCCACGAGGGGCTGGCGCCGGCGACGACCAACGCCGCGATCGCCAACGTCTGGGACGAGTTCGCGCGCGGCCTGTTCGCGTTCTACGTCAGCGGCCCGTGGAACATCGGCGAGTTCCGGCGCCGCCTGCCGAAGGAGCGCCAGGGCGACTGGGCGACGGCGCCGCTGCCGGGCCCGGAGGGACCGGGCGTCTCGACCGCCGGCGGCTCGAGCCTGGTGCTGTTCAAGGGCTCGCCGCGCCAGGACGCGGCCTGGCGCCTCATCGCCTACCTGAGCGAGCCGGCGACGATGCAGCGCTTTCACGCCCTGACCGGCAACCTGCCGCCGCGGCGCAGCGCCTGGCGCTCGGCCGCCCTCGCCGCCGACGCACCGTCGCAGGCTTTCGCCCAGCAGCTCGAGCGCGTGCGGGCGGCGCCGAAGATCCCCGAGTGGGAGCGCATCTTCCAGGAGATGCAGCTCGCCGCCGAGCGCGTCGTGCATCGCCGGCAGAGCATCGAGGCGGCGACGACGCAACTCGACGCCGCCGTCGACGCCTTGCTCGAGAAGCGGCGCTGGCTGCGCTCGCGGGCGACCGTCGCTGCGGTCGCGCGATGAGCCGCTCCGGCGTCGTCGGCTGGACGCTCGCCGCGCCGGCGCTCGCCGTCATCGTCATCTTCTTCGTGCTGCCGGTGCTCGGCGGCCTGGCGCTGAGCCTGACCGACTTCGACCTCTATGCGCTCGCCGACCTGTCGACGCTGCGCTTCGTCGGCCTCGACAACTACCTGCGCCTGCTGCAGACGCCGCTCTTCTGGCAGGCGATGGGCAACACGCTCTACTTCGTCGCCGTCGGCGTGCCGGTGTCGATCGGCCTGTCGCTCGCGGCGGCGCTGCTGCTCCACTCGCGCTTCGCGCGCTTCCCGGCGCTGTTCCGCACGGCGCTGTTCGCGCCGGTCGTGACCACCGTCGTCGCCGTGGCCGTGATCTGGCGCTACCTGCTGCACACGCGCTACGGGCTCATCAATCAGGGCCTGGCCACGCTCGGCATCGACCCGGTCGACTGGCTGGGCGATCCCGACTGGTCGATGCCGGCGATCATCCTGTTCGCGGCCTGGAAGAACTTCGGCTACAACATGATCATCCTGCTCGCGGCGCTGCAGGCGGTGCCGCGCGAGCTGTACGAATCGGCGCGCGTCGACGGCGCCGGCGCGATGCGCCAGTTCACCGACCTGACCTTCCCGATGCTGCTGCCGACGCTGATGATGGTCGGCATCCTGACCCTCGCCGGCTACTTCCAGCTCTTCGCCGAGCCCTACGTCATGACCCAGGGCGGGCCGCTGCGCAGCACCGTGAGCGTCCTCTACTTCATGTACGAGGAAGGCTTCCGCTGGTGGAACCTCGGCTTCGCGTCGGCCGTCGCCTTCGTCCTCTTCCTGGTCATCTTCGCGGTGAGCGGGGCGCTCTGGCGCTTCGACCGCGACCCCGCGGCGAGCCGATGAACCCGCGCCTCGCCGTCTGGATGGTCAACGGCCTGCTCGCCGGGCTGGCGATCGCCAGCCTGTTCCCGCTCTTGTGGATGCTCTCGGTCTCGTTCATGCCGGCCGGTGCGTCGACGACGCTGCCGGCACCGCTCTTGCCGCCGCAGGCGACGCTCGAGAACTACCGCCAGCTCTTCGGCAACGTCGGCATGGGCCGCTACCTCTTCAACAGCCTGGCGATCGCGGTGCTGGCGACGCTGATCTCGGTGAGCTTCAACGTCATGGCGGGCTACGCCTTCGCCAAGCTGCGCTTCCGCGGCCGCGACGCGCTCTTCAAGGCGATGCTCGCCGCGCTCGTCATCCCGGGACAGGTGGCGATGCTGCCGCTCTTCCTGATGCTGAAGCCGCTCGGCCTCATCAACACCTATGGCGGCGCCATCGTGCCGGCGATGGCCAGCATCTTCGGCATCTTCCTGGTCCGCCAGTTCGCGCGCGGCATCCCCGACGACCTGCTCGAGGCGGCGCGCATCGACGGCGCGGGCGAGTTCCGCGTCTTCCTGACGATCGTCGTGCCGCTGCTCGGGCCGGTGCTCGCGACGCTGGCGATCTTCAGCTTCCTCGGCAGCTGGAACGACTTCATGTGGCCGCTCATCGTCCTCACCGACGACGCCCTGCACACCCTGCCGGTGGCCCTCGCCGGCCTCTCGCGCGAGCATGTGCAGGACAGCGAGCTGATGATGGCCGGCTCCGTCGTGACGGTGCTGCCGGTGCTCGCCGTCTTCCTGGTCCTGCAGCGCCAGTACATGGCCGGGCTGATGGCCGGGGGCGTGAAGGGATGAGGAGGCTGGCAGCCGCGCTGCTGCTGGCGCTGTTCGCGATGACGCAGGCACAGGGACAGGCACCGGGACACGGACAGGCACCGGCCGCGGGACGCGACATCGTCCTCGACGACTTCGAGGACGCGTCGGCCTGGACGCTGATCGCCTCGGACGACGTCAAGGCGAGCCTGCGTCCGGTCGCCGGCGACACCGGCCGGGCCCTCTGCCTCGACTTCGACTTCGGGCGCGTCACCGGCTACGTCGGCGCCCGGCGCACGCTGCCCATCGACTATCCGGCGCGCTACGAGATGGCGCTGCGCCTGCGCGGCGATGCGGCGCCGAACGCGCTGCAGATGAAGCTGGTCGACGAGAGCGGCGCCAACGTCTGGTGGGGTCGCCGCAACGAGTACCGCCTGCCGGCCGAGTGGCAGACGCTCAGGTTCCGGCAGCGCGAGATCGAGTTCGCCTGGGGGCCGACGAGCGAGCGCGCCTTGCAGCGCACGGCGTCGATCGAGCTCGTGATCGCCTCCGGCAGCGGCGGCGGCAAGGGCAGCGTCTGCTTCGACGGCCTGCGGCTGCGCGAGCTGCCGGCCGTCGCGCCGACGCCGCCGGCGCCGATCGCCGCGGCGGCGTCCTTCCGGCCGGGCCATGCCGCGGCAGCGGCCGTCGACGGCCAGCCGGGCACCGACTGGGAGCCGGAGACGACTCGCGGCGCCGCGGCGGTGCTGACGGTCGATCACGGCCTGCCGCGCGAGTTCGGCGCCCTCGCCCTGCGCTGGCGCGCCGGCGCCGCGGCGTCGCGCTACACGATCGAGCTGTCCGAGGACGGCGAGCGCTGGCGCGACGCGCGCCGCGTCGAGCGCGCACGCGGCGAACTGCAGCTGCACTGGCTGCCCGACTCGGAGGCCCGCTTCGTCCGCGTCCGCATCGACGAGCCTGAGGCGCGAGCGGTCGCGCTCGCCGAGCTCGAGCTGCGGCCGCCGATCGAGGCGAACGCGTTCTTCGCCGAGCTCGCGAAGGAGGCCCGGCCGGGCCTCTATCCACGCGCCTATGTCGGCCAGCAGGCCTACTGGACGGTGCTCGGCGTCGACGGCGGCCGCATCGCGTCCTTGCTGAGCGAGGACGGCGTCCTCGAGCCGGTGCCCGGCGTCGGCGCGCTCGAGCCCTTCCTCCTCGTCGACGGCGCGCTCGTCACCTGGGCCGACGCGGCCATCGCGCACGCGCTGCGCGACGGCGACCTGCCGATGCCGTCGGTGCGCTGGCGCGCCGGCGACGTCGCGCTCGAGATCGAGGCCTTCGCCGACGGCACGCCCGAGGCGGCGCAGGCGCTCGCCCGCTATCGCGTGCGCAACCTCGGCACGAAGGAGCGTCGCGTCACGCTCGCGCTCGCCTGGCGGCCGATGCAGGCGAACCCGCCGACGCAGTTCCTGGCCCACCCCGGCGGCGCGAGCCCGATCGGCGCGCTGCGCTGGGACGGCCGCGCCCTGGCGGTCAATGGCGTGCCGCGGCTGCGGCCGCTGCTCGCGCCCAGCGGCGTGCGCCTCGAGCCGCTCGCTGCGGGGCCCGTCGGCGACTGGCTGCTCGACAAGCCCACCTCGGCCGCGGCGACGCACATCGTCGACAGCGCCGGCTTCGCCAGCGCCGCGCTGACCTTCGACCTGCGCCTGCGCGCGGGCGAGCAGCGCGAGGTCACCGTCGCGCTGCCGGTCGCCGGCGACCCAGCGCCGCCGACGCGGGCTGGCTTCGCCGCCGCCGAGAAGCGGGCCGCGGCGCACTGGCGCGAGCGGCTCGACCGCGTCCCCCTCACGGGGCCGCCCGAGGTCGAGGACATCGCCCGCACCCTGCGCGCCTCGGTCGGCCACATCCTCGTCAACCGCAGCGGCGCCGCCATCCAGCCGGGCCCGCGCGCCTACGCGCGCTCGTGGATCCGCGACGGCGCGCTGACCTCGTCGGCGTTGCTGCGGCTCGGCCACGACGACGTCGCGCGCGACTTCCTGCGCTGGTTCGCGCCGTTCCAGTTCGAGAGCGGCAAGGTGCCGTGCTGTGCGACCGAGCGCGGCGCCGATCCGGTGCCGGAGCACGACAGCGACGGCGAGTTCGCCTTCGCCGTCGCCGACCTGTGGCGGCACACGCGCGACGACGCGACGGCGCGCGCCTTGTGGCCGCACGTGCGCCGTGCCGTGCAGCACATGGAGGCGCTGCGCGCGAGCGAGCGCACGCCGGCCAACCTCGCGCCCGAGCGCCGCGCCTACTTCGGCCTGATGCCGCCCTCGATCAGCCACGAGGGCTACTCCGACAAGCCGGCCTACTCCTACTGGGACGACTTCTGGGCCGCCACCGGCTACCGCAGCGCGGCCGCGCTCGCGCAGGGCCTCGGCCTCGCCGACGAGGCCGTGCGCATCGCCGCGCAGGGCGACGAGTTCGGCGCCGACCTCCTGGCATCGCTCGCCGCCAGCACGAAGCGGCACGGCCTCGACGTGCTGCCGGGGGCGGCCGATCGCGGCGACGTCGATCCGACCTCGAGCACCGTCGCGCTCAGCCCCGGCGGCCTGCTCGGCACCCTGCCGGAGGCGCTGGTGCGCAACACCTTCGACCGCTACTGGCGCGACTTCGTCGAGCGGCGCGAGAGCGGCAAGGCCTGGGACGCCTACACGCCCTACGAGTGGCGCAACGTCGGCGCCCTGGTGCGCCTCGGCCAGCGCGAGCGCGCGCTGCAGGCGATGGCCTTCTTCTACCGCGACCTGCGCCCGGCCGGGTGGCGGCAGTGGGCCGAGGTCGTGCTGCGCGATGCGCGCGAGCCGCGTTTCCTCGGCGACATGCCGCACGGCTGGGTCGCCTCGGACCACATCCGGGCGGTGCTCGACCTCTTCGCCTACGAGCACGAAGGCGAGCGCTCGCTGGTCCTCGCCGCAGGCATTCCGATGGCCTGGCTCGAGGGCCGCGGCCTGGCGCTGCAGGACCTGCGCACGCCGTACGGGCATCTGAGCTGGAGCGGACGCGCCGCTAGCCGACGCGGACAGCGTGTCGTCGAGATCGACGTCGCGGCCCTGCGCACCCATCCGCCGGGCGGCATCGTGCTGCGCGGGCCGTGGCCGGCGTCGGCGCGGGTCCGGGTCGACGGCGTGGCGCGGAGCGGCGCCGCCGACGACATCCGCATCGCCCGCACGCCGGCGCGGGTCCGGATCGAGCTCCCCTAGCATCGAGCTCCCCCGGGCATCGGGCGGCCCCGGTCCGGGACGGAGCCGATCCCTCGGCCTTTCGACATCGGCGACACTCGCCGGAGCCGACACCATGAGCCTCGACTACATCAGCGTCGACGATGCCGTGCAGCGCCCGGGCCTGCGGATGGTCGTCGTCGGCGGCGTGCCGAGCGGCTGGAGCGAAGCGGCCAAGGGCATCCTGCACATCAAGCGCATCCCCTGGGCGGCCGTCCGCCTCACCTACGACAGCGAGCTGCTCAAGCAGTGGGCGGGCCAGCGCAGCGGCCCGGTCGCGATCTACGAGGACGAGCCGCCGCTGGCGGGCTGGCGCGAGATCCTGCTGCTCGCCGAGCGGCTCGCCCCCGAGCCGCCGCTGCTGCCGCAGGAGCCGCTGTCGCGCGACCTGGTGCTCGAGCTCTCGAACGACATCTGCGGCAAGGGCGGCCTCGGCTGGTCGCGCCGCCTGCAGCTGATCCACCTCGGCCTGAACGCCGAGGGCGGCTTCCCCGAACGCGTGGCCGCCTACCTCGGCAAGAAATACGGCTACAACCCGGAAGCCGGCGCCGCGTCGGCGACACGCGTCGCCGAGCTGCTGAGCCGGATGGCGGGGCGGCTGAAGAAGCAGCAGGACGCGGGCGCGCCCTGGTACCTGGGGCACACGCTGACCGCGGTCGACGTCTACAGCGCCGCGTTCATGGCGATGTTCCGGCCCTTGCCGCACGACCAGTGCCCGATGGACGCGACGACGCGCATCGCCTTCGAGACCCTCGACGCCCGCACCAGCGCGGCGCTCGACCCGGTGCTCCTCGCGCACCGCGACCGCATGTACGCCGAGCACCTGGCGCTGCCGCTGTCGCTGTGAGCGCTGCCTCCGCCTCGCTGCTCGGCCAGCTCGTCGGCGCCCTCGGCAGCCGGCGCATCCGCGTCGTCGACCTCACGCAGACCCTCAGCCCGGACTTCCCGCAGATCGCCCTGCCCCCCGAGATGGGCCAGTGCTGGCCCTTCCGCATCGAGGAGATCTCGGCCTACGACGCGCGCGGGCCCGGCTGGTACTGGAACAACTTCTCGTGCGGCGAGCACACGGGCACGCACTTCGACGCGCCGATCCACTGGATCTCGGGCCGCGACCTACCGAACAACTCGGTCGACACGATCCCGGCGCAGCACTTCGTCGCCTCCGCCTGCGTCATCGACTGCTCCGCCGAAGCGGCGGCGGATCCCGACTACCTGCTCACGGTCCACGACATCGAGCGCTTCGAGGCGGCGCACGGCCGCGTCCCCGAAGGCGCGTGGTTCCTGATGCGCACCGACTGGTCGAAGCGGCGCGACCCCGAGGCCTACCAGAACTTCGACGAGACGGGCCAGCACACGCCGGGGCCGAGCGCCGAGGCGGTGCAGTTCCTGGTCGAGCAGCGCAACGTGCTCGGCTTCGGCACCGAGGCGATCGGCACCGACGCCGGCCAGGGCTTTCACCTGCGGCCGCCCTACCCGTGCCACTACACGATGCACGGGGCCGGCCGCTACGGCCTGCAGTGCCTGGCCAACCTCGACTTGCTGCCGCCGACCGGCGCGGTGCTGATCTGCCCGCCGCTGAAGATCGAGAAGGGCAGCGGCAGCCCGCTGCGCGTGCTCGCGCTCGTGGAAGACGCCGCCGCGGCCTGAACCGCGGCGCCCTGCCGATGCGCTGCCGGCCCGTTCATCGCATGTCGCGCGTGCCGATGGCGCGCCGGGCGATCGCCTCGCTGGCGCTGTGCGTCGCCTCGTTCGGCGCGCACGCCGACGTCAGCCCAGCGCTGGCGGCGGACCTCGTCGCGCGCGACGCCTCGGAGAAGGTGGTCGACGACTTCGCCGGCTCGCTCGAGCGCTCGCACCCGCATCGCGTCGTGCGCAAGGCGGAGCGCGCCCTGCCGCTCGCGCGCGCCGACGCGCCGGCCGCCTTCTGGTACACCCACGAGGGACGCCGCTTCAGCAGCGACGACTACCTCGAACGGCAGCGCGTGACCGGCCTCCTCGTCCTCAGGGACGGCCGCATCGAGCTCGAGCGCTATCGGCACGGTCGCAGCGAGACGACGCGCTTCCTGTCCGCCTCGATGGCGAAGTCCGTCGTCGGCCTGCTCGTCGGCATCGCCGTCGAGGAAGGCGCGATCCGCTCGATGGACGACCTCGCCGAGCGCTACGTGCCCGCGCTGTCCGGCCATCCCTACGGCAAGACCTCGATCCGGCACCTGCTGCAGATGTCGTCCGGCGTCAGGTTCGCCGAGCGCTACGACGGCCAGGACGATCTCGCCCGGCTCATCGACGCCACCATCGGCCAGCGCTCGCCGGGAGGGGCCGCGGTGCTCCTGCCGTTCCGCGAGCGGCGCGTCGATGCGGGCAGCATGTTCTATTACTCGTCGGCCGACACCCAGGTGCTGGGCCTCGTCCTGCGCGGCGCGACCGGCATGACCGTCGCCGACTACCTGAGCACGCGCCTGTGGCAGCCGATGGGCGCCGAGGACGACGCCACCTGGCTCGTCGATGCCGGCGGCCAGGAGGCGGTGTTCGCCTTCCTGCATGCGCGCCTGCGCGACTTCGCCCGGCTGGGCCGGCTCGTCGCCGACGAGGGTCGGGCCGGCGGTCGCCAGCTCGTGCCGGCCGCCTGGGTGCGGCAGTCGACCGAGAGCGCCGGCGCGCACGCCCAGCCCTTCGTCGCCAGCGCCTACTTCGGCTACGGCCAGCAGTTCTGGGTCTTTCCCGGCAGCCCGCGCCGCTTCGCCTTCCTGGGCGTGCGCGGCCAGGCCATCTTCGTCGACCCGGCCCTGAAGCTGGTGCTCGTGCAGACGGCGGTTTGGAACAGCGCCGGCGACCGCGCCGCGCGCGCCGAGCTGCTGGCGCTCTGGCGCGGCATCGTCGAGCAGTACGGCGCGTGGTGAGCGGCGCCGGCGAGCACACCGGGAGGGAAGGACCATGAGCGGCAACGCACGGGTGGCGGTGGTGACCGGCGGCAGCGCCGGCATCGGCCTGGCGATCTGCGAGCAGCTGCTCGCCGAGGGCTGCGAGGTCGTGTCGCTGGCGCGGCGCCGCTGCCCCATCGAGCACCCGCGCCTGCACAGCATCGAGGTCGACCTGATGGACCGCGCCGCGACGGCCGCCGCCGCCGCCGAGCTCGCCCGCCGGTTCGAGGTCACGACCCTGGTCCACAACGCCGGCGTGATCCGGCCGGCGCTGGTGGCCGACGTGAAGCTCGACGACCTCGATGCGCTGGTCGAGCTGCACCTCGGCTGCGCGCTGCAGCTGCTGCAGGCGGTGCTGCCTGCCATGCGCGCGGCACGCTTCGGCCGCGTCGTGCTGCTGTCGTCGCGCGCCGCGGTCGGCCTGGCCACGCGCACCGCCTACTCGGCGACGAAGGCCGGCATGCTCGGCATGGCCCGCACCTGGGCCCTCGAGCTGGCGCCCGACGGCATCACCGTCAATGTCGTCGCGCCCGGCCCGGTGCGGACCGACATGTTCTTCGACGTCGTGCCGGAAGGCAGCGACAAGGAGCGGGCGCTCGCCGCCGCCGTGCCGGTGCGCCGTCTGGGCGAGCCGGCCGACGTGGCGCGGGCGGTGAGCTTCTTCGCCAGCCCCGACGCCGGCTTCGTCACCGGGCAGGTGCTCTACGTCTGCGGCGGCACGAGCGTCGGGAGCCTCACCCTCTGACCTCGAACGGGACCCGTTCCGCATGACACCGCCCGCCCATGCCGCGGCGATCACCGCCGTCATCCAGCTCGCCATCGCCCCCGTGTTCCTGCTGTCGGCGGTCGGCGTCCTGATGGCCGTGCTGACGACGTACCTGACGCGCGCCGTCGACCGCATCCGTGTCCTCGAGGAGGTCGTCGTCTCGGGCAGCGCCGAAGCGAAGGCGGTGGCCAGCCGCGAGATCGGCGTGCTCGGCCGGCGGCTGCGCCTGGTCTTCCTCGCCCTCATCCTCGACGTGGCGTGCGCCCTCTGCGTCGCCGTGCTGATCGTCGTCGCCTTCGTCGCCGCCTACTTCGGCCTGCAGATGACGACCGTCATCGCCTTGCTCTTCGTCGCCGCCATGCTCTCCTTCGTCGCCAGCCTGCTCGTGATCCTGCGCGGCATCTTCCTCGCCATCACACGGGTCGTCGGCTTCGTTCCCACGGTGCCGGAGCGCTGACGACAGGGCCTTGCGAGGTCAGCGGGGCGGGTGTAAACTGCTTTAGAACTGAACTATTGACCTGTGAGAGACATCAGCAGCGAAGGGTGGCGTCTTGAAGATCGTCTGCATCGGCGGCGGCCCCTCGGGCCTCTATTTCGCCCTGCTCATGAAGCAGCAGGATCCGTCGCACGACATCACCGTCGTCGAGCGCAACAAGCCCTACGACACCTTCGGCTGGGGCGTCGTCTTCTCCGACCAGACGCTCGGCAACCTGCAGGCGGCCGACCCGAAGAGCGCGGCGCAGATCCTCGACGCGTTCAACCACTGGGACGACATCGAGGTCAACATCCGAGGCGAGAAGTTCGTCTCCGGCGGGCACGGCTTCTGCGGCATCGGCAGAAAGCGCCTGCTCAACATCCTGCAGGCACGCTGCGAGGAAGTGGGCGTCGAGCTGGTCTTCGAGGCCGACGTGAAGTCGGCGGCCGAGTACGCCGACGCCGACCTCGTCATCGCCAGCGACGGCCTCAACAGCCGCGTCCGCAAGGAGTTCGAGGCGACCTATCAGCCCGACATCGACCTGCGCCACTGCCGCTTCGTCTGGCTCGGCACGACGCGCCTGTTCGAGGCCTTCACCTTCGACTTCCAGGAGACGGCGCACGGCTGGTTCCAGGCCCACGCCTACCGCTTCGACGACACGCACTCGACCTTCATCGTCGAGACGCCGGAAGAGGTCTGGCTGAAGGCCGGCCTCGACACGATGGAGAAGGAAGACGCGATCGCCTTCTGCGAGAAGCTGTTCGCGAAGACGCTGCAGGGCCACAGGCTGCTCTCGAACGCGGCGCACCTGCGCGGCTCGGCGCAGTGGATCAAGTTCCCGCGCGTCGTCTGCCAGCACTGGGTGCACTGGATGCCGCGCAAGGGCGGCGCGAACGGCAGCGGCGCCGACGTGCCGGTGGTCCTGATGGGCGACGCCGCGCACACCGCGCACTTCTCGGTCGGCTCGGGCACCAAGCTGGCCCTCGAGGACTCGATCGAGCTCGCGCGCTCGATCGGCCGCCACCCCGGTGACCTGCGGGCCGCGCTCGCCCACTACGAGGACGTGCGCTCGATCGAGGTGCTGAAGATCCAGAACGCGGCGCGCAACTCGACCGAGTGGTTCGAGCACGTCGACCGCTATGTCAACCTGCCGCCGGAGCAGTTCGCCTATTCGCTGCTGACGCGCAGCCAGCGCATCAGCCACGAGAACCTGCGCCTGCGCGACAAGGAGTACGTCGAGCAGTACGAGGACTGGATCGCCGAGCGCTCCGGCGTCCGTCGCCTGCCGGTGCAGCATCCGATCCCGCCGATGCTCACGCCGTTCACGGCCCGCGGCACGACGCTGAAGAACCGCGTCGTCGTCTCGCCGATGGCGCAGTACTCGTGCGTCGACGGCATTCCCGGCGACTTCCACCTCGTCCACCTCGGCGCGCGCGCCCTCGGCGGCGCCGGCATGGTCGTCGCCGAGATGACCTGCCCGACGCCGGACGCGCGCATCACCCCCGGCTGCCCGGGCTTGTGGAACGCGACGCAGCGCGACGCCTGGAAGCGCATCGTCGACTTCGTGCACGCGAACAGCGACGCGAAGATCGCGATGCAGCTCGGCCACGCCGGCGCCAAGGGCTCGACCCGGGTGCCCTGGGAAGGCGAGGACCAGCCGCTCGAGAGCGGCAACTGGCCGCTGATCTCGGCCTCGCCGCAGCAGTACCTCGACGGCATCAGCGACTGGTCGCGGGCGATGACGCGCGACGACATGGACCGCGTCCGCGAGGACTTCGTGCGCTCGACGCGCGCCACCGCCGAGGCCGGCTTCGACTGGCTCGAGCTGCACTGCGCGCACGGCTACCTGCTCAGCTCCTTCATCTCGCCGCTCACCAACCAGCGCACCGACGAGTACGGCGGCTCGCTCGAGAACCGCCTGCGCTATCCGCTCGAGGTCTTCCGGGCCATGCGCGCGGTCTGGCCGCAGCACCTGCCGATGTCGGTTCGCATCTCGGCGCACGACTGGGTCGAGGGCGGCATCACGCCAGACGACGCCGTCGAGATCGCGCGCGCCTTCAAGGCCGCCGGCTGCGACCTCATCGACTGCTCGTCGGGCCAGGTCAGCAAGAAGCAGCGCCCGGTCTACGGCCGCATGTACCAGACGCCGTTCGCCGACCGCATCCGCAACGAGGCCGGCATCGCGACGATCGCCGTCGGCGCGATCAGCGAAGCCGACCACGTCAACAGCATCATCGCCGCCGGCCGCGCCGACCTCTGCGCGGTCGCCCGCCCGCACCTCGCCAACCCGGCGTGGACGTTGCTCGAAGCGGCCAAGATCGGCGTCACCGAGGTCGGCTGGCCCAAGCAGTACCGCTCGGCCAAGACGCAGCTCGAGCGCAACCTCGAGCGCGAGAAGCAGGCAGCGGCGCAGGTCGCGGGGCTCTCGCCGCTCGAGCAGGCGAATCGGGCCTTGGGGGTTTGATGCTCCGCGTCGTCGCTTTTCATATGGCACCGAGCACGCAAAGGCGCGGCCGGGCGGCGGGCTCCGCTTCGACTGCGGCGGTCCCGCTGCGCGGGACTGCCCTGCGATGCTCGCGCCGGAAAGGCGGCTGCGGAACTC
>DATAGP010000032.1:0-20152 GCA_036263655.1 Caldimonas sp. | reverse complement strand
CGGGCCGATGATCGCGACCCGCTCGCCCGGCGCGACCGCGAGGTTGGTGCCGCGGATGATCTCGGTCTTGCCGAAGGACTTGCACAGGTCCTTCAGCTCGACGGCGTAGGCCGGCGCGCTCATGGCGTCCCGGCGCGGGCGTCGCGCGCCGCCACCCCGCCGCTCTCGGCAACGGAAGTGGGCTCCTTGAACGTCAGGTCGGCCTCGATCTCGGTCTGGATCGCTCCCCATTCATGCGCGAACCGGCGGCGCACGTACTCGAAGGCGGCGAAGCCGACGGCCATGACAAGGACCGCGCCGAACCAGTGCCAGAGACTGCCGACCTCCAGCGACAGCCCGAGATAGCGCAGCGGCGCGCCGATGGCGGCGCCAAGCTGCAGGTGATAGACCATCTCGACGAGCGCGCCGAAGCCGATCAGCAGGACGATCGCGGCGAGCGTGAGCAAGGCGTACCAGCGCCACAGGCGGTGCAGCTTCCTGTGCATCGCCACACGGAGATTCATCATGATCAGGCTGGCGATGCCGCCGGGCGCGTACATGACCATGAACAGGAACACGAAGCCGAGGTAGAGCTGCCAGGCATTGGTGAGCTCGGACAGGATCACCGAGGCGAACACCATCAGCACGGCGCCGATGATCGGCCCGAAGAAGAACGTGGCGCCGCCGAGGAAGGTGAAGAGCAGGTAGCCGCCCGAGCGGATGGCGCCGACGACCTCCGCGGTGGCGATCTCGAAGTTCAGCGCGTACATCCCGCCCGCCACCCCCGCGAAGAACCCGGCGATGATGAAGGAGAGGTAGCGCACGCGCTGCGTGCTGTAGCCGATGAATTCCACCCGCTCCGGGTTGTCGCGCACCGCGTTGAGCATGCGGCCCAGCGGCGTGCGCGTGAAGGCGAACATCGCCGCCGTGCAGACGAGCGTGTAGAACGCGAGCAGGTAATACACCTGGATCTGCGGGCCGAAGGTGATCCCCAGCACCGGCTGGCCGACGACTCGGTTCGCCGAGACGCCGCCTTCGCCGCCGAAGAACTCCGGCACCATCAGCGACATGGCGAAGACGAGTTCGCCGATGCCGAGCGTGATCATCGCGAAGGGCGTGCCGGCCTTCTTCGTCGTCACGTAGCCGAGAACGATCGCGAAAGCCATCCCGGCGAGGCCGCCGACGACCGGGATGAGGCTCACGGGAATCGCCAGGCTGCCTTTGCCGATGCCGAGCAGGGCATGCACCGCGACGAAGGAGGCGAGGCCGGAGTAGACGGCGTGGCCGAAGCTCAGCATGCCGCCCTGCCCCAGCAGCATGTTGTAGGACAGGCAGGCGACGATCGCGATGCCGATCTGCGACAGGATCGAGAGCGACAGGCTGCTCGGGAAGAGCAGCGGCGCGGCGACGAGAACGAGGGCGAAGCCGCCCCAGACGACGAGGCGGCCGGTGTTCAGGCGCTTGGCGGCCGCCGCTGCGCTCGCCGGCAGGGAACGGGCGATCTCCATCATCCCTCCCTCGTGCCGAGCAGACCCTTCGGCCTGAAGATCAGGATCAGGACCAGGAACAGGTAGGGCAGGATCGGCGCGATCTGCGAGATGCTCATCGTGAGCAGGGTCTGGCTCGCTGCGCCCGGTGAGAGAGAGATGCCGATGCCCCGGATGGCGTCGATCAGCGAATAGTCGAGCGCCACGGCGAAGGTCTGGATGACGCCGATCAGCAGGGATGCGACGAAGGCGCCGGCCAGCGAGCCCATGCCGCCGACGACGACCACGACGAAGATCACGGACCCGACCGTCGCCGCCATCGCCGGCTCGGTCACGAAGGTGCTGCCGCCGATCACGCCGGCGAGGCCGGCCAGGGCGGAGCCGGCGCCGAACACCAGCATGAAGACCCGCGGGACGTTGTGGCCCAGAGCCTCGACCATCTCCGGATGCGTGAGCGCGCTCTGGATGACGAGGCCGATGCGCGTGCGGGTCAGCAGCAGCCAGAGCGCCACGAGCATCGCGATCGCGACCACCATCATGAAGCCGCGGGTCGCCGGGAACGGCGAGCAGACGACGCGGACTGCAGCGTCAGGCGAGGCGCACATCGCCGAGGGTGCAGCGCCGAACACGAGGCGAAGCCCCTCGATCGAGGAATTGACGAGGGTGAACGCCGGGCCACGCAGCACCTCGGGGGGCGGGAACTCGACCGGGGTGCGGCCCCAGATCAGGAGCACGAGTTCGATGATCACGAAGGACAGGCCGAACGTGATCAGCAGCTCCGGGACGTGGCCGTACTTGTGGACGCGGCGCAGGAAGAAGCGCTCGAACAGGGCACCGAGGATGCCGACGACGATCGGCGCCACCACGAGGGCCGGCCAGAAGCCGATGAAGCGTGCGATCGAGTACGCGATGTACGCGCCGATCATGTAGAAGCTGGCGTGGGCGAAGTTCAGCACGCCCATCATGCTGAAGATCAGCGTCAGCCCGGAGCTCAGCATGAACAGCAACAGGCCGTAGCTGAGCCCGTTGAGCATCGAGATGGTGAAGAACTCCATGGCGGATGCGGCCGTTCCTGATCAATGCTGGCGCCTCGGCGCCAGATGTGCAAGAGGCCCGAACCGGTCGACGTGTCGACCGCGTCGGGCCTCGGGCATGCGAGGAACCGGTCAGGCGCCCGGTCGCTTCATCTGGCAGCTCGTCGGCGTGCTCGACACGTAGTTCGGGTACTCGGCCACCGGCACCAGCGTCATCCCCGTGTTCTCCGGGCTGTAGGTGTACTTCCCCTCGGCCTTCTGCCAGACGGTGATGTAGAGGGGCTGCTGCAGCTGGTGGTCGGTCTTCCTCATCTCGACCTCGCCGCCGAAGGCGCTCTTGAACTTCATCCCTTCCATGGCCATCGCGACCTTGACCGGATCCGTCGACTTGGCCTGCGCCATGCCCTGCGAAAGGAGCTCGAGGATGCGGATGATCGAGCCGGTGTAGAAGTCGTCGTTGAACTTCTGCTTGAACTCCTTCTGCCAGGCGTCCATCTGGCCACCCATGTGGTAGCTGTTGTACGAGACCTGGTAGACCTTGCCGGCGCCGGTGTTCCCGAGCGCCGTCGGCGTTCCCGTCACGCCGGTGTAGTAGGTGAAGAACTTGCCGGTGTAGCCGCCTTCGTTGGCCGCCTTGACGAGCAGCGCGAGGTCGGAGCCCCAGTTTCCGGTGATCACCGAATCGGCGCCCGAGGCCTTGATCTTGGCGATGTAGGGCGCGAAGTCGCGAACCTGGGCGAGCGGGTGCAGGTCCTCGCCGACGATCTCGATGTCCGGGCGCTTCCTCTTCAGGTACTCCTTGCCGTACTTGGCGACCTGGTGGCCGTGCGAGTAGTTCTGGTTCAGCAGGTAGACCTTCTTGATGTCCTTCTGGTCCTTCATGAAGGTGGTCATCGCCTCCATCTTCATGGTCGTGTCGGCGTCGAAGCGGAAGTGCCAGAAGCTGCACTTGCTGTTCGTCAGGTCGGGATCGACCGCCGCCTCGTTCAGGAAGATCACTTCCTTGCCCGGGTTGCGCTCGTTGTGCTTGTTGATCGCATCGATCAGCGCCAGCGCCACCGACGACCCGTTGCCCTGGATGATGTAGCGGATGCCCTGATCGATCGCCGCCTTCAGCGCGTTCAGGCTCTCGGTCGGCGAGAGCTTGTTGTCCATGCCGACGACTTCGTACTTCACGCCGGCGGGGTTGTTGGCGTTGAACTTCTCGACGAAGAACTGCCAGCTCTTGAGCTGGTTGTTGCCGACCGGCGCCATGAGCCCGGAGAGCGGATCGATCCAGGCCATCTTCACCACCTGCCCTTGCAGTGGCTTGGCCTGCGCCCAGGCCGATGGCGCCGCCGCCGCGAGTGCGAGGGCGATCGCGAGCCCGGCAGCGCGTGTCGAGCGGGCGAATACAGAGGTGATCATGTCGTTTTCTCCAGCAAGGAAAAGGTTCCTCGCGGAAGGTAACGGATGTCACCGCGGCCCGGTTACAGGGACTTCCCCGAACGACGCCCGACGCGGAAACCCCGCCGCTGGCATGGCCACGAGCAGAGACCCCGCGCCGGCTCGACGCGACCCGGCTGCATACACTGGGGCCATGGATGACGCCGCCTTCGACGCTCACCGGCGCATGCCGCGGTCGAGTCCGTGACCTTTTCGTCGTTCGCGAAAGCAGCGGACGGCGCGGTGTTCGCTAGGCTGGCGGACTGCCGCGCGGCCGGCATCGAGTCAGGGACGACCGCTGGCCTGCCCGGCCGTCCCGATAGACTCTGCGCCGCCCCTGCGGTCCTCAACACGAAAAGGCCGGCCGACGCATGAAGCTCTTCTTCGACTTCCTTCCGCTCATCCTCTTCTTCGCGACCTTCAAGCTCGCCGACGCGAACGCCGAGGAAGCCGCCCGCTTCGCGACCGAGCACCTCGGGTTTGTGGTCTCGGGCGGCGTGGTGGCGGCGAGCGAGGCGCCGGTGCTGCTCGCGACGGTCGTCGTGATGGTCGCGACCCTGATCCAGATCGGCATCCTGCTGGCGATGCGCAAGAAGGTCGACACGATGCTGTGGGTCACCTTCGGCCTCATCGCCGTGCTCGGCGGCGCGACGGTCTGGTTCCACGACGCGACCTTCATCAAGTGGAAGCCGAGCGCGCTCTACTGGGCGATGGGCCTCGTGCTCTGGGGTGCCCAGGTGCTGTTCCGCAAGAACCTGCTCCAGGCCCTGATCGGCACCCAGCTCGACCTGCCCGACCCGGTGTGGAAGCGCCTGAACATGGCGTGGGCGATCTTCTTCATCCTGATGGGCTTCGCCAACATCTACGTCGCCTATCAGTTCTCGATCTCGACCTGGGCGACGTTCAAGGTGTTCGGCCTGACGGGCATCATGCTGGTCTTCATGATCGCCCAGGGCTTCTACATTTCCCGCCATCTGCGCGACGAGACGCCCGCTCCCCCCGACAAGCTGCCGGGCGGTCCCGTCGCAGGGGCGGGCCAGGAATCGAGTTGAGCGTCAGTGCGGCCGACATCGAGGCCTGCCTGCGCCAGGCGCTCCCGGCCGAGAGCCTGGTCGTCGAGGACGACAGCCACCTGCACGCCGGCCATGCCGGCGCGCGGGAGGGGCGTCATTTCAGCGTCAGGATCTGCAGCCCGCGCTTCGAAGGCCTGAGCCGCGTCGCCCGGCATCGCCTCGTATATGATGCTTTGCAAGGCCTGATTCCGCTCGGGATCCATGCCCTCGCGATCGATGCCCGGGCACCGAGCCAACGCTGATCCCGGCCCGCGCCGGCAGCCTTCCAGGCGCCGCTCCACCCACACACCCGTTCCGCCCGAAAGGCACGTTCCATGAAGAAAAGTCTCTTTGCCGCCAGCGTCGTGCTGGCCGCCGCCGGCCTGGCGCCGCTGGGCGCGCATGCGCAGAACATCGCCGTCGTCAACGGCAAGGCGGTGCCCAAGGCACGCGTCGACGCCATCATCACGCAGGTCCAGAAGCAGGCCGCCCAGCGCGGCCAGCAACTGCCGCCGAACATCGACCAGCTGGTCCGCGACAAGGTCGTGACCGACGAGATCCTCAGCCAGGAAGCCGAGCGCCGCGGCCTCGCCAATTCGCCTGACTACAAGGCGCAGATGGAGCTCGCGCGCCAGGGCATCCTCATCGGCCTGCTCTCGGCCGACATCGACAAGAAGTCGGCCGTCACCGATGCCGACATCCAGACCGAGTACGACAAGATCAAGGCCCAGTCGAGCGGCACGGAGTACCGCGCCCGGCACATCCTGGTCGAGAAGGAAGAGGAGGCGAAGGCGCTGGTCGGCCAGCTGAAGGGCGGCGCCAAGTTCGAGGACCTCGCCAAGAAGAGCTCGAAGGACCCCGGCTCGGCGGAGAACGGCGGCGACCTCGACTTCGCCGGCCCGAACGCCTACGTCCCCGAGTTCTCGCAGGCGATGGTCAAGCTGAAGAAGGGCGAGTACACCGAGGTGCCGGTGAAGAGCCAATTCGGCTACCACATCATCAAGCTCGAGGACACGCGCGAAGCCAAGTTCCCGCCGCTGGCCGAGGTCAAGCCGCAGCTGCAGCAGCGGCTGTCGCAGCAGAAGGCCGCCGCCTTCCGTGACGAGCTGCGCGCCAAGGCGAAGACGGACTACAAGTTCACGAACTGACAGCGGCGGCCGGCTCGATCCGTCCGGCCTCGATCCTGAGCTGCTGGTCGCATCGGGACGCGATCGCCGGGTCGTGGGTCACCAGCACCAGGGTGGTGCCGGCCTCGCGGTTCATCTCGAACATCAGCGCCATCACGGTTTCGCCGGTCGCGAAGTCGAGGCTGCCGGTCGGCTCGTCGGCGAGCAGGAGCGCCGGCTGGACGACGAAGGCGCGGGCCAGCGCCACGCGCTGCTGCTCGCCCCCGGAGAGCACCCGCGGATAGTGGCGAAGCCGCTCGCCGAGGCCGACCCGGCGCAGCATGTCGGTGGCGAGCTGGCGGGCATCGGAGCGTCCCTGCAGCTCGAGCGGCAGCATGACGTTCTCCAGCGCGTTGAGGTTGCCGAGCAGCTGGAAGCTCTGGAAAACGAATCCGACCTTGGCCGCGCGGACACCGGCGCGCGCGTCCTCGTCGATCGCGAACAGGTCGATGCCTGCCAGGCGCACCGTGCCCGTGGTCGGCGTGTCCAGCCCGGCGATGATCGAGAGCAACGTGCTCTTCCCCGAGCCCGAGGCGCCGACGATGGCGACGGAGCGCTGCGCGGGCAGGGTGAAATCGATGTCGTGGAGAATCGTCAGCGTGCCGGTGGAGTCCTGGACGCGCTTGGTGACACGCTCCACGGCAATGATGGGTTCGGACATGAAACAGGGCTTGTTCTTCGAAGTTGTGTTGCATCGCCGTCGTTGGCTGGCGCACTGTAGCGTGCTCGTCGCGTCGGTCGCGACGGCCGCGCCCATGGCCTCATGGTCCGCCGCCGCCGCACGCGTGCGCAAGATCCTGGTGGTCGGCGACAGCCTGTCCGCGGAGTACGGCATCTCGCGCGGCACCGGCTGGGTCGCCCTGCTCGAGCAGCGGCTGGCCCAGGCGAAGTCGGGGGCGACGGTCGTGAACGCCAGCATCAGCGGCGACACGACCTCCGGAGGCCTCTCCCGACTGCCGGCGCTGCTGCGTCAGCACAAGCCCGACCTGGTGATCATCGAGCTGGGCGGCAATGACGCGCTGCGCGGCCTGCCCCTGGATCAGACCCGCGGCAACCTGACCGAGATGGCGCGCCTGTCCGCCGCCTCGGGCGCCAAGGTCGTCATCGTCGGCATGCAGCTGCCGCCCAACTACGGACGCGCCTACGGCGACCGCTTCGCCTCGCTGTTCGCGGACGTGGCGCGCAGTGAGAAAGCGGCGCTGGTCCCGTTCCTGCTCAAGGGCGTCGCCGACGGACCGCGCGCCGAGGCGATGTTCCAGCCCGACCGCATCCACCCGCTCGCCAGCGCCCAGCCGGCGATGCTGGACAACGTCTGGCCGGTTCTGGAGCCGCTGCTCAAGTAGGCGCGGCGGCGCGTCTGGCGCGGCGGCGGCCGCGGGCTGGCGCGCCAGCGGCACGGCGCCTAACGCACGCGCTCGCCCTGCCCGCGCCGGTGGTCCGAGCGCCCTTCGTCCCGATCGCGCGGCGGCTCCGGCCGGCCCATCCGCGGCTCGCGTGCCGGCGCCGGCAACACTACCGACGGAGCCTGCGGCGGCGCCGGCCGCTGTACCTCGGGGGCGCGCGGCGCTGGCGCGGCGCGCTCGATGGGCCGCGGCGCGTCGACGGCGCGCGGTGCTTCCATCCGCAGCGGCGCGCCCGGCGCCATCGCACCGGGCGGCAGGCTCGGTCGCATCGAGCGGCCGTCGCCGCCGGACCCATCGGGTGGCGAGGTCCGTGGTTCGCGGGCCGGGAACCCGGGTCGGACACCGGCGTCGCCGGCGCCGCGCTGCCACGGCGGCGTGGCGCCGCGGGGCCCTCCTGCATCGTTGAGCGAAGGCTCGCGAGCGCCGCCCCTCGACCCGCGCCCGCCTTGCTCGCCGTCCGAGAAGCCAGGTGCGGGGCGGGTCGGCGCGACGACCAGCGGCGCCACGGGCGCGATCGGCGGCGGTGCAGCGACACCGGGGGGAGCGACCGGCGCCATCGGCGCCGCGCCGCCGAGGACCGGCGGCGCGGCGGCCGCCGAGCCGGGGCGCTCGCCCGCACGCTCGCCAGGCCGATCGCGCCGCTCGCCGACGCGGTCGGCGGGCCGGCCGTCGCGCCCGTCACGGCGGTCCCACGCATCGCGCCCGTCACGGCCGTCGCCGCGGCCCTCCCGGCCCTCCCGGCCCTCCCGGCCCTCCCGGCCGTCGCGGCCGTCGCGGCCCTCGCGACCCTCACCGCCGGCACGGAAGTCGCCGCCATGGCGCTCCTCGACGCGACGCTCGACGGGACGGCCATCGCGCTCGTCGCGTCCATCGCGTCCGTCGGCACGACGGCCTTCCGGGCGGCCGACCTCGAAGCGGCCACCGTCGGGCCGTCCGGCCAGGCTGCCGGGCGCCCGGCCCTCGAACGGCGGTCGGGGCCGGGCTTCGCCGCGCCGGTTCTCGACCTGCGGCATCGCCACGGGCCAGGCCGTGGACACGCCCAGCGAGCGGCCGTCGGCCAGCATGGCGCGGACCTGCGGATCGTTGCGCAGCCGCCTGGCAATCGGCGCCACCGGTTGCCGGCCGGTCAGCACGTTCTGCGGAACGACCGTCACCGCGTGCGGGAACTTGCGGTTGGAGAAGTCGCGCCGGTCGGCGTCGCCGTGCCGGTTGCGCCAGTGATGGTCGATTACGGTCACGTTGGTGACGTGCGTGAGGTTGATGTTGCGCACGTAGCGGGAACTGCTGCGGTAGCTCGGCACATAGACCTCGCGCGGCGCGAGCGGGAACCAGCCGACCGCCGGACCGCCGCCGATGGACACCGAGACGCCGCCGCGCGAGCCGCCGATCCAGGCGACAAGCGCCGGCGCATACACCGGGCGCCGCACGTAGGCCCCCGGCGCCCAGCACCAGGCGTTGCGGTGATAGACCCAGCGCCCGTAGTGAAACGGCGCGAAGCCCCACGGCGCGTCGTCGACCCAGGTCCAGCCCCAGGGCCGAATCCAGGTCCAGTGGCCGGTGCTGTACGGAGCCCAGCCGGAAGGGACCACCGCCGGCTGCCAGACCGGGCCGTAGTCGCTGGTCTGTTCCCAGCGGCCGTAGCGGTCGAGGTCGCCGGCGCCGGTCATCTCGGGCGAGACGTAGCGGTTTGCGGCGACGCGGTCCTCGGCGCTGTCCCGGTCGTCGTTCCAGGAGGCGAAGGCGTCGCGCACCGACTGGACCAGGCTGTATTGCGCCGCGCCGCTCGCGTCGAGCCAGAACTGCGCGTGCTGCCCGGCGTGGACGGGCAAGGCGCTGTTGCGGCCCTCGAAGACGGCCTGGCCGCTCATGACCGTGACGTCGCTCGCCTGCTCGAAGCGGTCGAAGCGGTAGCGGCCGACGGCCTGCAGGCGAAACCGTCCCTCGTCGGTGTTCATCTCGAACTCGGGCAGCGACTGGGCGCTGAGCACCCGCGCCGCGACGCTGCCGCGGTGCAGGTGCAGCGCGAAGCGGCTGTCGTCGAGAAGCACGATCTCGAGCTCGGTCCCTTCGTCGAGGCGCAGGGTCGTGCTGCCCAGCGTGATCTCGGCGCGGGCGCCGCTGTCGGTGGCCAGGCGGTCGCCGGTGGTGAGCGGACGGTTGCGGGCGACGCCTAGCCACTCGTTGCTGTCGGGGCTGTAGAGCCACACCTGCCCGATGACCTCGCTCAGGCGGGCGGCCCGGTCCGGCGGGTCGACCTCGGTGTCCTGGGCCCGGGCATGCAGCGCGACGCCGAACACGAGCAGCGCCAGGAGAGCGAGGCCACCGAGCCAACGCCGGTCGCCATACGAACGGGCGATCGAACGAGGATCCGCTGTCTTCTTCATGTCTCGATCTCCTTCACCGCTGCGGGTCGGCATCGAGCACGCAGCCTCGCCGTCCATCTTCAACGTTCCGGCAGCCGTCGGTGCCGACGTGGACCTCGTGCCGACACTTTCCTTTACACGCGCTTGCTCAGTCGTCCGCTTCCGGGTCGAGCTCCGGGAACAGGACGCTCGTGTAGCCGAAGCGGCTGAAGTCGCGGATCCGCATCGGATACAGCTTGCCGATCAGGTGGTCGCACTCGTGCTGGACGACGCGGGCATGGAAGCCGTCGGCCTCGCGCTCGATGGGCGAGCCGTCGAGATCGAAGCCGCTGTAGCGGATGCGCGCGAAGCGCGGCACGATCCCGCGCATGCCCGGCACCGACAGGCAGCCTTCCCAGCCCTCCTCCTCCGCGTCGCCGAGCGGCTCGATGCGCGGGTTGAGGAGCACCGTCTCGGGGACCGGCGGCGCGTCCGGGTAGCGCTCGTTGTGCTTGAAGCCGAAGATCACGAGCTGCAGGTCGACGCCGATCTGCGGCGCGGCCAGGCCTGCGCCGTTGACCGAATGCATGGTCTCGAACATGTCGGCGGCGAGGGTGCGCAGCTCCGGCGTCCCGAAACGCTGCACCGGCGGGGCAATGCGCAGCAGGCGCGGGTCGCCCATCTTCAGGATGGTGTGGATGGTCACGTGGCCGGGCCTCCAGGAGGGGACGCTCCATTTTCCCCGGCGGCCGCCGCGGCGGCTCGCGCCGCCTCGATGACCTCCGCCGGCGCCTGGACCAGCTCGATCAGCACGCCTTCGCCGGCGACGGGAAAGGCATCGCTGGAACGCGGATGGATGAAGCAGATGTCGTGACCCGCGGCGCCGGTGCGGATGCCGCCCGGCGCCATGCGCACCCCGTTGGCCTCGAGCCAGACGACGGCGGCGCGCAGGTCGTCGACCCAGAGGCCGACATGGTTCAAGGGCGTCGTGTGGACCGCCGGCCTGCCGTCCGGATCGATCGGCTCCATGAGGTCGATCTCGACCCGCGCCGCGCCCGACCCGACGGCGCAGATGTCCTCGTCGACGTTCTCGCGCTCGGAGCGGTAGCTGCCGGTCACGGCCAGGCCGAGCCTGTCGACCCACAAGGTGCGCAGGCGTGCCTTGCTGGGACCGCCGATGGCGACCTGCTGCACGCCGAGCACGGCGAAGGGTCGCGCGTTCGCAGCGCTCATGCC
The DNA here is from genome assembly GCA_036263655.1 of Caldimonas sp. Taxonomy (GTDB): domain Bacteria; phylum Pseudomonadota; class Gammaproteobacteria; order Burkholderiales; family Burkholderiaceae_C; genus Schlegelella_A. Next base: position 9,028 of record DATAGP010000032.1, on the reverse strand, counting down.
TTGGCCTCGAACTCGAGGATGACCTCGTCGACGGCGACGCTGTCGCCTGGCTTCGCGACCACGCGAGCGACGATGCCGTCGTGGCCGGCGACGACGACGTTCTCCATCTTCATCGCCTCGATGACGGCCAGGCGCTCGCCCGCGCGAACGGCCTGCCCCGGCTTCACCGCGACGGAGACGAGCAGCCCGGGCATCGGCGAGAGCAGGAAGCCGGAGAGATCGGGCGGCGGCTTGTACGGCATCAGCGCGTGCAGCTCCGCGGCACGCGGCGAGAGCACGCGGACGTCGATCTGCGTGCCCCGGCGGGCGACGCGCAGGCCGAGGCCGACCCGCTCGATCTGGGCGTGAAAGGGCGCACCGTCGAGCAAGCCGCGGACCGCGACCTCGCGCAGCGGCGTCTGGAACGACACGCGACGCGTCCGGCCGGCGATGGTCACCAGCAGATCGGCGCCGTCGAGCGTCACCCGGGCCGGCGTGCGCGTCGCGCTTCCTGTGGCATCGACCTCGACGGCGACGAAGTCGAGGCCGGTCTCGACCTCGTGGCCGGGCAACTGGCCGCTCAGGCCCGCGGCGCGGCCCAGCAGGCGCCGGTCGGCGGCCACCGCGAGGGCGACGAGCTCGTCGTGATCGGCGCCGGGCGCAGGAACCGCGAAGCCGCTCGCGTACTCCTCGGCGATGAAGGCGGTCGTGAAGTCGCCGGCCGCGAAGCGCGGGTGCGCAAGCAGCGCCGACTGGAAGGCGAGGTTGCTGGACACGCCGCGGACCACGAAGGCGTCGAGCGCCTCGCGCATCGCGGCGATCGCCGCCGCCCGTTCGGTGCCGCAGGCGATCAGCTTGCAGATCATCGAGTCGTAGTGGATCGGGATCTCGCCGCCTTCGTAGACGCCGGTGTCGACGCGCACGCCCGGCGTTCCGGCCGCCTGCGGCTCGCCGGCATGCAGGGTCTGATCCGGCGGGCGGAAGGTCACCAGCCGGCCGGTGCTGGGCAGGAAGCCGCGCAACGGATCCTCGGCGTTGACGCGGCATTCGATGGCCCAGCCGCGGCGCGCGACGTCGGCCTGCGTGAAGGCGAGCCGTTCGCCCGCCGCGACACGGATCATCTGCTCGACCAGATCGAGCCCGGTGATGCACTCGGTCACCGGGTGCTCCACCTGAAGGCGCGTGTTCATCTCGAGGAAATAGAAGCGCTTGTCCTTGCCGACGACGAACTCGACCGTGCCGGCGGACTGGTAGTCGACGGCGCGTGCCAGCGCCACCGCCTGCTCGCCCATCGCCTTGCGCGTGGCCTCGTCGATGAACGGGCTGGGCGCCTCCTCGACCACCTTCTGGTGCCGGCGCTGGATCGAGCATTCGCGCTCCCACAGGTAGACGCAGTGGCCATGCGCATCGCCGAGCACCTGGATCTCGATATGGCGGGGCTCCTCGACGAACTTTTCGATGAAGACCCGCTCGTCGCCGAAGCTGGCGAGCGCCTCGCTGCGGCACGACGCGAAGCCCTCGGCCGCCTGGCGGTCGTCGTGAGCGATGCGCAGCCCCTTGCCGCCGCCCCCGGCCGACGCCTTGATCATCACCGGGTAGCCGACCTTGCGAGCGATCTCGACGGCGAGCTCGGCGCTCGCGATCGGCTCGTTGTGGCCCGGGATCGTGCTGACGCGGGCCGCCGCGGCGAGCTTCTTGGAAGCGATCTTGTCGCCCATGGCCGCGATCGACGCGTGCTTGGGTCCGATGAAGACAACCCCCTCCTCCTCGACACGGCGGGCGAAGACCTCGTTCTCGGAGAGGAAGCCGTAGCCGGGATGGACGGCTTCGGCGCCCGTCGACTTGCAGGCCGCGATGATCCGGTCCATGGAGAGGTACGAGTCGCGGCTCGGCGCCGGCCCGATGCAGACGGACTCGTCGGCCAGCTCGACATGGAGTGCGTCGCGATCCGCCTCCGAGTAGACGGCCGCCGTGGCGATGCCCATCCGTCGCGCCGTCTTGATGACGCGGCACGCGATCTCTCCGCGGTTGGCGATCAGGATCTTCTTGAACATGGGTCCGTTTCCCCGCTGCGCGGTTGCGTCGGCGATCTCACAGCGGGATGTTCCGGTGCTTGCGCCACGGATCGTCGACCTTCTTGTCGCGCAGCATCGCCAGCGAACGGCAGATGCGCTTGCGCGTCTCGTGCGGCTGGATCACGTCGTCGACGTAGCCGCGGGCGCTGGCGATGAAGGGGTTGGCGAACTTGGCCTTGTACTCGGCCTCGCGTGCGGCGAGCTTCTCCGGATCGCCCTTCTCCTCGCGGAAGATGATCTCGACGGCTCCCTTGGGCCCCATCACCGCGATCTCGGCGTTCGGCCAGGCGAAGTTGACGTCGCCGCGCAGGTGCTTCGAGCTCATCACGTCGTAGGCGCCGCCGTAGGCCTTGCGCGTGATGACGGTGATCTTCGGCACCGTGCATTCGGCGTAGGCGAACAGCAGCTTGGCGCCGTGCTTGATGATGCCGCCGTACTCCTGCGCCGTCCCGGGCATGAAGCCGGGCACGTCGACGAAGGTGACGACCGGGATGTTGAAGGCGTCGCAGAAGCGCACGAAGCGGGCGGCCTTGATCGAGCTCCTGATGTCGAGGCAGCCGGCGAGGACCAGCGGCTGGTTGGCGACGATCCCGACGGCGGTCCCGTCCATGCGGCCGAAGCCGATGACGATGTTCTTCGCGTGCTCGGGCTGCAGCTCGAAGAAGTCGGCGTCGTCGACCGTCTTCAGGATCAGCTCCTTGATGTCGTAGGGCTTGTTCGGGTTGTCCGGCACCAGCGTGTCGAGCGAGAGGTCGATCCGCTCCGCCGGGTCGTCGGTAGGCAATCGCGGCGCCTTTTCACGGTTGTTGAGCGGCAGGTAGTCGAAGAAGCGGCGCAGCATGGCGAGCGCGTCGACGTCGTTCTCGAACGCCAGGTCGGCGACGCCGCTCTTGGTCGTGTGCGTCAGGGCGCCGCCGAGGTCCTCGGCGCTCACCTCCTCATGGGTGACGGTGCGCACGACCTCGGGGCCGGTGACGAACATGTACGAGCTGTCCTTGACCATGAAGATGAAGTCGGTCATGGCCGGGCTGTAGACCGCGCCTCCGGCGCAGGGCCCCATGATCAGGCTGATCTGCGGCACGACGCCCGAGGCGATGACGTTTCTCTGGAACACCTCGGCATAGCCGCCGAGGGAAGCGACGCCTTCCTGGATGCGGGCGCCGCCCGAGTCGTTGAGCCCGATCACCGGGGCGCCGACCTTCATCGCCTGGTCCATCACCTTGCAGATCTTCTCGGCGTGCGCCTCGGACAGGGCGCCGCCGAAGACGGTGAAGTCCTGGCTGAAGACGAAGACCAGGCGGCCGTTGATCATCCCGTAGCCGGTGACGACGCCGTCGCCCGGCGGGCGGTTCTTCTCCATGCCGAAGTCGTGGCTGCGGTGCTCCACGAACATGTCCCACTCCTCGAAGCTGCCGGCGTCGAGGAGCAGCTCGAGGCGCTCGCGCGCCGTGAGCTTGCCCTTGGCGTGCTGCGCGTCGATGCGCTTCTGGCCGCCGCCGAGGCGGGCCCGCGCCCGCTTGGCCTCGAGCTGCTGGATGATGTCGTGCATGGCGGTGTCTCGTCGTCAGGCGGCGGTGGAGGATGAGGCAGGAAGCGGAAAGAAGGCGGCGAGAGCCCGCACGCCGGCGATCTCGCGGCCGCCGATCCGGCGCGAGCGCGGCAGGTGGCGCAGCAGGGCCAGTCGCCGCCCGGCGCCTTCGACGAGGTCGCGGACGACGGGATCGGCGCGGGCGAGGCGGGTCGAGACCGCCGGCGCGGCATCCGGCGACGGATCGAACAGCCACAGCGTCGAGTGCAGGTAGGCGAGCCAGTCTCGGGCCTGCGCCTCGTGCAGGGAAAGAACCTCGAGCGGATCGACCTCGAAGTCGATCATCGCCAGGCGGTGTTCATGCTCCACGATGAAGTTGCGCGCGAACGCGTGGCTCAGGTATTCGCCTCGCGCGTGAACCTCGGCGATGGCGTCGAGGCCGGCGAGCCACGCTTGCCGGCCGGCGCTGCCACCGGCCTCGATCAGCTCGACGAGGATCGGCCCGGCGACGTGGCTGACGACGATGAACTGCGCGTCGACGTGAAGGACCTCGGGCACGCGCAGGCCGGCGGCGCGGAGCGCGCGCAGCCGCGCGACCTCGACTCCCTGGGCACGCGCGCCGCCGTGCCCCGGGACCGCCTGCAGGAGCGGAATGCCGACGCCGCGCGCGAGGGCGCTGAGGGCACGTGCCCGCCAGACGCTGCGGTCCGGCCGCTGCCGCTTGGCGACGACGCGCCGCGTGCCGAGGTCGAGGACCTTGACCCGAAAGCGGCTGGGCAGGATGCGGCCGCGGACGAGCCGGACCTCGGCCTCATCCATGGCCGACCGGCGCCGCGGAGGGCGTTCCCGCGAAGGCCGAGAGCAGCCGGCGCGCTGCGACCGACACCGGTAGCCGATCGTCGTCGACCGCGGCGAGCGTCTCGTCCAGCTGCGATCGCACCTGCGGGTTCGAGCGGAACGCCTGGCGCAGACCGGCATCGATGCGCTCCCAGAGCCACGCCCGCCCCTGTGATCGACGCCTTTCCAGGGCCGCGCCGCTGGCCTCCTGCGCGGCACGGAAGCTCTGGGCAACGGCCCAGACCGCGGCCACTTGCGCCCGGTCCAGCGCGCTCGCGGGCATCGCGCGCGGCGACCAGGCCGAGCTCGCCCGGTGCCCGACGAGCTGCAGCGCGGCTTCGACCTGGCCGACGGCCCGCTGAGCCGCGGCGGAGTCGAGGTCGGCCTTGTTGACGACCACCAGGTCGGCGAGCTCCATCACCCCTTTCTTGATCGCCTGCAGGTCGTCGCCGGCGTTCGGCAGCTGCAGGAGGACGAACATGTCGGTCATGCCGGCCACCGCCGCTTCGCTCTGGCCGACGCCGACCGTCTCGACGACGACGACGTCGTAGCCCGCCGCCTCGACGACGCGGATCGCCTCGCGGGTCGCCGTCGCCACGCCGCCGAGCGTGCCGCCGCTCGGGCTCGGCCGCACGAAGGCGCCGGGCTCGACCGAGAGCCGCTCCATGCGCGTCTTGTCTCCCAGGATGGATCCGCCCGACACGCTCGAGCTCGGGTCGACCGCGAGCACGGCGACGCGCGAGCCGCCCTCGATCAGGTGCAGGCCGAGCGCCTCGATGAAGGTCGACTTGCCGACGCCGGGAACGCCGGAGATTCCGACCCGGAACGCGGCCAGCTTCGGCGGCGGCAGGGCCGTGAGCAGCGCGTCGGCACGCTGGCGGTGATCGGCGCGCGTCGATTCGAGCAGGGTGATGGCCTTGGCGACGGCGCGGCGCTGCGCCTGGCCGCGGCCGCCGACGACCGCATCGAGCAGGGCCTGGTCGGCTGCGGGCAGCATCGTCGCCGGCGACGTCAATGGGCGGCGAGCGAGCGCTTGATCTGCTCGAGCACGTCCTTTGCGCTCGCGGGAATCGGCGTGCCGGGACCGTAGATGCCCTTCACCCCGGCCTGGTAGAGCCCCTCGTAGTCGCCGCGCGGGATGACGCCGCCGACGAAGACGATGATGTCGTCGGCGCCCTGCGCCTTCAGGGCTTCGACGATCGCCGGCACCAGCGTCTTGTGGGCGGCCGCCAGCGTCGAGACGCCGACCGCGTGCACGTCGTTCTCGATCGCCTGGCGGGCGCACTCCTCGGCGGTCTGGAACAGCGGCCCGATGTCGACGTCGAAGCCGAGGTCGGCGTAGGCGCTCGCGACGACCTTGGCACCGCGGTCGTGCCCGTCCTGGCCGAGCTTGGCGATCATCACCCGCGGCCGCCGCCCTTGCGCCTCGGCGAACGCGGCGATCTCCGACTTGAGCTGCTCCCAGCCCTCGGCACTGTCGTAAGCCGCGGCGTAGACGCCGGAGACCTTCTGGGTGTCGGCGCGGTGCCGTCCCCAGGCGGCCTCGAGGGCGTCGCTCACCTCGCCGACCGTGGCGCGCAGGCGGACGGCCTTGATCGAGAGATCGAGGAGGTTGCCGTCGCCGCTGTTCGCGGCGTCTGTCAGCGCCTTCAGCGCCGCGCGCACCGCGAGCTCGTCGCGCGCCGCGCGCACCGCCTTGAGCCGCTCGATCTGGCTGTCGCGCACCGCGTGGTTGTCGATGTCGCGCGTCTCGAGCGCGGCCTCCTCGGCCAGCCGGTACTTGTTGACGCCGACGATCACGTCCTGGCCCGAATCGATGCGCGCCTGCTTCTGCGCCGCGCTGGCCTCGATCTTCAGCTTGGCCCAGCCGCTCTGCACGGCCTTGGTCATGCCGCCCATGGCCTCGATCTCCTCCATGATCGTCCAGGCGGCGTCGGCCATCTCCCGGGTCAGCGACTCCATGGCGTAGCTGCCTGCCCACGGATCGACGATCGAGGTGATGTGAGTCTCTTCCTGGATGACGAGCTGGGTGTTGCGGGCGATGCGGGCGCTGAACTCGCTCGGCAAGGCGATCGCCTCGTCGAGCGCGTTGGTGTGCAGGCTTTGGGTGCCGCCGAACACCGCCGCCATCGCCTCGATGGTCGTGCGCACGACGTTGTTGAAGGGGTCCTGCGCGGTCAGCGTCCAGCCCGAGGTCTGGCAGTGGGTGCGCAGCATCGAGCTGCGCGGGCTCTTCGGCTGAAACTCCTGCATCACCCGGTGCCAGAGGCCGCGCGCGGCGCGCATCTTGGCGATCTCGAGATAGAAGTTCATGCCGATGGCCCAGAAGAAGCTGAGCCGGCCGGCGAAGGCATCGACGTCGAGCCCCTTGGCGATGGCGGTGCGCACGTACTCGCGGCCGTCGGCGAGCGTTAGCGCCAGCTCGAGCGCCTGGTTGGCGCCGGCCTCCTGGATGTGATAGCCCGAGATCGAGATCGAGTTGAACCTCGGCATCTTCTCGGCCGTGTACGCGATGATGTCGCCGACGATCCGCATGCTCGGTGCCGGCGGGTAGATGTACGTGTTGCGGACCATGAACTCCTTCAGGATGTCGTTCTGGATCGTCCCTGAAAGCTGGTCCTGGGCGACGCCCTGCTCCTCGGCGGCGACGATGTAGCCGGCGAGCACCGGCAGGACGGCGCCGTTCATGGTCATGGAGACGCTGACCTTGTCGAGCGGAATGCCGTCGAACAGGATCTTCATGTCCTCGACCGAATCGATCGCCACGCCGGCCTTGCCGACGTCGCCGACGACGCGCGGGTGGTCGCTGTCGTAGCCGCGGTGCGTCGCCAGGTCGAAGGCGACGCTCACGCCCTGGCCGCCGCCGGCGAGCGCCTGGCGATAGAAGTCGTTCGATGCTTCGGCGGTCGAGAAGCCGGCGTACTGGCGGATCGTCCAGGGGCGAACCGCGTACATGGTCGGCTGCGGGCCGCGGATGTACGGCGGGAAACCCGGCAGCGTGTCGGTGTACGGCAGCTCGGCGATGTCGGCAGCGGTGTAGAGCGGCTTGACGACGATGCCTTCGGGCGTGACCCAGTTCAGCGACTCGAGCTTGCCCCCCGGTGCCGCGCGCGCAGCCGCGTCGCGCCAGGCCGCCAGGTCGTCTGCATCGGATCGGGAGCGCCGGTTCATCTCGTGCGTCGAAGGATCGGGGCAGCCATTATCGGTCGGCCCCCGGCGACAATCCGCCATGGACCGGCCTGCCATCAGCCTGGTCGCCTCGGTGGCTCGCAACGGCGGCATCGGCCGCGACGGCGGCTTGCTCGTCCACCTGCCCGGCGACCTCCCCCGCTTCAAGCGGCTGACGATGGGCGCACCGGTGCTGATGGGCAGAAAGACATGGCAATCGATCGGCCGGCCCTTGCCCGGCCGGCGCAACATCGTCATCACCCGCGACCCCGCCTGGCAGGCGGAGGGCGCCGAGCCGGCGGGCTCGCTCGACGATGCCATCCGCCGCGCCGGCGCCGTGTCGCGCCTCTCTGTGATCGGGGGCGCGCAGATCTACGCCCTCGCCCTGCCGCTGGCGACGACCCTCGAGCTGACCGAGATCGATGCCGATCTCGAGGCCGACACCTTCTTCCCCGCCTGGGACCGGGGCGGGTTCACCGAGACCTCGCGCGAGCCGCAGGTCGCGGCGGACGGCCTGCGGTACGCGTTCGTCACGTACCGGCGCAACGACCAGGGCGGTGGGCGTTCGTGAGCTGCCGTCGACGTGACAAGGGCCGGTCGCCCGGCCCTTCGATGGACGCTCCGGGTCGGTTCTAGCTGCGGCGGCGGCGCTTGACCCAGCCCAGCCCGGCGAGGCCGGCGAGCATGAGGGCGTAGGTCTCGGGCTCGGGGATTCCGGGCACGAAGGGCACCTCATTGACGCCGATGCGGATGCGGTAGCTGCCGTCGTTGTCATCGTAGGCACCGGGTGCACCGCCGAAGCCGAAGCCATCGGGAATGCCGAGGAAAAGGCGGGTGGCGCCCGCCGGCGCAATGAACTCCTGGAATTCACCGCCGGCCGTCTTGCCGTCGCCGATGTAGAAGACCTGCCCCAGGAGCGGCGTGATCGAAGCGAAGTCGATGCCCAGACCGGCCGGCGAGAAGTCGAGTCCCGGCGGCGGCGAGGCGCTCGGCACCGCGTCCGACAGGAAGACGCCGACGAGCGGGCCCTGCGGCCCGGTGTAGCTGCTGATGCCGCCGAAGGCGGTGAGGCTGCTTCCGGCCGGCGTGTTGCCGCTCGGCCCGAACAAGGGTGCGCCGAAGCCGTTGAAGAAGCTGATGCCGCCAACGGCCGGGTCGAGCGCCTTGATCACGTCGCCGGCAGCGACCGACACAAAGGACGGCATCGTCTCCAGGATTTCCTCGGGGGTGGGGCCGCCGTGTCGCAGCAGGCCGCCCGGCCAGGCCGCGTTCGCCGGCGGGATGACGAGGTCGGTGCGTCCGGCCAGCCAGATGGCGTCGGAGCCGTCGATCGTGACGTCGAAGACCGCCGCCTGTGCCGATGCCACCAGCGCGAGCGCGCCCATGGCCGTGGTAAGCGCCCCGCGGGCGCTGCGTCGTGTGCTCATGTTTCTCCCCGTAT
>DATAGP010000031.1:0-104351 GCA_036263655.1 Caldimonas sp. | reverse complement strand
GACCAGTGGGCGATCCTCTTCTCGCACCCGAAGGACTTCACCCCCGTCTGCACCACCGAGCTGGGCTACATGGCCCGGATCGAGCCCGAGTTCACCAAGCGCAACGCCAAGCTGATCGGCCTCTCGGTCGACCCCGTCGACCGGCACAGCGCCTGGGCCAAGGACATCGAGGAGACGCAAGGCGCGGCGGTCAAGTACCCGATGATCGGCGACGCCGACCTGAAGGTCGCGAAGCTCTACAACATGCTGCCCGCCGAGGAAGTCGGCAGCGACGGCCGCACCGCCGCCAACAACGCCACCGTGCGCTCCGTCTTCATCATCGGGCCCGACAAGAAGATCAAGCTGATGCTGACCTACCCGATGACCACCGGCCGCAACTTCGACGAGATCCTGCGCGTCCTCGACTCCATGCAGCTCACCGCCCAGCACAAGGTCGCGACCCCGGTCAACTGGAAGCACGGCGACGACGTCATCATCGTCCCGGCCGTGTCCGACGAGGAAGCGAAGCAGAAGTACCCCGAAGGGTTCAAGACCATCAAGCCGTACCTGCGCACGGTTCGCCAGCCTTCTTGACTTCCGGCCGGCCGCGTCTCACCAACGCAGCGCCTTGAAGCGGCTCTATGAAGATGCCCTGGCCTTCCGCCGCGCCGGCCGCTTCCTGGCGCCGTCGAACGCCGGATCGTGCGCCTTCAGCCAGGCGAAGAACTCGCCGTACCAGAGCTTCGAGTTGCGCGGCTTGAGGATCCAGTGGTTCTCGTCGGGGAACCAGAGCAGGCGCGCGTCGATGCCGCGGGCCTTCAGCATGTTGTAGTACGCGAGCCCCTGCTGATCCGGCACGCGGTAGTCGAGCGCGCCGTGGATGACGAGCGTCGGCGTCTGCATCGACCCGGCGAAGGCGCTCGGGCTCTGCGAGCTCACCTTCCCGGGGTCGTCCCAGTAGTAGGCGCCGAGCTCCTTGGCATGCCAGGTGTAGGCGTCGTCGCTGAACATCGCGGCCCAGTCGAAGCAGCCGGCGTGGCAGACGTAGGCCTGGTAGCGGCCGGGCGCCACGTGCCCGTTCATCCACGCGACCATGTAGCCGCCGTAGCTGCCGCCGGCGGCGAAGACGCGCCCGGCGTCGACCCAGCGCTGCTCGAGCAGCCAGTCGGTGGCCGCCTCGACGTCCAGCAGCTCGAGCTCGCCCCAGCGATGGGTGATGCTGTCGAGGAAGGCGTTGCCGAAGCCGCTCGAGCCGTGGTAGTTGACGCCGACCACGACGTAGCCCTGCGCCGCGAAGACGTGGCTGTTCCAGCGGTAGTGGAAGGTATCGCCCGCGGCCGCGTGCGGGCCGCCGTGGATGCTGTGCAGCACCGGGTGCTTCTTGCGCTCGTCGAAACCCGGCGGGTAGACGATCCACATCTGCACCGGCTCGCCGCCGGCGCCGGCGATGGTCCGGCTCTCGTGCGCTCCGAGGCGCAGGCCGGCGAGCAGCTTGTCGTTGAAGCGCTCGACGCGCCGCGCTGCTTCGCTGCCGCGCTGCACGTGCACGCGCGACGGATGGTCGATGGCGTCGGCGACCGTCACCACGGTGTCGCCGACCGCGTCGAAGTGATGGATCCAGCCGCCGCTCGCCAGCACCGCGGCGCTGCGGCTCTCGATCGCGTAGCGGTAGAGATGGCAGCGCGCACGGTCCTCGGCGCTGAAGAGCAGGGCGGCGCCGTCGGCGCTCCAGCGCAGCGGCGCGTTGACGGCGTGGTCCCAGTCCGCGCTCAGCGGCCGCCACTTGCCGCCGCGCTGCACGACGGCCGCATGGGCGTGCGCGGTGTGGCGGCGGCCGAGGTGGGTGGCGAGGAACGCGACCCGCGATCCGTCGGGGCTGTAGCGCGGCGCCTCCAGGTCCCACGCCGCATCGACAGCGAGCGGCGCGACCTTGCGGCTGGCGACGTGGATCTCGGCGATCGCCTTGCAGTTGTCGATGCGTTTCTCGGCCGCCGGGTCCCACGCGAACGCGATGTGACGGCCGTCCGGCGAGACGTCGAAGGCGTCGCCGTCGGGATCCATGCGCTGCAGCTCGTACGGCGTGCCCTCGAACAGGTCGACGATCCGGCCGCGCTCGACGTCGAGGACGTGCAGGTGGGCGACGCGCTCCATCGGCAGGTTGCGGTCCCAGAAGCGGTACTGCGCCTCCGAGGTGGCATAGCCGGTCTCCTTGCGGTCGTTCCAGGCCTTGTAGCGCTTCGCCTGCGCCTTGCTGTCCTTCTCGCCAGGCCACACCCAGGCCACGAAGGCGATCCGCTTGCCGTCGGGGAACCACTTGAATCCTTCGATGCCGGGCGCGAAGTCGCTGACGCGCCGTGCCTCGCCGCCGTCGGGGGCGATGGTGTAGAGCTGGGCGGTGTCGTCCTTCTTGCCTTCCTGGTCGCGCTTGGCGAGGAAGGCGATGGCGTCTCCGGCCGGCGACCACGACGGCGACCCGTCCTTGTCGCCGCAGGCGGTGAGGCGGCGCGGCTCGCCGCCGAAGGCCGACAGCAGGTAGAGCTGCGTCTGCGAGCGGTTCTCCTGCATCGAGTGGCTGCCGACGCTGCAGACCGCCTGGGCGCCGTCGGGGGCCAGCGAGACGCTGCCCACCCGCTCGATCTTCCACAGCTCGTCGACCGTGATCGGCTTCTTCTTCTCGGCCATGGTGTCGCGGCCGCGGCCGCTCAGCGCGGTTTGTCGAGCTGCCAGCGCAGGTGGCTGCGCACGGTCGGCCATTCGCTCTGGATGATGCTGTAGGCGCAGGTGTCGCGCAGCGTGCCGTCGGCCGAGCGCTGGTGGTTGCGCAGGATGCCGTCGAGCTTGGCGCCGAGCCGCTCGATCGCGCGCCGGCTCTGCTGGTTGAAGAAGTGGGTGCGGAACTCGACGGCGATGCAGTCGAGCTTCTCGAACGCGTGCGCCAGCAGCAGCAGCTTGCACTCGGTGTTGAAGGCGCTGCGCTGCATCCGCCTGGCGGTCCAGGTCGAGCCGATCTCGACGCGGCGATGCACCGCGTCGACGTTCATGTACGTCGTCATGCCGACGATGCGGCCGGCCGCGTCGAAGGTCGTGAACGGCAGCATCGAGCCGCGCGCCTGCAGGTCGAGCCGACGCTCGATCTCCGCCCGCATCCCCTGCGGGCTCGGCACCGCCGTGTACCAGAGCCTCCAGAGCTCGCCGTCCGTGGCCGCCTCGACCAGCCCGTCGTGATGCGCCGCCTCGAGGGGCTCGAGCGCGCAGTGCGCGCCGCCGAGGCGAACCGGTGCCAGCCAGGCCGCCGCGCTCATCGGTTGTGGCGCTGCATGAACACGAGCTTCTCGAACAGCGACACGTCCTGCTCGTTCTTCAGCAGCGCGCCCACCAGCGGCGGCACCGTCACCTTGTCGTCCTTGCTCTGCAGCACCTCGACCGGGATGTCCTCGGCGACGAGGAGCTTGAGCCAGTCGAGCAGCTCCGACGTGCTCGGCTTCTTCTTCAGTCCGGGGAGGTTGCGCACCTCGTAGAAGTTGCGCAGGGCGGCCGCCAGCAGCTCCTTCTTCAGGTTCGGGAAGTGCACGCCGACGATCCGTTGCATGGTCTCGGCGTCGGGGAACTTGATGTAGTGGAAGAAGCAGCGGCGCAGGAACGCGTCGGGCAGCTCCTTCTCGTTGTTGGAAGTGATGAAGACGAGCGGCCGGTGCCGGGCCTTCACCAGCTCGCGCGTCTCGTAGACGTAGAACTCCATGCGGTCGATCTCGCGCAGGAGGTCGTTCGGGAACTCGATGTCGGCCTTGTCGATCTCGTCGATGAGCAGGACCACCGGCTCGTCGGCCGTGAAGGCCTGCCAGAGCACGCCCTTGACGATGTAGTTGTGGATGTTCTTGACGCGCTCGCCGCCGTCCACGTCGGCGAGCTGGCTGTCGCGCAGGCGGCTCACCGCGTCGTACTCGTAGAGCCCCTGCTGCGCCTTGGTCGTGGACTTGATGTGCCACTGCAGGAGCGGCATGCCGAGCGCGCCGGCGACTTCCTCGGCCAGCATCGTCTTGCCGGTGCCCGGCTCGCCCTTGACGAGGAGCGGCCGCTTGAGCGTCGCCGCGGCGTTGACGGCGAGCATCAGGTCGGGCGTGGCGATGTAGCTTCGGGAGCCTTCGAACTTCATGTGCAGCGGGGTCGGCGAGAGTGGTTTCAGTATAGGGGCCCCCTATAATTCGCGGTTTGCACTCGACGCAGCCAGACGCATCCGCCACCATGAAGAAGCCGCCCGCATCGACGACTCCGACGGCCCTTCGGCAGGCGTTCGCGGAGGCCACTGCGTGGCTCGCGCTGGCCTGCGGCGTCGCGGTCGGCGGCGCGGCGCTGGCCCAGGGCACGGCGGCCAGGCCGGCCGACGTCGCGGGCTCGGCACCGGCCCCTGCTGCGACCTCGACGCCGGCCCAGGCCGCCCCCGCCGCGCCCACGGCGGCCCAGGGTCCGCGGCCGGGCGACCCCGCTGCGGGCGCGACGAAGATCGCCTCGTGCATCGGCTGCCACAACATCTCCGGCTACCAGGCGAGCTTCCCCGAGATCTACAAGGTGCCGAAGATCGCCGGCCAGACCGCCGGCTACATCGTCGCGGCCCTGGCGGGCTATCGCAAGGGCGAGCGCAAGCACCCGACGATGCGGGCGATCGCGACGACGCTGTCCGATCAGGACATGGCCGACATCGCCGCCTACTACGAGCAGCTGGGCAAGCAGGGCGCGCAGCCGGTGCCGGCCAAGCCGGCGCGCGAGCCGTCGCCGCAGGTCGCGAAGCTCCTGGCGCAGGCCAACTGCGCCTCGTGCCATGGCGCGAACTACGCCGCGCCCATCGACCCGACGTACCCGAAGCTCGCCGGCCAGTACGCCGACTACCTGTACGTGGCGCTGAAGGCCTACCAGACCGACAACAACCGCTACTCCGGGCGCAACAACGCCATCATGATGGGCATGGCGCGCCCGTTCACGCATGCCGAGCTGAAGGCAATGTCGAAGTACCTGGCGGAGCTGCCGAGCGAGCTCAAGACGGTCCAGCAGACGCAGTTCCGCTGAAGGGGCTTCGGCCGCCTCCTCATTCCTGCGCCGCGGTTGTGCGAAAGGGACGTTCGGCACGGCCCCGGGTCTGATGCAATCGGAAGCGGTCCCGCGGGACCGCTTTTTCACGTCCGGACCAGGAGGGATCCGCATGGGCCTGCTCGACGCTCTCAAGCTTCCGCAACCGAGGCGAGACGCCGCCGGGGCGGCGCCGAAGGCATCCGGCGCGTCGATCGCCAACGGCAAGACGGCAAGGCGCGATCCGATCCCGCAGCAGAAGATGGCCGGCCACCTGCCGGCGGTGACGGCGCGTCTCGACAGCGCCTGGAGCGAAGCGGTCCGGCTGCAGGCCCGGCTGCACGACGAGGCGAGCAAGCGCACGCTGGCCGCAGCGATGGGGGCGGTGCAGGACAAGCGCCGCGAAGCCGGCAAGGTTCAGGGCGACGCGGCGGCGCAGGTCGTGCTGCTGGGCAAGGCGCTGATCGAGCTCGACAAGGCGCGTGCCGCCGTGGCGGCGTCGGGGCCGACCGCGCCCGCGCCCATGTCCTCGAAAACGGACATCGCCGCCGCCGATCGCAAGCACCAGGCAGCGTACGCGGCGCACGAGACCCTGCTGGCGCAGCAGGCCAGGCTCGAGAAGGAGATCGCCGCTGCCGGCGGCAGCCGCCGCAAGGAGGAGCTGGAAGAGGCCAAGGCGGAGCTGGACGCCAAGGTCGAGGCGGCGGCGCAGCGTCAGAAGATCGCCTGGGACGATCTGCAGGTGCTGGCGGATCCGCTCGCCAAGGAGGACGCGCGCAAGCGCGCGCTCGTCCGCAGCGGGCAGGTCGGCGACCTCGCCGAGACGACCGAGCTGGACCTTCACCCCGACGGTGCGAAGCCCGGCGAAAAGAAGATCACGACCACCAAGTCGAAGGTCGCCGGCGGCGTCGCGCGGATCGAGAAGACCACCGACACGGCGGCGCTCGGCCCCGACGGCCTGACCGTCGGCCGCGCGCGCGAGGAGGAACGCACCACCGCCGGCGGCACGCTGAAGCAGGGCCGCGCGACCAAGCTGAACGTGTCGACGCAAGGTCTCGCCGGCGAGCGCACGAAGACGTCGCAGTTCGAGGGCAGCGACGGACGCAAGCTGTCGGTCGAGAAGAAGACCGCCGTCGAGGTCGGCCCAAATGCCGCCACGCTGTCGAACACGAAGACGGTCGAGCGACGCGACGGCTCGTCGACATCGACCACCGTCTCCGGCGGCGTCGAGCGGGGCGACGGCAAGGCAGTCGTCTCCCGGGGCGCGTCCTACACCGCGACCGACGCGGGCGGCACCGGCACGACCTATTCCGCCGGCGCGAAGCAGGGCATCCTTGCCGGCGACAAGGGCACCGGCGCGATGGCCGAGCGGTCGGGCGGCGTCGCCCGCTCGCGCAAGAGCGGCGCGCAGAGCAACGCCAGGCTGACGTTCGGCGGCGTCGTCACCTGCCAGATCAAGGAGCCGGACGCGCGCGGCCTCCATCCGGTCGTCGTGCATGCCGACTTCACCGCCGGCATCGCCCTCGGCATCGGCTACGACAAGAAGTCGGATCCGAAGGCGAAGAGCAAGGGCGGGGTCTCGGCGTCGGTCAAGCGCTCGGCGTCCATGGAGTACGTCAAGCACCTTCCCGAAGCGGAGCTCGACGCCTACGTCCGCGCGCTCGAGAAGTCGGCCAAGGGCGACGCGGCGGCCGCCACCGACAAGGAGCTGGCGATCCTGGCCGCCGGCGCCAGGCAGGGCTGGAGCATCGCCCAGGCGATGTGGGACGGCCGGTCGGTCGACGAGACGCTCGGCGCGACCGAAGGCGACTCGGCGACCTTCGCCGACGAGCTCGAGGGCTCGGTCGGCGCGAAGGGCAACTTCAAGGCGATCAAGGGCGAGGTCGACACCCGGCGCGGCCGCAAGTCGTCGACCCGTTTGACACGGACGCAGGGCGGCGGACTCGAGGTGGAGACGAACCGCGAGGACTCCGAAGGAAGCTCGGGCGGCCTCGGCGTCGACACCGGCCTCACCGGCATGATGGTCCGCGGCGGCGTCGAGATGAAGACCTCCGTCGGCTTCCTCGTCACGATCGAGAAGGCCGACGATCCGAAGGGCGAGCTGCTGGCCAGGTTCCGCGCCTGCAGGACGGCCGCCGAGCAGCAGGCCTTCATCGACGCGAACAAGGGCCGCATCAAGCTCAGGCAGACGACCACCGGCAGCGAGTCCGGCAGCTCCAGCGGCACCGAGTTCAACGTCGGCCCGGCCGACCTGTCGCTCGGCAGCAAGGGCAAGGTCGGCCGCACCCGCAAGACGGGCGGCGACGGCCGGCTCATCGACAGTGCGGTCGTCGGCTCGCAGGAGGTCGGCGGCAGCGCCGGCATCGGCGAGTTCCTGCGCGCGTCCGACTCGAGGACAGACACCGCGACCTCCAGGCGCGATGGCCAGGGCAACGTCTCGCTCGACATGCAGCGCGAGCGCAAGTCGAGCAACCTCCTGGCCAAGGTCAAGGGCGCGCTCGGCATCGGCGACGACGAGGAGCAGGACGAGAAGGCGGCCGGTGCGCTCGAGCAGATCGCGGGCAAGGAGACGCCCGACACCGACGAGAAGACGGTGCACGGCATGCGCCTCGGCAAGGAGGACATCCGCCGGATCGTCGACAAGGCCGCCGACGCGCGTGCCTGGAGCGACCTGTCCTGGGGCATCGGCGACCAGAAGGCGATCCTGCAGTGGTCGGCGCTCGGGCGCGACATCGCGCGCGTGGGCAAGTCCGACCCGGCCTGGGTCGCCGACGAGCTGGCGGCGTTCGTCGGCGCCGACAAGGGCCGGCGCATGGACGTGCTCATTCGGCTGGCGCGGCCGGGCGGCAGCGTCTCGATCGGCCGGCGCAGCGAGTTCCCGAAGAGCCTCAAGGCGCACGCCAAGGCCTACGACGAGCTGGTGCTGGCCGGGTGCGCCGGCGCCGTCGAGGAGAAGGCCGCGGCCGATGGCCCGGCTGCCGCCACCGCGTGGGGACAGCAGCAGTTCCAGCGACTCGAGAAGATGCTGCTCGACGTGCGCCAGGCCGAGGACTTCAGCCAGAACGCCTCGCAGATCGAGATGATGGCGGCCATCAACGAGCGCAAGCAGGAGCTGCTCGCGACGATGCGCAAGGTGTCGGGCGCGACCAGCGCCAAGGACGAGGACGACGCCACCCGGCACGACTACCAGCGCCTCGCGTTCGAGCTGCAGAAGTACCCCGAGGTCGCCGAGCGCGTGCTCGCGCGGCTGCGCGAGTCGCTCGGCAGCAGCAAGCGCTTCTACAACGACAACCTGAAGCTCGGCATCGACGGCGTGACCGAGCTGGCGGACATCTACGCCCTCTGGCAGCGCCAGTTCGACAAGCTCGCCGCCGCGGCGAAGAAGCTCGGCAAGGCCGACGCGGACTACGTCAAGCTGAAGCCGGATGTGGCGGAGTACAAGCGCATGCGCGTGGCGTGCGGCTTGTAGGGGTCGTGCTTGCGAGAGGGCGCGGTGAACGCCGCCCTGGTTCGCCTACGCGGCCGATCGCGCCGCGATCGCCTCCACCTCGACGTGCCACGCGGGATCGGCGAGTTGCGAGACACAGACCAGCGTCGACGCCGGCGATGCGCGCCGAGGAACCGGGACCTCGCCGCGCGAACGGCCTGGATGTCCTGGCCGGCGACCAGGAAGGTCGTCAGCTTGACGAGCGCGCTCGTCCCCAGCCCGTGCGCCTCGAGGATCGCCGAGATGTTGGCGAACACCTGCTCGGCCTGCTCGGCGACGGCGGCCGACGTCGAGCCGTCGGGCCGCACGCCGACCTGTCCCGAGAGGAACACCAGCTCGGTGCCGGCCGGAACGACGGCCGAGTGGCTGTAGGCGGGGCCGGGCTTGTGCACGGACGTCGGGTCCAGGAACGAAACCATGTGAGTCACCTTGGTGGATGTGCGATCGATGAAGGGCTAGACGACGTTGTCTGGCGGGTTCGACGCGTCGCCCGGCTTCGGCGGGATGGCCTGAAGGTCGGGCTCGACGTAGGACGCGCGCGCCTCGGCCGAGAACAGCGTCTGTGCAGAGTAGTGGGTGAGCATGATCTTGCTGTCGAGCAGCGGCTGGCTCTTGGCCGCGAACTCGGCGAACGACGAGCTCGATGACCGGTCCATGAAGTGACTCACGGCCTGCACCCAGGAGCTGGTGAGCGTCTCGTGGAACTTGCCTTCGGGAATCCGGTGTGCGGCGAGAAAGCCGAGCAGCGCCTGACGCATGTGCTGTCGCGCCGCCGCGGCGCCGTGTTCTGCCACGTAGACGTACGCAAGGCGCAAGTGAGCGGCGTGATCGAACGCCGCTGGAGCGACCTCGCCGGCTTCGAAGGACGTCCGGAACGCTCGATCCTCGGTCGATGGTGCATGCGTACCCATGGCGTGTACCTCTGCCGGTGCGGACGAAGATCACCTCGAGGACGACCCAGCCGGGACGTCGTCCGCACCGGGCTTCGCGTCCACGCGGCGAGCAGGCGACAACCGGTGGTGCTCGACGGCAAGCGTCGAGTGAACGCCGGTGAGCGACACCATGAGGTGCCCGATTTCCTTCTTCGCCTGAGCCATGCTGGCTCCGTGATGGAAGTGCGCCTCGAACGCCGCAGTATCGGTATAGAGCTCGAACAACAGTATCTTGTTCTCGTCCTTGTTCGGGATCAGGACTTCGAACTGCAATGTGCCGGGCTCATCTCGCAAGCTGCGCTCTCGATGCGCCAGGACCGCGCGGAGAACCTCGTCGCGGGTGCCGGGCTTCACCTCGAGGGTTCCGATGACTGCATGCTTCATGGGCGAACCTCCACGTGATGACAGGTCGGGTGCGTGCGAGCCTCACAGGTGCGAAACGTGCTCGGGCGGAGAGAACCGGTCATGGGCGCCATCGATGTAGGTGATCGGGATCTGGGAGAGCTCCTTCTCGGTGACCCCCGCCAGGCAACCGAGGTTGACGCCGTACATCTTTCCGATGGGGGTCTCCGTCCCGACGCCGAACGGCCGCACGCCGCAGGCCTTGCAGAAGAAGTGCACGTTCTTCCTTGTGCTGAACCTGTACTCGGTGAGCTGAGCTTCGCCTGCCAGCAGCCGGAACCGATCCGGCGTCGCGACTGCGGGCCAGAACCGGGTGCGCCGGCAGATGGAGCAGTTGCAGCGATAGGACGTCTGCGTGAGGTCGAGCTCCGCTTCGAACTTGACTGCGCCGCAATGACAGCTGCCGATGTAGGTCTTGAGCATGGAGGTGGATTGCCTGGTCTGTGCGTCTTATGGGAAGCGGTCCAAGAGACGTATTCACAACACATGCGCGTGCAGAGATCGCCGTCTTGAAATTTCACGCGTCGCGTGCGAATGCGAGGGTCACCCGGGTGGTCGTGCGAAAAGCACCCAGGCGAACCCAAGGGCCAGAACGGCCTCGACCGCAACACTGATCAGAATTCCACGGCTGGCACGGCGAGCCCGCAATTCGAACACGCCCAACAAGGCCAGCAGCAGAAGCCCGACCAACATGGCGGCCGAAAGTGCTGAACGCAGCGGCGAGGGCGGCGCTTGGCTGCCAAGGAGCAAGACGATGGCAAAGGCGAGGTAGGTGACTCCGAGCCTTCGACCGACGAGCAGACCGCCCGAGTCGGCTTCGATGCCCCAGCGCTTGAGAACCAAACGCCCGGCGAACAGCCAGCCCAGTCCGAGCAGGATGGCGACGATCGACGTGGCAACGGCAACGACGCTGAAGCTCATCGTTGGAGCTCGCAAGGAGAGTGAAGCGACGACCCTCCGGCATCCAGGCGCGGAAACAGCTGGAGAGACAGGTGGGAACAGCGGAACAGAGATCGATTGTGCTGAAGGTGGGGGCGAGCGTCAAAAGAGTCCCCGTCAGCCGCCACGGGCAGGCTCGCCGTTGCAGCATGGCCGGCGATGGAGCGGTCGGGCGACAGCTGAATGGCGAATGCCCGCGGCCAGGGTGAAAGCCGTGCCAGCAGATTCCCACAGCCGATCCCGCTCTTGTCGGCTCGCCCGATCGGCGCATGTGCCTTTTACTGGCACTCTCACATCGACCAGGAGACGACCATGCAACAGCCTCTCACGGAACAAGGGTCTGGTTCGGGCAGGCCCGACGACTCGCCCGAGCAGACAGCCGCCGAGGAACCGCAAAGACGGGAGCGCGAGCGCTCGGGGATGCTGGGAGAGCCCGCCGGCATTCCGCCGGGCGAGGAGGGCAGCAGCGATGGCTCGGAACGCGACGACCCGCTGCACGAGCAGGTGCCAGACGATGGCAAGGATCACTGGCGGAGGTGACGCGGCCGATGACCCTGGGCTGCCGGCCCGGTGGCGTCACACCACCGGGGACTTGCCGTCGCGATGCACATACGCCAGCGCTGCGGCCCCGAGCACGAGACAAAGGAGAGCCACGACGTCGGCGAGGACGACACGCCGAATCGCCGCGTTCATGTCGCCGACGGTCCATGCAAGCCACAGGAAGGAGATCACGCTGACGAACCCTGCAGCGAACGCGATGGGTTGAAAAGCCGGCTTGAAGGCCGCGAAAGTGAGGAACACGCCGAGCAGCCCGAAGAGCACTGCGCGGTGGCGCATGAGCAGGGTCAGGTTCGGCTCGCCGAAGGACATGCCGTAAAGCTGGGCAAGACGCTCGGCACCCAGGACACCGGATGCGGGCAAGAGATGAATGATGCCGACGACAACGAGCATGGCCGAGACGAAGTGGCGCATGGCTCTATCGGTTCTGCCCGGTCTAGCGTCGGACACGCGCATGACTAGGCTTGCTCCAGCGTGACACTCGCGCCTGAGCGGATGGTGTTGTGAACCTCGGCGACGGCGTCGGTCACGCGCAGGAGCTCGGCGATCTCGGCCGCCGAGGCGGCAGACGACACCTTGGCTCTGTACGTGATGTTGGTTGCTGCAAGCCCAACGCCCGGGAAATCAGCGGCCGCTTCAACCTCCACCGACTCCACCGACAAGCCGAGCCTTGCCGCTTCGCGGTAGATGTCGTTGCAATAGCACGTGGCCAGCGCGAGCATGAGGAACTCGCCGCCGTTGACGCTCGAACCCTGGCCGGACCGCTTGGCGGACACGGTGAGCGACTGCTCGGAGCCCGCGGTAGAGACGGTCACCTCATGGCGGGACGAAGCATTGCGAACGACGGCAGAAATCCTCATGCGTTCCTCGTGCTGAACATGTGGGTCTAACGTTCGACGTGAGCAGCAGGTGGTGACAGGCGGCGCCTGCCGCAAGCTGTCCGCCCGATGGAGGGGTCAGGCGTCACCGCACCTCGCCGGCGCTCTGAGCGCGACGCAATTGAACACGAGAAGGATCAGCGCCGGGACGATGACGATCAGCAGGCCGACTCCGCCGCCTATTCCGGTCGCGGCGCCGAGCCCGAGCAGCGTGAGAAACGCCGTCCAGCCGGCCGCGGACCCCACAGCCAGTGAGCCAGCCAAGCGTGAAGCGCCCTTCCGTGACGCGGCGATCGCGGCGAAGCATGGGAGAAGGAGTACTCCCGCCACAAGGACTTCCCTTAGCTCCCATGTTCCCGCTGGCCCGTAGGCAGCGCCGAGGCCCACATATGCCCAGTTGCGGCAATGGCCAATCCGTTCAGAACAACAACTGTGAGCTTCACGAGAACTGCCGCCTGACGTTTGAGCTGAGGACCGCACCGCGCGGCAAGGCGCTTGGCTCCAAGGCTGATGCTAGACCCGACAGTCCTGCGGCCCAAGCGAATTGCGGGGCGTGAAACGGCTCAGCTCAGGGTGCGGCCGCACCTTCGTGCCGGAACACCAAGTCACCCGGCGCATAGCTGAGCAGAGGTGGCCGCGATCCAGTGACCTGGACATAACCGCAACGACGCAGCAATGCCTGGCACCTGAGATTGGCAGGTACGGTCGTGGCCCAGAAGTCGGATACGCCGCAGCGGCGACTGACTTCCGTCTGAAAAATCGTTCAGCGAGGGAAGGGCATCTGCGATGTGCAAATAGACGGCTGGATGCAGGCCGTCGCCGCGCGGAGCGAGGGCGTTTCTAAGTGAGTTGCCTCGAGAGACGCAACCTGGCCGACAGTAGCAGGGCACGCGAGTACAGCTTGTGAAAGCCGAGGAGTGCACGGAAGCCGCCGCCGAGATGGCGATGGCCTGACGGGGTCGACTGCTTTGGCAGCACCGCAGAGCCGAACAAGAGCCGTGTTCGTGAACCCGGCGACGCCGCAACCATGAGCCACGAGCGAGTACGACCGGCACGAAGCAGCACTTCGTTCGACGCACGCGACTCGACCTGCCAAGCCGCGAAGGATTCGCGCTGGCCTTGGGCAAGCTCCTTTGCTTGAGCATCTGTCGACGGGCAAGAAGCCACAGCCCCAAGCAGAAACCGCTCAAGCTTGAAAAGTGGCGTGGTGTAGAACGCCTCGACGAACTGAGCATGCGATGCCCGGGCGGAGAACTCGGTGGCGTAGCAGTCGACATAGGCGCCGGAGTCGCTGTAGCGTTGCAGCAGCGAGTGCTCGGGCACTGAGGTCGGGTGTACGCGGTTCATCGGGTGAGCTTATGGCGCCCAAGCCTGCGTTGGCTGTCGCTCGACGAAGGGGCTAGACGACATTGCTCCCGCTGCGGCGGCAGCCCGGGTCAGCGAAGCGACGCCAAGTGCGCGGCCAGCGACTCGATCTCGGCGTTGCTGAGGTCGGCAAGAAGCGGATCCGGCTTCGCGGCGGTTCCGTGCGAACGGGTGCCGCTCCGCATCAGCTGCAAGGACCAGGCGGTGTAACGCGCCTTTTGCCCGGCGAGCCGTGCCGCGCCGGCGTTTGTCCCCTGCAAGGCCGGGCCGTGGCAGTCGGCACATCGCAAGCGATCGGCTAACGCCCGGCCGGCATCGCTACCGGACGACTCTGCGGGGCGCGGGGGCAGCAGTCGCGCATAGTGTTCCGCGAGGTCGTCGACATCCTGCTCGCTCAACTCCGCGGCCAGGCTCACCATCGCGGGGCCGGTGCGCTCGCGCGTGCGGAAGGCACGCCACAGCGCAATGAAGGCGGCCTTCGGCTGCCCTTCGAGCAGCGGGTGCATCGTTTCCGTGGACGAGTGACAGGATACGCAGCGCGCCGCGGCGAGCCGTGCGCCGGCTGCCGCGTCGCCCGCCGCCGCGCCGTTCGTGAACAGCAGGCAGCCTGACAGCGCAGCGGTTGCAGCTGCGTGCCGAGCACGATCCGCGATCACGTCGCGTTCTCCCGGGTACAGCATTCGTCGTTCGGGCGGAATCGGAACATCGGAAGATCCTCGGTTCGTGTTGTCTGACGCTCGACATGAGCGGCGGCGCAAAGGGCGCGAAGCAGCCTTTGGGACGTCCGCTCGATGGAAGCGTTAGACCTCACGTTCGATAGCTCGCCAATGCGCAAGACTGGGCCACATACTTCCGCCGCGAAGGCAGCAGAACAGGTCTTGAGATACCACCCACACGGAAGCGAAGTGAGCTGCCGCGGACTCAGCACCTTCAGCCAAGCTTGCCCACGCCACAGAGGAAGCTTTCACGTTGAGATAGAGGAGGATGTGGAGACTCTCGGCGCCAGCATAGTGCTTGCTCGCCTTGCTGAGAAGTTCTTCATGCACGCGACGCGCGGCATATGACGAAGGCTCGAAGTCCCGCTCGTTGTGCAGCGCCGCGACTTCCTCTTTGGACTGGCTGTTGTATTCGTCACCTCGGCGCCGCCCAGAATCCAGAACTTCGGCGACCTGAAATGGAAGGCGAAGACCGCTCGTGCACAGATGGAAGTCGAACTCACGGTCTTCGTCTTCGCTCGCTATTTCGACTACGCACTCGGCGATGAAATTCGAATAGCCAAGTGCAAGTCGCGCAGCGCACCACATTTCGCGCAAGCGCTTGTGCCTATCCTGAGTGAGGAAAGCTTTCGTACCGACGCATTGCACTTGCGCCTCGACGTGGGCTTCGAGTTCGCGCGGTGTGTACTGCGCCACTTAGTGGGGTCTAACGTTCGACATGAGCGGCGGCGCAAAGGGCGCGAAGCGGCCTTTGGGACGTCCGCTCGATGGAGGGGTTAGACGTCATGCCCGCGATGCCTACTGCTGCCAAGCTGACTGCAATTCCTTAGCGGCGAGGTGTGCCTCCTCGGCAAATACTAAGAGATCAAGAGTGCACCGCCACTGCTTCTGGTAGTGCCACCCAGCGAGTTCTACCGTGGACTCTTGAACCCGGTTACTGAAGGGCACCCCGTCAGGGCCCGTCGACGAGTAACTGCCATGGCGAAAAAGAAAGTAGCCGGCGTGGATGATCTTGTTCGCGCACTCCCGGACAGTTAGGGGGGCCTCGCCGACAAGCATGGTCAGCGCGAGGGAGTTTCGTGTCGCCTGAGGGAGTGGATGTGGATTGGAAAGTGAAGCGCACCGGTCAAACAGCGCTCGAAGATTGACTGCTAGCTCGATGGACTTAGTGTTGATGACTGTTTCGAAGTGCTCGTCGAAGTCTTCGTAGAGGGAAGATGAACGTTTGCCTGGCGGAATAGTGGCGGCAACATGGAAGTTCGCGTGGATGACGGCGCCCAACTCCACGCAGAGCTGCTGGATGCCTATAGCGCTATGACCGAAGCCCATGGCTGCTAACGTTCGACATAAGCGGCGGCGCGAAGGTCGCGCAGCGGCCTTCGGAACGTCCGCTCGATGGAGGGGTTAGACGTCACTTACCAAGCCAGTGTGCACGGCCCTTTGGCAAAACGTCCTCTTCGAGAATCTTGACTGAAAGGAGCTCCATCTTGCTGACCGCGATCGCACGGGCATGTTCGAAGAGGTCTTTGAACGAAACATCCCCGGCACTCGCGGACAGCAGATCAGGTTGGAACAGCTCACGATAGAGTTTCGGCATTACGTTTGTCTTCGCCTTCAAGGGCAAGACAAGAGCGATTTCTACGGATTCCAGCTTCTCCGCACCACTATGCGCAGCGAAGTTGTGACGGTACCGGATTGCGGTGTCGTGCGTCTCCCGGAAACTTTCGACGAGCTGCGCTCGTTCGAGCTTTACCGGGCGCCCTTCGCACTTCGAAAAGCACTTGCCGTAGAAGGTGAGTGCTGCGACGAAGAGCCCTTTGATGATTGTGTACTTCTTCCTATCTGTGCCGCGCGCGAAACGCTCATTTGTCCGCGTCGGCCCTTCCGTATGCAACTCGTCAACCTCCCCGAGCCATGCGATTCCACTGCGCAGGTCCTTTTCAATGAGCGAGTATCCGGCGAGTTGTTCGGCAAGTCTTGAAGTGAGAACGACACGGCGACAGGGCTTGCGCTTGTAGGAGTAGAGGCGCATAACTGCCCCGCCTTGGCGATCGAGTACCTCTTTTACTTCGTAGTGATCATCCATGGGTTGTTGTGACGTCTAACGTGCGACATGAGCGGCGGGCCAAAGGGCGCTAAGCGGCCTTTGGAACGTCCGCTCGATGGAAGGTTTGGGCGTCAGTGTCGCCGCGTTCGACAAATGCCTTGAGCCAGTCTTCATATTGGGAATCGGGCGGGACAAGGCCCGATTGTCGAGGACCGGAAAAGTCGACGCTACTGACCTTGGGCGCTTGCCCACCGAACCTGCGGGTCAGCGCCACCCGAACGAGGGCTCCGTGCTTCATGAGATCCGAGCATAGGAGAGCGCTGAAGAAGGCTACGTCGTCAACGTAGCTGTGGATACCCTCCACCAGGTCTGGATACTCTTCGTGTCGATGGCCGCCGGGCAGCGGCAGACCGAAGTAGAAGTTCGCCTGCAGCTTCTCGGGTATCTCTCCACTGGCAAATCGTTGAATCGTAAGGTCGCGTTTTTCCACGGCAACCGCGAGCCCCTTGAGAGACTGCTCAATTACCGCTACGAGCGCAAGTGGTCGTCCAACGATTGAAAGCTCCTGAAATGCAATGTGCTTGAGCGACTCGAGGGGAACAACTGGCGCGGGGAACGTGTTCATATCCATCTGAAGGTGAAACTCGGTCGCTGGCGCAACCTGGCCTGCCTGCCGCTGCGTTTGGAAGTCTTGCAGGTCCCTCTTGGAGCGTTGGAAGGCATCCCACATGGGCTGGACAAACTGCTTCTTGATTGCCAGCGCAGCATTGCAGATAGAAAAGGAGACCATGATTGCCGCATTCGTGTAGCGAAGCTCTCGAAGTCGCTCCTCGCGCTTCTTTGAGCTTTCGACGATGCGTTGTGCCCCAAGCGCGCCACCTACGGCGCCGGTCAAGCCTCCCACGAACGCAATCACCAGATTGGAGTTCAAGAATGTCGAAGCCGCCGCCCAAACACTAGAGATGCCGTTGAGGAGTGAATCCATGCGTGAGGGCGCGAGAGTTCTGACGCCTAACGTGATATCGACGACATCGTTTGTCCAGTCTACTGGTGAAAGTGGACGCGATGTCTCTCGGTCTCTGCGCCATCCGCACGGGGTTTGTAGTGAGATCTGTCCGCTTTTGCGGCTGAAAGTGGACTGCCGCGGCTCGCTGGAACTGGACAACCGCTTGCCGCTGCGAGGCGCTGATTGGCCCGAGGGCCGTGACTCTTCCCGCTGGAGCGCAGGTGAGGCGCGCTCCTTCTTCGTTCCTGCTCGGCGCGCTACTGGAAGTACGCCAGCATCCGCTCGAGCGCCATCGTGAACGGCATCTGCATCAGCGGCAGCGTCAGCAGGATGCCGACGAGCCCGACGCCGAGCGTGATCGGAAAGCCGATGGCGAAGATGTTCATCTGCTGCGCCACGCGCGAGATGACGCCGAGCACGAGGTTGGTGAAGAGCAGCATGGCGATGAGGGGCAGCGCGATCCAGAGGCCGAGGCTGAAGATCTCGGTGCCCCAGCGCTGCGGCTCGGCCGTGCGCAGGAAGGCGAAGGGCTCGGCGCCCACCGGGAAGGCGGTGAAGCTCTGCACGATCGCGGCGATCACGAGCAGGTGGCCGCCGCTGACGATGAAGAGCCAGGCGATCGTGACGCCGAAGAAGCGGCTCACGGCGGTCTGCTCGCCGCCGGTCATCGGGTTGAAGAACGCGGCGAAGTTGAGGCCCATCTGCAGGCCGATGATCTCGCCGGCGAACTCGACGGCGGCGAAGACGATGCGCACGGCGAAGCCGAGCGACAGGCCGATCAGCACCTGCTGAAGGACGGCCAGGAGCGCGGTCGACGAGTCGAGCGCGATCGGCTCGACCGCCGGGATCGACGCTTGGGCGCAGACGGCGACCAGGAAGGCGAGACCGATGCGCAGGCGCATGGGCACGCTGCGCTGCGCCAGCACGGGCAGGGCGCTGAACAGCGCGAGCACGCGCAGGAAAGGCCAGAGGATGGGCGTCACCCAGGCCAGGACCTGGGCTTCGGTGAAGGTCAGCACGGCGCCCGCCTCGCGCGTCGGGGCGGGGCCGGCCTCAGCCGACGACCGAAGGTATCGACTGCAGCGTCCGCTGCAGGAATTCGACCAGCGAGGTCAGCATCCACGGGCCGGCGATCACGAGCACCGCCACCGCGGCGACGATCTTCGGCACGAAGGACAGCGTCTGCTCGTGGATCTGCGTCGCCGCCTGGAAGATGCTGACGACGAGGCCCACCGCCAGCACGGTGAGCAGCACCGGGGCGGCGATCATGAGCAGCATGTAGAGGCTCTGCTGCCCGAAGGTGAAGACCTGCTGGGAGTCCATGGCCGGGCGCTGGGCTTAGGTGACGAAGCTCGCGGCGAGCGAGCCGAGGAGCAGGTTCCAGCCGTCGGCGAGTACGAACAGCATCAGCTTGAACGGCAGGGCGATGAGCACCGGCGACAGCATCATCATGCCGAGCGACATCAGGACGCTGGCGACGATCATGTCGATGATCAGGAAGGGCAGGAAGACGAGGAAGCCGATCTGGAAGGCGCTCTTCAGCTCGCTCGTCACGAACGCCGGCACCAGCACCTTGAACGGCACCTCGGCGGTCGGCACCGAGGGGTCGATCTTGGCCAGGCGGGCGAACAGCATGACGTCGGTCTGCCGCGTCTGCTTCATCATGAAGTCGCGCACGGGGCTCTCGCCGCGGCGAAGCGCCTCGTCGAAGGCGATCTTGTTTTCGGAGTACGGCTGGTACGCCTCGGCGTAGACCTTGTCGATGGTCGGGCCCATGATGAAGAAGGTGAGGAAGAGCGACAGGCCGATCACCACCTGGTTCGGCGGCGCGGCCTGCGTGCCGATCGCCTGGCGCAGCAGGCTCAGCACGATCACGACCCGCGTGAAGCTCGTCATCAGCAGCAGCACGGCAGGCAGGAAGCTGAGCGCGGTGAAGAACAGCAGCGTCTGCACCGGCACCGAGTAGCTGGTGCTGCCCGCGCTGCTGCCGACGAGCAGCGGCAGCTGGGCGCCGCCGGGCGCGGGCTGCGCCGAAGCGGCCTCGGGCAGGGCCGAGAAGGCGGCGAGCGCGGCGATCGGCAGCGCCTGCAGGACGCGGCGCAGCAGGATCATCCGTTCAGACGTCACTCGGCTTGCCCGGTTCGTTGCCGCGCAATCGGCCCAGGAGCTGGGCGAAGGGTGGCGGCTGCTGGCCGTGGTTCGGCAGCGCGGCGTCGGCGACCGGCGCCATCGAGTGCAGGGTGGTGATCGTCGTCGGCGTGATGCCGAGGACCAGCCAGCGCCGCTCGTCGCCCGCGCCCACCTCGACCGTGACGATGCGCTGGCTCGTCGACAGCGGCAGCACCGCGACGCTGCGCAGGATGCCGGTCGTGCCGGCGCCGCCGAGCGGCGTGCGCTTCAGGAACCAGAGCGCCGCCGGGATCATCGCGATGATCGCGACGAACCAGAGGAGCGACGTCCAGCCGTTGGCGGGCATCGTGCGGCTCGCGGTCAGCCGCGGCTCAGGCGGCGCATGCGCTCGCTGGGCGTGACGATGTCGGTGAGGCGGATGCCGAACTTCTCGTTGACGACGACGACCTCGCCCTGGGCGATCAGGTAGCCGTTGACGAGCACGTCCATCGGCTCGCCGGCCATCGCCTCGAGCTCGACCACCGAGCCCTGCGCCAGCTGCAGGATGTTCTTGATCGGGATCCGCGTCCGGCCGAGCTCGACGGTGAGCTGCACCGGGATGTCGAGGATCATGTTGATGTCGTTGCCGGCCGTCGACCCCGTGGTCGGCGAGAAGTTGGCGAACGACGCCGGCGACACCTGGTCGGCGGCGGCATGCACCTCCGAGGCGGTCTCGCCGCGCGCGTCGACGGTGGCCCAGTCGGCGGCCGCGTCGTCGGCGGGCGCTGCGTTCTGCGTGGGATCAGTGGACATGGTTTTCTCCGAGCCAGCCTTCGCGCGAGCCGGCCAGTAGTTGATCGACCTTGAGCGCGTACTTGCCGTTCGAGGTTCCGTAGTGGCAGTCGAGCACCGGCACGCCGGCGACCTTGGCCTGGATGGCCTGGTGCAGGTCGAGCTCGATGAAGTCGCCGGCCTTGAGCGCGAGCAGCTGCTCGACGGTGGCCGGCGCCTGCGCCAGCTCGGCGACCAGCTCGACCTCGGCCGACTGGATCTGCTGCGTCATGAGGTTGACCCAGCGCCGATCGGGCGCGTTCGAGCCGCCCTGCATCGTCGAGTAGAGGATGTCGCGGATCGGCTCGAAGGTCGCGTAGGGGATGCAGAAGTGGATCGTGCCGGTCGCCTCGCCGATCTCGAGCGTGAAGGAGGTCGAGACGACGATCTCCGAGGCGGTCGCGATGTTGGCGAACTGCGGCTGCATCTCCGAGCGAACGTACTCGAGCTCGAGCGGGTAGATGCCGTCCCAGGCGCGCTTGTAGTCGGCGGTGACGACGTCGAGCAGGCGGCGGATGATGCGCTGCTCCGTGGCCGAGAAGTCGCGGCCCTCGATGCGCGTCGCGTACTTGCCGGCGCCGCCGAAGAGGGCGTCGATGACCGCGAACACCAGCGGCGGGTCGCAGACGACGAGGCCGAGGCCGCGCAGCGGCTTGACAGCGACGATGTTGAAGTTGGTCGGCACGGCGATCTCGCGCAGGAACGCGCTGTACTTGTGCGCGTGCATGCTCCCGATCGCGACCTCGGGGCTCTTGCGGATGAAGTTGAAGAGGCCGGCGCGGATGTTCTTGGCGAAGCGCTCGTTGATGATCTCGAGCGTGGGCATGCGCTGGCGCACGACCCGGTCCTGGTTGACGAGGTCGTAGCTGCGGACGCCGTCGGCCGTGCTTTCTTCCGGCGCCAGCGAGTCGCTCTCGCCGGCGATGCCTTGCAGCAGCGCGTCGACCTCGTCCTGGGTGAGGATCTGGTCGTTCATTGGATGATGAAGCTCGAGAAGTGCACGTGCTGGATCGGGTTGCGCTGCGTCTCGCGGCGCGGCCGCGGCTTGGCCTTGGGCACGGCGAGGTCGTCGCCGGCGACGAGTGCGACGGTCGCTGTCGCGCCGCTGGCGCCTGCCGTGGCGGCGCTCGCGGCGGAGGCTGCGGCGACGATGGACGCGGCCGCCGATGCCGCGCCGGCGGATGCCGCCGCCAGGGCGCTCGGCGCCGAGGCACCGACGCCGGGCTTCGTCGCCGGCAGGGTGCCGATCGGCTCCGGCGTCGCGGCCTCGATGCCCATCGGCCGGACGGCCTCGCGCATGATCTCCTGCGCCAGCTGTTCCTTGCCGGCGCGATCGAGCAGCTCGCGCGAGGTCTTGTTGGCGAGGACCATCAGGATGGCGTTGCGCACCGCCGGCATGTAGGCCTTGAGCTGCTCGCCGGACGCGCCGTTCTCGAGCTCGAAGGTGATGCCGATCTGCGCGTAGCGGTCGACGTCGCGGTCGGCGAGGTTGACGACGAAGGGGTCGAGGGGAAGGTAGAAGGGAACGCTCCGCGCCTGGGCCGTCGGCGAGCGCGCTTCCACCGCCGCGGTGTCGTCGTCGCCGGCCGCGGCGCGCGCCGCGCGCTGCTTGAGGAGGACGACGCCGCCGGCGGCGAGCAGCAGCAGCAAGGCCAGCACGGCGGCACCGATGACGAGGAGCTTCTTCCTGACGCGTGGCGGGGGAGCGGCGCCGGCAGCGGGGTCGGCGATCACAGCAGACATCGAAGCTCCTTCAGGGCCCTGGTCCGGCACGGCGTCCGGCAGCCACCGGCCGGCGCGGGCTGCGCAGGACGTGTGGCATGCGGGAAATTATGAAAACCGGCGTCGGCGCAGAAGGCGCGATAAGAGCGGCTTTTCGCGGCCAGACGCCCCCTGTGCGCTCGATGCTCAGGCGTAGAGGTCGACGCCGCCGGCGGCGACGCGGCGCACGGCCTGCAGCGCGTGCTCGACGGCCGCCGGCGCGTCCGTAGCCTGACCGGCGGTCGTCGGGGCCGTCGACGCGCTGCCGTCGTCGCGGCTGCGTTGACCCGCGTGCTGCGAGACGCCGCCGCCGGCGAGCGTGAAGCCGGCCTCGCGCAAGGCGCTGGCCAGCTCGGGCAGGCCGCTTTCGATCGCCTCGCGCGTCTGCGCGAGGTCGGCGCCGAACTGCACCTGCGCCTCGGTGCCGTCGAGCCGGATGCGGATCGACACCGGCCCCATCTCGGCCGGGTTCAGGTGCAGCTCGGCCTGCTGCACGCCCCCGCGTGCGAGCAGGCTGACCTGCACGCCGAGCGCAGCGGCGAACTCGGGCGAGTCGACGGGCGTGGGCAGGGCGAGGGTCGGTGTCGCCGCGTCCGAGCGCATCGACTCGCCGGACGCGATCGGCAGGGACACGGCCGACGCCTGCGACGCGGCATGCAGCGCCAGGTCGAAGGCAGGCCGAGCCGCGGCGGCTTCCTGCGGCCGGGGGCCGGCGATGTTGGCGGATGCGCTCTGCGCCGTCGTGGCGGCGATCTCGACGGCGGCTGTGCGACCCGCGTCGTCGCGCCGGCCGGCGCGTGCATCGCCGGCGAGGCCGGGCGCGCGGCGCGCGGCAGGGTTCTCGCTGTCTGCGGCGAAAGCGAGCCCGGTCGTTGCGTCGGCATCCTTCGGTGCGAGCTCGGCCGCGCCGAGCCATGCGCGGGCGGCCTTCTGCTCGACGATCGGCAGCGGACGGATGCCGCCGGGGTCAACGGCAGGTGTCGCCCGGTCGGTGACAGGCTCTGCTGCGCGCTCTTCCATCGCCCGGGTCTCGGCCACGGCCTCGCTGTCGCGAATGCCTTGGTCGCTCGCCGCAGGGCTCCGCGCCGGGGCAGCGGCGCGGCTCTTCGCCTTCGCGGGCGCGCTGTTCTTTTCGGGTGTCGTCTCGAGCGGCTCCTCGCTTTCCGGCCCGGATGCGTCCGCCGACGACGGCGCCGCCAGGGTCGGCACCTCTGCCGGCCGCGAAGCGTCGGCGCGTTGGTGCCGGAGCATGTCGGCAAAGGCCCGCACCGGTGCCGCCCGCGCCGGCACGCGGTCGGGCGCCGTCGGCGTGCCCGCGCCGCCCGGTGCCCGCGGCGCGGGCGCAGCGGTCGTGGGCGGCAGCGCCGAGGTGTTCATCGCCGCCGCCTCAGAGCCGGGTCACCGGCGGCCGGGTCGCGTTCATGCGCGCCCAGGCGGCGCGCGCGGCCTGGTCGTCGCTGCTGCGCTGCTCGCGCTCGATGCCGAGCCGCGACGCTTCGCCGACCCGGCGCTCGAGCAGCTTCTTCAGCGCCGCCGTGCGCATCTCGTGACCCTGCACCGACGCCGTCGCGCGCTCGGCCTGCAGCACCGCCTGCGCGGCGATGCGCGCCTGCTGGTCGACGGCCTGCGACAGCCGCTCCATGAAGCCCTGGTAGCAGCGGACGAGCTCGATCTTGCCGTCGCGGCAGAACTCGGCGCTCCAGCGCTGCTCGTACTCGCGCCGGTAGACGACGAGCTGCTCGGCCTGGTTGACGGCGCTGCGCTCGGCCGCCTCGGCCTTCATCTGCGCGGCGAGCGCCTCGTCGCGCTGGCGCTCGGCCTGCGCGAGCAGGAAGCGGAGCGAGTGCAGGTCGTCGTTCATGGGAGCGCTTTCGGTGTCGGCCGAGTGAAGGGAATCAGCCCGCGCCGGCGAGCACGGCGTGCAGCATGGCGAGGCTGGTGTCGAGCCGGGCCGGCTCGTTCATGTTCTGCTGCAGCAGCCGGTTCATGGGCTCGTGCAGGCGAACGGCGAGGTCGAGCTCGGCATCGTGGCCGGGCGCGTAGGCGCCGAGCTGGATCAGGTCGCGCGCCTTCTGATGCCGCGCGTGCAGCTGCCGGAAGCGGCGCGCGCTCTCGAGGTGCTCGCCCGAGGCGACGCTGGTCATCACCCGCGACACCGACCGCTCGATGTCGATGGCCGGGTAGTGGCCCGCCTCGGCCAGCTCGCGCGAGAGGACGATGTGGCCGTCGAGGATGCCGCGCGCCGCGTCGGCGATCGGGTCCTGCGGGTCGTCGCCTTCGCTCAGCACGGTGTAGAAGGCGGTGATCGAGCCGCCGCCGGCGACGCCGTTGCCGCTGCGCTCCACCAGCTGCGGCAGCTTGGCGAAGCAGCTCGGCGGGTAGCCCTTGGTGGCCGGCGGCTCGCCGATGGCGAGCGCGATCTCGCGCTGCGCCATCGCATAGCGCGTCAGCGAGTCCATCAGGAGCAGGACGTTCTTGCCGCGGTCGCGGAAGTGCTCGGCGATCACCGTCGCGTAGTTCGCCCCCTGCATGCGGACCAGCGGCGGCGCGTCGGCGGGCGCGGCGACGACGACGGCGCGGCGGATGCCGTCCTCGCCGAGGATGTCCTCGATGAACTCCTTGACCTCGCGGCCGCGCTCGCCGATCAGGCCGACGACGATGACGTCGGCGGCGGTGTAGCGGGCCATCATGCCGAGCAGCACGCTTTTCCCCACGCCGGTGCCGGCGAACAGGCCGATGCGCTGGCCGCGGCCGACGGTGAGCATGGCGTTGATCGCGCGCACGCCGGTGTCGAGAGGCGTGCGCACCGGGTCGCGGTCCATGGCGTTGATGGGCCGGCGCGCGACCGGCTCGTCGTGCACCTGCGCGAGCGGGCCCTTCCTGTCCATCGGCAGCCCGTGCGAATCGACGACGCGGCCGAGCAGGCCGTCGCCGACCGGCAGGTGCAGCGTGCGGTCGATGGTGCGGCGCCAGCGATGGCGCGGCGCCCACAGCTTCATCGGCACGACCGGCGTCGGCCGCGGCGCGACGAGGGCGCCGCTCGACAGGCCCTGGATGTCGCCGGTGGGCATCAGGTAGGCGCGGTCGCCGGAGAAGCCGACGACCTCGGCGAGCACCGGCGGCGCGCCGTCGCCGCTCTGCCGGATCTCGCAGACCGAGCCGACGGGCACCCGGATGCCCGCCGCCTCGAGCACCAGACCGGTGACGCGGACCAGCCGGCCCTGCGTCTCGAGCGGCAGCGGGTCGGCGGCGAAGGAACGCAGGTCGGCGAGGTAGCGCCGCCAGGCATCGGCGACGGCGTGCTCGCCGTGCGGCGGCGCGTCGGTGCCGCTGCCGAGGGAAGGGACGGCGCTCACGGGCCGGGTCGCGGGGTCGTGCCGGCGCCGCCGTCGGACGGCGCGTCGGCGCGGTCGACGGGCGGCGGGTCGGCGTTGTCGACATCGACGCGCCAGGGCTCGGCGCTGCCGAGGCCGGCCGCGCCGCGGCGCCAGCGCTCGTCGATGGTCGCGTCGACGAGGCCGATGTCGGATTCGATGAGGCAGCCGCCGCGGCCGATCTGCGCATCGGCGACGACGCGGATGCCGCGGTCGGCGATCAGCTCGGCGGCGCCGGCGGAGACGAGCGCCTGGTCGTCGGGATGGACGCGCAGCACGACGTGGCGGGCGCTGAGGAGCAGGGCCTCGATCGCCTGCTCGGCGACGCGGGCGACGCTGGCCGGATCGGTGGCGAGCTCGCTGCGCACGATCTGCCGCGCCAGCGAGGTGGCCGAGGCGGCGAGGGCGCTGGCCATGTCCTGCTGCAGCGCGTCGAGCTGGCGCCCGATCGAGCCGAGCAGGGCGCCGACCTGCGCCGTCGTCTGCGCGGCGAAGCTCTGCTTGAAGCCCTCGAGCGCGACCAGGCCGTCGCGATAGCCGTCCTGGTAGCCGGACTGGCGGGCGGCGCGCAGCTGCTGCGTGAGCTGCGCCGCGGGATCGGCGGACGCTTCGGCCTCGCTGCGGCGCGCGCCGGGCGCGGCCGGGCCGGGCTCGTTGGAGGAGACGTCGCCGAAGGCCCAGGCCGCGAACGAGCTGAGCTCCTCGCGCGGGATGAAGCGCGCGTAGACGTCGCGCTTCGGCCCCTCGGCAGGCGGCACCGGCCGTGGCTTGTTCATGCTCACAGGAAGTCGTCCCCGCTGCCGCCGCCGATCACGATCTGGCCTTCCTCGGCCAGTCGACGGACGGTCTTCAGGAGCTCCTTCTGCTCCGCCTCGACCTCGGCGACGCGGACCGGGCCGCGCGCGTCGAGCTCCTCGCGCAGCGTCTCGGCGGCGCGGGTCGACATGTTCTTCAGCATCTTCTCGCGCAGCTCCGGCTTGGCGCCCTTGAGCGCGATGACCAGCGATTCGGACTGCACTTCCTTGAGCAGCGCCTGGATGCCGCGGTCGTCGAGGCGGTCGAGGTCGTCGAAGGTGAACAGGTTGTCGAGGACGCGCTGGGCCAGGTCGTTGTCGGCCTCGCGGATGTAGTCGAGCGCCGAGGTCTCGATCGAGGTGCCGAGCAGGTTCAGCATCTCGGCCGCCGCCTTGACGCCGCCCATCGGCGCCATGCGCGACTGCTCGCCGCCGGCGATCAGCTTCTTCATCACCTCGTTCAGGTCCTTCAGCGCCGACGGCTGGATGCCGTCGAGCGTGGCGATGCGCACGATCACCTCGTTGCGCTGCCGCTCGGCGAAGGTCTTGAGGACCGCCGCCGCCTGGTCGGAGTCGAGGTGGACGAGGACGGCGGCGACGATCTGCGGATGCTCGTGGCGCAGCATCTCGCCGATCGAGCTGGCGTCCATCCACTTCAAGCCCTCGATCCCGGAGACGTCGCCGTTCTGCAGGATGCGGTCGATGAGCATGTTGGCCTTGTCCTCGTCGAGCGCCTTCTTCAGCACGTTGCGCACGTACTTGCCGGTGTCGGCGACGAGGGCGCTGCGCCCGGAGACGATGGTCGAGAACTTCTGCAGGACGCCGTCGAGGCGCTCCTTCGGCACCGAGTTCATGCGCGCGATCGTCTCGCCGAGGCTCTGCACCTCGCGCGGCGAGAGGTGCCGGAAGACCTGCGCCGCCTCCTCCTCGCCGAGCGACATGAGGAGGATGGCGGCGTCCTCGAGTCCGGCTGCATCCATGGCCATGCGCGTGCGTCCCGTTCGGTTGCGTCGGCGCGGGCGGCTACGCGGCTTCGCCGCTGACCCAGCCGCGGACGATGCCGGCGACCGCCGCGGGGTTGTCCTTGGCCAGCGTCTTCGCGCCTTCGAGCTGCTGCACGTAGGCCGGACCGGCGAGCGCCGGCATGCCGGAGAGCGTCTGCTCGTCGTCGACGACGGCGTCGATGCGCGTGCCGGGCCGCGGCGGCGGCAGGGCGCGCGGCGCGAAGGCGGTCTTCACCGCCGGCCGCACCAGGCCGAAGAAGACGAGCAGGGCGACGAGGCCGAGGCCGGCCGGCACCGCGGCGCGGATCAGGTCGATCAGCTCCGGGCTCTTCCAGAGCGGCGGCTCGACGTGGCTCGTCGGCTCGACCTTGAACGGCGCGTTGATGACCTTGACCGAGTCGCCGCGCTCCTTGCTGAAGCCGATCGTCTCGCGCACCAGCGCCGTAATCTTCTCGACCTCGTCAGCGGTCAGCGGCACCTGGGTCGACTTGCCCTTGGCGTCGACGAGCGTGCGGTGGTTCACGACCACCGCCGCGTTCAGGCGCTTGACGTTGCCGCTCGCGTTGCGGGTGACGCGCACGGTCTTGTCGACCTCGTAGTTGGTGACGGCGTCGCGGCGGCCGCTGCTGCCGCCGGCCGCGGCGGTCGCCGTCGGCGCGCCCTGCAGCGGCTGCGAGGCGCCGGTGAGCGGCGCCGTGGCGGCCACCGGCGGCTGGTTCGAGGCCGCGCCAGGGATGCCGCTGGCGAGCGCCGCGGTGCCGCCGGCACCGTGCTCGCTCGTCTGCTGGCTGCGGATCGAGACGCTGGCGTCGGGACCCTGGTTCGGCTTGAATTCCTCCGAGGTCGCCTCGCTGAGCGAGAAGTCGACATCGGCGGTGACGGTGGCGCGCAGGTTGTTGGCGCCGACGACCGGCTGCAGCAGCTCGAGGATGCGCTTGGTGTAGCCGGACTCGACCTGGTTCACGTACTGCAGCTGCTGCGCGTCGAGGCCGGCGGCCTTGCTGGCGTTGCCGCTGCCGGTGAGGAGGGCGCCGCTCTGGTCGAGCACGCTGACCGACTTCGGGCTCAGCTCGGGAACGCTCGACGAGACGAGGTGGACGATGCCGGCCACCTGGGCCTGGTCGAGCGTGCGGCCCGGATGCAGCGCCAGCAGCACCGAGGCGCTCGGCTTCTGCTGCTCGCGAAAGAACCCGTTCTGGTTCGGCAGCGCCAGGTGCACGCGCGCCGACTGCACGGCGGCGAGCGAGCCGATCGAGCGCGTCAGCTCGCCCTCGAGGCCGCGCTGGAAGGTGAGCCGCTCCTGGAACTGGGTCTGCCCGAAGCGGGCGTTGTCCATCAGCTCGAAGCCGGAGACCGCGCCCTTGGGCAGGCCGGCGGTCGCCATCTTCAGGCGCAGGTCGTGCACCTGGCCGCCGGGGACGAGGATCGCCTGGCCGCCTTCGGCCATGCGGTAGGGCACGTTCATCTGCGACAGCTGGGCGATGACCGCGCCGCCGTCCTTGTCGGAGAGGTTGGCGTAGAGCACCTTGTAGTCGCCCTTGCCGTTCCAGGCCGTCAGCGCGAAGACGACGCCGGCGAGCGCGAGCACGCCGATCAGGGCAGTGAACTTGCTGCTGGCGGGCAGGGCCTGCAGGCGGCCGGCGAGGGTGGCGGGGGCGGTGACGGCGACGGCGTTGTCCATGGATCCTTGGCGCGCGGCGGCGTGGGGCGTGCCGGCTTGACGGTCATTATTCGGAGCGGTCCCGTCGCGGATGCCTGAAACAGGGCCGCATTGGTGCCTCAGTTCGCACCACCCGCCGCGGCCGGCCTCCCTAGGATCACGGCCAGGAGTTCCGCCCATGAACGTCACCCTGAAGCCCTTCGACTTCGCGCAGGCCGTCGCCCGCGCCGGCCTCGGCATCGACGGCGTTCCGCTCGCCCGCGGCGGCGCCGCGCCGGGTGCGGGCGGCGTCGCGCCGGCGAGCTTCGAGAAGGCGCTGGGCCAGGCGCTCGGCGCCGTCAGCAAGTCACAGAACGAGGCCGCCCGCCTGCAGCGCGAGGTGACGCTCGACAACCCGACCGTCAGCCTCGAGCAGACGATGGTGGCGATGCAGAAGGCGCAGATCGGCTTCCAGGCGACGCTGCAGGTCCGCAACCGGCTCGTGCAGGCCTACTCGGACATCATGGGGATGCAGGTCTAGCGGCGCGCTTCGGCGCACGCGCAGCACGAAAGATCGCCGCTACTGATCGGCGTGTCGGCAAAAGCAGTAGACGAACTGCTGGGGCGTTCCCCACGGTGTCGTGTGAACCTCCGTGCTGCTGTCGACGAGCCGGAACGGCGCTCCGAAGGTCGAGTGCAATTCCGGAGCGGCGTAGCGCGACACCGGCAGGCCGCTGCACTGCGCGGGTCCTTCGGGGCCGAAGGTCGCGACGATGGCAAAGCCACCCGGCATGAGGGAATGCCGTACCCGGGCCACGTAGCGGCGCTTCTGCTCTTCCGTCGTCAGGAAGTGGAACACCGCCCGGTCGTGCCACACCTCGTACCGCCTTGCCTCCAGAGGCGCGTCGAGCAGGTCCGCGGTGAGCCAGCGCACCTTCTCGGCTGCCGATCCCAGCCGGTCGCGAGTCACGTCCAGAGCCTTTGCCGAGATGTCCAGCACGGTGAGGTCCGAGAAGCCCTCGGCCAGCAAGTCGTCCACCAGGGTGGATTCGCCGCCTCCGATGTCGATGACGGGAGAAGCCTTGCCCTGTGCGGCACGGAGCACATAGCCCAAGGAGCGTTGCAGGTGCGGCGCGTACCAGCTGACGGCATCTGCCGGTCTGGTCTCGTAGACGGTCTCCCAATGGCTCTTGCTGTTCATGGTCGACGTCCTTTCCCGTTATCCCGACCTTCCCACGAACCCGGTCGAACGTCTATCCTTGCGACCGTGCGCCGATTCCTGTTCCTGCTGATGATCATCGCCCTGCCGCTGCGCGCGGTGGCGGGCGATGTCATGGCCATCGGCATGGCCACCCAGGTGCCCGGGCATGCGTCGGCTTTCATGCCGGGCTGCGACATGCAGGTTGCCGGCGGCCACGTTCACGATGACGGGTCGTCGGCCTCGTCTGGCGCGGACTGCGGCGCCTGTGTCCTGTGCGTTCCCTTTGCACAGGCCCCCGCCATCACGGGCTCCGCCGACGATCTCTCCGCGGTCCTGCCCCGCGTCGGCGAAGAGCGCTTCGCGAGCGCGCCGTCGGTGCGCAGCACCCGCCCGCCCAGCCTCTGACCTCCTAGGCATTGGTCCGTCCGCAGTTCGCTGCGGCAGTGCAAGGCGGCTCCTCCCGGGGCCCGCTTCGGAGGATTCGATGAGAACGTTGTTGCTGCTGGCCGCCCTGGCCGGCCTCCTGCCCACGCCGGCGCTCGCCGAATGGGTTTCCGCCCGCGTCGTGCGGGTCGACGCCGAGCGCGGTCGGATCACGCTGCGGCACGGCCCGATCCGCAGCGTGAAGATGGCCGCGATGACCATGGGCTTCCAGGTCGCCGACGGCCTGCCGCTGCAGGCCTACAAGCCCGGCGATCGCGTCCGCTTCTCGGTCGTCGAGGTCGACGGCGAGCTGCGGGTGTCGAAGATCGAGGCCGTGCGGTGAGGTGCGCTTCGAAATCCGCCCTGGCTTTCGCGCTGGCTTTCGGGGCCGGCGTCGCCGCCGCCGCGCCCATGGGCTTCAAGGAGAGCTGGATGGCGATGGGCGACATCGGCCCGAACTGGAAGGAGGGCTGGGTCAACTACGCGTTGACCGCGCGCGACGCGGTCGGCGCCGGCGGCCTGCGGATGCGCTCCGACGACGGCACCCGCCGGCGAACCCTGGCCGAGGCAACCTACACCCGCCTGCTCGCCCGCTGGAACCTGCCGGAGGCCCAGGCCAACGTCTGGCTCCTCGCCGGGCTCGGCGGCATCCGCGGCAACGACTTCTCGGGAACGCGCACGGCGTTCGCTCCGGGCCTGCAGGTCGACTACGAGACGACCCGGTTCTACGTCGCCGCGACCGGCCGGCTCTATCGGGCCCGGTCGATCAACCACGACTTCGCCTCCTTGCGCGTGGGCTTTTCGTTCTACGAGGTCGACTACGAGGAGATCCAGCCCTGGCTGGTGGTCGAGGCCAGGCGCATGCGCTCTCTCTCCGACAAGACCGAGATCACGCCGATGCTGCGCCTGGTGCACCGGCGCTTCTTCGTCGAAGCCGGCGTCAACAACTCGCGACAGGCGAGGTTCAATTTCATGTACGTCTTCTGAAAGGAATCACGATGAATCACGTCATCCACTCCGTGGCCGCTCTGGCCCTCGTCGCCATTTCCACCTCCGCGATGGCCGCCACCAGCGTCAAGGCCACCGTCAACGGCATGGTCTGTGCGTTCTGCGCCCAGGGCATCGAGAAGAGGCTGTCGCGCATGCCGGCGACGCAGGCCGTGTTCGTCGACCTGAAGCGCAAGGTCGTCGCCGTCGAAGCCAAGGACGGCCAGACGCTGGACCCGAAGGCGATCTCCGCCGAGATCGCCGACTCGGGCTACGAGGTGACGAAGCTCGAGACGGTGCAGCAGTCGGTGGCCGAGATCAAGGCCGGCACGAAGGCGAGGAAGTGAGCCCCGACGGCAGCGCCGAAGCCCGTGCGGGCTTCTGGTCGTCGCTGGCGAGCCTGCTCGCCAGCTCGAGCACGCTCGTCTGCTGCGCGCTGCCGGCGCTCCTGGTCGCGGTCGGGGCCGGCGCGGCGCTGTCGTCGCTGGTCTCGTTCGTGCCCCAGCTGGTCTGGCTGAGCGAGCACAAGGAGGCGCTCTTCCTGGCCGCCGGCGCGATGCTGGCCGCCACCGCGGTCGTGCGCTGGCGCTACCGCAACGCACCGTGCCCGGCCGATCCGGCCCTGCGCCGGGCGTGCCTGCGCACGCGGGTCTTGTCGTCCCGGGTCTTCGCCTTCAGCGTCGCGGTCTATGCCGTCGGCGCCTGGTTTGCGTTCGCGCTGCCGGCGATGAGCGGATGACGCCGGGCGTGTCGCCGGCGCCGTGACCGGAGGCTTCGATGACGTTCGGCTGCCGGCCCGGCTCCTGCCCAGGATCCAGCGCCACGTGCACGGCCGTGCCGATCGCGGCGCCGGCGAGCTGCGCCAGGACGAAGCCCGGCACGCTCGCCGGGTGGATGCCGGCGAAGCTGTCGCTGAACATCCGCCCGAGGGCAGCCGCCGGGTTGGCGAAGGAGGTCGATGCGGTGAACCAGTAGGCCGCGCCGATGTACGACGCCACCATCACGGCCGCCCGGCCGGCCGGGGCGCGCAGGATGACCAGCACGAGCCCGGCGGTGGCGACCGCCTCGGCGATCCATTGCCCGGCGCCGCCGCGGACCTTGCTCGACAGCTGCAGGATGGCGGTGTCGAACATCGCGTGGGCCAGCCATGCGCCGAGCACCGCGCCGACGAGCTGGGCGCAGACGTAGGGCAGCAGCTCGCTTCGCCCCAGCTCGCCGCGGAAGACCATGACGGCGCTGACGGCCGGGTTGAAGTGGGCGCCGCTCAGCGGACCGAGCATCTCGATCAGGACATAGAGACCGCCGACGGTCGCCAGCGCGTTGGCCAGCAGCGCGATCGCGGCGTTGCCGCCGAGAGGCGCTCGGCCATGATCCCCGAGCCGATGACGACGGTCAGCAGAAGCGCCGTTCCGATGCCCTCGGCGAGCAGCTTGCGCCCGAGGGTCGGCACCGTCAGCTCTCGACGATGCGTGCGAAGGCGACCCGCCGGTCGTCGTCGCTGCCCGGCGCGCGCGACGGATCGGCGTAGCCCCAGTGCACCGTGACCGGGCTGCCGGGCCACCAGGGACATGCCTCCGCGGCGGCGCTGTCGCAGACGGTGATCACCATGCGCATCGCCGGCGCCCCGGGAGCGGCGAACTCGTCCCAGCTCTTGCTGCGGCAGGCCGCGGTGTCGACACCCGCCCGGCTCAACACCTCAAGGGCGACGGGGTTGACGCGCCCGCTCGGTGCGCTGCCGGCACTGAACGCGCGCACGTCCTTGCCGAGCCGACCCGCCCAGTGGTTCAGCATCGCCTCGGCGAGGACGCTGCGCGCCGAGTTGTGCGTGCAGAGGACGAGAACGCCCGTCGTCATCCGCAGCAGGAAGCGGAAGCGGAAGGCTTCGCCGCCGCGGCGATGGACTTGCCTTCGGGCGCCGCGGCGCAGCAGGCAGCGGCGGCCGCCCTGTCCTTCGCCGTCTCGCTGAACGTCGGGATGTCGTGCAGCGTGTGGAAGTGCTCCCAGGCGATGCCTTGCGGATCGGTGACCCAGTGCTTCTGGCTGCGCGCGTAGCAGCAGCTCGCCTCGCCCTGGTCGAGCAAGGTCATGTCGGCGGCGGTCGCTCGCGCCTGCAGGGCGGCTAGCTCGTCCTCGGAGTCGGTCTGGATGCCGAGGTGGTCGACGCCGGTCGTGGCGCCGCGCGTCGAGATCGCGAAATTGAGGCGCGGGTCGTCGAGCATCCACTTGGCGTAGTCGCTCTCGATGCGGGTCGGCTCCGCCGCGAACAGCTTCGAGTAGAAGCCGATGCTGGCGGCCAGGTCATCAACGTGGGCGTGGACATGGAATCGCTTCATGGGAGGTCTCCGTGGGGTGGGACGGTCAGCAGCTGCTGCAGGACTCGGCCGCCTCGACGAGGCAGCCCTTGCCCTGGCAGCAGTTCTCCGTGAGGTAGCCGAGCAGGGCGTTCATGTGGTCGAAGGCGGCGCGGTAGATGATGTTGCGGCTCGAGCGCTCCTGCGTCACGAGCCCGGCGTGCGCCAGCTCCTTGAGGTGGAAGGAGAGGGTGTTGGCCGGGATGCCGAGCCCCTCGGCCATCGCGCCCGGCGTCAGGCCTTCGCTGCCGCGGACGACGAGGGCCCGGAACACCTGCAGCCGCACCGGCTGCGCCAGCGCCGCCAGGGATCGCACCACTTTCATCTCTTCCATGATTCAACTTTAGTCGAAGTATGGAAGGAAGGTCAAGAGAAATCTTGCCGATCGCGCAGACTCAAGGGAGATGAGCGACGGCCGCGTTCCGCGGCCGCTCGCTCGATCGACCGCGGCCGAACCGGACCTCCGGTCCGGTTCGGCCTAGTTGAGCGCCATCATCTTCGCCCGCTTCTGCGTCAGGTCGATGAAGCGCTGCAGCGTCCGCACCGCATCGCCGCCGATCCTGACGAACTCGAAGCCCAGGCGCACGCCGCCCGTCTCGGCCTTGATCGGGGTGACGTGCTTCAGGCGCATCGAGACGTCGAGCCGCGTGTCCTCGTCGAACTCCAGCCGCACGGCGTCGATCTGCGTGCCGGCGTTCATCAGCGG
The DNA here is from genome assembly GCA_036263655.1 of Caldimonas sp. Lineage (GTDB taxonomy): Bacteria > Pseudomonadota > Gammaproteobacteria > Burkholderiales > Burkholderiaceae_C > Schlegelella_A. The sequence goes on along the minus strand of DATAGP010000031.1, from coordinate 69,801 downwards.
CACGTCGTTCGGAAGGAAGAGGCCCGCACCGCTCATGCTGACGTCGATGATGCGGAGCGCGAACTCCATCTCCGGCATGTCCGGGTGGCGCAGGCGGGCCACCGGCGACGTGCGCATCAGGGGACGGATGCGGAAGGCGTTGCGGCGCTGGAAGCGGTACATCTCGCGCGGGAAGGCGCAGTTGAGGACGCTCGCCCGGTGGCCGTTGACGAGCATCAGGCCGTGCACCTCGAACTGGAGCTTGACGTTGTCGACGTAGCCGACCACCGTCACCTCGTGCGACTCCATCAGCGCCTTGACGGCCGGGTCGCGCGGGTCGGCGTTGAAGCCGATCGTTCCGCGCGCACTGTCCATGGTCCAGATCGCGCTGGTCAGCACCTTGCCGTCGACGGCGTTGAGGTTGAGCAGGACCGAGCCGTCGAGCAGCTGCTTGAGGATGGTGCCGATCTCGCGCGGCGACGAGACGCGGAACTGGTCCACGCCGTCCTCGCCGGCCGTCATGTTGTCCAGGGGGGCCGGTCGGGTTTCCATCGCGTCTCCTTGGTTGGGCCGCGCAGGGTTCTTGAAACGCGAGAAGATCGACACGGCCGGCGCTCAGTGCAGGGTCTTGGGGCGGCCGGCGAGGATGTCGTCCAGGTCCTCGAGCCAGGGCTCGGCGAGCTGGCGGATCTCGGCATCGTTCACGAGGATGCGCTGCATGATCCGCGACTTGAGCTGGGCCTCGTCGGCGGGCAGGGGCTTGTCGGCGGCGGTGTTCTTGAGCTGCGCGATCAGCACGGCGCACGCGCCCTCGAGCTTGACCACCCGGTCCCAGTTGCCCGAGCGGGCCGCCTCCAGCATGTCCTGGCTCGCCTTCTCGATCGCTTCGTAGTAGTTCAGCAGCACGGAATTCATGCGGGCTCCGTCGGTTTGGGTGCTGTGCATGGTCACGCGGCTTCGGCCGTCGCGCCCTTTGCGGGACCGATCGCGACCCAGGCCGAGCGCACCGGCTCGAGCAGCCTCACGCACTCGTCGAGCGCCTCGACGTCGTTGTTCAGGTTGGCCTGGGTCAGGCGCATCGTGACGTAGGCGTAGAGCGCGCGCAGGTTCTCGGTCAGCACGCCGCCGGCGGCGTCGAGCGGCGCCTTCAGGCCTTCGTCGACGATGCGCGCCGCCCGCGTGACTGCCTTGCACTTGGCGACGATGTCGCCTCGGGCGAGGGCGCTCCTCGCCTGCGCGACGGCGTCGTTGAAGCCGTCGAACAGCATGGTGACCAGCTGGTGCGGCGTCGCGCCGGCGACGCCGGTCTCGACGCCGACCGTGCGGTAGGCACCGGCGAAGGCGGTGGATCGGTGTCGGGAGGAGGCAGCGGGCGCGGACATGGTGGTGCGATGCGTCTTGCAGTGGGCCTGCCTTCGATATCGGTACGGCCCCCGGGTGACTTGACCCCTCGAAAGCCTGATTTACCCGGGAAAAGCGGCAACGCGCGCCGCTCCGGCGCCGGCCCTCAGTCCTTGTTGCTGGCGTTGAAGGCCGCGATCTGCTGGGTGATGTAGCTGCTCTGGCTGTTCAGCAGCGCCATGGTCCTGTCCAGCGCCGTGTACTGGGCGCGCAGCCGCTTCTCGATGGACTCGAGGCGGAGCTCCAGCCGGTCCTGATCCTTCTGGTTGCGCTGCAGCTGCTGGCCGAGGCCTTCGGTCCGCGTCGTCAGCGCGCCGTCGATGCCGAGCATCCCGTCGGTCAGGACGCGAAAGCGCTTGGCCAATCCGTCCTTCGTCGGGTCGAGGAGGTCGGAGCTCGCGAACATCTTCTTCAGCTCGGCGAGGTTGCCGAGCGCGCTGCCGAGCTTGGACGCGTTGACGGTCATCGATCCGTCGGCCTGGAGCTCGAGGCCGGCGTCCGACAGGCGACCGAAGACGGTCGACGCGCCGGAAGCGGCGCCGGCGAGCGTGCGCAGCTGCCGGAGCAGCCCGATCGCGGCGCTGTCGCCCTGCAGGATCGCACCCTTCTTGGCGGCAGGGTCGTACTTGGTGTCGGCCGCGATCAGCTTGACGACGGCGGTGTACGCCGCCGCGAACTCGGTGAGCGTCTTCTTCAGCGACTCGGCATCGGTGACCACGTTGACGGTGACCGGCGCGGTGGTCACGGCGGAGAGGTTCAAGGTCAGGCCGTCGACGATGTTCGAGAAGGTGTTGCTCGTCGACTCGACGGCCAGGCCGTTCACGGTCGCCACGGCATCGGCGGCTGTCTGGCTGTGCGTCATCGCCGAGCCGCCCTTCGACAGGTCGAAGCTCAGTGCGGCGTGCCCGGAGGTGCGGAACGCGCTCGCCGCGCCCGAGACGTTCGAGCGGATCAGCAGTCGCGAGCCGTTGGCGTCGGTCATGATCAGCGCCGTCACGCCGGCCCCCGCGCCGTTGATCTTGTCGCGGATCATCTCGATCGTGTCCGACGCGGTGATCGCGATGTCGACCGCCGTGGCGCCGGCCTTCGGCGTGAACGTGGTCTTCTTGTTCGCGGTGTCCCAGCTGCCGAGCTCGATGCGCAGGGTCCCTGCGCCGAGGGTGCTCGTCGCCGGGACGGGCGTGCCGGTGGCGATCGTCTGCACGCTCGCCAGGGACTGGACCTCGACGGTGTAGGTTCCGGCCGCCGAGTTGTTGCTCGACGCGCTCACCGCCGTGCTCGAGGAATTCGTGACCGTCTGGCCCCAGGTGGTCGTTCCCGACAGCTTGGAGGCCAGGTCGCGCAGGGTCGACAGGGCGCTCTTGATCTTGCCGTACTCGGAGACGGTGCTCTGGATCGACGCTTCCTTCGTCTCGAGGACGGTCAGCGGCTTCTTCTCGATCGCCATGAGCTGGCTGATGATGGCGTTGACGTCGAGGCCGCTGCCCACGCCTGCAGAACTGATCGTCGCCATCGGCACACCTCATCGAGACCCCGCCGTCGCGGAGCGATGCCTGGATCTCGGCCGATGCGGCCGAAACTTGAGCGCCTGCGTACGGGGAGGCGCCCGCAGCCGCGTCAGCTGCGCAGGAGGCCGAGCACGGTCTGCGGCAGCTGGTTGGCCTGCGCCACCATGGCGGTGCCGGCCTGCTGCAGGATCTGCGCCCGCGACAGGTTGGCCGTCTCGGCGGCGAAGTCGGCGTCCATGATCCGTCCGCGCGCCGCCGACTGGTTCTCGCCGGTGATCGAGAGGTTGGAGATGGCGAAGCCGAACCGGCTCATCGCCGCGCCGTAGGTGGCGCGGTTGGTGGTGATGACGTCGAGCTTGGCGTCGATGGCGGCGAGCGCCGTCGAGGCGTTGGCCGCGGTCAGCACGTCGCCGGTGACGGTGGTCACCGCCACGGTCGTGACGGTCAGCGTGTCGCCGTTGTTGGCGCCGATCTGGAAGGTCTGCGCGCCGGCGCCGGCGCCGACGATGGCGTTGCCGTTGAACTTCGTCTGCGCCGCGATGCGGGTGATCTCCGCCGACAGCTGCTGGTACTCGGTGTCGAGGTTGGCGCGATCGCTGGTGCCGTTCGAGCCGTTCTGGGCCTGGACCGCGAGCTCGCGCATCCGTTGCAGCGCGTCGGTCATGGTCGCGAGCGCGCCTTCGGCGGTCTGCGCCAGCGAGATGCCGTCGTTGGCGTTGCGGATCGCGACGTTCGTGCCGCGGATCTGGGCGTTCATCCGGTCGGCGATCGCCAGGCCGGCGGCGTCGTCCTTCGACGAGTTGACGCGGAGGCCCGAGGACAGCCGCTCCATCGAGGTCGACAGCGAAGTCTGCGACGTGGTCAGGTGCCGCTGCGAGTTCAGCGACGTGATGTTGGTGTTGATCGTCTGGGGCATCGGTGGACTCCGGAGGGGATGCGGCTGCCGGCATTTTTCGCCGCCGCGTCCGATCCGGTCGCTCGAAGTGACGCGCTTCGACCTGCCAGTTCCGCGCCGGAAACGAAAGAGCCGCCCCGAAGGGCGGCTCGATCGAACCGGACTCCTGTCCCTGCGATCAGCGCAGGAGCGTCAGCACCGTGTTCGGCAGCTGGTTCGCCTGGGCGACCATCGCGCTGCCGGCCTGCTGCAGGATCTGCGCGCGCGACAGGTTCGACGTTTCCGCCGCGAAGTCGGCGTCCATGATCCGGCCCTGGGCGGCAGTCTGGTTCTCGCCGGTGATCGACAGGTTCGAGATGGCCATCCCGAAGCGGCTGATCGCGGCGCCGTAGGTGGCACGGCTGGTCGTGATCGTGTCGAGCGCCGTGTCGAGCGCGGCGACGGCCGTCGAAGCCGCCGCAGCCGTCGTCAGGCCGCCGGTCACGGTGGTGACCGTCGAGGTGGTGATCGTCAGCGTGTCGCCGTTGTTGGCGCCGACCTGGAACACCTGGGCACCGGCGCTGGCGCCGACGATGGCGACGCCGTTGAACTTCGTCTGCGCGGCGATCCGCGTGATTTCAGCCGAGAGGGCCTGGTATTCGGTGTCGAGGTTGGCGCGGTCAGTGGTGCCGTTCGAGCCGTTCTGCGCCTGGACCGCCAGCTCGCGCATGCGCTGCAGCGCATCGGTGACCGTGGCGAGGGCGCCTTCGGCCGTCTGCGCCAGCGAGATGCCGTCGTTGGCGTTGCGGATCGCGACGTTGATGCCGCGGATCTGCGCGCTCATCCGGGTGGCGATCGCCAGGCCGGCGGCGTCGTCCTTCGACGAGTTGACGCGCAGGCCCGAGGACAGCCGCTCCATCGACGTCGCGAGCGACGACTGCGAGGTGGTGAGGTTGCGTTGCGCATTGAGCGAAACGTTGTTGGTGTTGATCGTCATCGGCATGGAAAAGACTCCTAGGTTGGTTGACTCCCGGCCTAGCCGCCGGCGTTTACCGCGGTGATCGTGAAAGCGCGCTTCCGCGACCTCCGTTGCATGTCGTTGCATTCGGCGAAGACTCCGCCTCCTGCTTCGACACCGCCCGCGCTAGTCAACCGTCGTGTCCGGCAGCTCCCTGCTGCCCCACCTTCGGCCGGCTAACCGGACCACGTACCCGGTCGCCCAGGTGCGTTGGGAGGGTTATCGAGCACAGTCCCTCGAACTTAAGCAGAAACCGGCGCCGGTGTGGAATGCGCCTCGGCCCGCGCGCCGCAAGTCGGTCGATAAGGCCCGCCGCTGCCCGCCTGATCCGCGTTTCGGGGGAGGTATCGGCATGTTTCCATCGCCCGCATGCATCGACTGGCGCTGGTGATGATCGTCCGCGACGAGGCGTGCTGCCTCGAGCGCTGCCTCGCCAGCGCCCGCCCGTGGGTCGACGACATGCTGGTGCTCGACACCGGCTCGGTCGATGCCAGCGTCGCCATCGCCGAGCGAGCCGGCGCCCGCGTCGAGCGCTTCGACTGGATCGACGATTTCGCCGCCGCCCGCAACGCGGCGCTCGCGCACAGCGAGGCGGCCTGGAACCTGGTGCTCGATGCCGACGAGTGGATCGCCGAGGGCGGCGAGGGGCTCGCCGCCCTGCGCGCGCACGCCCCTGACCATCTCGGCCAGGTCCGCGTCGTCAGTGCCTTCGATGCCGGCGGCGGGCGCGTCGTCGAGGCGCCGAGCTGGCTGCCGCGCGTGCTGCCGCGCGGCGTCCGCTATGTGGGCCGGATCCACGAGCAGCCCGAATCCTCGCTGCCGCGCCAGCCCCTGCCGCTGGTCGTCGGTCACGACGGCTACCGCGACGACCGCAAGTCGGCCAAGGCGGGCCGCAACGAGCGCCTGCTCGGCCTGGCCCTCGCGGCCGCGCCGGACGATGCCTATCTTCATTACCAGCTCGGCAAAGACCTGGAGCTGAAAGGCCGCTTCGCCGAGGCGGAGCCGCACTATGCGCATGCGCTGGCCCGCTGCGACGCGCTCGGCGGCTGGCGCCACGACCTGGTCCTGCGCGCCCTCTTCACGCTGAAGCGGCTGGGCCGCTTCGAGGCGGCGATCGCGCTGGCGGCCGCGGAGATGCCGCGCTGGCCGCACTCGCCCGACTTCTTCTTCACCCTTGGCGACCTGTTCCTCGAGTGGGCCGCCGCGCAGCCGCAGCGCGGCAGCGAGCTGCTGCCGATGATCGAGTCGAGCTGGCTCAAGGCGCTCGCCATCGGCGAGCAGCCGCAGCTGCAGGACACCGTGCGCGGCCGCGGCAGCTTCCTCGCCGCCCACAACCTCGCCGTGCTGCACGCGAGCCTCGGCGCCGACGCCGAGGCGGCGCGCTGGCGCGAGCGCGAGGCGTCGCTGCGCAACGACTGAGCCGAATTGGCGCGGCAGGCGGCCGCATTTCCGGCGTTCGCGCGCGCCCTCGCGGCCTACCCTCGCCGGACCCGCTCTTCCTGCGGCGGCGCGTGCCGTCGCCGCCTCGAATCATGTCGCTCGCCCTCCCGACCCCTGCACGACCCGGCGCGTCGCCCGCCCACGCGCGCGCCCATCGGCGCTGGCAGGCCGGCCAGGCGCTCGCTCTGCGCGAGCAGTGGCGCCTCGCCGCGCGCGAGTTCGAGCAGGCCAGCGGCCTGCACGGCGACCGTGCCTACGCGCTCGCCGCCGTGCACGCCCTGATCAAGGCCGGCCGGGCCGCGGAAGCGGCCGAGCGCGCTCGCGCGCTGCGCGAGACGGACCCCGACGCGGCGCTCGCCTACACCCTCGAGTCGCATGCGCTGCTCGGCCTCGGGCGCGCCGCCACGGCGGTCGACTGCCTGCGGGCGATGCCGCCGGGCCTGCCCCGCGACCATGCGCACCACGTGTCGCTGGGCGTCGCCCTGCAGCGCTGCCGGCGCCACGAGGAGGCGATCCGCTCCTTCCTCGAGGCGCTGGCCCTGAAAATCGACGACCCCGTGTCCCACTTCCGGCTCGGCATGTCGTTCAAGGACCTGGGCATGAAGGCCGAGGCCGCCGAGTGCGTGCGGACGGCGGTCGTGCTCGGCCTCGACAGCAGCGAGATGGCGGCGCGCGGCCAGATGGCCTTCCTCGAGCGCGAGGCGTGCCGCTGGAGCGAGGCCGACGAGGCGCTGCAGGGTCTGCGCCACGCCTTGCGCGTGCTGCCGGCGGATGTCCCGATCGAGACCTCCCCGTTCGCCCACGCCGTGCTCGTCGACGACCCGCTCGAGCAGCTGAAGGTCTCGCGCCACTATGCGCTGCACATGGCCGCGCTCTACCCGGCGCTGCCGCGGCGCAGCGCACGCGCGCACGCCGGGCGGCTGCGCCTCGGCTACCTGTCGGCCGACTTCCACGAGCATGCGACGGCGCAGCTCATGGCCCAGATGCTCGAGTGCCACGACCGCAGCGCCTTCGAGGTGACGCTGCTCTCGGCCGGCCCGTGCGACGAGGGGCCGATGCGGCAGCGGCTGCGCGCGGGCAGCGAGGGCTTCGAGGAGCTGTCGGGGCAGAGCTTCGAGGCGATGGCGCGGCGTGTCCGCGAGCTGCAGATCGACCTGCTGGTCGACCTGAAGGGCGCCACCCACGACACGCTGCTGCCGGTGCTCGCTCAGCGCCCGGCGCCGCTCCAGGTGACCTGGCTCGGCTTTCCGGGGACCACCGGCGCGCCCTACATCGACTACCTGATCGGGGACCGGGTGGTCACGCCACTCGCCGACGCTGCGCACTTCAGCGAGAAGATCGCCCAGCTGCCGCACTGCTACCAGCCGAACGACGCGCAACGTGCCCGGCCGCAGCCGTCGCGGCGCGCCGACTGGGGCGTCGCCGATGGCGCGACCCTGCTGTGCGCCTTCCACCAGTCGTACAAGATCGGCGCGCCGGTGATGGACGAGTGGTGCCGCCTCCTGCACGAGCTGCCCGACGCCGTGCTCTGGCTGCTGCGATGGAACACCAACGTCGAGGCGGCGCTGACCGAGGCGGCGCGCCAGCGCGGCATCGGTCCGGAGCGTCTGGTCTTCGCGCCCCTGCTGCCGCTGCAGCAGCACCTGAGCCGCCTCGCCTGCGCCGACATCTACCTGGACGCCTGGCCCTGCAACGCGCACACCACCGCCGGCGAGGCGCTGTGGGTCGGCGTGCCGGTGGTGACGCTCGAGGGCCGCACCTTCGCCCAGCGCGTCGCATCGAGCCTGCTGCAGGCGGTCGGGCTGGGCGACCTGGTCTGCAAGGACCGCGCCGGCTACGCCGCGACCGTCCTGGCCCTGGCACGCGATCCGTCGCGGCGCCAGGCGCTCCGCGCGCAGCTCGAGAGCCAGCGCGACGCGTGCCGCCTCTTCGACGGCGCGGCATTCGCCCGCGACATCGAGGCCCTGTACCGACGCATGTGGGCCAGGGCGATCGCAGGGCAGGTTCCCGAATTCCTGCCTGCCCGCGAATGCACCCCTGCCCAGCCATGACCCACACCACCTCGAGCCGACCATGAGCCAGCTTCCTCGCATCCACCTGTGCATCCAGCAACCCACCGGCTATGTCCATTCGCTCGGGCTGCTCGACCAGGCGCGCTACTTCCGCTACCAGTTCCGCCGCCTCGGCGCAGAGGTCAGCCTGGCCAAGAACCGGTTGCACCACGACGCGGTGAACTTCGTCTTCGGCGCCCACCTCGGCTTCGAGCCCGGGCTGCGCCAGCGGCACGCGTGCGTGTTCGTCAACCTCGAGCAGCTGGGGGAGGGCGGTGCGGCCGTCGCCGAGACCTACCTGCGCCTGCTGGCGACGTCCGCCGCCGTCGATTACGACGCCGCCAACGTCGCCGCCTACGCCGCACGGCCCGACGACGTGCCCGTCGTGCCGCTGCTGCACGCGCCCTACCTGCTGCAGCCCGGCGCGCCGGCTCTGGAGGATCGCCCGATCGACCTCCTCTTCATCGGCAGCATGAACGAGCGCCGCCTCGCCTGGCTGGATCGCATCCGGGCGCTGGGGCGGACCGTGCAGACCTTCGAGAGCGCCCTGTACGCGGCCGAGCGCGACGCGGTGATCGTCCAGGCCAAGGCGGTCGTCAACGCGCACTTCTACGAAACCAGCCGCTTCGAGCAGGCCCGCGTCGCCCACTGCCTGTCGCTCGGCACGCCGGTGATCGCCGAGCGCACGCCGCGGACCCAGCCGCATCCCGCATTCGAGGACTGCGTGTTCTGGCTGGAGGACGGCCAGCTCGAGCAGTTCTTCGCCGAGGACTTCGGCACCCCGGCCTTCTACGACCTCGCCCGCCAGGCCCTGCGCCGCTTCCACGATGCCGACCCGATCGAGGCCTACGCCGATCTGCTCGCCTTCGCGGCCGGCTTCGGCCAGGCGCACGCCGAGCGCAAGCCCGCCGATCCGTGGCGACCGACGCGGATCAATCTCGGCTCGGGCAAGGACTACAAGGGCGGCTGGCTGAACCTGGACGTCCTCGACCGGACCCAGCCTGACCTCCTGCTCGATCTCGCCGGCGAGATCGAGCTCCCGCTCCTGCTGACGTCGGCGACGGTCGGCCCGGTGCGCCTGGACGCGGACAGCGTGTCGGTGATCAACGCCAACAACGTGCTCGAGCACGTGCCCGACCTGCCGAGGCTGATGGGCAACTGCCTGGCCCTGCTGGCGCCCGGCGGCGAGTTCCACATCGAGGTGCCCTACGAGCGCGCGCCCACGGCCTGGCAGGACCCGACGCACGTGCGGGCGATGAACGAGAACTCGTGGCTCTACTACACGGACTGGTTCTGGTATCTGGGCTGGTTCGAGCACCGTTTCACGGTCGACAGCTCCACCTACCTCGACGCCCAGCTGAAGAGCTGCGGCCGGGAAGGGGCGGCCTTCATGCGGCTCGTTCTCCGCAAGGTCGAGACGACGGCCGCCGAGCGGACCACTGCGCGCACCCTGCAGTCGGATCTCCGCCTGCCCGAGGACGCGGTCACACCGCACGAACTCTGCGCTGCGGCGCCGCCCAGACCCGAGATCGCTGCCGCGGCGTAGGAAGTTGCCTGACAGGGGCCATGGAAGATGCTGGACTCAAGCCACCGAGATGGCCTGATGGGCACCGGCTTATCGGCTGTTCAGAATTCGCTCCATCGCATGGCCAAGACCGTGCGGGACATTCAACAGCAAGCAAGGGAGCCTTTGCATGAACGCCGACCAGATCCTCACCGAAATCCGCGAAGCCAACCTGTCGTACCTGATGCTGGCGCAGAGCCTCATCCGCAGCGACCGCGAGCAGGCGCTCTACCGCCTCGGCATCAGCGAGGAGAGCGCCGCCCTGATCGCCCTGCTGACGCCGGCGCAGATGATGAAGGTCGCTTCCGGCAACACCCTGCTCTGCCGCTTCCGCATGGACGACGACATGGTCTGGGGCCTGCTGACGAACCACGGCAAGAGCGCCGCCAACGACAGCACCTCGCGCCTGCACGCCTCCATCCTGCTGGCCGGCCGCCACCAGGAAGCGGCCTGAGCTCCGGAAGCGGACCATGCGCTCCAAGAGCATCCTCACCGAAGCCAGGCAGATCAGCCGCGCCGTCGCGCTGATCCAGCTCGGGGCCCGCCTGCAGGTCCTCGAGTCGGAGACCGACCTCTCCTACGAGCGGCTGCTCCGCCTCTACAAGGAAGTCGCCGGCAAGTCGCCCAGCAAGGGCCAGCTGCCGTTCTCGACCGACTGGTTCATGACCTGGCAGCCGAACATCCATGCGTCGCTGTTCCTGAACATCCACGAGTACCTGAACAAGGTCGCCGAGATGGACGAGATCGACGCCGTCATCAAGGCCTACCAGCTCTACCAGGAGCAGACGACGGCGCAGGGCCTCGAGGCGCTGCTCTCCGTCACGCGCGCCTGGCGCCTGGTCAAGTTCGTCGACAACGGCATGCTCACGATGACCCGATGCTCGAAATGCGGCGGCCAGTTCGTCACCCATCCGCACGAGATCGCCCGCCACTACACCTGCGGCCTGTGTTGCCCGCCGGCCCGTGCCGGCAAGGGCAAGGCCGCCGGCGGGATCCACATGCACTGACACGACGAGCGGCCTCAAGTGCGGCGGAAACGCGCCGATACACAAGCTCTCTGTTCTCTTGCTTGTCTCCTCCAGCACGATCAGTGCTTTGAACGGGTCCCTCGGGACCCGTCTTCTTTTTCCGGGGTGATTCCGGCCCACTTGCGTCGATCGGCCGGGCCGGGCCGAGCCGACACTCAAGTGCGGATCGGGCTTCGCCGATAACGGCACGTCCCGGCGCATCGGCGATGGGCCGACACGGAATCTCGCGAAAAACATGGTCGTTCTGATCGGATACGGCGTTGCGATGGGGTGCATCTTCGGCGCCTACATCATCCATGGCGGCAACATCGGCGTGATCCTGCACGCGCTGCCCACCGAGCTGATGGCCATCCTCGGCGGCTCGCTCGGCGCCTTCGCGGTCAACAACCAGCCGAAGGTCCTGAAGGCGACGCTGGCCGCGATCCCCGGCGTGCTGAAGGGCTCGAAGTACTCGAAGGCGCGCTACATGGAGCTCATGGCGCTCCTCTACGACATCCTGCAGAAGGCGCGCAAGGAAGGCCTGATGGCCATCGAGGGCGACGTCGAGGACCCGGCCGGCTCGGCGCTGTTCCAGAAGTACGCCGTCGTCGGCTCCGATCACCACGTGGTCGAGTTCATCACCGACTACCTCCGGATGATGGTCTCGGGCAACCTCAATGCGCACGAGATCGAGAGCCTGATGGACAGCGAGATCGAGACCCATCACGCCGAGGCGCACGGCCCGGTCAACGCGCTCGCGCGCCTGGCCGGCGCGCTGCCGGCCTTCGGCATCGTCGCCGCCGTGCTCGGCGTCGTGAACACGATGGGCTCGGTCGGCCAGCCGCCCGCCATCCTCGGCGCGATGATCGGCTCGGCGCTGGTCGGTACTTTCCTCGGCATCCTGCTGGCCTACGCGGTGGTCGAGCCGCTCGGCGGCCTCATCGAGCAGAAGGTCGACGAAGGCTCGAAGGAGCTGCAGTGCATTAAGACGACGCTGCTCGCCAGCATGCAGGGCTACGCGCCGCAGGTCGCGGTCGAGTTCGGGCGCAAGGTGCTCTATTCCAAGGACCGGCCGACGTTCGCCGAGCTCGAGGGGCACGTGAAGGGCAAGAAGTGACCTTCTCGGGCGCGGGGACCAGCGATCGTTCGCTCGCACGCGGCATCGAGCGGCAGGTCGGCGGCGGCACCTGTGTTCTCCGGCCCTCGCTCGCGGTCGACCTCCGAGGGTCGCGACCGGTTCCTCGTCAACACCGGGGTGCCACGCTGCCAGCGGGGCGACCGCGAATGGGGCCTGCGCCCACAGGCGCCACCGCCGCCCTGCAGGTGAGGCCGCAGGTGCGCGAGTGCCCGGATACCAGGTGCCGCAGGGCCGGGGGTTGGGGCGTGCGGGCGCAGGCCCCATTCGCGGTCGCCACCCGGTTCGCATGGCACGTTGGTGTTGACGCGGCAGCCTCTCGCGCCACTCGGTGGTCGACCGCGAGCGAGGGCCGGAGAACGCATGCCCGGACCGCCGGCCCCGCTCGGTTCTTGACGGGGCGCTGCAATGGCCGGTGACTCGAAGAAGCTGCAGCCGATCATCATCAAGCGCGTGCGCCGCGGCGGGCACGGCAGGCACGGGGGCGCGTGGAAGATCGCGTATGCCGACTTCGTGACGGCCATGATGGCGTTCTTCCTGCTGATGTGGCTGCTCGGGTCGACGACCGAGGGCGACAAGAAGGGGATCGCCGACTTCTTCAACGCGCCGCTGAAGGTGGCGCTGATGGGCGGCAGCGGCTCGGGCGACTCGTCGCACGTGGTGCGCGGCGGCGGCACCGACCTGTCGCGGCAGACCGGGCAGGTGAAGGACGGCGAGATGCCGGCCCGCCGGCGCCTGCTCAACATCAAGTCGCTCGAGGCGGAGCAGAAGCGCGCGGAGATGGCGCGCCTCGAGGCGCTGAAGAAGAAGGTCGAGGACGTGCTGGCGGCGAGCCCCAAGCTGGCGGCGATGAAGTCGCAGATCCGGCTCGACATGACGCGCGACGGGCTGCGCATCCAGATCGTCGACGAGCACAACCGGCCGATGTTCGACATCGGCAGCGCCGTCGTGAAGCCCTACATGCGCGAGCTGCTGCGCGAGATCGGCCGGGCGATGTCGGACGTGCCGAACCGCATCACGCTGGAAGGGCACACCGACGCGCAGCCCTTCGGCAGCGGCGAGCGCGGCTACAGCAACTGGGAGCTGTCGAGCGACCGCGCCAACGCCTCGCGGCGGGAGATCGTCGCCGGCGGGCTGCCCGAGGACCGGATGCTGCTGGTCCAGGGCCTGGCCTCGAGCAACCTCTTCGTTCCGGCCGATCCGCAGAGCCCGATGAACCGGCGCATCAGCATCATCGTCATGAACCGCGACGCCGAGGACCGCCTGCTCAAGCTGCTGCCGAACCAGGGCGAGGGCGAGGGCGAGCGCAGCACGGCGCCGACGGGGGCCGTCGAGGCGCCGGTCGCCGGGCGCTGAGGCGGGGCGGCGTGCGCGTCCTCGTCGCCGACGACTTCCTGACCATGCGCCGCGTCCTGCGCGGCCTGCTCGCGCAGATGGGGCTGACCGACGTGGTGGACGTCGCCGACGGAGCCGCCGCGCTGGCGCAGCTGCGCGGCGGCGGCTTCGACGCCGTGATCACCGACATCGAGATGCCGATCATGAACGGCTTCGAGCTGCTCTCGGCCATCAAGAAGGACGCCCGCCTGCGCCACCTGCCGGTGCTGATGCTCGCCGCGGAGGCGCGCAAGGACGAGATCGTGCGCTCCACGCAGGACGGCGCTGCCGACTACGTGGTCAAGCCCTTTACGCGCGCGACGCTCGAGGAGCGCCTGCAGCGCGCGGCGCCGGCGCTGTTCGCCGCGGCGGCCGGCGCGGCCAGGCCGGCTCCCGCCCGCGCCGCGTAGCTCGAGCTGCCTGGCGGCGGACATCGCCGCGCCGACGTCCCCGGCGTTCGGGCTCGAAGGAGCGCGGCGGAGCGGCTCACTCCCGCTGACCTTTCGATGCGGCCGACCGCCGGTCGGATGCACGGCGGAAGTGGCCGGCGATCGCGGGCCTTATCGCGCTCAAGTTCCAGGGGGCGCTGGGAACAATCCTCGCAGGACTTCCCCCCATGGCCGACTCCTCCGCCCAGCAGAAAAACCTCCCCGCCTCGCCGCGCAAGCTCGAGAAGGCGCGCGAGGAAGGCCAGGTTGCGCGCTCGCGCGACCTCGGCCACTTCGGCGCGATCGCCGCCGGCGGAGCGCTGCTGGTGGCGATCGCCGCGCCGGTCTCGGGCTGGCTGCGCGACGCGCTCGCCCGCTCGCTCCGCTTCGACCATGCCCAGGCGCTCGGCCCGGACGCGATCGGCCAGCAGATGCTCGGCTGGACCACGACGCTGCTGGTCTTCGTCGTTCCGTTCGGGGTGGCGATGATGGCGGTGGCGCTGGCCACCGGCATCGCCACCGGCGGCTGGACCTGGACGATGAAGCCGCTCGCGCCCAAGCTCTCCGCCATCGACCCGCTCGCCGGCCTCGGCCGTGTCTTCTCGAAGCAGCAGGTGATCAACGCGCTCAAGGCGAGCGCGCTCGCGCTCGTCCTCGGCGCCATCGGCGCCGCCTACCTGGGCAGCGAGCTGGACGCCTTCGCCGGCATCCTGTCCCTGCCGCTGCCCGCGGCCATCGAGGCGGTGTCCACGACGCTGGTGTCCGGCGTGGGCTTCATCGTCCTCGCGCTCGCCGCCTTCGCCGCCGTCGACGTGCCGCTGCAGCGAAAGCTCCACGCCGAGCGCCTGAAGATGAGCCACCAGGAGCTGAAGCAGGAGCACAAGGAGCTCGAGGGCAACGCCGAGATCAAGGGCAAGGTCCGCGCCCGCATGCGCGAGATGACGCAGCGGCGAATGATGGCCGCCGTGCCGAAGGCCGACCTCGTGGTGATGAACCCGACGCACTACGCCGTCGCCCTCAAGTACGACGACGCCCGCATGGCGGCGCCGCGCGTGGTGGCCAAGGGCGCCGATCTGATCGCCCTGCGCATCCGCGACGTCGCCGAGGAGAGCGCCGTGCCGGTGCTCGAAGCGCCGGTGCTCGCCCGTGCGCTGTATGCCCACGCGGAGCTCGACCGGGAGATCCCGGCGGCGCTGTTCGCTGCGGTCGCGCAGGTGCTGGCGTACGTCTACCAGCTGCGGGCGGCGATGGCGGGCAGGGTGGCCATGCCCGGCGCCCTGCCGGCGCTGGACGTTCCCACCGAGCTCGACCCGCACGCCGCCCGCTGACGGCGAACGGCACTCACCGACTGCCACGCGATGAACGCACTCGCCCTTCAGCTCCAGGCCTGGCTCGGCCCCAACGCGAAGGCCATCCGCGCCCTGATGGCCCCGCTCGTGGTCGTGATGATCCTGGCGATGATGGTCCTGCCGCTGCCACCGCTGGCGCTCGACCTGCTCTTCACCTTCAACATCGCGATGGCGCTGATGGTGATGATGGTCGCGGCCTACATGGTGCGGCCGCTCGACTTCGCCGCCTTTCCGGCGGTGATCCTGCTGACGACGCTGCTGCGCCTCTCGCTCAACGTCGCCTCGACCCGGGTCGTCCTCCTCGAGGGGCACACCGGGCCGGGCGCCGCCGGGCAGGTCATCGAGTCGTTCGGGCACTTCCTGATCGGCGGCAACTTCGCGGTCGGCCTGATCGTCTTCGCCATCCTCGTCGTCATCAACTTCGTCGTCGTCACCAAGGGCGCGGAGCGGATCGCCGAGGTCGGCGCGCGCTTCACGCTCGACGCGATGCCCGGCAAGCAGATGGCGATCGACGCCGACATGAACGCCGGCCTCATCGACGAGAAGGAAGCGCGCCGGCGCCGCTCCGAGGTCGCCGACGAGGCGGAGTTCTTCGGCTCCATGGACGGCGCCAGCAAGTACGTGCGCGGCGACGCGATGGCCGGGCTGCTCATCCTCTTCATCAACATCATCGGCGGCCTCGTCATCGGCGTCGTCCAGCACGGGCTCAGCGCCGGCCAGGCCGCCGACAGCTACATCCTGCTCGCCGTCGGCGATGCACTGGTGGCGCAGATCCCGGCGCTGCTGATCTCGGTTGCCGCGGCGATGGTCGTGTCGCGCGTCGGCAAAGGCGACGACGTCGGCAGCCAGATCACGCAGCAGGTGTTCTCGTCGCCGCGCTCGCTCGCGGTCGTCGCCGGCGTGCTGGGCGTGCTCGGCGCCATCCCGGGCATGCCGCACCTGGTCTTCTTCGTCATCGCCGCCGGCCTCGGCTACGCCGCCTGGCTGCTGCACCGCCGGCAGCAGCGCGCGAAGGACGCGCCCAAGCCGCTGCCGGCGCCGCCCGAAGCGAACGCCGAGGCGAGCTGGGACGACCTGCAGCCGGTCGACACGCTGGGCCTCGAGGTCGGCTACCGGCTCATCGCCCTCGTCGACAAGGCGCGGCAGGGCGACCTGCTCGCCCGCATCAAGGGCGTGCGCCGCAAGTTCGCGCAGGACGTCGGCTTCCTGCCGCCGCCGGTGCACATCCGCGACAACCTCGAGCTGAAGCCGAGCTTCTATCGCCTCACGCTTCGCGGCGCCGTCGTCGGCGAGGGCGAGGCCTATCCCGGCATGTGGCTGGCCATCAACCCCGGCGCGGCGACGAGCACGCCGCTGCTCGGAACGCCGACCACCGACCCCGCCTTCGGCCTGCCCGCCACCTGGATCGAGGAGCGGCAGCGGGAGCAGGCCCAGATGGCGGGATTTACGGTCGTTGATTGCTCGACCGTCATCGCGACCCACCTTTCACACTTGATGCAAGTCCACGCGGCCCGCTTGCTCGGCCGCGTCGAGACGCAGCAACTCGTCGAGCACGTCACCAAGCTGGCCCCGAAACTGATGGAAGACGTGATCCCCAAGATGGTCGGCATCGCGGCGCTGCAGAAGGTGCTGCAGCTGCTGCTCGAGGAAGGCGTGCACATCCGCGACATGCGCTCGATCGTCGAGTGCCTCGCCGAGTTCGCCGCCACGGTGACCGACCCGGCCGAGCTGGCGCGCCGCATCCGCGTCCACCTGGCGCCATCGATCGTGCAGCAGATCTACGGACCGACCAAGGAGCTCGAGGTCATCGCCCTCGAGCCCGAGCTCGAGCGGATGGTCTCGCAGGCCCTCAACTCGCCGCACGGCGCCGCCCTCGACCCCGGGGTCGCCGACACCATCGCGCGCAGCGCCGCCGACTCGGCGCGGCGCCAGGAAGACCTCGGCCACCCGGCCTGCCTGCTCGTGCCGGACCCGATCCGCGCGCCCATGGCCCGCCTCCTGAAGCGCGCCGTGCCGCGCCTGAAGGTGCTCTCGCACAGCGAGATCCCCGAGACCCACTCCATCCGCATCGGCTCGATCATCGGAGCAGCAGCATGAGCGTCAAACGGTTCACGGCGCGGACCTCGCGCGAAGCCTTCCGCCTGGTCCGCGAGGCGCTCGGCGACGACGCCATCGTGCTGTCGACGAAGCCGAGCGCCGGCGGCGTCGAGGTGCTGGCGATGGCGCCGGAAGGCGTCGGCCGCATCGAGCAAATGGCGGCGACGGCGCCGGCGAATGCATCACCGCGGCAAGTCGAAGCCGACCTCGGCGACAGCAGCGCCGAGCAGGACGCTGCCCGCCTCGAGATGAGCACGCTGTCGTTCCAGGACTACGTGCGCAAGCGCATGCTGAAGCGCCGCGCCGAGGCGATCGAGGGCCAGGCCGCACCCCTTTCCGCAGCCGCAGCC
This sequence comes from Caldimonas sp., assembly GCA_036263655.1. Lineage (GTDB taxonomy): Bacteria > Pseudomonadota > Gammaproteobacteria > Burkholderiales > Burkholderiaceae_C > Schlegelella_A. Next base: position 52,226 of record DATAGP010000031.1, on the reverse strand, counting down.
GCGGCCGCGCCGCGTGCGGCGAGCACGCCGCTGGCGGGCGCAGCGGCGGCGCCGACCTCGCGCCGTCTCGACGTTCGCCTCGACGACCCGATGGCCTTGCCGGGCACGCCGGCCGGCCGCCTGGTCGAAGCCGAGCCCTCCCGCGCCGGCGTGCCGGCCGCGGAAGATGCCCTCTTCGAGCCCCCGGCGTCGCTCGGCCACGGCAGCGACCTGCTCAGCGAGCTGCGCTCCGTGAAGGGCCTGATCGAGGAGCGCTTCGGCATGCTCGCCTTCCTCGAGCGGCTGCAGCGCCGCCCCGCCGAAGCCCGCCTGACGCAGAAGCTGCTCGACTGCGGCTTCTCGCCGATCCTCGTGCGCAAGCTCGCCGACGGACTCGGCGCCGACGTGGTCGACGAGAACGACTGGGCCGCGCAGGTGCTCGAGCGCAACCTGCAGGCGGCCGAGAGCGGCGAGGCCATCGAGGACCGCGGCGGCGTCTTCGCCCTGATCGGCGCGACCGGCGTCGGCAAGACGACGACCGCGGCCAAGATCGCGGCCGCCTTCGCCGCCAAGCACGGCGCCGGCCACCTCGGCCTGATCACGCTCGACGCCTACCGCGTCGGTGCGCACGAGCAGCTGCGCGCCTACGGCCGCATCCTCGGCGTGCCGGTGCACACGGCGCACGACCGGGCCTCGCTCGACGACCTGCTCGAGCTGCTGTCGGCCAAGAAGATGATCCTCATCGACACCGCCGGCATGGCGCAGCGAGACAGCCGGACGCGCGAGCTGCTCGACATGCTGTCGCACCGCAGCGTGCAGCGCCTGCTCGTCGTCAACGCCGCGGCGCAGGGCGAGACGATCGAGGACGTGCTCCTCGCCTACCGCGCCGGCACCTGCGCCGGCATGGTCCTCAGCAAGCTCGACGAGGCGGTCAAGCTCGGGCCGGCGCTCGACGCCGCGATCCGCCACAAGCTGAAGATCGTCGGCGTCGCCAACGGCCAGCGCGTCCCCGAGGACTGGCACCGGCTGTCGTCGAGCGCGCTGGTGCAGCGCGCGCTGCGCGGCGGCGGCAGCGCCGCCTGGCGCCTCGACTCGGCCGAGATGAGCCTGATCTTCTCGGCGCCGCGCCAGGCGCCCGCCGACACCGGCGCCATCGTCTGACCTGCCCCCGGCGAGCCGACCCATGCCCAGCCCTTCCCGCCCCGACCAGGCCGCCGGCCTGCGCGAGATGTTCGCGCACGCGCAGGTGCGCTTCGTGCCCGTCGTCGCCAACGCCCATGTCGCCTTCGGCGGCGTGATGCTCGAGCGGCTGTGCACCGCCTTCGCCGAGCATGGCGCCCGGGTCCTGGTGATCGACGCCTCGGACCGCGCCCGCGAGGCCGGCGAGATGGCGATGGTCGACCTCGGCCAGTGCATCGAGCGGCTGTCGGCCGAGGTCTCGTTCCTCGCCGCGCGCAAGCTGCCGCTGCGCTTCGTCGACGCGCTCGGCTCGACGCGCGTCTTCCTGCAGCGCGCCGCCGAGGCATCGCCCGATAGCGACGTCGTCCTGGTGCATGCCGGCGCGCCGGAGCTCTGCCGGATGTTCGCGCGCAGCCGCGTCGCCGACGCCCTCGAGGCGGACGCGACCTGCCCGATCCTCGTCGCCGACGACCGGCCGGAGAGCGTCACCGACGCCTACGCCGCCATGAAGCTGCTCGCCACGCGTGCCGGCCTGATGGTCGCCGACCTCCTGCTCGGCGCCGCGGCGCAGTCGCCCCGCGTCGAGCGCATCGCCGCCAGCGTCGCCGCGTGCGCCGACCGCTCGTTCGGCGGCGTGCTGCGCGAGTGGGCCCGGATCGATCCGGCCGGCGATCCGCAGGAGCCGCCGAGCGCTGCATTGCGTCGCCTCGCCGCCGCCCGCTTCGCCGCGCGCGGCCCCGGCCAGCCTGCGGTCTCGAACCTGGCCGCGGGCGTCGCCGCCGCGTGGCACGCCACATGAATTTCGGAGCGACCATGTACACCGCCAAAGGCCAGCTGGACCTGAACACGACGCTGAAGCAGTACAGCGGCCTCGTGCGGCGGCTGGCGCACCAGATGATCGCCAAGCTGCCGGCCAACGTCGAGATCGACGACCTGATCCAGGTCGGCATGATCGGCCTCGCCGATGCGCTCTCGCGCTTCGACGCGGCGCAAGGCGTGCAGTTCGAGACCTTCGCCACGCAGCGCATCCGCGGCGCCATGCTCGACGAGCTGCGCGGCAACGACTACCTCTCGCGCGGCACGCGCAAGCACCAGCGCTCGATTGAGGCCGCCGTCGCCAAGCTCGAGCAGCAGCTCGGCCGCGCGCCGCACGAGAGCGAGATCGCGAGGGAGATGGGCACGACGCTGGCCGAGTACCAGGAGCTGCTCGGCAAGGTGCGCGGCACCCAGCTCGTCTACCTCGAGGACATGGCCGGCGCCGAGGGCGACAACGACTTCCTCGACCGCCACGTCGCCGACGACGAGGCCAACCCGCTGGCGCAGCTGCAGGACCACCGCATGCGCGCGGCGCTGATCGAGGCGATCAAGGTCCTTCCCGAGCGCGAGCAGTACGTGATGAGCATGTACTACGAGCACGACATGAATCTCAAGGAGATCGCGGCGGTGCTGAAGGTGACCGAGTCGCGCGTATGCCAGCTGCACAGCCAGTCGATCGCGCGCCTGCGCGTGAAGCTGCGCGACTTTTAGTCCCCACGGGATCGGCATGGCCTGGCCGCTGCCGGCGCTCGTCGCATGGGCCGGCTGCTGGGCCGTCTTTGGCGTCGTGCTGGCCAACGGCGGCAGTGCGCTCGCCGCCTGGCTCCTCGCCGGTGCGCTCGGCGCGATGGCCGCCGTTGCCGGCAGCACGCCGTGGCGGCGCGTCTTCATCGGCAGCGGCTTTCCGCTGTCGGCGGCGGCGCTCGGCGCGGCGGCATCGCAGCCGGCCTGGGCCTGGCTCGTTCCGCTCGCCATGCTCGCCCTCGTCTACCCGCTGCGGGCCTGGAGCGATGCGCCGCTCTTCCCGACACCGCGCCGGGCCCTGCACGGCCTGGCACGGGCGGCGCCCTTGCCGCGCGACGCCAGCGTTCTCGACGCGGGCTGCGGCCTCGGTGCCGGGCTCATGGAGCTGCGGCGGGAGTATCCGGACGCGCGTGCGCACGGCGTCGAGTGGAGCTGGCCGCTGCGCCGCGCCTGCGCCTGGCGCTGCCGATTCGCCGACGTCCGGCGCGGCGACCTGTGGCAGGACGACTGGTCGCGCCACGACCTGGTCTACCTGTTCCAGCGGCCGGAGAGCATGCCGCGCGCGCTCGCCAAGGCGGCCTGCGAGCTGCGCGACGGCGCCTGGCTGGTCAGCCTCGAGTTCCCGGTTTCCGGACTCGTCGCCGAGCACTCGCTCGAGGTCGACGGAGAGCGGCGCGTCTGGCTGTACCGGGCGCCGCTGCGGCCGTCCGTGCCCGATCAGATTCCGGACGAGACGCCGTAGGTGACGTTCAGCGACAGGTCGAAGACGTTGCTGCTCAGCCGCCCGCCGCTCGAGCGCACCCGGCCGGCGCCGGCGCGCAGCGCCAGCGAGGGCGTGAGCTGGACGCCGGCATAGGCGCGCGGCTGCAGCAGGGCGCCGCGCGCGTCGACGCCGCCGCCGCCGCCGGCGCCGCCGAGCAGCTCCGCGCCGACGTGCAGGCGTGACCCGAGCGGCTGGTTCCAGCCGACGCCGACCAGCGCCGCGGAATAGCCCCCCGCGTTGCCGCCGGCCGCCGCGAGCGCCTGCCCGGTGACGTAGAGGTTCGACGTCAGGTAGCGGTCGATCTTCAGGCGCACGCCGGTGACCGGATCGTCGCCGCCGCCGCGAGGCGCGTCGAAGCGCTCGGCGCCGGCGCTGAAGTCGGTGCGCGCCGGCCGCGCCGCCGTGCCGGTGCTCGCCGGCCCGTCGAGGGCCCAGAGCAGGGCGACGCTCGCCTGCGCGGCGCGGAAGTTGCCGCCGGGGGCGCGCGCGTAGCCCGCCTCGACGGCCAGGCCGAGGTCGTTGCCCAGTCGGGCGATGCCGTAGATGCCCGTCTTGACGAGCAGGCCGCCGCCGGTGGACACGCCGCCGCCGCCGGCCATGCCGGCGCCGACACGGGCGCCGAGGGTGAGCGCGTCGCGCACGATTTCGGTCTCGACGCCGATGCTGCCGAGGTACTCCGCGTAGCCGCCGATGCCGTCGCGCCCGGCCCGCGCCGCCTCGATGCCCCAGAACGCGTTGCCGCCCCAGGACTGCTCGGCACGGATGCCGAGCGTGCCGATGTGGCGCGGCAGCGGCTCGCCGTTCTGCAGGGTCTTGCCGCGCGGCGTGCGGTACACGCCGCCGACGAGCTGGACGCGGTCGAAGCCGAGACCGGCGCGACCGCCGGCGCGCGCCGGCTCGCCGAGTCGCTGGGCCGGCACGAAGCGGAAGTCGCTGTTGGCGTTAAGGACCAGCCCGAACTGCGTGCTGTCGATGCGGTCGCCCGAGTAGCGCACGTGCGAGACCGAGGCGCCGAGGGCGACCGGGCCGAGGTCCCAGACGAGATCGGCGTGCGGGCGCAGCATCAGGCCGCTGCCGGCCGGCGCGCCGCCGCCGCCCCCGCCGCCGGCAAAGACGCCGACCTCGACGCCGACCGGCCCGATCAGCCTCTGCCGCCACGCGAGCTCGCCGCCGAGCGTGAAGAAGCCGCCGTGGCGGCCGCTGACGGCGCCGTACACCGCCGGTCCGATCGACAGGCCGCGCACCTCGGGCAGGTCGACGAGGTAGCTCGTCCCGACCAGGCCGACGCGCGGCCCGGCGCCGGGGAAGCGGACGCGCTCGAAGCTGATCCGCGCGTGCGCCGAGGGCGTCGCGACGCTGGGCGGGTCGGCGGCGAGCGCCTGGCGCGGCATGCCGGCGAGACCCGCCAGCGCCAGCACCAGCGCCGTCGCCGTGGCCGTTGCCGTGGCCGTCGTCGTCGTCCGCGCGGCGAGGGACGTGGCGACGGCCTGCGCCTGCGCCGCGATGGTGCGCAGCAGGCCGCCCGGCTGGCGCAGATCGAAGCCGACGAAGAACACGCCCTGCAGCGCACCCCGGCCGGCGACCTCGAGCGGCAGCCCGTTCGCATCGACGGGGACCGGCGTCTCCGGGAACAGCGCTTCCACTTCCGCGCGGTAGCCGGTGGCCAGGACGATGCTGTCGAAGCGGCCTTCGCTGCCGTCGGTGAAGCGCGCGCCGGTCGGCGTGAGCCGCTCGACACCCGGCCGCACGGCGATCCGGCCGGCCTTGATGGCGTCGACTGTGCCGACGTCGATGGTCGGCGTCTTGCCTTGCTCGCGCAGCTGTCGCAGCGGCGAGACCCCCGCGGTCCGGATGCCGTGCCGGCTCAGATCGCCGACGCTCAGGTCGCGGGCGATGCTCGCGATGGCGTCGCCCCACCGCGCCGGCAGCCGTGACAGCGCGATCGAGGTCAGCTGCGACGGCCGGCCGAAGATGTCGCGACGCACGATGTTCATCGGCGAGCGCACCGAGATCGAGGCGTGGACGCCGTTCACGGCAAGGTCGAGGGCGATCTCGGCGCCGGTGTTGCCCATGCCGACCACCAGCACGCGCTGGCCGGCGAACGGAGCGGCGTTGCGGTAGTCGCGGCTGTGCAGGACGCGGCCGCCGAAGACGTCCTCGCCGGCCATCGGCGCCGGCCGGGGCAGGGCGTTGGCGCCGGTGGCGACGACCACCTGGGGTGCGGCGAAGGCCGGCCCCGCCGCGGTGGCGACGCGCCAGGCGCCGTCGCGCGGCACGACGGCGGTGACCTGCACGTTCACGTGCGGCCGGATGCCGTGCCGCTCGGCGTAGGCCGCCAGGTAGTCGACCATGCCCTGGCGCGGTACGTAGCGGGGCAGGTGTTCCGCGAACGGCATGCCCGGCAAGGCCGACTGCTCCTTGACGGTGTGCAGGTGCAGGCGGTCGTAGTGGTTGCGCCACGACGCCGCCAGCTGCGAAGCCCGCTCGAGGACTTCGGGGTGGCGGCCGGCGCCGATCAGGCCCGCGGCCACGGCGAGCCCGGCCGGCCCGGCGCCGATGACGACCACGTCGGCCTGCGCCGGCGCCTCCTCGTTCGAAGGCATCGGCGACTAGGCGGCCGCGCGCAGGGGCGGCTGCGCCTCGAGCCAGTCGACCGCCACCTGCGCGAGCGAGCGCAGGGCGAGGAAGAGCGCCGGCTCGTCGATGAAGAAGAGCGGCGAGTGATTCGACGGCGCTGTCTTGGGGTCCTGCCCCGGCGGCGTGATGCCGACGAAGTAGAAGAAGCCGGGCGCCACCTGCTGGTAGAACGAGAAGTCCTCCGACCCGGTGATTTTCGGCACCACGATCACCCGCGCGGCGCCGGCCACCCGCTCCAGCGTCGGCACGGTCGCCTCGGTGAGCTCGCGGTCGTTCACCGTCACGGCGTAGTTCTTGTCGATGCAGACCTCGCAGGTGGCGCGCGACGCCCCGGCGATCGACTCGGCGGTGTGGCGGATGCGCTCGTGGATCTCGTCGCGCATCGACTCGTTGAAGGTGCGGATGGTGCCGCGCATCTCCACCGAGTCCGGGATGATGTTCTCGCGCACGCCGCCCTTGATCGTGCCCACCGTCAGCACCGCGGGCTCGTGCGCGATGTCCATCTGCCGGCTGACGATGGTCTGCAGCCCGAGCACCACCTGCGCGGAGGCGACGATCGGATCGACGCCGCGCCACGGCATGGCGCCGTGCGTCTGCCGGCCGTTGACGGTGATCCGGAAGCTGTCCGAGCTGGCCATGGTCGGCCCCGACCGGTAGCCGATGACGCCGCTCGGGAGCTGCGAGGTGACGTGCAGGCCGAAGACGGCGCCGGGCGCCGGGTTCTCCATCACGCCCTGCTTGATCATCAGCTGCGCGCCGCCTTCCTCGCCCTTCGGCGGCATCTCCTCGGCCGGCTGGAAGATGAACTTCACGGAGCCGCGCAGGCGCTCGCGCACGCCGGCGAGCAAGGTGGCGACGCCCATCAGCACGGCGACGTGCGCGTCGTGGCCGCACGCGTGCATGACGCCGACCTCCTCGCCGTTCCAGATCGCGCGGACCTTGGACGCGAAGGGCACGTCGGTCCGCTCGTCGACCGGCAGCGCGTCCATGTCGGCACGCAGCGCGACCACCGGGCCGGGCAGCGCTCCCTTGAGCAGGCCGACCACGCCGGTCACCGCGACTTCGGTGCGCACCTCGTCGAAGCCGAGCGAGCGCAGGTGCGCGGCGACGATGCCGGCGGTGCGGAACTCGCGGTTGCCGAGCTCCGGGTGGGCGTGGAAGTCGCGGCGCCAGGCGAGGACCTGGGCGTCGAGCCCCGTGGCGGCGTTGTCGAGGGTGGAAGCGAGGCTGCTGGCTTCGATGCGGCTGGCGGACACGGCGGCTCCTGGGGTGATCGCCGGCTTATTGTCGGGTCGGCGGCGCCGGCGATGGCCGCTGCCAGAATCGGCCGGGGCAGCTGCGGCGCCGAGGAGACAGCATGGTCATCGTCACGGGACAGATCCAGGCCCGCCTGGACACGGCGGAGGAACTGCGCCGCCTGAGCCTGGAGCACGTCGCCCGCTCCCGCGCCGAGCCGGGTTGCCTCGAGCACGGCGTGGCGGTCGACGTCAACGACGGGCTGCGCTTCGTGTTCTTCGAGCGCTGGGCGGACAAGGACGCGCTGCTCGCGCACGTCGCGCTGCCGGCATCGCGCGAGTTCGCGGCCGAGGCGCGCAGGCTCGCGGCGCATCCGCCGGAGATGGCGGTCTACGACGCGAGCGAAACGAGCCTGCGCTGAGCGCAGGCCCTGCGTGGTCGCCGAGCCTCAGGCCTTGCGACGTCGGCTGACGAGCCGGATCGCGGCCAGTCCGGCCAGCATGAGGGCGTACGTCTCCGGCTCGGGGATGGCGCTCACCGGCGGCGCGGCGCCTGCGGGCAGATCGACCGCTGCGACGATGAGTCCCAGCGCGTCGTTCAGTTCGCCCATGCGGAAGTTGAGCGTGTTCGGTCCGGGCGCGAGGAACGAGGTGACGTCGAAGGTGCGGATGTCCCAGAGGTTGCCGTTCGACACGCCGCCGCCGGCGCTCGGCAGGGTGTTGCCCTGGAAGATGTCGCCCGACGCGAGTGCGATGTTGTTCAGGAGCAGCGTGCCGTCGTCAGGACCGCTGAAGTCCTGGCCATCGGACACGTGCAGGCTGAGCGCCGCGCTCCCCGACGTGTAGTTGATGCCCGCCAGGCTCGAATTCCAGCCCGGCGCATCAAACGGGTTCGGGAAGTTCGCGTCGTTGCCGTCGAAGAGGACCACGTCACGGTTGTTCGCGCTGTTGCCGTCGTTGAAGAAGACGATCAGCGACGCGCCGTTGACCTCGACGCCGGGCTTGGTGAAGTTGGCCAGCGAATAGACCCCGTTGCCGGAGACGAGCGCCGTGACGTCGGCGCGGTAGGCCTGGCTGTTCTCGAAACCCCAGAAGTTGTCCTGCGAGAAGCCGATGTTCGTGCCGAGGATCGATGTGCCGCCGAAGAGAACGCTGGCGTTGGCCGTGGGCGACGCCGAGTTGGTGGGACCGGCCCAGTACAGGTAGGCCTGCGTCACCGTTCCGGTCACGCCGGCGAGCGTGATGGATCCGCTGCCGAGGCCACGCATGCCGCCCACGCCGGCTTGCGTCCAGTCGGTGTTCTGCACCGTGGTGAAGTTCTGGAGATCGTTGGCGCCGGCGCCGGCCACGAGGAGCGCGGCACATGCGGCGACGAAGCGAGGAAGGCTCATGAGGACTCCGCTTTCTTGTTGGCATCTCGACACAAGCGGTAGGCTTTTGTAACAGGATGCATCTAGCATTGGTCCACCGCGAGGACTCCGCCACAACCCCCGGTTCACGGGTCGCGACCGTTCCGGAGGGGCTCGCTCCTATCATTTCGGCCATGACCGCACTTCAGCCGCTCGGCAGCCTTTTCGGCGTCGAGACATGGGACGTCGACCTGTCGCGCGCCCTCTCCGCGGACCGCTTCGCCGAGCTCGAGCGGGCCTTCTACGAGCATCACGTGCTGGCCCTGCGCGGACAGGAGATCAGCGCCGCGCAGTTCGTCGCCTTCGCCCGGCGCCTCGGTCCGCCGCAGCCGCACGTCATCGACCAGTTCCATCATCCCGAGGACCCGAACATCCTCATCCTGTCGAACGTGCGCGAGAACGGTCGACCGACGGGCCTGCAGGACGCCGGCTCCTACTTCCATACCGACTACTCGTACCTCGCCGTTCCGGCGCGCGCGACCACCCTCTATTCGCGGGTCGTGCCGAAGGTCGGCGGCGACACGCTGTTCGCCGACCAGCAGGCGGCCTACGACGACCTGCCCGAGGCGATGAAGAAGCGCATCGAGCCGCTGCTCGGCATCCACCACTACGGCAATCGCCACGACGTGCGCGACGCGAGCCGCACCGCCGCATCGGCACTTAGTGACGAGCAGAAGGCGCGGATGCCGGTCATCACGCACCGGATCGCCCGCCCGCATCCGGTGACCGGCCGCAAGGCGCTCTATGCCGTCAGCGGCAGCTCCTTCGGCATCGTCGGCATGCCGGAGGACGAGGCGCGCGACCTGCTCGACGAGCTGGCCGCCTATTCGACGCAGCCGAAGTACCAGCTGCGCTTCCGCTACGGCGTCGGCGACGTGGTGGTCTGGGACAACGCGGCGCTGCTGCATTCGGCGACGCTGATCGATCCCGACGACGCGCGCACGCTCTGGCGCATCACCGTGCTCGAGGAGAGCCGCGACGCCGTGGCGGCGGATGTGCTGGCGCCGAGCTTCGCGACGTCGCACCCGGCCTGAGGCCGCGTCCCGGTGCGCCGACCGGCTGCAGCGCATCGCGCCGGACGACGGCCAGCGCCGTCCGGCGTTCAGCCGAGGCGGGCCCGATGCCGCGCGATCTGCGCCCGCGCCTGCTCCGGCGCCGTCCCGCCGACCACCTTGCGCGAGCCCAGCGAGCCGCGCAGCGTGAGCACCGCCGCCGCGTCCTCGCCGATCGCCGGGTGGAAGCCCTGCATCACCGGCAGCGACAGCGAGGCGAGCTCGACACCCTGCGTCATCGCGTGCTTGACCGCCCGCGCCACCGCTTCATGGGCGTCGCGGAACGGCACGCCCTTCTTCACCAGGTAGTCGGCCAGGTCGGTCGCCGTCGCGTAGCCGCGGCTCGCGGCGCGTTCCATCGCTTCGGCCTTGACGGCGATGCCCGGCACGAGCTCGACGAACACGCGCAGGCTGTCCTTCACCGTGTCGACGCTGTCGAAGAGCGGCTCCTTGTCTTCCTGGTTGTCCTTGTTGTAAGCGAGCGGCTGGCCCTTCATCAGCATGAGCAGGCTCATCAGGTGACCGACGACGCGGCCGGTCTTGCCGCGCGCCAGCTCGGGGACGTCCGGGTTCTTCTTCTGCGGCATGATCGACGAGCCGGTGCAGAAGCGATCGGCCAGCTCGACGAAGCCGTAGTTCTGGCTCATCCACAGGATCAGCTCCTCGCTGAAACGCGAGAGATGCACCATCACCAGGCTCGCCGCGGCGGTGAACTCGATCGCGAAGTCGCGATCGCTCACCGCATCGATGCTGTTCTGGCACACGCCTTCCATGCCCAGCGCCTTGGCGACGGCCTCGCGGTCGAGGTCGAAGCTCGTGCCGGCGAGCGCCGCGGCGCCGAGCGGCAGCCAGTTCGTGCGCCGGTGCACGCCGACCATCCGCTCGGCGTCGCGCGCGAACATCTCGACGTAGGCGAGCAGGTGGTGCGCGAACGACACCGGCTGCGCGACCTGCAGGTGCGTGAAGCCGGGCAGGATCGTCTCGGTGTGCTGCTCGGCGAGCGTGACCAGCGCGCGCTGCAGATCGGCGAGCAGCGCGCCCGTGACCTCGATCTCGTCGCGCAGCCACAGGCGCACGTCGGTGGCGACCTGGTCGTTGCGCGAGCGGCCGGTGTGCAGACGCTTGCCGGCGTCGCCGACCAGCTCGACGAGACGCGCCTCGATGTTGAGGTGCACGTCCTCGAGGTCCACCCGCCACCGGAAGCGGCCGCCTTCGATCTCCTCGCCGACCTGCGCCAGGCCGCGCCGGATGGCCGCGAGATCGGCGGGGGCGATGACGTTGCGGTCCGCGAGCATGGTCGCGTGCGCGAGGCTGCCGGCGATGTCGGCTCGCCACAGCCGTTGGTCGAATCCGACGCTCGCCGTGTAACGCTGGACCAGCTCGCTCGTCGGCTCCGAGAACAGCGCCGACCAGGCTTCGGATTTCTTCTCGAACTGATTGGCTGACATAGGGTGGCCGCTGGTTCGGAAGCCCGCGGCAAGCGTGCGCTTCGCACGGATCGATGTGGCTGGCGGGGCCGGGAACGGCCCTCCGGAAGGGGCGCTTGGCCACAATCCGCACCATGTGCCACGCCTGGGTTCGAGGGATTCTATCGGCGCCTCCGAGCGGCTCGAGGCCGCTCTGATGAGCGCGCCATCCGTCGGCATGTCGGGCCACCCCGGGGCGGCCCGGTCGACGGGTTTCGGCGCCACCCTGTTCGACCTGGCCGGCGATCTTCCGGCGCCGCGGCGCAGCGGCCCGGAGTCCGCCTTCGACGTCTGCCACGTCGGCGTCGTGCTGCGCGCGCTGTTGTTCGTGCACGGCGTGATGGCGATCGGCATGGTCTTCGCCGCCAACGGCTTCAGTCATTTCCTGGCGCTCACCGCCGCCGGATCGAGCATCGCCCTGCCGGCGGTCCTGTCCTGGCTCATCGTCGTCTGCGGCATGCGCCGGCCGCTCGGCAGCTCGCCGGTCTACGTGCAGTGGACGGCGATGGTCGGCCTCGGCGCCCTCGCCGCATTCGCGTCGTCGCGCCTCATCGCCGCCTTGCTGCCGGACCCCACCGGGGCCGGGCTCGGCGCGCTGACCGGCTTCGGGCCGGCGCTCGCGGGCGCGGCGATGGCCGCCGCCATCTTCCAGTGGCTGCGCCTGCGCGCCCAGGCGACCTTGCCCGCCGAGACGACGGCGCGCCTGGCGGAGCTGCAGTCGCGCATCCGTCCGCACTTCCTCTTCAACACGCTCAACACGGCGCTGACGCTGGTCCGCCTGGACCCGGCGAAGGCCGAGGGCGTGCTCGAGGACCTGGCCGAGCTGTTCCGCGTCGCCATCAGCGAGGGCGCTGAATCGGTGTCCCTCGGCGAGGAGGTCGACCTCGCGCAGCGTTACCTCGACATCGAGCAGATCCGCTTCGGCAGCCGACTGCACGTGAACTGGGAGCTCGATGCGCAGGCCGCGTCGGCCCGCGTACCGCCGCTGCTGCTGCAGCCGCTCGTCGAGAACGCCGTGCGGCACGGGGTCGAGCCCTCGTCCGAGGGCGGCGTGATCCGCGTGCGCACGCGCGTCAAGCTCGGCCGCGCGGTCGTGTCCATCACCAACAGCGTTCCCAAGGAAGCATCCCAGCCGGGCCATGGCATGGCCCTGCGCAACGTGCGCGAGCGCCTCCGGCTCATGCACGACGTCGCCGCGCAGTTCGAGTCGCGGCGCGAGGAAGACGTTTACCGAGTCCAGATCGTCGTCCCGCTATGAGAGTGCAACCATGAACCAGACTCCCTTGCAGAGCCTGCCTGTCCATCTCGGCCTTCCTCAACCGCTTCGCGTGCTCGTCGTCGACGACGAGGAGCTCGCGCGGATGCGGCTGAAGAGCCTCGTCAACGAATGCACCGACCCGAAGGTGACGGTGGTCGGCGAAGCGGCCAACGCCGCGCAGGCCCTCGTCTGGCTCGCGACCCGTCACTGCGATCTGATCCTGCTCGACGTGCAGATGCCTGGCCGCGACGGCACCCAGCTCGCCGCCGAGCTGCGCCTGCGCAACCCGGCGCCGGCGGTGGTCTTCGTGACCGCGCACCCGGAGCACGCGCTGAAGGCGTTCGACCTCGAGGCGATCGACTACCTCACCAAGCCGGTGAAGCGCGAGCGCCTGCAGGCGGCCCTGCGGCGCGTCGCCCAGCGCCTGAACGGAACCCCGACGCCGACCGCGGCGGCGGCCAAGGAAGAGGACGAAGGTCCGGTGATCATCGTCAGCGACCGGGGCCGCGTCATCCGCGTGCCGGTCTCGGACGTGCTCTACCTCAAGGCGGAGCTCAAGTACGTGACGCTGCGCACCGCCGAGCACACCCACGTGCTCGACGATTCGCTGGCCGACCTCGAGGAGCGCCTCGGCGACCGCTTCCTGCGCGTGCACCGCAACGCCCTGGTGGCGCGCCGTGCCGTGCGCGCGCTCGAGCGGCGCGCGGTGGCGGGCGAGGCCGTCGAGGAAGGCTACGAGGGCTGGGGCGTCTGCGTCGCGCCGGTGAGCGAATGGCTCGCCGTGTCGCGTCGCCAGGTCGCTGCGGTGCGCGAGGCGCTGATCGCGGCGCGCCAGTGACCCGCGATTGACACGCGGTTACGTCGGCTTCTTCCGCGCCACACCTGAGCCGGCCGGCTCGCGCCGAAAATCGAGGCATGGATCCGTCTTCGTCCGAGCGAGCTGATCCGGCGCCCGCGGTCGGGATCGACGTCGACTCGCCCGACGCCCACGCGCCGCGCGTGACGCTCTTCGCGCGCCTCCTCGCGCTGTCGCTGCTGACAACCGTTCTCGTCGGCGCCATGCTGCAGCGGCCGCCCGACGTCGACGCCAGCCCCGCAGCGACGACCGGCAGCCCGCCGCACCACACCGACGCCGAGCCGATCGCGGCCGCGTCCGTCCCGGGTGCGATCGACACCGGCTTCGTCTGGCCGACCTACGACCGCAGCACCGCGGCAGCCCCGGCGGTCGAGGCCGACGTCTGCACGCCGGGTGCCGGATCTGCCGACGCCGACGACGAGGACGCGTTCGCGCGTCACTACGCGGCCGCCGGCCGGCGCGCCCGCGAGCGCCTGCTCGAGGTGCTCGACGCGAGCCCGCACGACCGGCTGCGCGTGCTGGCGCTCGTCCTGCAGCGCGACGCCGAGGTCGTGGCGGCAGCCGCTCCGGCCGCACCGGCGGGCGAGGCCTGCGGTCGCGATGCCGCATGCGCCCGGCGCGCCGCCGAGGCTCTTGCCGAGCGCTCGCGCCTGGCCGCCGCGCCGAAGACGGATGCGCTCGCCCGCCTCGCGAGCGCGAGTCGGGATCCGCTCGCCTACGGCCTGGCGGTCGAGGCCTGCGCTTCGAACATGGCTGCGGTCGCTCCGGCGTGTCGGCTCATCTCGGCCGATCAGTGGGCTCGCCTGGACCCCGCCAACGCCGTGCCCTGGCGGCATGTCGCCTCGACCGCGGCGGCGCGCCGCGATGCCGCTGCGCTGGCCGATGCCTTCCACCGCGTCGCCCATGCGCGACGCGATCAGCGCGTCGACGGATCGGTGCACGAGCTGCTGGCGGCGAGCCTGCCTGCCGACGTGGGCACCGCCGAGCGGGTCCAGGTGCTCGGCATGGCCGAGGCGGCGCTCGCCTCGGCGTCGGCGGTGCCCGACCACGCAGCCGTCTTCGAGTTCTGCAGCGGCCACGCGGTGCGCGACAGCAACCGCGCCCAGACCTGCGATGCCCTCGCCATGCAGCTCACGGCCAGCGCGGGCACGCTGTTCGACCTCGGCGTCGGCATCCGCCTGGCCGAGCAGATCGGCTGGCCCGAAGAGCGCGTCGAGGCGCTGCGCCTGCGCCACGACGCGTATTCGCGGGTGCAGGTCGAGGCCGCTGCCGAGGCCGAGCCGAAGAACTGCCGCGAGCTCGCCAAGGCGGCCGAGCAGGGTGCCCGCCAGGCGCGCCTCGGCGAGATGGGTGCCCTGCGCGAGGCCGTCGCGCTGTCCGGCAAGTCGATCGAGCAGCTGGCCGCCGAGGAGCGCGCGTCGCGGCCGGTGCGCGTCGCCGAGCAGGGGGCGCGCGACGGCGAGTCGAACTGATCAGCCGGTGTTGCGCAGCCCGGCGGCCAGGCCGTTGATCGAGATGTGGATGCCGCGTTGCACGCGCTCGATGGCGCCGTTGCCGGCGACGCGCGCCCGGTAGCGCCGGATGAGCTCGACCTGCAGGTGGTTGAGCGGGTCCAGGTACGGGAAGCGATGCTCGATCGAGCGTGCCAGGGCCGGGTTCGACGCCAGCCGGTCCTTCTCGCCGGTGATGAGCGCGAGCGCGTCGTTCGTCCGCTGCCACTCGGCCTCGATGCGGGCGAAGATGCGGCGGCCGAGGCGACGGTCCTCGACGAGGTCCACATAGCGCGCGGCGATGCCGAGGTCGCTCTTGGCCATCACCATGTCGAGGTTCGAGATGAGGGTGGCGAAGAAGGGCCAGCGCTTCGCCATCTGCTGCAGCAGGGCGAGCCGCTCCTTGCGCGCGCCGCCGGCGAGGAAGGACTCGACGGCCGAGCCGAAGCCGTACCAGCCGGGCAGGGCGACGCGGCACTGGCCCCAGCTGAAGCTCCACGGAATCGCGCGCAGGTCCTCGATGGCGCGGCTCGGCTTGCGTGACGCGGGCCGCGAGCCGATGTTGAGCTCGGCGATCTCACGGATCGGCGTCGCGCTGAAGAAGTAGTCGGTGAAGCCCGGCGTCTCGTAGACGAGCCGCCGGTAGACGGCCATGCTGGCGTCGCTGAGCGCGCGCGCCGCCTCGTGATAGCTGCGCGGCGCCTGCTTCGTCGGCTGCAGCAGCGTCGCCTCCAGCGTCGCCGCGACCAGTGTCTCGAGGTTGCGGCGGCCGATCTCCGGCTGCGCGTACTTGGAGGCGATCACCTCCCCTTGCTCGGTGAGCCGGATCTGGCCGTTCACCGTGCCCGGCGGCTGGGCCAGGATCGCCTGGTAACTCGGGCCGCCGCCGCGCCCGACCGTGCCGCCGCGACCGTGGAACAGGCGCAGCGTGATGCCGTGCGACGCGCGCAGCGAGTCGAACAGCTCGACGAGGGCGATCTCGGCACCGTACAGCTCCCAGCTGCTGGTGAAGGCGCCGCCGTCCTTGTTGCTGTCGCTGTAGCCGATCATCACGTCCTGCTCGGCGCCCGAGCGCTGCATCAGGGCAGCGATGCCGGGCAGCGCGTAGTACTCGCGCATGATCCCGGCGGCGCTGCGCAGGTCGGCGATGGTCTCGAACAGCGGCGAGACGATGAGCGCGGTCGTCGCGTCGGCATCCAGTGTGCCGAGCAGGAGGCCCGTCTCCTTGAGCAGCAGCAGCACCTCGAGCAGGTCGCTCACGCTCTCGGTGTGCGAGATGATGTAGTGGCGCAAGGCCTCGCGCCCGTAGCGCTTCAGCATCGTGGCCGCGGCTTCGAAGATCGCCAGCTCGTTGCGGCTCGCCTCGCTGTAGGCCGCGGCCCGCGCGCTCTCGACGACCCGCAAGGGCCGCGCGTCGGCGAGGAGGCGAAGCAGCAGCGCGCGCCGCGCACCTTCGTCGAGGCTGGCGTAGTCGGGCTCGAGGCGGGCGACGCTCAGCAGCTCGGCGACGACGGCCTCGTGCCGGTCGGAGCTCTGGCGCAGGTCGACGGTCGCGAGGTGGAAGCCGAACACCTGCACGGCCCGCAGCAGCGGCGCGAGGCGGGGACGGACCAGCGCCTCGGCGTGATGCGCAACCAGCGAGGCGGCGATCGTGCGCAGGTCGGCCAGGAGCCCGGCCGAGGTCTCGTACGCTCGACTCGGGGCGATCGCGTGGCGCAGGGCCTCCGTGCCCGTGAGGTCCCGCAGCGTCGCGGCGAGCCGGGCATAGATGCCGATGAGCGCCCGCCGGTACGGCTCGTCGAGGCGATGCGGGCTGTGGTCGCCGGAGGACTCGGCGAGCTGCTGCAGCGCCGGCGTCACCTCGACGAGCGTCGCCGAGTTCGAGAGCTCGGCGCCGAGCTCGTGCACCTGCGTCAGGTAGAAGCGAAGCGCCGTTTCGCTCTGCCGCGCGAGCGCGCTCGCCAGCGTCGCCGCGCTGACGAAGGGATTGCCGTCCCGGTCGCCGCCGATCCAGTTGCCCATCCTGAAGAAGCTGGCGATCTCGTGGCCGGGCAGGGCCTGCTCGAGGTCGCGGTAGAGGACCGGGATCTGCGTCAGGAAGGTCGAGCGGTAGTAGCTGAGCGCGTTGTCGATCTCGTCGTCGACGGTCAGCTTCGACGTGCGCAGCATGCGCGTCTGCCAGAGCTGCGTCACGCGCGCCCGCAGGAGCGACTCGTTCTCCTGCAGGTCGCGCTCGCCGGCCAGCCCGCCGCGCGCGAGCAGCAGCTCGGCGATGGCGCGCTCGGCGTCGAGGATGCTCTTGCGCTGCACCTCGGTGGGATGGGCGGTGAGCACCGGCGAGATGAACGCGTGCCGCAGCATCTCGGCGATGCGGTCGGCGTGCACGCCCCGGCGCGCCAGCCGCTCGAGGGTGTAGGCGAGCGAACCCTGCTGGCGTTCGCCGTTGCGTTCATGGATGGCGCGGCGGCGGAGGTGGTGCCGATCCTCGGCGATGTTCGCCAGGTGCGAGAAATAGCTGAAGGCGCGGATGACGCTGACGGTGCGGTCGCCGCTCAGGCCCTTGAGCAGGCGATCCAGGGTCCGTCCCGCGCGCGCGTCGCTCTTCAGCCGGTAGGCCACCGCCAGCTGGCGCACCCGCTCGACCAGCTCGAAGGCCTCGCGACCGTCCTGCTCGCGAATGACGTCGCCGAGGATGCGGCCGAGCAGCCGGATGTCGTCGACCAGAGGCTTGTTCTTCTCGGCGGCGGCGTCGGGAGCGGCTTTGCGGCGTGGCATCCCGAGCATCATGCAGGAGACGTGCCTGCTAGGATCATTCGATGTCGGCGCCGATCGTGATCGCCACCCGCGAGAGCCGCCTGGCGCTCTGGCAGGCCGAGCATGTCGCGGGCCTGCTCGCGCGCGATCCCGGCGTCGCCGTGACGCTCCTGCCGATGACGACGCGCGGCGACGAGATCCTCGACCGCACGCTCGCCAAGGTGGGCGGCAAGGGCCTCTTCGTCAAGGAGCTCGAGAACGCGCTCGAGGACGGCCGCGCCGACCTGGCCGTGCACTCGCTCAAGGACGTGCCCATGGACCTGCCCGCGGGGTTCGCCCTCGCGGCCGTGCTCGAACGCGAGGACCCGCGCGACGCCTTCGTGTCGGACCGCTACCCATCGCTGGCGGAGCTGCCGCCCGGTGCCGTCGTGGGCACGTCGAGCCTGCGCCGCGTCGTTCAGCTCGCGGCCCTGCGGCCCGACCTCCGCCTCGAGCCCGTGCGCGGCAACCTCGACACGCGGCTGCGCAAGCTCGATGCGGGCGGCTTCGACGCCATCGTGCTGGCGGTGGCCGGCCTGGTGCGGCTCGGCCTCGGCACGCGCATCCGCTTCATCTTCGACGCGAGCGAGATGCTGCCCTGCGCCGGCCAGGGGGCGCTCGGTATCGAGACCCGCGCCGCATCTGCGGGCCTGCGCGAGCGCCTGGCCGCGCTGACGCATCGGCCGACGCAGCTCGCCGTCTCTGCCGAGCGCGCCGTCTCGCGCACGCTCGGCGGCAGCTGCAGCATGCCGCTCGCGGCGCATGCGCGCTGGCAGGGAAGGCGTCTCGAGGTGCAGGCTCTGGTCGGCCATCCCGAGCGCCATGCCGCGCCGCTGCTGCGCGCCGAAAGCGGCGGCGAGGTCGTCGACGAGGCGGACGCTGAGGCGCTGGGCCGGCGCTGCGCCCACGCGCTCGTCGCTGCCGGAGCGGCGAGCTACCTGGGCCTGCCGATCGCCGGCTCGATGCCCTCCGCCGGCGGGTGAGCGAAGCCGCTTTGCGCGTCGTGGTCACGCGGCCGGCGGCGCAGGCAGCGGCCTGGGTCGAAGGACTGCGAGCCCGCGCCGTCGATGCCGTGGCGCTGCCGCTGATCGAGATCGTCCCCGCCGCCGACGGGGCGCCGCTCGTCGCTGCGTGGCACGGCTTGCCCGAGCGCAGCCTGGTCGTGTTCGTGAGCCCGAATGCCGTCCTGCACTTCTTCGCCGCGCGGCCGACGGGCTCGACCTGGCCGGCATCGCTCGCCGCCGCGGCGCCGGGCGCCGGCACGGCGCAGGCCCTGCGCGATGCCGGCATCGATGCCGCCGCGATCGTCGCGCCCGCCAGCGACGCGCGCCAGTTCGACTCCGAATCCCTCTGGCAGCGACTGCGCGATCGCGACTGGACCGGCGCACGCGTTCTCGTCGTGCGCGGCGGCGGCGGACGCGACTGGCTGACCGAGCGCCTGCTCGAGGCGCGAGCCAGCGTCGACCGCATCGACGCCTACGCGCGCGCCGTGCCGTCTCTCGATGCCGACGGGCGCGCAGCGCTCGACGCGCTGGTGCGCGCCGACGACGTCGCCTGGCTGTTCAGCAGCTCGCAGGCGATCGGCCATCTCGAGCAGCTGGCCGGCTCCGGCCGCTGGGCTGCAGCACGCGCGATCGCCTCGCATCCGCGCATCGCCTCGCGGGCTCGCCAGGCCGGCTTCGGCTGCGTCGTCGAGGCCGGTTCCGGGCTCGATGCGGTGGTCGCCTGCCTACAATCGATGCGACCGTGAACGACGCCCCTCCGCCCGCCGCAGCAACCGGGGACATCGCCTTCACGCCGGCACCCGCACGGCCCGCCGCGGGCCGCAGCGCGGCCGTCCGATGGGGCATCCTGACGGTCCTCCTGCTGGCGCTGGTCGCCATCACCGCGCTGGTGTTCGCGTGGCGCGCCGAGCAGCGCGTGCGCAGCAGCGAGCGCGAGCTGGTGCGCCGGCACCAGGAAAGCAGCCAGCTCGTCACCGAGGCGAACCTGCTCGCCCGGCAGGCGCAGGAGAGCGCGCGCGACGCGGTCGCCAAGGCGACGCTGCTCGAAGCCCGCCTCAACGAGGTGTCCCTGCAGCGCAGCCAGCTCGAGGAGCTGATCCAGTCGGTGGCCCGCTCGCGCGACGACAACCTCGTCGCCGACATCGAGGCCGACCTGCGCGCGGCCATGCAGCAAGCCGCGTTGACGGGCAGCGCCGAGCCGCTGGTCGCCGCGCTGAAGCAGGGCGAAGAGCGGCTGCTGCGTGCCAACCAGCCGCGGCTGGAGCCGGTCCGTCGTGCCATCGCCCGCGATCTCGAGCGCGCGAAGGCGACCAGCGTCGCCGACGTCGCGACGCTGTCGATCAAGCTCGACGAGGCGGTGCGCATGATCGACGAGCTGCCCCTGCTCTCCGAGCTGGCGCCGCGTCGCGATGCGGCGCGCATGCGTGCGACGGAGTCGGCGGCGAGCGCTCCGCAGGCCGCCGCGTCGTCGGCGCAGGCGGCGAGCGAGCCGACCGGCGTGTGGCTGCCGCGCGAGCTCGACCGGCTCGGACGCCTCATCGCCGACAGCATCTGGTCGGAAGCGCGCGCCCTGATCCGCATCACCCGCATCGACCAGCCCGAGGCGATGCTGGTCGCGCCAGACCAGGCCTTCTTCCTGCGCGAGAACCTCAAGCTCCGGCTGCTGAATGCTCGCCTGGCCCTGCTGGCGCGGCAGAACGACTCGGCGCAGAGCGACCTGCGATGGGTCGCCGGCGCGATCGAGCGCTACTTCGACCGCTCCTCCAAGCGCACCCAGAACGCGACCGAGCTGCTTCGCCAGGTGTCGACGCAGGCGCGGCAGGCCGGCGTGCTGCGCGCCGACGACACCTTCGCGGCGCTGGCCGCTGCCGGCGGCTCACGCACCACGCGCTGAGCATGCGGCTCGCGATCTGGTTCGTCCTGCTCTTCGCGGTGGCCGTCGTCGCGGCGACGACCTTCGGCACGAACGACGGCCTGGCGAGCTTCTACTGGGGCGCATGGCGCCTCGACCTGTCGCTGAACCTGTTCCTGCTCCTGCTGATCGGCGCCTGCTTCCTCGCCGTCGGCGTCATCCAGGGGGTGAGCTCGCTCACCGGGCTGCCGAAGCGGGCGCGCGAGTGGCGCCTCGCGCGACGCGATCGCAATGGCCAGGCGGCGCTGCGCGAAGCGCTGGCGCAGTATTTCGGCGGCCGCTACGCACGCGCGCAGAAGGCGGCGCAGCGGGCCCTGGCGATCCAGCTCGAGACACCGGACCTCGCGCAGGACAACGAGTTCACCGTGCTGGGCCACCTACTCGCCGCCGGCAGCGCGCATCGGCTGCAGAACCGCGCCGTCCGCGACCAGGAGCTGGCGCGTGCGCTGGACCTGTCGCAGCGCAGCGCCGCCGCTCGATCGGCCGGCGAGGGCGCCCGCCTGCTGGCCGCCGAATGGGCCCTCGACGACCGCGACGCGGCGCGTGCCACGCAGCTGCTCAACGAGCTGCCGCTCGGTGTCGCGCGGCGAACCTCGGCCCTGCGCCTGAAGCTGCAGGCGGCGCGCCTCGGCCGGCAGCCGCAGGAGGCCCTCAAGACGGCGCGCCTGCTCGTCAAGCACCAGGCCTTCTCGCCGATCGCGGCCGAGGGCTTGTTGCGCTCGCTCGCCTTCGAGTCGCTCGAGACCGTGCACGACCTGGACCAGCTGCGTCGGCTCTGGCTCTCGTTCGACGCCGCCGATCGGCGCGATCCCTTCGTCGCTGCACGCGCCGCGCACCGGGCCGTGTCGCTCGGCGCGCCCGAGGACGCGCGGGCCTGGCTGCGCCCCTTGTGGGACCGCATCACGGAACTCGGCGCCGAGGAGCGCCATTGCGTCGCCGAGGCGCTCGCCGGCGCGGTGGCGGGCATGGGCGCCGAATGGCTGCCTCGGCTCGAGTCGGCGTCAAACGCCATGCCGCGCGACGGCGCCGTCTCCCTCGCCACCGGCCAGGCCCTGGCCGAGCGCGGGCTGTGGGGCAAGGCGCGCGCGCTCCTCGAGCATGCTGCGGCGGACACGGGGCTCGGCCTGTCGGCGCGCCGCAAGGCCTGGATCGCGCTCGCCGAGCTGGCTCGCCAGGACGGTGACCGCGAGCGCGCGGCGCAGGCGTTCGAGGCCGCCGCACGCCTGAGCTGAAGGGGCCGCTGCTATAATTTGCGGCTCAGCGGCTGTAGCTCAGTTGGATAGAGTACTTGGCTACGAACCAAGGGGTCGTGGGTTCGAATCCTGCCAGCCGCACCAGAATTTCCGTTCTGGCTCAACGGGTTAGATGCTTCGGCGTCTAACCCGTTTTTCTTGGTTTGTACGATACAGGAGCCTCTGTACCAGAGGGCGCGGTCCTCACATCGGCGAAGTCTCAGATGGCAACCCCTACTCCTACCAAACGCCCGGCCTCCGAGTCGCCGATTTCCACACGCAGATGAGCGGACGCCATATGGCTGCCGCTATACCCTAGGACCTGCTCCCACCGGCCCGAGGTACCGATGCCGTCCCTTCTACCCGTCGTACGGACCGCAGGTCCGCCCATCATCAAGTGGCTCTTGGCCACGGTTCTTGGCTTTCTTGAGCGCTGGCAGGCTAATAGGCAGCAAAAAAGACAGGTTGCCTGGGAGATCGTCGGCGAGGTGGCGAAGACCGTCGCCAAGCCCGCAGCGGGGTACCTTGTTCCAACTCGGCAGGCGGAAGTCGAGCGTCGCGAACTGGCCTTTGAGCGGCGAACGCTCGAACTCGAACGGAACATGCATCGTAAGCAGGTCGAACTCGACTTGAGGGAAATCGAATTGAAGCGATGGGAAGCGCGCCTGGAGGAGGTCGAGCGAGGCAACGGCGGCCAGGTTCGGCGAGGAAGAGCCGCAAAAGGTCAGGCGGTTCCGGCGGCTCGTGCAGCGGCTCGAAAGAAGGTTGATAGCAGTACGAGTTCGCCAAGTCGGTCGAGCGCAGCGATGAATCGAAAGAAGCAGGCGAAACGTACCTCTTAGCGTTGACGAGAAAGGTTGTCGCTTGGCGAAGATGAAAACACCGAAGGCCATCGGGGCAGAGGATTTGGGGGTCGCGATCCTCCGTTCCATCGATGCAGAATTCCGCAGCGCCGAAGATCGTGCACTCGCCGTCATCGGCGCGTCATACCTCGATTCCATCCTGGAACAACTACTTCGCGCAGCGTTCATAGACGATGAAGAAGAAGCCGATCGGCTCCTTGCCCCGGACCGCCCGATTGGGGCGAACGGCGCCCGCTACCAGCTAGCGTACTGCCTAGGATTAATCAGCGCGGAACAGCGAGACGATCTCAAGACCATCGCCAAGGTCCGGAACCTTTTCGCTCACAACTATTCCGTCGCGTCACTCGAAGACGAGCGCGCCAAAGGTTGCCTCAAAGGTCTTCATTTCGCCAGGCGGCGCGAAGTAATTCGGAGGGAACTGATCTCTCGCGAGTCCAACCCGGGGGTCAAGGTGTCACTGAAGAACGCCGGAACGAAGCATCGAACACTTCTTCGAGACGCTGTCTTCGAACTCATCGTACTTCTCCTGCCCAAGACTCGAGACGTTCGGCGCGCCGAGCCATCTGTCTGGTTCGGAAATGCAGGTGGCGCTATCACCTAGCACCTGGATCGAGGGACGCCTTCTAGCAGGCTGCGCCTGCTGCGGCCTCCGGTTATGTCAAACGTTGGCCAACACGCGGCAGGATCCCAGTGGCGATGACCGATCCAGCGCTTCGTGTGCGGTCTTCTGGGGTGCGTAGAGGGCAGGTAGCCATCTAACGTCTGGTCGCGTTCCGCCGGCAGCGGACCACGCAACCGGGCTGGATGGCGCAATCTTGCCGGTGAATCGACCTCGCTCGGTGACGGCGCTACTGATGTCCAGGAGCAACCAGAACGATGTAGTCTTGCCGGAATGCCACTTCAAGTTTCTGCGTCAAGCGTCAAAGGCTGGTTCCAGTACCGATGTGAGCGCAAGTTCGTCTACGAGTGCATGGATCCGTCCGAACTTAGGGCAATCCCTGTCGCAGAACGTCCACTTCCCGCGCCGTGGGCGGAGTTCGGAGACGAATACGAGAGGGAAGTGGTAGCGGCCTACCGCCGGCACGGGGATGTCAACCTCTTGGGCCCGGCACCGGGTCACGACTTCCTGAGTGACGAGGCATCGCTAGCGTTCCTTCGGGGAGACCTACCGTCGACGGCTGCGTACCAACTAGTGCTGCGGGGTACGAGTGCACTGCACTCGTACCTTCGGCTGGAGGAGGTAGACGTCAAGTTCCGGCGTGGTGTCATCGACCTTATTCTTGCCCGCCAGGAGAACGGCCAGCGGATCCTACGCATAGTCGACATCAAGTCGACGCATGACGCCCTGGCTTTCCACAAGGCTCAGGTCGCGTGGTACGCCTGGATGCTGCGAGGGGTCATCGCCGAGAACGGACTCAAGGCCGAGATCGACCCGATTGGGGAAATCTGGCACCGCCAACGTGTGCCTACCGCGCCAGGGGTCACGTGGGAGCGATCCGAGTTCCGGCTTCGCAGCTACGAGTCCCTTATCCAGGACTGGGCATCCCACGAACTCGCAGAGGCCGCCCGTGCACGGGTGGAATCTCGGCAGGACACGACCCGTTTTCACATCTATTTCAAATGCGAGGGGTGCAAGTATTTGGACCACTGCGGGAAGGCCATCCGGGATGGTCTTCCACCAGAGGCGCTTGATCTCAGTGCAATTCCGGGCCTCACGCAGCAATCGAAGTCCGACCTCCACCGGCGGGGCATTCGTACGGTGCGCAACTTCCTCGACCGGGAAGGCGAGATCCTTAGGGGAGTATCTGACTGGACCTTGTCGAAGCGGGGCGCTGATCTGATGGCGCGCGCCCGTGCTATCGCGACGGAAGTGCCGCAGCGAATTGCGGGGCGCGTGACGCTACGGATGCCCGCCACGACGCACGTCAAGGTCTTGTTAGTGGTTGATCGAGATCCAATGGCCTCTCGTTTGGCTGCCATCGGTGCTCGGGTGGTGGAGGATGGCAAGATCTCCGAGGTGATCGAGACGATTGCCTCTGCCGAGACGGAAGCGGGGGCGGTCTTTTCAGCGCTCCAACTCGTCTGGAACGTCCTCGATCGAGTTCATAGTGAGAACGCGGAGGGAGCGACAAAAATCCTCCATCTCTTCGTCTACGAACCTGCCGAGGCCCTGGACTTGGCTGAGGCTCTTGGACGCAACCTCGATCATCCTTCGTTGCTGACTGGGCTACTCGACTTCATCCGCATGTTCCCGCCTGAGGGGGTTTTGCCGGAGCCAGAGTATCGAGGGCTGCACCATTTGCCGGCTTCCGCTATCCGTACCGTCTTGGAAGATGTCTATGCGTTGCCGGCGAAGGTCTCTTACGATCTCCGACGCGTAGGACGAGCCTTAAGCATGACGAATCCTGCACCGGCTAAACCGTACGAGCCCGAGGTCCGCTTCGAGAGACCTTTCTCCTCACGACTCGCGCTCGATGTCTGTCGCGAACTGGAAGCGGGGACCGTCTCCCGGGAGGTCGTTCGTGACGACGTATGCCGTCGACTAGATTCCATGGAAGGGCTGATCGACTGGCTCGAAGCGACGAATTCGTCGCTTAATCCTGCTGATCGATTCCTCCGCCTCAACAAGGCGCCATTCCAACTCCAGGCCACGGTAGCGCCGCTGGGGTTTCGCAGCCTTGAAGTGCTGCGTGCACAAGCGCTCCTCGAGAGTTACGGCGCACTGGTTGCGACGCTTCATACGCTCGCCCAACCAACTGACCGGCGCATTGCGCGGCAAGCCTGTATCGCCGGGCTTCGTCTCCAAAAGTGGGGGTCTAGCCCGCATGGAGGCAAGTGGTTGCTCTTTCGAGTTGCACCCCAGAGTCTGGACGCCAATGTTCGACCGACCGACCGAATGCTCCTGCTAACCGACGGGCATCCGGATCGTGTTTTGGATCGGTCCCGCTGGCCAAACTTCCGAGTCGAGTGGACGGTCGATCCGGACCGGCCTCCCGAGAACCTGTTCCTGACGATCTCCGACGAGGGCTTCGACTCGCAGGACTTTCAGGATCTCTTGCATCGTCTGCAGGGAGCGGAGTGGGTCCTTGACCGGGGCCACTTTGACGTAACCTCCGAGCGGCTTGTCGGCTTCCTTCGCCATGTGGACGGGGACTCCGGTGAGGCCTGAAGCCGTCCGATCGTTCCTGGCCCACCCCGCGGCGCTGGACCCGAATGTCTCTGACTTGGACCGCACTGTGTGGTCGTCCGCCTTGCGGGAGATCGTTGAGCCAGTCACCAAGCGGGCCTCGGCCCGCGGCGTCGCCTGGGCGTCGCAGTTGCGACCGGCCCAAAGCAGTGCCATAGAGGGCTTCGCTGACAAGCGTTGCGCCATGCTCCTCGGTCCCCCTGGCACAGGGAAGACGGCGACGCTGGCGTGGATGATCGTGGGGTACGTGCTGGCTTGCCGACGGGCTGGGCGGACGTGCCGCGTGCTCGTGACGGCGTTTACGCGGGAAGCGATCTCCAATCTGCTGAGCGCGATAGCAGCACGGGGCGCTATAGCTGGCCAGCAAATACCAATCGCCTTCGCAGGGCCACGGCCCGACGACGTGCCGACTGGCGTCGAGATGATCGCGCTCGAGTCGCTTCAGGACTTTCTGAACGATGCCTGTTGCGTGGTGGGGATGACGACGTGGTCGTCTTCAAAGGCACTGAATAGAGGCTGGCACGGTGGACTCCCGTGCGATGACGCCGATGTCTTCGACGTCGTGTGCATCGACGAGGCTTCGCAGTTGAAAGTTGCGCAAGGGCTCATGGCGCTCGCGCCACTGCGGGACTCTGGGCGGGTCATCGTCGCAGGAGATGATCGCCAGCTTTCGCCCATAGGCAGCTTGGAGGAATGGGAGGTCGACGATCGGAAGCTTGGGGGCTCCTTGTACGACTTCCTTCGATCTGGGGGCGTGGCGGAGTACGGCCTAACCGAGACATTCCGGCTGAACCGCGTGCTTGCTGCCGAGCCCGCAAGACTCTTCTACGACCAGAGGTTCGAGTCCGCGGTGCCAGAGCGTCGGTTGCAACTTCGATCAGGCTGGAGAGACGGGATTCCGGGTTGGCTCGTGGCCGCGCTCGATCCGGAGCACCCCGTCTGCATCATCCTCCACGACGGCCCGCCGACGGCCACCCGGAGTGCCTTTGAGAGCGAAGTCGTCAACGACGTTGTCAGAGCGCTTGCAGAACGTCTGCGAGATCCGGGAGGGGCACCATACGGCGACAGACTCTGGACGGACGGACTTGCCGTTGTCACACCCCATCGAGCCCACAACGCCGAAATCCGCCGTCGCCTGCAGGGCTCCCAAGACGCTGCGGTCGTGGACACGGTGGAACGCATCCAGGGCCGAGAGCGCGATGCTGTCGTCTTCTCATACTCAGTTTCAGACCCGGAATTCGCACGCGTTGAGGCGCCATTCCTCTTCTCGTCTCAGCGTTTCAACGTGGCGATCACGCGCCCGCGCTCGAAGCTCATCCTGGTCGTCTCGCGTCGGATTCTGGGTGTGTTGCCGGCCGACGAGGACGTCTTCGACTCGGTCAGGATCCTGCGCGAGTACGTCTACGGGAGTCGTTCCGCCGGCGAGTTTGAGCATGAAGGGCTCGGTTATCCGATCCGGGTCGAGATTCGGCTGCGACGCTTCGACGATACCGTCGCGCTGCCGGACATCGAGGCGCTCGCTGTCGACAACGAACCGGCGCCGGAACTGACAGCAGAACTTGCCGAGGTCGAGCAAGCGATCCGGAAGTTGGCTGCTGAGTCCCCGCAGTACGAGAGCGCGAGAAGCTATGACGTGGACAAGCGGCTTGATCGCGAAGTACCCTTTTCTTCCTACCGTGACCTCTTTCGACTAGGCCGCATCCTTCTCAACGAGGAGCAGTGGGAGAACTATCCGCGTTACTGGCGTATCTACCCCATTGACGACGGTCTTGTGCCGCTCCCGAGAGACACCGCTTCTCTTAGGGCGAACCTGTCGGCGGTGTACGAGGAGCTTCGCACCCGGTTCGAGGGAGTTCTTTACAAGGGGGCTCGACAGCGCCGGGGGTTCCGCGATCGTTTCTGCTGGTGCGATCCAGATGGAAACGATCTGCTCTGGCCAATGTTGGGACGATTGCAGGAGCAGGGACTATTGCTACTTGGCCAGGCTGCGGACGGGAAGCCTAACGTGACGATTGCTGAACCGATGGAGCGAGAGAAGCCTCCGCCCCCGGTAGCGCTCTCCGAACTATCGGATGACGACTTTCGTCTCCTCAACTTTCTCGAGGATGTAGAGATAAGGCATGCCAATCTCGGAGTGTTTGAGTCCTGGTTTGCGCCTCTTGATCTTCTAAGGACGGCCCAGGCAGAGGAAATTGGCGGAGTCGCGAACTGGTCGCTTCGGGCGTTCGACGAGAGCCTCCGTCGCCTGGAAGAGCATGGGTTCGTCTTGCTCTGTGACGGCCGTATCCGATCCCGAATGGGAGAACTCGGAAGGGAACTGCGTCTCGTTAAGCAACGCTTCGGGCCCGGGGACGAGGACCGCCGCCCGTATGTCGTTCGGTCGCTGAAGATCGAGGCGCGGACTCGGTACAAGCCGCTGCCCTCGATTTCGCTATCAAAGGTCGTAGACGAACTCGCAAGCGCCTGGGACGAGGACCCGCAAGCGCAGCGTGTCCTTCGTGCCCTACTGCCGGCAATGCAGAGGGGCTTCCGACTAGGGGACGGCAAGTTCCCGCTTGTCTCCGGGTTCCAGCAGGAGGCCTTGGAACGCATTTCGGGCGAATGGCTTGCGAAGTCCGGCGAGCGCGGCTTCGTGATTACGGCCGATACGGGTTCCGGAAAAACGGAAGCAGCGTGCATGCCGCTCCTGTTCGGTGCGGGCCTCGATCGGGCCAGGGGCATCGAGGGGGCGCGAGCCGTGCTGGTCTACCCTCGCATCCGGCTCGCGGTGAATCAGGCCGCCCGCCTAGTGAGGTACGCGAAACTCTTCAGCGACGAACTCCGCGACGTATTTGTCACTGTCGGTCTCCAGTGCGGCGACGTTCCTAGGTCGTGGGTGCAGCAGCGGCGTAACTATGACGACGCGGAGGACAAGGCTGCCGAGTTGTGGCGTCCGCAGGCGGGTGGTGGCTGGGCTTTTCCGTTCTTCCCTTGCACTGACTGCGATGGGGAAGTCACGCTCTTCCCAGGTGATCCCTCTGCACGCGCTGACACGTTGAGATGTGCCGCTTGTGGGTGGAGTTTCTCGGGGTGGGTCGGTAGCAAGGAGGCGCTTGCCGCCCACCCTCCCGCACTATTCCTCACTGTTACCGAGTCCCTCCACCAGTGGATGCAGAACCCGGACTACGCCTCGCTCTTCGGCGACCTCCCGTCGTTCTCTCCTCCTCGAGCAGTTCTTGCGGACGAGATTCACCTTTACACCCACACACACGGTGCACAGGTCGGCTGGGCACTTCGGCGGCTCCTGGGACGCTGTCGACTCAACGGTGAAAGCGCGACGATCGCAATTGGCATGAGCGCAACCCTCGGCGAACCGCGCGACGTTTGGGGACGCCTCGCGGGTCTGAGCTCCGATGAAGTAGTGCAAATTCAGCCGGCACCATCTGACCGTGTCGAAAACCCGCGGGGGCGCGAGTACTTCTACTTCGTCCAACCCGAGGTCGAATCACGGGGAAAGGATATTGCGGGAGCGTCGACCACCATCCAGGCACTCATGCTCCTCGCTCACGGAATGCGCCGGCGAGCCTCTCCCAACGGCGGCTTCCGGAGCGTCGCATTCCTCGACTCAATCGATAAGCTGAAGCGCCTTCATGGGGACTTCACGGACGCCGAGGTTCAGAAGCGGCTCGCGAAACTCCGCACGAGGGCGTTCGGTCGCGATCCGCAGAACCCCGGCCGACTGGTCGAGCGCTGTTGCGGCGAGCCTAGATCCTGCTCCCGATTTCGCAGCGGTGAGTGCTGGTGGTTTGCCGCGAACGATCTGCAGCAACGCGCGGCGGGAGGCCGAGTTATCCGTCCCGGTGAACCTCTAGCAGTCGCCCGGCGGCCCGTCTTCTCCGCGACCTCGGGCAATGTCGACAAGTTGATCGATGAAGCGGACGTGCTCTTCGCGACGTCTTCGCTTGAAGTCGGGTATGACGATCCCGAGATGGCGCTCGTCTATCAGCACTATGCCCCGACGAATCTCGCAAGCTTCATCCAGCGTAAAGGGCGCGCCGGGCGGGGAGCGAACGACAGACCGGTCACGGGTGTGACGCTGTCCCTGTATTCCCCGCGCGACTCGTATTTCTTCCGTGAACCGGACCGGCTATTGAATCCGAGAGACTTCCGAGTCCCGGTGAACATGGACAACGTCTTCGTTCGCCGCGGCCAGGCTCTGGCGGCGATCGTCGACGTCGCATCCCGTGCGGTCGCCCAGTGCGGGTGGCGCCCACACCCGGCGCTTGATGCGGCCCTTCTGACGACCGCCGATCGGTTTATTCAGGACCTTTTCGGGCCGGAGTTGTACTCAGATCTTGAAGTCGAGGACGTCGCCGAACTCTGGGCGAATGCCCGGGAATCGGCAGACCCCGAACTCTTACCAAACCAGTCAATGAGGGATTGGCGATCGGCCCTCCGCGACCATCCCAAGGTCCTGTTCGAAGCAACGAATGCGGCTTCGATCCGTGTGCATGTCCCTGGGAGAAGGGAGCCCGCGATCGAGGACGTAGCACTGGCTCTCGCGGAGTGTGCGCCGGGCCGTATCACACGGCGTTGGGGGCTTGGCGATGCTCACTGGATTCCGGTGACCGGCGCTAAGGGTGGGTTCGCTTCATCCGAAGAGCGCGAGACGCGGTCCTTCTCGCTCGCGCCCAACGCGAGCGCTGAGGACCTACTCGGGTTGGTTCCCACGGACGTGGTCGCGGCCCTCGGTGGAAATATTCCGGGCAAGGTCATGCGCCCGTTCACGCTGCGTCCACAGGTGGCGGGCAAGTTTCAGGGAACCGCGTGGCAGGCCCAGTGGGGATGGAAGGCAGACGAGCGCCGTGCTGTTCTGCTGAACCAATTCCCGGACGCCGTAGCCATTCACCACAAGACGCAGAGCCGCTTGCTCGGCTTCGCAACGGTGAGCGTCGACGCTCCAGCCACGTCGCGTGTCAGGGTTCCGAGTTTGGCAAGCATCGGGGATGAGAACGTAGACGTGTTCCTGGCGGTGGCGGGCCACCGCTCAACTGGGCTGCGCGCCACGCAGGTGTTCTGGTGTTCCGACGTCGAAATCGTCCTCGATACCCCAAAACGCGACCGTGTCGCGCACCGGCAGATGTTCACCGCCGGGCCCGAAGGAGCGCCAGCGCTTGTCGGGTACGGCATGCAACCTGAAGGCGTCCGTTTTCGCCTGGATTCCGCGCGAATCGATGCCTTCCTCAAGGACGAGGAGGCGGACCTAGATCGCAACGAGTCCCGCGCCAAGTGGCACCGAGGTCAGTTTCTTCGATACCTCCTGATGACCGGTGGATCTGGGGCCGGGCTCACAACGTACGAGGCGCGGCAACTCGCCGACCTGTGCATCGCCGCGGCGGCCGACCCTGACACTCGTGCCGACCTCGCGCGAGCGGCTCAACGAGGCAATGCAAACCGGTTTCGCGAATCCCTTGAGAAGGCTCGGTCAGCCCGATTGGCATTCCACCCCGTTCTCACGGCACAGCGTGCAGCTCGCGTGCTTCAACGGCTCGACGTGCCGGGCGTAATGCAGGCCATCGGCAAGGCGTTTGACGAGGTTAAGAAGTCAGGCGCCTTCCGAGCCTACCTGCGGAGCATCTTGCTCCACAGCATGCTTATCCGACTGCAGGAATTGTTCGTCATCCATGGCCTTGGGGACGAGCAGCGAGTCTTGTCGCACGCGCGTCTTCCGCTTCAATATGGCTCCGGTGCTGAGGACGTGTTGACGGTTTGCGAGCGCTCGAGCGGAGGCGACGGCACCACTCGCGCTTTTGTTGAGGCCGCGCCGGTGGCGCTCGCGAAGTGGGTCGACGAGCGCTTCGTCGCATGCCCCAACGCAGAGACGGACCGGGTTCTCGACAGGGCGTTCTCGATGACGGGCGAGCACCCTCGCTGGCGCGAACAGGACCCAAGAGACCCGACATGGGTAGCGGAACTGGCTCAGGAACTTGATCTCGATCCCTCCTTGGGCAGTGGCGCCATGCAGGCGGTTCTCAGAATGCTCTACCAGTCCGACGAGGTTAGCGGGCAGCGCTTTGACTTCTATGACCTATACCGTGAAATCCGGGTTGTTCGCGAGGCCCTTGCGACTGCATTCGGGCGGCTGCCAACGGAGTGGGAATTGGTTAGCGGCGCGGTCCAGCGCTCGCAGGCGGGCAGCGCTGACACGCCATGGCTTCGGCAACTACTCGCTGCGTACGCCAATCAGGAGGAGGCCGTTACCGATGAGACACTCGCCCCGGAGGGCCGACTGGCAGAATTGGTCTACCGCGTCGGAGCCCGGCTGTGTGAGGATGGCTGCCAGGCATGCGTCCATAGCGGCAGCGGCCTCATGCCGGACGACCTGGCGGAGGCGGTAACAAGTAGGTCGGTGCTGGAGAGATTCGGCGCGTTCGTCACGAGGTGACGTTGATCGCTACCGCGCCGGAGTGCGCGCCAGTTTGAGTTCAAACAGCGTGAGTACGTTATTCCGACGGAGCCATTCCATCGCATCGGGTGTCAGGTCGGCCAAAGTCGCCCGATTGTCAGCAGCAGCAAGTAGGAGCCCAGAAATCGTCTCGCTCGCGCCACGCTCCTTCAGTTGCTGGCGTTCCTGGGCTGCGCGATCGATGAACTTCGTGAGCTTCGCTCTCTGCTCTGGCGAGGGCGGAAAGCAGTTTCCGATCTGTTTTCCTTCTTGTGCTGTCTGCATCATCTTGGCGCCCAGGCCCTTCGTGTCCGGCAGGTAACTGAGCGCCATTCCCAGTCGCTCGTGATCCCCGAACGGCTGCTCACATCTAGTTCTCCAGGCACTCTTCAAGGCTCGCTCAAGGGAGGCAGTTGCATCCTTGACGGAATCCCAGCTGGCACGCCTCCAGCTGTAGAGGTCATCTGGTGTTTTGGCCTCCTTCAAAGCTTGGCCCGCAGTTGCTAGTCGATTGACTTGATCCCGGACGGACTCCCACGCTACATCCGAAATCAAATCCGCGGCTTGTCCCAGAGCCTTTACCCTCGCGAGGTCGGCACTCCCGCTACGCAGCAACGCCCGCACCTCGTGCAGTTCGCTGCCGAGCTCGTGCTCGCTAACAGCCGCGGCAAGAGATCCGTCACCAAGCCACGTCTGTAGGGTATCGAGCGCATCTGATGGCTTCAATGACGTCCCCCGCGATGAGCTTCCTCGATCGCCTTGCTCGCTTCTTCGAAAGCGGCGGCCGCTGCGCTCAGTTCACTGGTACCGCTGTCCCCTTCCTTGACGCGCTTCATCCATGCGGTCACCCTCTCGTGCGCCTCGATGACCCCCTTAGCAGCCTCGGTCACGGCCTGCTCCACCAATACGAGCTTTGCCTTCGGTACGGAGAGCACTGCCTCTATCTTCTTCGAGGCATCATCGCCTTCATCCTCATTGTCGAAGCGAAAGATTGCGTCATCCACTGCGCGTAACCCAGGACTGTTCGGGCCAAGTTGTCCATTCCTAAGGTGAGTTGTCGCCGTGCGCCACCTCTGCTGTATAGGCTGTGAGATGAGGTCAGGGTGAGCCTTAAGGCATCCGTCGATTACGCTCGCAGCTGCCGAGAGGAAATGCTCTGTGTCCTTTCCTCCCGTTGCAGCATTCAACCTTGTACATCTCTCTGCGATGTCCGCATGCTCGGCGGTGACCGCGGGTACAAAGCGGTTCCGGAGTTCGTCTGCCACCTGCAGCGCAGTTGCCCACGCGTCTCGCTTTAGCACTTCCTTGCGACGCCGGTTCCACTTTTCCGGAGTATGAAGAGCCTCCCGAACGGAAGCGAGCACCCTGCTGCCGTCAACCATCCCCTCCATCCCAGGCCCTGCCTTTCCGGCTCCAACCCGCATGAGTCCCAGGGCATTCTGGGTCAGTGCGCCACGCTCGGGAGCCAGATGCCTGGCAAGAGACTTCCACTCTCCACAGCGGTCGAGAGATGTGCTCTCTTTGGCGTTTAACGATGCTTGCCATGCATTGATCCACCCGTCGGTAGGTCGAACCTTCTCCTCCAGCATCCCGACGAGCACCAGAGACTTTACGGCGAGGTCTGCAGGGTGACCGCCGAGGTCTTCGCTCAGCCGCTGCTCGCAGGCAGTCACATGCCTTTGCGCCTCACGTGCCACCAGCCCTTGGAACATTGCGGCCTCCGCAAAGCGATGAAGGCGCTGCTTGGGTGCCAAATGCTGGCCGTATCGAAGCCACGCCATCGCTGTAAGTCCGCGGACCGCCGTAGGTGTGCACTGCAACGCGAAGGTCAACTGCGTCGTTCGCTCCTTCGCACCAGCCAACGTTACGTTCTGGGCCGTCATGATCACCTCCCAAAGGCCTCTAGAGCACCCCAGGGAGCCGGGATCGAGTGCTTGGACCGCGTCAAGTAGCAGGGCCTCCCAGGAAGACGTGTTCCGCAACGACTGACCTCCTAGCCAGCGATTCAGATCCTGAACGTTCTCCACCCAAGCAGGTGGTAGCGCGTTCACGGCTGGGGCGGGGGCCGGTGGGAGACCTACGGTGGGTGCGGGCCCTTGGGCCGGGGGGGAGCCTACCGCCGGGGTGGTGGGCTCCCTACGCCCAACGTCCGGCGAGGGCTCCTGAATCAGATCGCTAGGCCACTCCAAGTCGAACGCGAACGCGACCCCCTGTTTGATGCCTGAATAGGTCCACTCGTTGCTCGACTGCGCCTTGCGACCGTCATTGAGATCGCCCCAGGACTGGATGGCCCTTCGCAGTCGTGCTCCTTGTTTATCGTCGAGTTGGGCACAGCGCTCGACGACGTCCGGACCCACCCCATCCTGCCGGAGGTTGGTGCTGTCAACCTTGTTGCTCGGAAACAGACCATCCCGTAGCGAGTCAGCGTCGTCGAGCACACCCGAAACGACGTTCAGAAGAAGGCCGCGCGGCGTCTTGAGACTGCGCAGATGCTGTGGATGCTCGAGGCGATCCCAGAAGCGTTCGATGGCGGGTGCGGTGAGCGGATACAGGCCGACGGCTTCACCTACGCCATCGCCTACGTTCGGAACCACGACCGACCCGAATCGTGAATGGCAAACCTCTTGGTGGACGCACCGTCCACAGGCGTTGGGCCTGGGTTTCAGCGACCCGTCGCTCTCCCACTTCTGTACCTCCCCAAGCCCCAGCCTTACCGCGTTGAGGTACGAAGCCACAAACCGCTGCCGTCGCTCCGCGTCGCCGAGGAATAGAGATTGAGCGCCGACGACGCCACTTCCCTCGACTGGAGTCAGGCGCACGTGAAAGCTGAGCCGATCCTGAACGTTGCCAAGGGCTTCAAGGACCTGGCTTTGGTATTCAGGTGTAACCCCGATAACCGCGACCAAGTCGCACAATTCACGGTTCTCTTTGACACTCGGATTCGGGAGCAGCGCCTCGATGAGTTGCTGATCCACGCCCTGGAGGTTTGTCACGTCCTCGAGGAGCAGCACCAGTCGCTTCGCGTCTTTGCGTAGGAGCTTCCGAACTTCTAGGAATCTCCGCTGCAGTTCGCCCCGCTGGATTCCAAGAGTGCCTTGGAGCGCCTCGGCAATCCGTGCGTTCAGAGCTTCGATAAACGTCGTGGTGATCGGAGCGGTTTCGGCAAGAACTGCGACTTGCTTTGCCACGTCTCCGCTCGCGGCTACTGCATCTCTAATGTGACCAACTTCCTTCTCAAGATCTACGAGGAAGCGCTGCGCCTTGAAGCTGCCCACGGCACGTTCCGCGGTCGGGACACCGCGGATAATCGCCACGAGATCCACAATGTGCGTAGGTGTGAACGCCGCTGCCGCCTGATCCCGATTGCCATCGGCGCCCTGAATTACCTTGATGATGTCCGTCGGCGCACTCCATCGTTCCCTCAACGCGGAGTGATTGAGAACACGCCAAGCGTCGCGGGCGTCCAGCCAGTCGGCCAGCTTGGGACGGCGGACATCCGAGTAGTTCGAGCCTTGAGCCGCGGTGACTAGATTGCCGATGAACTGGTTTGTATGCCCCGCCTCGGTCAACTGGGTTGCAGCCCCGATCCCCTCGAGCGGTTCTGCATAGAGGGGGCCAAGCTCGGCCCTCAACCGCTCCAAGGCACCACTCAGGCTGCCATCACTGCGCGGGACCAGAGCGACCTTGTCGTGATCGCTTTTCGGCCACCTGTGTTGCAACCACTTAACGAGATGGGACTTGCCGGAGCCGGGCTCGCCTTCAACCAGTGCAATCGCGTGCGGGCGTGACTTGTCTAAAGCAGTGAGGAAGGCGGCGTCGGTCGGCTCTGACAAGCGACCGATTACCAACTGGAAACCATGAATCGGGAAGTGGACTGCCAAGAACGCCGCGGCGTCTCCTTCGAGTGCCTCACGGTGAACAAAGTGTTCTGCCTCTTGGGATTCCCAGCAGACGATGTTCTTGAACCGGCTCACGCGGTCTCCTTTGCGAGCCGAACGGTCGCGAACGACTCGAGCTCCGAACCGTCGCTGTGCAGTTGCCGAGCACCAGCGCGGTCTCCCCCCTCAAACCGCAGTTCGAGAACCTTGCGGTAATGAAGTTCGCGAAGGCTGGCCGATAGGACGAACGAAACAGGGCCACCGATACGCGGCGCGTTGCCTGCGCGTTCCCAAGCTACAACCGCACGCGCGCCGTTGTCTAAGAAAGGAAGTTCCTTAGATATGACTTTAAGGAATTCTGGAGCCGTCAGTTCGCTACCGCTCTGAAGTTGAGGATGGCTCCTAGCCACCCTCTCGACGAGCAGAACTGGATTCGGGAAAAACTCGCTCACGTTGGCAGGCCCAGGCACGCCGAGCCCCGCTGCAGTGGCCCATGATCGCCACGCCGCCCAGCGCGAGGGATTCATGTTTGCCGATTCCTTAGGGCGACTTGGTGAGTCGCTCGCTGGCTTCTGGACACGTTCCCCGAGGCGTTTGGCGAGATCGGCCGCACTGAGTCCAATCATCCAATTCACGCCTTGCAGTTCGATTTCGACAATGAGCGACGCGTAGGTGTCGATGACGTCCCACTCTTGCGTCGCAAGAAACGCGTCATGGAGTTCATACCCAAACGTGATGTAGTCGCTGGGTGCAGGCCGCTCCAGCGCCCATCGCTTCTCTTGTATGAAGCCGAGCGAGCGGGCGACGTCCGCAGTGTGCTCAATAAGTTCCATGGTCTTCTTCGCTGTGGGACTCGTAGCATCACTTGCTACTGATGGTCCCATCCACGCGAACACCTCGTCAGCATTCATTGATCCGTCGTTCGCATCCATGAGCCGCAGAAGCGAGAACACCATGTCCGGACGGACCTGAGGTTGGCCCAGTATTTTCATTGATCAAGCTTCAAACAAGGGGGCGAGACTCAAAGTGCAACAGGGGGATAGATGCTTGCAAGGTCTTCGAGTGCACGGCCGCCTTGAACACGGATTTGGGACGGTGCTACCCACCATGTGAGCGGTCCACCGGCCTTGCGCCACGACTCTGCCCAGTCGAAAGCTTTGTCGATTGAACTGCCCATGCCACTTGTAAGCACGAAGGCCGTGTCGACGGCTAGCGGCTGGAACGGGCTACCGACGTTCAAAACGCGCTCCCAATCGATGACCCAACCTGGCGATGCTTCAAGTCTTGACCACTCCAAGGCGATTCTGGCAGCAAGCGATGTGGGACCGACTATCTGAGCCACCCGATCCGCACAAAGGCGTGACACCATGGCTGGTATGTCGTCGGCGCGGTCCGGCCCGATGAGCAATAGCCTGCCCTGTCGCGGCTGTCGCGCAGGCGAAGGCCACAAGACGTCGCCACCACGGTGACGAACGTTCAGATGAGGGGTGAGTCGGTTTTCCCGGCAGAAGGGACAGCGGCCGCAGTTCCCCGCGAACGGCCTTTCGGCCTCGACTGCCTCGAACACCGCATGCAGGACGCAGACGTCGCGCTTGCGCCAAATGTCGAGAAAGCGACGGACCTCCTGCTGACCTTGGCTTACCTCGCTTTCCCGA
Organism: Caldimonas sp.; assembly: GCA_036263655.1. Classification (GTDB taxonomy): domain Bacteria; phylum Pseudomonadota; class Gammaproteobacteria; order Burkholderiales; family Burkholderiaceae_C; genus Schlegelella_A. Next base: position 14,394 of record DATAGP010000031.1, on the reverse strand, counting down.
GCCACAAACAGGCTGGCCAGCGCGGCGTCGGCCGTTGACGTGTCCCAGATGTCGAGCCACTGAGGATGTGATCTAACGAGCCATTTGAGCGCATCCTCTTCTCCTCCCTCGATTTGCAGTGCACCAAACCTCTGCAGTTGAACTAGCAACGACTTGTTCCAAAGGACGTGTTTCGCGCCGGTGTGCATCGCTGACATGTGCAACGGTGTGGCTTGCAGGTCCATCAGATACTCGGCGTCTTCGTCAGCGGTCGAGGTCTGACGAACCCCCCTTAGCATGGCCTGCCATCGCGACTGGGCCGTTTTGAGCGTAAGTGTCTTCCCCGAGGCGAGTGAGACTGCGCGTCCCTCATCGTCCCGGCACCACAGCAATGCGGCAAGTGCCTGGTGCCCGTCTCGCCCCGCTCGCCCGATCTCCTGGTAGAACCTCGCCGCACCTTCCGGAACGCACGCGTGAATCACGGCTCGAACTTCGCCCTGGTCAATGCCCATTCCGAAGGCACTCGTCGCAACCACGACATCGATGTTCCCGTTGCGCCAGTCTTTGACAATTGCCCGTCGCTCGTCAGGAGACGTTACTCCTGTGAAGAGCCGAATTCGGTTGTAACGGAGGTCTTCCGTCAGCCTGCGGTATAGCTGTTCGGCGTGTTCGACCTCGGTGGTATAGATGAGGGCCGGACGGGGCAGGACATCTATGACGGCAAGAACACCTGCATCCCGCTCCTCGGGGCTGGCGAACATGTGCTCGACAAAGTCGAACTCGCAACGGGCTACGCACTCGGTCACCCTAAGCCACTGGTTGCGCAGTGCTGGCCCGGCGTACTGCGACTCGAGCAACTTCAGCGTTGTGCTATCGACGGTCGCAGAAAGCAAAATCGTCCGGAGTTCGGGGTTGACTCCGCGAACTAGCCGAACGAGAGCAGGGATCTTCTGCAGATCCGGGCGGAAACTCTTCCCCCAACTCGCGACGATGTGGGCCTCGTCGACATAGATGGCCTCGATAAACCCTCGGCTCGCGGTGGGGCGCTCTGGATCATTGGCCGGGCGCGCCAACCTCATGAGCGACTCCGCGACGGCTCCCAGTGCCATCTCCGGCGAGATGAAGAGAAGCGGAACCTCGCCTCGACGAAACGCAGCTAGGATCTCGTCCCTTCTCGGCCCCTTGATGTCCCCTGTCAGGGCGCGTGAGCCCTTCAAGCCTTCGAACTCCTGCGTCGAGTGTTCATGGGCGATTGCCAGCGATACAGTGGGAACAAGCACGACGCCGACTGGAAGCAGGCCTGCGCCAGCCCGCTCCCTAGCGGCGAGCGTGCGTAACTGGAAGATCAGGCTCTTCCCTGTCCCGGTTGCCAACGTCGCGAGGAGGGTGGCAGCGGCGGGCATCAGGAGTGCCGCGCGGATAGCGGCCTTCTGCGACGGATTGCGGTATGACCCGAAGGGGGTCAGTCGAAGGAGGATCGCATCTGGGATCGCAGCATCATCTGGACGCCTCTGGTCAGGATCCGGTGACAGCGTCGACTCGAGATCTCTTCGAAGTTCCGCTGGGATCTTTCCTGGAATGCCTCGGCTCAGAGCGAGCGACCAGACTCTTTCTTCCTGGCTTCTGGCGACGATCCCGAAGCGCTCCAAGTCGAGTGCGGCGAGATTGAACTCCTTTGCGTCAAGTGAGATGGGTCCTCCGAGTCTGAGTGCCTCGCGTAAGAGGGGCCCGCGGTCAGCAGGATGTAAGGCCTCCCGCGCCCGCTCAAGCGACCGAGTTGCGGCCCGCTTGAGCCAGGCGTGGCCTTCATCGTGGAGCGTCATCAAACGCCGCGAACGATCATTAAGGCATCCAATCGGGGGCTCACGTCCCGGACACGGTCGATAGTTTCGAGACGAAGGTTGCAGTCAATCCGTGCGCGTTCTCTCTCGTTCGCGTCATCTGACTCGGTGAGCGCGCCCAGGTAAGCGAGTTCGACCCCCCACGCCTCTTCAAGTTCTTTTGCGACGCCTCCGTTCATATTGGCCACCTGCTCAGCGAGCGACTGCGAAGCTGAACGGAGCCCTCTCCGTAGGGAGTCAATGAGCCCATCGACTTCAAGGATCTTTCGCTTCTGATCCAGCCAGTCCAAGTCGCCAATCTGCGTGGCCTTCCGTAACTGCGCTACCAAGGCCGGATCCCCTTCGGTCACCCACGAACCGCGAACGTCGTCATACCGAAGAACTGCCAGGTTGCAGTCGCGACCCACGACTGCGCGAGCCTTGGCTACGAGCCCGGCCGGCAAGGATGCTGCGGTCTCGGGAAGCGCATCAACAAATACGGCCAGAGCGAAGAACTTGTTCTTGCCCGCTTGCCCGAGTTTGCGGTCGAGCCCCGCGGCCCTCCCGATGTCTCCCACGTCGAGCAAGTGATAGGCCCCGTCAATCAACCGATGGCCGGGCGCAAGGAATTGGCGTCGCTCTTCCTTGAGAGCGCATGATCTTGACCAAGTCGCGCGGAACTCGTCCTGTGTGTGGACTCCGGGGATTGCGGACTCGAGTCGGTCAGGGTTCCACGAGATACGAGAATTGGAGTCACCAGCATCGCGCTCGACACCCACGCCTAGCGCTCTGAGCCAACCTGCCGGAGCGAACTGCTCGCCGCTTTGTACCTCAACTAGGTACTCCGCAATTTCGTTGGCCCTTTGAAGGTCGGCTCGCGTGGTGTCCATAGCAGTGTGAAACCACCCGTCCGCTTGTTGCCTGGCTTCCTCAACCTGGGCGGCCAACCGCGTTACGAGCGCCTGACGCTCGGCTTCTCCGCAGAGGAAGCCCGATCTCGCTTCCCGCTGGAGGAGCGGCATCACGAACTCGAGGCCACCGATCGACTCTTTGTACACGCGGAAGACGTCCCTATGGAGAACCTGTCTCAAGTTCTCGCCATCGCTGCCTCCGAGCATCACCGCCGAAAGCACCGGACGATCAGCCGAGCGGCCGATCCGGTCGAGACGGCCGATTCGCTGCTCGAGTCGGCTCGGTGAGGTTGGGACATCGAGGTGCAGGATCGCCCAAGCGACCTGAAGGTTGAGGCCCTCGCCTCCGAGCTCATCGGACACGAGAACTTGCACCTCGGGTGACCGGGCAAACTCTAGAGCCGCGTCTTGGCGGTCTGCATCCGTCATCTCCTGATGAAAGAGGCGGACCTCAAGCTCAACGTCCTCAAGTAGTTCCGCAAACGCCTGCACAACCCCGTTTTCTTGGCTAAACACCAGCAATTTTCGCGAGGGATCGTCCGCGAGGGCCGTGCGGCACCAATGCGCTGCAGCCTTCAGACGGGCGGCATGCTGCCCGTCCTGTCTGGCCCAGGAGTTCGCGGCATACTCCATACTCTCCAGCCACGCCAGCTCGTCGAATTCAGCCCTCTGAAGCGGCGGGCATTTCCCGGCTGCAACGCGAAGTAGCGCTTCTTCCTCCTGCGGTCCAGGGTCGCTTGCGAGCGCTCTTGCGAAGTCTCCATCCGCCTCAGCGGAGCCGCGCTTCAAGGCGTCCCGTCGCGCAACCAGCTTGGCTAAAAGAAGGTCAGGCGTCGTCGAGGCAAACCGGTCGAGGACTACGTACCACGTCGCCTCGCTTTCGTCCCTGGGGACGGGCAGTTCTCGAAGCAGGGCTGCTACTGCCATCTCGCCCGCGCTGGGCTCGTACCCAACTTCCCCCAGGTATTCACGCCTGGCGAACGGTTCTGCTAAGAATTCGAGCGCTTTCCTTCGAGTACGGATGATGCGGTGGTCAACGCGCCACCGCTCTTGGGCGAGAACCAGGGCTCGCTCAACCAGCTTGAGGGCTGACTCGACGCTTTTGGAGGCCAATCGTGTCGCTTCGGTCAGCCACTTCGAGATGCGCTCGTCTTCACGAAACACCCTCCCGAATTCGTCCACGAGCACGGCCACGACAGAGGGATCATCGAACGCCTCTTTGTCGGCGTATGCCGCCTTCAGCAATTGCATCACCCGATCGAGGGTTGCCCAGATTTCCTCGCGGGCGGCGATCCGCTTCTCGAGGCCAGTTGTGTCACTGGGCTCGAAGTCGTGCGGCGAGACGAGCGCGAGGAGCGCAGCGAGACCCGAGACCTCGCGCTTGGACGGTGTCGCTGACAATACCAACATATGGTCGGCCGCCATCGAGAGAGTTCGTGTCCAGGCGTAGAGCGGGTGGCGAGCGTCAAGGTGGTGGGCCTCGTCGACTACAAGCGTCTCCCATTTGATGTCCTGGAGTTCAGTACGGAGGCCTGGCGCTTGGAGTAGAGCGGTGATTGACACGATCACCCGCTTCAGGCCAAGGACCCTCTTCCTCTCCGCCGGGTGCGCGGTCCCATCGAGCACGGCGAACACTCGGGCACCAAAGCGTAGGTAAAGCTCGCGCTGCCACTGAAGCACCATCGAACCCGGAGCGACGACGAGAACGCTCATCTCAGGTCGATGATGGAAGAGCGCTTGAATGATCATTCCAGCCTCGATCGTCTTTCCCAGGCCCACCTCGTCGGCGAGCAGGAACCGCTGCGTACGATCGCGAATCACCTTCAGCGCGGCGTGAATCTGGTGGGCCATGGGCCGGATGCGCCCACCGAGCAGTGTGGGGACGCCTTCGCAGTCGAGGTACCACTTGCTGGCAGCCTCTCGGAGCGCCTTTCTTCCGAAGAATGAAGTCTTGCCTAGCTGGACGTCAATCGCGAATGCTGCAAGACAGCGGTCGAAGTCACTTGCAAAGAGCTCCGTTCCCCTCGAGCCAGGGTCCATCATGCACCGGACAAGCGGCCTGCACCCATGCGGCCGCTCGATAGCACGGCGTGACTTCGGCGATGCCGTGCATTGGTCGTTCGGACACCTACCCTGAAAGTGCTCGAAGTCGTCACTATGGTCTGACCAAAAGGCAACGTTCAGTTTTCAATCGCACGATGAGGGGTGTGCCGCATCGAAGATAGAAGATCAGTGACGATTCACACCAGTGTCTATTCTGACGCCTCACGAGGGTCGCCTCATCGGATCTCCAACACCTTGTGCGTTTGCACCGAAAGCCGCCAGCGGGGATTCGACTGACAGTACTCGATGGCGGCCTTCGTGTTGGCTGTGCGGTGCAAGCCATCCATTGGTTGGAGCAGAAAGTGATCAAACGGGAGATCCTCGATGACGTCCGGCATCAGGTCGGGTTGTGGATAGACCAATTTCAATTCGTGGCCCGAGCGTTGAATCCACGGTGCTCCCGCCTTCGGACTCACGCAAATCCAGTCGATCCCATCGGGTGCGGGTTGTGTGCCGTTGGTTTCAAGCGCAATCTCGAAGTCATGGACATGAAGGGCGTCCAGAAGAGCCCTATCAACCTGAAGTGTTGGTTCCCCACCGGTCAACACGACAAAACGATGACCCCGTCCGGCGGGCCATAGCGACGCTACGGTCGACGCAAGCCCCTCTGCTTCAGCAAACTTTCCGCCGAAGGTGCCGTCCGTTCCCACGAAATCGGTATCGCAGAATTGACAGACGGCACGCTTGCGATCCTGCTCACTGCCGTTCCAAAGATTGCAACCCGCGAAGCGACAAAAGACGGCTGGTCGGCCAGCTTGTAAGCCTTCGCCTTGCAGCGTGTAGAAGATTTCTTTGACTGAATAGGTCATCACCTACACCGGCAACGCCGGCCCCTCGACGTCTTGTGCAACGATCGAACCGCAGCCCTCGGTCTCGAACAGGTCGACGCGAACGAGTTGAGGAAGATCCGCCTTGGTCGTCTGGTAGATCCACTCGGCGACGCTGGCGGTGTCAGTGTCTCGCAGCCCTCGAATCTCGTGCAGAGGCTGATGGTCCAACGCCTTGAAAACTGGGTCAAAGAGAGTCTTGACATCGCCAAAATCAATTGTCCAGCCCATCAGCGTATCGAGGGGAGCATCTATGTGTAGCCGCAACCTGAAGGTGTGCCCATGGACGCCACTTTCGGGCGCCTCGGGAGGGGCACGCCTCAACTGCACCGCGCTGTCCATCGTGAAGTCTTTCCAGATGCGGTAGCTCTCGCCGTCAAAGTTCGCTCCGCAAGCGCCGGTTTCAAACACGGTGACCCAAGACAACTCCGGAAGCACGGGCTTCACGCGTTTCCAGAGCCACGACGAAAGTATCTCGCTCGTAGGGTTGTCAAGGCCTTCGATTTCGTTGAGGCACTTGTAGTTCAGCTCGATGTTTAGTGGAGCCCAAATCTCGTCAAGATGGTCGTAGTCGATGCTCAGGGGCCGTGAACCAAGGTCTTGATTGGCGTGCACGATGACCTCGAAGCCATGGCCGTGCATTCGACCGCACTTATGCCCCAGGGCTACGTTCGGAAGCCGATGGGCGGCTTGAAACTTATAGCGGCGCCAGACGTGTGCCATTCCATCGCGATCGAGGTCAACGCCATGGTTGGCGGTGCTTTGGATGGCGATTCGGTCAATGCCTGGCAACGCAAGTCGCGCACGAATCCATCGCGCAATGTTCTCGTCAGTCGGTTGGTTGATCGTCGCGTTCAGATCCGCGTAATTGAGTGGCGCGAGGACGCGATCCATGCGCCGACGCAACTCCGAGACTTCACCTCCAGGGAAGGGCGCCCAATCCGAACGCAGCTCCGTGAATACAGAAGCCTGAAAGCTATGCCCGTGAACGTTGCGACATCGATGACCGTCCGGAAGTAGGTCAACGTGTCGCGCCGCCTCAAATCCCGCGGTGGCAACTGTCAAACAGAGAGGCTTCATACGGTCTCCTCAGTGCGCTGGAAGGCTGCATAGCCCTGTCGTCGCAGTTCGCAAGCGGGGCACTTTCCGCAGCCGAATCCCCAGGCATGGCGGACCGTCCGATCTCCGAGATAGCAGGTATGGGTGTGTTCCTGAACTAAGTCGACAAACTGTTCGCCACCCAACGAATGCGCCATTCGCCAAGTGCCTGCCTTGTCAATCCACATGAGCGGCGTTTCGATGACCATGGGGCTGTCCAGTCCGAGGCTGAGTGCACCCTGGAGGACCTTCAGAGTGTTGTCCCTGCAGTCCGGGTAGCCAGAGTAGTCCGTCTCGCACATCCCGCCGACCAGGACTTGCAATCCACGTCGGTAGGCAACCGTGGCTGCGAAAGTGAAGAAGAGCAGGTTTCGCCCAGGAACAAACGTATTGGGCAACCCATTTTTCTGAAACTCTATGGCCTTGTCTTGCGTTAGTGCCGTCTCGCTGATCTGCCCCAATAGCGAAAGATCAAGCAAGTGGTCCTCGCCAAGCCGAGCGGTCCACAAAGGGAACTGCAAGCGGATTTGGTCGATTACCTTATGACGGCACTCCAACTCGACCACGTGGCGTTGACCATAGTTGAATCCGACAGTCTCCACGTGTTGGTAGCGCTCAAGCGCCCATGCGAGGCACGTCGTGGAATCCTGTCCGCCGGAAAACAGCACTAGGGCACGGGAGTTCATGATGTCATCCGTAAGAGACGCGACGCGGTTTGCGAAGTGCCTTCTTGAGAGCACTGACGAGATAGCGAGTCAGAAGATCGATGTCGCTCGGCGTGTTCTGGATGCCGTTCCACGGGCGATGGTCGAATGCGTCCAGAGGCCACTGACCGCTGGTCCATGCTGTATGCGGTTGCAGAAGGCGAAGACCTCGCTCGAACTGGTGCTGCTTGAATGCGCCTTCGCCCGAATACAACTGATCCATGACAAAGCCCATGGCGACGATGCCCGCGCCGTGCCGAAGTCGCGATAGTCGCGGCGTCATTCCGGTCCATTCAGGGCCAAAAACCTCTCGCACCGCGCTAAAGAACTCGTTCACCAATTGGTAAGCCTGGTTTTCGCGGTCCTCGAACTGAAACATCTCGCGGATGGCGCCGTCTGAAGCGGAGTTCATGATGAACTTCTGCATCGCGGTGTCGCTGATCATCCCGGCCGGATTCGTATGCTGTCGGATCTCTCCCTGCAGAGCTGAGCCCTTGGTGAAATTCAGTCGGTCCACGATCCGTGCAGAGAACTTGCGCGAAGTGAAGCGCTCGGGAAGCCCCTCAACGTTGGGCAAAAGTTCATAGATCAATGTCTTTGGAAGTGGGCGAGTGTTGTTGATGAGTACGAATTGCTGGCGCAGTTCGTTGTAGTCCTTGCACACGAGGGCAGAGACGAACACCTCAAAGCCAGGCTTCACAATGCCAGCCAGCGCCGTCAGTCGCTGCTGACCGTCGACGACGAAGCCAGGCTTACCGTCTGTCGAATCGATCTCCACCTCCACGACGCCGTTGCCGAAGTCTTTGATCTTCGCCCGGTCGATGAACGCGACGATGACGGCGTTCGGAAGAAGCGCGTCCTCTCGTGAGAGGTAGTCGCGAATCTCCTTAATGTGGCTCGCGATTTGATGGCGCTGGAACCCCCGCAGTCGACCGTCGTCCTGACGACCGACGCGCTCGATTTCAGCAAAGTTCAAGACGTCCGCTGAAGGCGCGGCGAAGACAAAAACGTCGTGACCCGGTGCCTGGCGAGCTCGTACGGCCGTATAGCGATAGATGGTCACGCTGCGTTCCCCAAAGTGGACTTTAAATGCCGGTGATACACGCCCAGGTTGTGAAACCCGCGGCGCTTATTACGGTTGCTCGATCGAAAGATGATTACTTCAATGCCCACGTCGCGGCAGATGTCGCAACCGCAGCGTTTCCAGGGCTTGTCCTCGATCGTTCGACGTATGAGTGACCGAGTCTTCGCGAGTGACTTATCCTGATCGACCGTTTCCTCATCGTCACCGCGTAGGAGGAATTGGTGATAGTCCATCACGGCGTCCAACGTGTCGTCGACCGATACACCTCCCTTGTCGTACGCCCGCAATGTAGACAGCGCCCGTTGCTCGCGTCGCTGCAAATCCTCGGCACTGAAGATCCCGCGCTTCACGCCCTGCATCAGCCGGCTGTTCTCGATCGCTTGGGGAATTCGGATGGCGGTGTAGTAGTCGAGCCCGCCGGTCGGAGACTCCATGTAGTAGTTGGCCTTGGCGTCTTTGAAGGCACGGATCAACGGCGAGGTCGAGTCAAAACTCGTGATGCCGAACGAGGTGAAACCACCGATTTGCTCGGCTTTAGCGAAGCCAAGAAGGTGTATGTCCGTCGTAGCCTTCACCGATTGACGGATCGCGGACAACACGCTTTTGATGGCTTCAACCCTGAGTGGTACCAAGCCGCCAACGGCCAAGTACCGGTAACCCATCTGTTCGAGTCGACTGGCGGAGTCGGCCATGCTTTCGGGGGACCAGCCTTGTACGGCACCCATCGGGGTGAAGGGCACGTCGGCGTTCTCGGCAAGTCCTATGAACTCCCGCGCATTGGCCAGGGTGATTTCGAAGCGCTTGCGAACGTCCTTGCTCACCGCTCTTGCGGGAGGGTTACTGGTATCGCAGTCGAAGATGATGTGGTCGGGCGATACGCCATGAGTGAAACCGGCTTCGGCATAGAACTCGACAACTTCTGCTGGCTTGTACGCGGGCTCGGCGTGATCGACATAGGCGAAAGCCCCACAGTCACCCATGAGCATCAAGTCTTTGAACTTCGGTCCTCCGAAGCGTAGGAACTTGCGGGCGCCATCGCGGAGCAACCGCTGCTCCTCCTTGGTTGAATAGCGGACTTTCGAGGTGGCGACGCCATTCGCTTGGCGAATCGCGCTCATGGAGACAAGAAGACCATCGTATGGAATGGGACTCATCAGTTCGTGCGCGTAGGCGTCCGTCCAATAGCGCTCGCGTCTCGGCCCGGTGCGGTCGTTGATGAAGTCGTATGCAGGATCCACATAGTCCTGCGTATCGGAGTAGAGGAATTTCATCTTCGCGTACTTGCCGCATACGCGCGCACCAAAGCGTCTTGCAGTTTCTTGATGTCGCGCGGCGTGCTCTGCACCTCATTCCAGGCCATTCCCAAGGACTCCCATGTCCCCTTTGTCCAGTGGCAAGCGGGTGCGACCTTTTCCAGTTCGCGCTCGACCACTTTGCTGTCCTCGTCGCTACCGGACAGTCGCGCATAGATCTTGTCCATCAAAACGCCCATGGCCTCGATGCCCGCGGAATGCATCAGGCGACTGTGGCGGGGGTCTTTTCCCCACGCGTCCGCAAAGACGATCTTCACGGCCGTCCAGAAGTTGACCAGAAGGCGATACATCGAATTGACATCGGCCCCCTCTCGACCCGTCGATTTGTAAGGCGATAGCGCGCCAAGAGGGTTATTCATGCTGTTGCGAATCATCGTGATCACCGCGGTGTCGGTGATCACACCGGCAGAGGTACCGCGGTCCGATGGACGCTTAATCAGCTTGAAAAAGGGCGACTTCGGATCTCGGTTCAGCAAACTGCAAATTTCAGATGGAACCTTGCGCGCGCTGAGATCGCGGGGCAGGACGATCTCCCCCGTCTCTGGCAAGAGTTCATTGATAAGGCGAGTCGGCAGCGGCTTCGCCTTGTTAACGAGGATGAACTGCTCGCGCTGCACAACAAGGCTGTCCGAGACGAATCCAACAACCGGCACTGCCACTTCGAGCTTGCTCACCTGCGCCAAAGCCAGTGACCGTTGCTGCCCATCAACGATCCACGCTACCCGCTTACCTTCCTGATGGATGGGGATCGTCAACGTACCGGCCTGCGCGATGCCTTCGTCGCCCGTCGGCTTGGTCCCGCGTGAGCCGACGAAGCGTACTTGTGGGGACATCGCCAGGATGATCGCGTTGGGGAACAGAACATTTCCCTGGTTCAGGTAGTCGACGATGCCCTTGACGTGATTGCGAATTTCGGGGCGCTGGAAGCCTTTCAGGACATCAGACTCGTCACGCTCTACCCGTGTGATGTCGGCGACCTTGACGATGTCTCCTCCCTTGATGAAGAACGCATAGACGTCGAGGCCATCCCCCTGCGTTGTGTGCAGTGCTCGGACGACGATTGCGTTCTTACTTTTAGGCGGCACAAGCACTTCCCTCCCGTGCTTGAAATTCGGACCGAACCTGCTGCCAGATGACGCGAAACCTTGACTGCTCGCAAGCGACCAACGCTTGATCTCTCAGGTACCGGTGCAGGCTTGTGGATCGTCCGCCTTGTGACGTCCATTGCATCCGCAGCATTGACGCGATCTCAGCGTCGGTCTTCCTCTGCCGTAACGGGATTACCGGCATCTCCAGTCCGGAGAGGGCAGCCTCGACTCGCCGATGTGCTTCCTCTAGGGGAAGATGCTGTCCTCCGAGCAACGTGACGAAATGCCTCAGGGCGCGCTGCGGGAACTCAGCCCTCGTACCGTTGAACCCCTCTAGCCCTTCAAGCCTCTTGTCGTAGGGAAGCACGCATCCCTTGAGGTGGCGCGGAACTTCGCTTGCACCGGCTTCTGATGTGAATATTCGAAGCTTGTGCACCGCACGAGGGCCGACCCTACCCAAGTCCTCGCAGACCATACAAATGTAGCTGGCGGGGAGGGCGACCATCACCAGGCCGGCTGACTGGGTGATCAAGCCACCTAGCACACCGAGATCGTCCGATCGCCTAGTGAGCAGCGACCACCACCTGCTTGCTCGCACTCCAGCAGTTTCAAGCGACCTCTCTAGCGCGCCGCCTTTGACGACGGTCAAGTCGTAGTTCGGAACCAACTCGGCCCCGTGCACGAGGCCCAGGCCAGCCGATACAACATACAAGCTCGCGTTGAGCACGTGTGCGACGCGCTTGGATTCGACGAAAGCGCGCCCGAGGTAGAGATCCTCAGCGGTGATTCCGCGGGGCGCCCTATCGAGAAGCCCGAGCCATTCCGCCGCCATGGCCGCCGGAGGCTTCCGAAATGACTTTGCGGGTAGCACGACAGGCGGACCGAAGGCACGCTTGCGGGTGGTGCAGTTAGTCACCACGATCGGTGCGGCGTCAGGAAACTGTCCGGTCACGGCGCGGGGCCCTTGCAGTTAATTGGCTCAGACGGAGCAGTATAGCGACAGTTATTCCGTCGATTGGTTTGGTCAGGCTGGGATAACTGGGTGGACCCGACACGTTGGTCGACGGCAGACCCTAGAGCGAGCAATCCGCTTTGAAGTCGCTGCTCAGGCTCTGCCGCGTAGCTGCTGTGAGGCCGTGCAGTTGCTCTCCTAGGCACGCGTGGGTTTCTGAGCGACGGTAGATTGCCTGCTCTGGGGTTCGGGCCGCATTAGGACGGTGCCCGTAGCGCCGGCTCCAGCCATCCAAAGAACGGACAAACTGACCGAGCGGTTCTTCAGGAAAGCTTGCGCGTGAGCGGTCCCACGGTCTCGGCCCGATCTCGAAGTTTTTCTGACGAGGAAGGTATTCCGCGCGGCCTAGATCAGAGCGACTGGCTTGGTGTCGAAGCGGTCTCTGCTGGTCCAGACCTCCTTACAGGTCCCTTCCGGCTCCGTTGTAGACGAGAGCGCCAGCCTGACTCATGCGTTGCTGGTTGCCTGTCTTGCGGGCTTGCGCCTCGGACGGCACTCGGGAAGATCCCCTACATCACCTGCGAGACCAGGAGAGCGGGGTAGAGGCTAGTTTTAAGTAGACATGGAACGCGCGTTCCCAACGAACACCATGCCAAGTTCATTTCCTGTCATCTCCTTAATCTGAGAGGTCGGGAATGGTGATCTGGGTGTTTCGCTGGTCAGCTTGAGACACTCCCTTGCGGCGAGTGAAACCCCCTGGACCGTGTCATCCAGCGCCGTCTGCGCTTTGTTAGCCGCAGGGTATTCGTAGCGCGAGATAGGACCAGGAGTTTTCGTGAGGACGGCGCCCCCGCTGGAGTGATGAACCGCTGCCGACCCGACAAAGTACCCCGAACTTGCGGTGTAATGACTTGGACCATTGTGATGAACGAAGTCGCAAAGCTTGTCATAGAACGGCGCAAGCTCAGCGGTGGAAGGATTCGCGAGGAGCGAGGCGACGCAGTTCATCACGTTTACGGGCTTGAGAAGTTTTTGAGGAAATCCTAAAGCCTCAAGCTGCTTCTGAAGCTCCTTGTTCCCCGTTGCGAAACGAAAGCGTACGGCCAGCCCGAAGAACTCTTCACCTTTTGGCATCCAGTTGCCGGCGGGCTTATTCGAGACCTCTAGCAGGCGGCGGCGAACCTCGTTTGCAAACGCACATTGCTCGACTATGGTGCGCGCGAAGAGATACAGTCCCAGCGTTGCGCCCTTAGTAGCGCAGTCGATGTAGCCGTCCAGCAGCGCCAGCAGCTTGATCTGGGACGAGAGCGCGAGGTTCTCTACATGACCAAGACACATCTGATGTAGATGCTTGAACTGTCTAACAGGTTGTCCCGCGCGCTCTGACAACCCGAGCCGAGTGCTCGGTTCGGGCAACTCCATCGGTGCGACGAAGTGCTGGCGGAGTTCCCCAGCAAGTAATTCGACCTCGGCTAGGGTCTTGTGCGTGGGCATGCGGCGTGTCCAGTCTATCGGTAAGCTCGGGAGAGCCCACAAATCTGATTCTCAGCGAGAGTGTGGCTTAGTCGCGTCCATGTTGGTTCCAAATTGATGAGCTTAGTGCTATCGGTGCAGCCCAGCAACGGCGAATCCGGACGGTCTTGATCGTCATTCCGTACAGGCCAGAGGCGGCGGTTGGGTAACAGCTGAGCCATGAGCGTATTGAAGTGGGAGATGTAGAAGCTCAGTGCGAGTAGCGTGGCCAGCGCGACGCACCGCCCCCCACTTATTGCGTCGGTTCGGTCATACGGCTGTTGGCCGTGGCCCCCCAGCGTTACGTTCGGCGCTGCCGCTTCCGCTTCTCTGCTGAGCTTCCGGCGAGCTCGCCGGGGTTTTCACCACCGCCAGTGCCTGTGGGTTCCTAGTCGCGTTCCGCCAGTTGGACTTCCGGAATCTCCGTACCCCGGCGATCACCGCCGACCTTCGGCAGCCCAGGTCCACTCGACGATGAATCGTGTACGAACCCCAGCTCAAGGCCAATGTGACTCTCAGCTAGGAAGAACACGGACTTGCGTCGGGTCGTGCCGAACGTCGGCGGCTCTTGCGCTGTTTTCGGAATCTTGCCTGGCATGCCTCGGATCAGGTTCCGCCAGAACGAACCAGAAGCCTCTAGGAGCCCGTGGCGACTTCCTGGGCCACCCTGGGGCTTGACCAGACCTTGAAATCGTCTCCTGGGTCTTCCTGAGGTCTTGGGAGTGGGTCTGCAGGCGTGCGGTGAAGCTACGCAAAGAACAGCCCCAGCCGCGTGTTTGGAGATCCACTCGCGCGGCGGTGCGGTACCCGACATCGTGAGCTTGGCCCAGGCAACCAGGAATCAGGCCGCAACGTGACCAAGTAACCGCCCTTCCCAAGGCGACCGAAGGAAGGAGAGCTCAGAGAGAAGGAGAGCTCAGAGAGAAGGAGAGCTCAGAGAGAAGGAGAGCTCAGAGAGAAGGAGAGCTCAGAGAGAAGGAGAGCTCAGAGAGAAGGAGAGCTC